>JAQXEN010000060.1 GCA_029250825.1 Porticoccaceae bacterium
AAGATGTTGGCGAGCTGTTCGTTTTCCAACGCACGCCGGCTTACACTATCCCGCTGCAAAACCGTGAATCAGATCCGACCCAAACGGCAAAAATAAAACAGAACTACGGTGAGTTGCGAGAGTTGGAAAAGCAGTCATTTGCCGGCTTCACTATGATGCACTCCGACCTGTCACCACTGCCTACACTGTCTGCCCTTGAAGTGACTGCAGAAGAGCGTGTCGCTGAGTACGAAGATCGCTGGGCCTCTGGTGGTCTTTCGCCTTACTACGCTTATACCGACACGATTATGGATGAGGAGTCGAATCAGACTCTCGGTGATTTCGCGATCAAAAAAATGAAAGAGCGGGTCAATGATCCGGTGGTTGCTGAAAAGCTTAGCCCGGATTATGCGATTCTCACTCGTCGTCTTTCTCCTGAAACCAACTATCTCGAAACCTTTAACCAAGACAACGTCCATCTGGTTGATTTGCTCGAAAGTCCCCTTGAGCGTATTACCGAGAAAGGTATTGTCGTGGGCGGTGAGGAAATTGAGCTTGACGTAATTATCTTCGCTACTGGCTTTGATGTTATGACCGGTGCTATGGATCGCATTGATATCCGTGGTCGCGAAGGCCAGTCATTGAAGGAGCGTTGGAGCGGTGGCCTGACCAGTTACCTAGGTATGATGACCCACGGTTTCCCCAATTACTTTTGGGTAAATGGTCCTCATAGTCCATTTTATAATCCAATTCTGTTGGCTGAGTATCAGGGTGACTTGATCTTTAATGCCGCTAAACAGCTAGATGATCTGGGTAAAGATTGTCTTGAAGCCAAAGCTGATGCAGAAGAAGCCTGGGTTGATCTGACCAATATGATTGGTGATATGACATTGTTCCCTAAATCGAACAATTATTATATGGGCGACAATATTCCAGGAAAGCCGAGAAGAGTAGTGTTTTTCTTAGGGGGTTTTGTTGCCTATGAAGAGCAATGTACTGCGGGATATGCGGATCTAAGCGGCTTTCTACTGAGCTAAGGTATATCGCTAACTTTACAGTCCTAAAATAATAAAAATTAATGAGGAGTAATTATATGAGTGTTCCTACTTTAGAAACTCGCTGGTTAATGAAGCTTGATATCTCTTTTGACGCGCCGGCAGTTGCGACGCCAAATAGAGTCGTTATTAATGTCACCGATGGCCGCGCCGAAGGTCCGCGTTTTAGTGCTGATGTGATAGCGCCAAGCGGTGATTGGGTGCGTCTGCAAGATGATGGCAACTGGAAAATCGATGCCCGCCTTGCCCTGAGAACTGACGATGGTGAAAGCGTATTCTGCTATTACAGTGGCGTTGTGGTGATGGATGACGATCTGAATGCGCGATTTGGTGCTGGAGAAGCCATATCGGGTACCGAAACCTATCTGAGATCAGCGCCTAACTTTGAGACTGGTTCTGAAAAATATGCATGGCTCAATGACATTGTTTGTGTTGGCCGAGCTAGTACTTTTGGGGCCGGTAAACTTGTTTATGATATTTTTGAAATATTGTAATTAATCTATAGAATACGCGTTTTATTTAAATTTAAAAGTGAGATTTAGAATTGAAAATTCATGTTTATGATCGTGATGGCGAGAAGCACAGTGTCGAGGGTGCAGTCGGTGATTTGTTGATGACACCACTGCGCGCTGCAGATCTGGTAGATGGAACCTGCGGCGGCTCTTGCTCCTGTGCCACCTGCCATGTCTATATGGATGAGAAGACCTTTGCTCAGTTGCCTGAACAGAACGAAGAAGAGAGCGAAGTCATTGAGTTTATGGAGAAAGTTGAAGCCACTAGTCGTCTGGCCTGTCAGATAACCTTGACCGAAGCGTTAGATGGCATGACAGTAACAGTGGCTCAGGAAGAAGGCTTTTAAGCAAAGTTCCCTCAGGACTGTGCTTTCAAGCAGCCGATGTAGAAGCAGTGGTTTTTATTACGTGCTATTAAACAAGCGCTTCTTTTTCATCGCGGAAAGGCCCGGGATAACCTCCGAAGATTTCGGAGGTTCTCTCAAACACATACAGCACCATATCAATCTCTTCACTGCTTAGTTTATCGATAACCTTATCCAAAAACTGAATACCGTTTTGGAACATATCGTCGGCAAACAGTTTTCCCTCTTCGGTTAAGCAGACAAGCTTTTCACGCCCTGATTCTGGGCGCTCTAATATCGTAAGAATATTGTTTGGCGCGACCGTCAGTGACCGAATCGCTTTAGATACCGAGCTACTTGTTATTTCCAGCCAGTCTCTCAGTGCGCGCTCAATAGCTTTGCGTGGCATGCTCATTCCATTGTGACCCTCTGCACAGATGATCCACAGAATAATCACCTGCTGACGACTTAAATTAGCGCCGCGGCGAAGGGCGATTTCTAAACGGTTACCCGCCGTGTAATGAATCGGGAAAAATGAATTGAGCTGCATCAGAGCAGAGTACTCTCGCGGAATGCGAGGAATTTCCTCAATAGTATAAGAGCGGGTCAAGAAGGTAGAGGTCAACGGATGACGCAGCATCATTTCATTGGTGTTTAGATGCTTGAGAGTCTCGCCTCGCTCTTCGTCAATAAGGGATTCAAAAATAGCGTTTACCTTGGAAAAGATATACAGACAGACATCCATCTCTTCATTAAATCTTTCAAAAGAGGCTAAATACCAACTGCATAGCAGGACGCCATTGTTGGTCATCTGCAGCAGGAACTTTTCTCCTGCAGGGGTCAGCGTGACCAATTTCTCTCGGGCAGACTGAGGATGTTCTTGGATAGTCACTAGGCTCAGGGGCGGCTTTGCCAGTGCCCGGACCGCTTTAGAGATGGCACTGCTGCTGGTTTCGTACCAACCCGTTAGAGCGTTCTCTATATTCTTGCGGCGCATTGAGATGCCATTTGTGCCCTCTGATCGTATAATCCAGAGCACCGCCACCTGATGACGATTAAGCAGGTCATTAGTCCGCAGAGTGTCTTCCACTTTCATGCCAACAACATAGTGCACGGGATAAAAAAGATCTAAAAGTTTCTTGGCGGCATCTTTACGAGGAATATGAGGGATGTTAGGTTTTACAATATCTGAATTCACGGACTGTTGTTCTCCACCAGAGCTAGCCTGCTATTATTGGTCATCTTAAGTTATTCCGTATTATAGTCCTCTGTAGGCAACTTTGCGCCATTTAAATAATGTCTAGAAATAACATTGCACATATAACATAATATATTTAAGAAAGTTTCGGTCGGCGAGCTCTTCAGCTACCGTCGGCCTGTTTGTCAAAAAATGGGGGGTAATTAAGTGAAATCAGGAATAGTTATTATCGGAGCTGGTCAGGCGGCGGCCGTTGCTGCAGCGACACTGCGCAAAGAAAGATACACCGGAGCGATTAAAATACTTGGCGACGAAAGCCATCCTCCCTACGATCGTCCACCCCTATCAAAACATTATCTTGCCGGTGAGCTGTCAATGGCAGAAACCTTGATTCGGCCGGCGGAGTTTTATGCCGACAACGACATCGAACTGCTGACCGATACCCGGGTGTCATCCATTGATATCAACAGCAAACAGGTTGTCACTGAGTCGAATAGCGTTTTTGACTATGACAAGCTGGTTATCACCACTGGGTCCCGGGCTCGCCGACTGGATCTTCCCGGCTGCCAATTAGACGGGATCTTTTATCTGCGCTCTCTCAATGATGTGGACTTAATTCGCGCATCAATGGGCAGCGCCAAAAAGCTCTGTGTGATTGGTGGTGGTTATGTGGGTCTTGAAGTTGCGGCTGTGGCGACAAAAGCCGGTTTGGACGTGACGGTGATCGAGACCCAAGAGCGCATATTGCAGCGCGTCACCACCCCTGAAATGAGTGATTACTACCACAATCTGCATACTGAACGGGGCGTGAATATTAGGCTCAATCAGGCTGTTACTGGCTTTGAGGGTCAAGGTTCCGTCCAGAAGGTACTCTGCGGCGACCTGAGTGTGGATGCGGATATCGTTGTGATTGGTGTCGGTATTCTGCCGAATATTGAAATTGCCGAGAATGCTGGATTGGAATGTGACAATGGTATTGTGGTGGATGATCACGGCCAGACCTCTAATCCCGATATCTATGCTGCAGGGGACTGCGCCAATCACCCCAACCGCCTGCTCAATCGCCGCTTGCGGCTGGAGTCTGTGCCCAACGCCATAGAACAGGCGAGAGTCGCCTGTATTAATCTGCTTGGGGGGGATTTGGAATATGCATCGATCCCGTGGTTTTGGAGTGATCAATATGAGTTAAAACTGCAGATGGTCGGATTTTCCAGTGACGGTGAAGAGAGCGTTGTCCGCGGTGATAAGTCGATTAACAAGTTTGCGGTGTTTCACTTAAAAGAAGGGCGTGTGGTAGCAGTTGATGCCGTGAATCATTCAAAAGCTTTTATGCTCGGCAAGCGTCTCTATGGCAAATCAGTGGATGCCAGGTTACTCGCCGATGAGTCGATTGAGCTAAAGTCGTTCCTGAAATAATAAGGCCCAAAAGGACAAGAATAAAAATAAGAAGACTAAGAGTAAGAACAGGAATAAAAAACAACAGGAATAAAAATAAAAGCAGTGGGTGCAGATTGTTGCGGGCCTACCAACGGGGGTTAATACTGTGCATATTCGTCGCTATAAAGCGGATTACTCTAGACGTCACTTCCTGAAACAGATGGGGCAGGGTGTGTTGGCTACCGGGGTCTTAGCGCCACTGTGGTCCACCATTGGCAATACCGGCAGTATTGAGCAAGCTTACCCCGAAGAACTGCTCTCTATCAGTGCCTATACTGGCGGTAAAATCAGCGATGGCGACATTATTAACGCAGACAATGTCGCCCTCGTAAAAGAGTTGCTCGACCCTATTCAATACACGCAAGTTGCGGAAATGGGCCGGGTTATGCGCATGCGACCCACCACCACGGACATTATGAAACTCAGTCCTTGGGAATATATTGAAGCGACCCTGCGCCATCAGGGCCAGGCTACTTTCGCACCAGACGGTAATGTAGTCACCAAAGAGGGCAAACCCTGGATCGGCGGCAATCCATTTCCCAACCCAACCTCTGCGCTGGAAGTGTTCGCCGGCAGCACATTGAGCTGGGGTCGCCACGATGTCTCTTTTAATGCGGTAAAAGAATATGACCTCAATCCAGATGGCGTTGTGGCTTATCAATACCAATGCTGCTGGGTGGAGATGAGCCCAGTGGGTCGCGTCTCCCTTGATCCTATGCCTTATCTCCCGGGGCATGAAGATAAGCTGCGCTACCAATCAGTGTTTTTTGTTACGCCCAGTGATGTCCGTGGTACGTCCTATTTAAATATTTGGCACTACGACCAGAACCGTTACCCCGATCTCTATGGCTATTTGCCAGCCTTTAAGCGCGTTCGACGCTTCCCCACCAATCAGCGTTTTGAGCCCTTGATACCCGG
>JAQXEN010000073.1 GCA_029250825.1 Porticoccaceae bacterium
GGTAGACGCATTGACGCGGGGCAGTTTTGCTCTAGCCAATCCCGGGTTTCTTGCCTGAAGGCTTGTAAGTCACTCACATTAGTCTCCTGCTGTGTCACAGAGTTAGAAAGGGTTTAAAAAAGACGATCGCTACGCTAGCAATCGAGATGTATTTTTATGGAATTGAACTTACAGTATGTTATTGTGACTTTCAAGTATTTACAGCTAATAGCCTGTATTTTGAGTACCACTGGTCGTTATTTGAGCTAGCAATACAGCGTCTTAACAACCATCATGTGGGTCGGTCAAAAACCACAATAACAAGTCACTCAAACCTAAAGTGGCGCCGCCAAATTAAGAGGAAAACTCCATGAGCCATGTTAACAAGAGCATCGTTTTAGCCAGTCGCCCAGTAGGCCAGCCCACAGCAGATAATTTCCGACTGGAGACCACCTCTGTAGCGCCTATCACTGAGGGCCAGATTCTGATCAAGACACTCTACCTGTCTCTTGACCCTTATATGCGCGGCCGCATGAGTGCCGCCAAGTCCTACGCTGATCCAGTAGCCATTGGCGAAGTGATGACCGCGGAAAGCGCCGGCGTAGTCGTGGAATCCAAATCGGCACTCTATGCCGTGGGCGATCACGTATGCAGCCGCTCTGGCTGGCAGGAATATTTTGTCAGCGAAGAAAATGATCCCCTGACCTACAAGGTCGATGCCGCCAAAGTACCACTCTCTGCCTATCTGGGCGTCTGTGGCATGCCAGGCCGCACCGCTTACTTTGGCCTAAAGACTCAGGGCAAACCTCAGGCCGGCGAAACATTAGTAGTATCTGCCGCCTCTGGCGCTGTGGGTTCAGCGGTTGGCCAGATCGGCAAAAAGCTCGGCCTACACGTGGTCGGCGTAGCCGGTGGCCCTGACAAATGTGCCTACGTGAAAGATGAGCTGGGTTTTGATCAGGTGGTCGACTACAAAGCCGGCAACCTAGATGCCGATCTCGCCGCCGCCTGCCCCAATGGTATTGATATCTATTTTGAATCCGTCGGTGGGGCGCTAACCGAAGCCGTGGCCAAGCAATTAAATGCTGGTGCACGAGTGCCCATCTGCGGCTATATCTCCAACTATAATTCCACCGATATCAGCAAAGAGCGTACGCCCTTTCATATCTTCGGTGAGCTTGAAACACCACCGGCGCACAAGTTCTTTTTGGTCTTTGACTACATGGATGATTATGCCGAAGCCAACAACGCCTTAACTGACTGGGTTGCCAATGGCGAACTGAAATATAAAGAGACTCTGGTTGAAGGTCTGGAAAAAGCACCGGAGTATTTCTCCTGGCTGTTTAGTGGCAAAAACTTCGGCAAGCTAGTGGTAAAAATTGCCGATCAATAGCCAATATTATTAATCTTAAATTAAAGGAATAAAGACTGCATGAGCGAAGCACTGCAACAACTACTAAATATTCTCGAGCTGGAAAAAATTGACGAGACTATTTATCGCGGCGTGACACCTGAAACCACCAACAAGCGAGTATTTGGTGGTCAGGTATTCGCTCAGGCTATGCGTGCAGCTCAGGACACAGTTCCTGAGGATCGCATGGTGCATTCACAGCATGGCTATTTCTTGCGTCCCGGCGATCCCAGCGTGCCGATTTTGTATCAGGTGGATGGCATTCGCGATGGCGGCTCTTTTACCACTCGAAGAGTGGTTGCCTCTCAGCGTGGCAAGGCTATTTTCAGCACCGAACTATCCTTTCAAGTGATTGAACCCGGTCTGTCACATCAGGCGGATATGCCGGACTGTGTTGGACCAGAGGGTCTTGAAGATGACAATATTCGCTGGGCCAAACTTAGAGAGATGATGGCTGACAAAGCCGAAACCGGAGCCATAGCTCATCGCCCAGCGCTGCGCCCGATTGAAATGCGCACCGTGAATCCAGTGGATCTGGCCAATCCCACAGTTCATCCTGCAGAACAATTTGTCTGGGTTAAAGCTGCGGGATCGCTGCCAGATATAGTTGAGGACCCCGGTCTTCAGCGGGCCATTTTGGCCTATGCCTCAGACTTTAGTTTAATGGGGACTTCACTACTGCCCCATGCAATCAATTTTATGAATAACAAATTGCAGGCTGCATCTTTGGATCATTGCATCTGGTTTCACGATGAATTTAAAGTGGATGAGTGGATGCTCTATTGCATGGACAGTCCGCGCAGCAGCCATAGCCGTGGACTGAGCCGCGGCTCGTTTTACTCTCGGGATGGCCGACTGGTTGCCAGCACGATTCAAGAAGGTTTGATACGTTTGCGCAGCTGATAGCTATGCTGCCAATAAGCTTAAACGGCCAAGACTTTCTCTAAAGCAGATCTAATTTGAGCGGGAATCGCCACTGACTTGTCAGTGGCGCGATTGACAAACACATGGGTAAAGGTGCCGACTGCTGAAGCAGTTTCGGCGCCCTGTTTAAAAATCGCGATACCGTATTCCACTGAGCTATTACCCAGCTTATTGACCCGCAAGCCGGCATCGATTTTATCCGGATAGGCAATCGGCGATTTGTACTGACAGTTGGATGCCACCACAAAACCAATTATCTCGGCGCTGTGAATATCCAAACCGCCCTCTTCGATCAAAAACTGATTCGCCACGGAATCAAAGTAACTGTAATAGACCACGTTGTTGACATGACCATAGATATCGTTATCCATCCAGCGGGTAGTGATATCGGCAAAATAGTTATAGCTACTACGTTGGTCGCTGTTATCAGTCATCGCTTAAAACGCCTGTTGGTAGATTGAAAGCGCATCATCAAGACTCAGCTCTCGGGGATTGTTGATTAGTAGTCGCTGCTGCAACATGGCCTCTTCTGCTAGTTTGGGCAGATCCGATTCGGCAATATTCATCTCGCTTAATTTGGTCTGCAAACCTAAATCTGCAGCCAGCTGTAAAAAGTGCTCCGCCAGCAATTCGCTAACTTTAAGAGGATCACTGGGCAAGGTTGTGCCGGGCAAAATAATCGGTGCCAATTCAGCGTATAACTCAGCTGCCGCGGGGGCATTAAAACGCAGCACATGGGGCAGCACTAGGGAGTTACTTAAACCGTGGGGAATATGATAATTGCCACCCAATGGATAGGCCAAGGCATGCACCGCCGCCACCGGGGCATTGGCAAAGGCCTGACCTGCCAGCATGGCGCCCAATAACATAGCCTCCCGCGCTTGCAGATTATCCCCCTGCTTAACCGCTGTGGAGATATTGCTTGCCATCAGACGCAGAGCCTCGCGGGCTAA
>JAQXEN010000008.1 GCA_029250825.1 Porticoccaceae bacterium
GTGGCTGAACATGGCTGTGAGGTTTGGGCGCACAGTAATGGTCAGGGGAAGGTTCCTGGCTTGAGTCGTTTACTCACTGCCGGTGAACTGATCGATCTCGATGCTGGCGCACAGTTGCGGGTGCTGGATACACCCGGCCATACTTATGCCCATCTGTGTTTTCTGGTGCTCGAACAGGGCACGGCGGTGGCTGTTTTTACCGGTGACACATTATTCAATGCAGGAGTAGGGCACTGCCGTGGGGGTGATGTGGATTCGCTGTATCAGACTATATCTGAGCAATTTCATAGCCTCGATAATAATGTACGGGTCTACCCCGGCCATGACTATCTGGAGAATAATCTGCGTTTTACCCTTAGTGTGGAACCGGATAATCAGCAGGCTCAGGCGTGGTTGCCTCGGGTCGTGGCTGCAGATCCTACTGTGACACCTCTGGTTACCTGCATAGGCGATGAGCGGGAATTTAATAGCTTTTTTCGCTTGGACAATGCACAGATTCGCGCGGGTTTAAACTCTGTGGATGCAACCGATAAAGAGGTTTTTGTTAAGCTGCGGTCACTGCGCGACAATTGGTAGAGTGGCGAAACTAATATCTCAAAAATCTTTATATTAATTCTATAATCCGTTGATTTTAAATCACTTAATAAGGTCTTTTGCAATCATTATGGCAAAGCCAAGGCTGATTATCAGCCCAGTAATGGGTATAGCTATAGGCATCCGAATTACCTTCTTCTCTGGCTGTTCTTCCGCCCTCAATTTGATCTGAACCAATGCTGTATTGACTACTACGGCGATGACTAAAATCATCAACGAGGTCGTTTCGGCGAGACTTTCAATGGCATAACTCAGAGCCAAAAAAGAGACTAGAAGCATCACTAAAAGTGTGGCTTTGATTGGCGTTTGAGTACGTGGATTGATCTCGGCCATAAAATTTAACTGGGCGGGTATCATTGACTGACGGCTCATGCCATACAACACCCGCGAGGCCATTATCATCTGTATCAGTCCACCATTAACAATGGCTAAAATACTGATCAGGCTAATTAGCGTTGCGTCTGATCCCGTTTTAGCGGCATAGATATAGGTGAGTGGCGCGGTCTGCTGACCGAGCTGTTCTGGAGGCACAGTTAAGACTGCGGCAAGAGTCACTAGACAGTAAATCAATGTGGTCAGAACTAGAGTGACAATGATCGCCCTGGGCAGATTGTTCTCCACATCCACCACTTCCTCAGCAACATTCACCATATCTTCGAAGCCAATAAAGGCATAAAAGGCGAGAAAGGATCCACTGAGAATCCCCAGCCACATTGCATTATTTAGGCCCGGGTTGAATTCATTAAGGCGCACTGGAAGGGTGGCGAGATCGCTGCGGGTGACCCAGACGATTAGTATCAAGCCGATTATCTCTATAACTGTGATTACTGCGGCGGTCATAACCGATTGACCAATGCCCCAAATGGCCAATAGTCCAAGGGCTGCGGTGACCGTGACAATGGCGATCCAGTCGGGGATCGAGACAAATACCTGAAGGTAGCCGACAAAACCATTGGCCAGTGCAGCGGCTGAAATACAGCCATTGAGTATCACAAGAATTCCAATAATCACTGTCAGGCTCTTTATGTTAAACGCCTGCTGCACATAGACTGCTTCGCCAGCGCTCTTGGGATAGCGGCTAGAGAGTTCCACGAAGGCGAGGGCGGTGAAGGCAGAGAGGAGAGCTGCAGCGACAAAGGACAGGGGCGCGAGCATGCCGGCCCGCGCCGCAACCTTGCCCACAAGGGCGTAGATACCGCCGCCAATAGTGGTCCCAAGACCATAGAGAATCAACATTGGCAAGGTTAACGAGCGCCGAAGTTGGTTGTCTGTACTGGGCAAAACGACCTCTCAAATATGGAATATCTGTGGAATATCAATGACTGGCTATAAATTTATAGTAGACCAGATATCACCTTGCTTAAGCGCTTTGAGGTGCCGATCTATTCTCCAGCTTTAATAAATTGTTCTGCGGTTAAGGTGGGGAATACGCTGCTTTTGGAGTCTTATAGAGTATGCCCTTGGTAAGGCAGGCCAAAATAAGGATTGTTTGGTAAATACTGGCCTCAGGATCGAGGTTAGAAAACGGATGTGTAGGTGACAAGGTGAGTCATAAACAGCAAGAGACAGAGCAGTTGGACCCGAGGGCGGAGAAGCAGATTCTGCTGGATCGGGATAGGCTCGAAATAGAGGGACTTATTGTGGAAATGACAGCTGCAGGCGCGGGTATTACCCAGACCGAAATCGATCAACTATACAAAGATACATCCAATCAGTTGCGTCGCCTTTTGGTGCGTAAACTGGGTGATGAAGAGGGCGCCGAGGCGCTGGCTCAGGATACTTACCTGAAACTACTGCGCGTTAAGCACAATCAGGATGTTGGCGATTTGCGTCACTATTTGTTTAGCATGGCCGTGAGACTGGCTCTAAATGTGTTGCGCAAGCGCAAGATGGACAGTCAGTACTATGGCCAAAGGGAAAAACCGTCACAACAACTCAGTCAGAATAACTGTGCCTACCGTGTGTTACTGGATGAACTTAAGTGTGAAACATTAAAAGAGAGTATTGCGCAGTTGCCGGAAAAGACTCGCTATATCTATCTGTTACACCAGTTTAAGCGCTTACCTGTCGATGAGATTGCGCGGCAGCTCAATGCCTCTGAGGCGCTAATATCCACTCATATTGACTGCGCTAGGGGACAGACAGAGAAGGCTTTAACTGAGTTTGTCTTAATGGATGTCTGATAAACGCGCCACTGATAAGACGCGAGCCGCATTGAAAAGTCTCGAACCCTGGGCCGATGACGAGATTGACCGTCTAGAGAAGACCTTTGCGGCTCATCGCCGTTCCGATGATATAGCGGCCAGTGGTCCTGAATCACGTGGCTCTATATTTGCGATCACCTTTGGCGTTTTAACCAAGGAGAGTTTTGCGTCTGGTTTTCTCCTGGGGCTGATTTCTGGTCTGGCGTTATGGGCATTAGTTACCCGGTTCTAGATGCCGACTGCTGATTAAAAATACCACCTAATAGACTTATTTTAAGTACACTTGTGGCTCAAAGCTGCTGGTGCACGATGTACTGCTGTGAATAAAATATTCTGAGTTTAATAATTAAAATCCTATGTTAAAAATCTTTAAAGATCGCAATTTCTTCATTTTTTGGTTTGGAGAGATGACCTCAGTGGTTGGCGATCATATCAGTCTGCTGGCTTTCCCCTGGCTGGTGCTGCAGATGACCGGCAGCGCGCTAATGACCGGATTGGTATTTGCTGTACAGGGTATTCCACGAGCCGCCTTGATGCTTGCAGGGGGTGCGTTGGTCGATCGCTCTAGTCCGCGTCTGGTTATGATGTTAAGCAATGCGGCGCGCCTGGTTATGGTGCTGGGCCTCGCTTACATGATTACCTATGATCTGGTGAACCTGACCAATGTGTTTGTGATCGCATTTTTGTTTGGCATAGCGGACGCTTTTTTCTATCCAGCCAGTACCTCGATATTACCCAGTATTGTGCCCAGAAGTATGCTTCGGGAGGGCAATGCAGTACTGCAAGTCACCCTTCATCTGGGCATGACTGCAGGTCCCGTATTAGCCGGTTTAATTATTGCCGGTGAACTCAATAGCCTATCCCATGAGCCAATTGGGTCTAATGCTGAATCTCTCGGAACTGGACTGAGCGATGCTTATGAAAAAGATCGAGAGGGCTTGGCGCGAGCCTTTTTTGTCGATGCCATAACCTTTGCGCTGTCACTGATATCCCTGTTTTTTGTCAAAGCGCGACAGCTTGGTGGCGATCAAAAGTCTGAGCGCGAGGAGTCTCTGTACCGTGAAATCAAAGTGGCGGTGCAATGGGTTGTTTCGATTCCCGCGGTGCGCCTCGGTTTTATGGGTATGGCAATTATCCACTTTTTGTTTATGCCGGTTATCTATGTGGGTCTGCCGGTCTTGGCCAAGTCGCGGTTTGCCGACGGTGCCTATGTCTATGGCCTTGAACTCGCCGCCTATGGGCTTGGCGCACTATTGGGCGCCACCTTAAGCGGCCTGCTGCGCAGCCCCAGTAATCGCAATTTAATTCCACTGATGTTTGGCGCGTTTATCTACAGTGGGGCAAGCCTGGGCCTTGTTGTCTGGTATGAGCCCTATTGGTGGGCAATGCTGCTGTTCTTTTTTGCAGGGATTTTTGATAGCTATATGTATGTTCACTTTAATACTTGGATACAGCGTATTTGCCCAGAACAACTGTTGGGCCGAGTGATGAGTATTTTAATGTTTATGTCGGTGGGGTTGGTGCCGGTGGGTAATGCGGTAATTGGTTTTGC
>JAQXEN010000026.1 GCA_029250825.1 Porticoccaceae bacterium
AATTCCCAGACTCACCGGGAAGCCGTACTTGCGCTAGCAGACGGAACAATTTTCAGAGGAACTGCCATCGGTTCGGATGGAATCTCTGTTGGTGAAGTAGTCTTCAATACTGCCCTCACCGGGTATCAGGAAATTCTTACTGATCCCTCATACGCTCAACAAATCGTCACCCTTACTTATCCCCATATTGGCAATGTCGGCGTCAACGATGAAGATGCTGAGTCTGATAGAATCTGGGCCTCTGGTTTAGTGATCCGCGATCTCCCTTTGCTGTTGTCCAATTTCCGCAGCCAGCAAGCTTTAGATGACTATCTCAAAGATAACAATATCCTTGGAATAGCCGATATAGACACACGCAAGCTGACACGTATTTTGCGAGAGAGCGGTGCTCAGAACGGCTGCATTATGGCCGGCACTGTGGACGATGAAGCTGCTCTGGCAGCGGCCCGCGGTTTTGCTGGCCTCAAGGGTATGGATCTGGCCAAAGAAGTGACTACTGAAAGCACTTATCAATGGTCTGAGCACAGCTGGGAGCTAGGTGTGGGTCATCGGACTCAGGATCCATCCACCAGCAAATATAAAGTCGTTGCCTACGATTTTGGTGTAAAGCGAAATATTCTACGTATGCTGGTTGATCTGGATTGCGAGCTGATTGTAGTGCCGGCAAAAACACCCGCCAGTGACGTATTGGCAATGCAGCCAGATGGAATTTTTCTCTCTAATGGCCCCGGTGATCCAGAACCCTGTGATTACGCTATCGAAGCGATCCGCGAAATTCTTGAAACTGATATTCCAGTTTTCGGGATTTGCCTCGGTCATCAGCTGCTAGCACTGGCCTCGGGTGCAAAGACTGTGAAGATGAAGTTTGGTCATCACGGCGCCAACCATCCGGTTGAAGATTTGGCTGGCAATGTGGTCATGATCACCAGTCAGAACCACGGCTTCGCGGTGGATGAGGAGAATCTTCCGGACAACTTGATAGC
Source organism: Porticoccaceae bacterium (assembly GCA_029250825.1). Classification (GTDB taxonomy): domain Bacteria; phylum Pseudomonadota; class Gammaproteobacteria; order Pseudomonadales; family Porticoccaceae; genus HTCC2207. The sequence goes on from JAQXEN010000026.1 coordinate 984, forward strand.
CACGCATCGCTCGTTATTTGACGGCAGCTTGCAGGGTATCCAGCGTACCGATAAGCCGGCATTCAGCTTTCAGGGTCACCCTGAAGCCAGCCCCGGTCCCCACGATGCAGCATCCCTATTTGATCACTTTATAAAGTTAATGGAAGATCGACGCTAGTCGCTTTCGGAGAAGACATGCCAAAAAGAACTGACATAAAAAGCATTCTCATCTTGGGCGCAGGACCAATTATTATTGGTCAGGCCTGTGAGTTTGACTACTCCGGCGCTCAGGCTTGTAAAGCGCTGCGCGAAGAGGGTTTCCGAGTAATTCTGGTAAATTCCAACCCTGCGACAATCATGACCGATCCGGCGATGGCTGATGCCACCTATATCGAACCTGTGGAGTGGCGCACGGTTGAGCATATTATTGCTCAGGAAAAGCCTGACGCGATACTGCCCACTATGGGCGGCCAGACAGCACTTAACTGCGCGCTGGATTTGGCTAAGCATGGCGTGCTGGAAAAGTATGGCGTAGAAATGATTGGCGCCAACGCCGATGCCATCGACAAAGCGGAAGATCGTGAGCGCTTTGATAAGGCCATGAAAGCCATTGGTCTGGATACCCCCAATTCCGGTATTGCCCACAGCATGGAAGAAGCCGTTCAGGTTTCAGATCGCTTTGGCTTTCCCTGTGTGATTCGCCCCTCATTCACTATGGGTGGATCCGGCGGCGGTATTGCCTATAACCGAGAAGAATTTGAAGAGATCTGCCGTCGCGGATTAGATCTCTCGCCGACCAATGAGCTGCTCATCGATGAGTCGCTGATTGGCTGGAAAGAGTTTGAAATGGAAGTGGTCCGAGACCGCAAAGACAATTGCATCATTATCTGTGCGATTGAAAATCTCGACCCTATGGGCATCCACACTGGTGACTCGATTACTGTTGCTCCAGCCCAGACCCTGACCGACAAAGAATATCAAATAATGCGCAACGCCTCGATTAAGGTATTGCGTGAGATCGGTGTTGAGACCGGTGGCTCCAATGTACAGTTTGCGGTGAATCCTGAAGATGGACGCCTGATTGTTATTGAGATGAACCCGCGGGTTTCACGCTCTTCAGCTCTGGCCTCAAAAGCCACCGGCTTCCCTATCGCTCGAGTAGCGGCCAAGCTGGCTGTAGGTTACACCCTCGACGAATTGCAGAACGAAATCACTGGCGGCGCAACCCCAGCCTCCTTTGAGCCGAGCATAGATTACGTAGTCACCAAAATTCCGCGCTTCGCCTTTGAGAAATTTGAGCAGGCTGATCAGTCACTGACCACCCAGATGAAGTCTGTTGGTGAGGTGATGGCTATTGGCCGCACCTTCCAAGAGTCCCTGCAAAAAGCCCTTCGTGGCCTCGAAGTGGGTGCCTCTGGTTTTGATCCAAAGATCACTGCTGAGACTGAAAACCCAGAAGCGGTTCTGAACAGCGAACTGGCCGTGGCCGGTCCCGACCGCATCTGGTATCTGGGTGATGCCTTTAGACACGGCATGAGCCTAGACGATGTTTTTGCTCGTACCAAGGTCGACCCCTGGTTCCTCGTGCAGATCGAAGACCTGATTAAAGATGAGCTAGCGCTGGCACAGCATAGTCTCAGCGACCTAGACGAGAAAAGTCTCTACCGCTTAAAGCGCAAGGGCTTCTCCGATCGTCGCCTCGGTGATGTTTTAGGCTGTGGCGAAACCGCTGTGCGCGAACTGCGTTATGAGTTGGGACTGCACCCAGTGTATAAGCGTGTCGATACCTGTGCCGCAGAGTTTGCCACCGATACCGCCTATATGTACTCCACCTATGAAGAAGAGTGCGAGGCACGCCCCAGTAATCGCGATAAGATCCTTGTTCTCGGTGGCGGCCCTAACCGTATTGGTCAGGGTATTGAGTTTGATTACTGCTGTGTTCACGCGGCCCTAGCAATGCGTGAGGATGGCTATGAAACTATTATGGTCAACTGTAACCCAGAGACTGTATCTACCGATTATGACACCTCAGATCGATTGTTCTTTGAACCAGTAACGCTGGAAGATGTGTTAGAAATTGTGCGCATCGAAAAGCCCAAAGGCGTCATCGTCCAGTTCGGTGGTCAAACACCGCTTAAACTGGCCCGTGCCCTTGAAGCTGCCGGTGTGCCCATTGTTGGCACCACGCCGGACGCTATTGATCGCGCCGAAGATCGTGAGCGCTTCCAGCAGATGATTCAAAAGCTTGGCCTGCTGCAGCCGCAGAACGCCACTGCACGTAGCGCCGATCAAGCGGTGGAACTGGCCAAAGAAATTGGCTATCCACTGGTTGTGCGTCCCTCCTATGTATTGGGCGGACGCGCTATGGAGATTGTCTACAAAGAAGATGAGCTGCGTCACTATATGAAAACCGCCGTACAGGTCTCTGATGACTCTCCTGTGCTTCTCGACTTCTTCCTGCCCAACGCTATTGAGATGGACGTGGACGCAGTGAGTGACGGCGATCAGGTGGTTATCGGCGCCATCATGCAGCACATTGAGCAAGCGGGTATTCACTCCGGTGACTCGGCCTGTTCGCTGCCGCCCTATAGCCTCGGCGAAGATATTCAGAATGAAATGCGCGAAGTGTGCAAAAAGATGGCTCTGGAGCTTGGCGTCCGCGGCTTAATGAACGTGCAGTTGGCACTTCAGGATGGCCTGATCTATGTGATTGAGGTCAATCCACGTGCCTCGCGAACCGTGCCTTTTGTGTCCAAGTGCATCGGCACCTCGCTTGCTAAGGTAGCGGCCCGCTGCATGGTCGGTCAGACTCTCGAATCTCAAGGCTTCACTAAAGAAATTATCCCGCCTTACTTCAGTGTTAAAGAAGCGGTATTCCCGTTCAATAAATTCCCTGGTACTGACCCGATTCTTGGGCCAGAGATGAAGTCCACCGGCGAAGTAATGGGTGTGGGAACAACTTTTGCTGAGGCCTATGGCAAAGCAGAGCTCGGTGCCAGTGATGAAATTCCCTCCAGTGGCACAGCCTTTGTCAGTGTCCGTGAGCGTGATAAACATCAGGTTGCAGGACTGGCGAAACAACTCTCGGATCTCGGCTTTAAGTTAGTGGCTACCGCAGGGACAGCCAAAATTATTGAACAGGCTGGCCTGCCTGTGACCCTAGTCAACAAAGTTAAAGAGGGTCGCCCACATATTGTCGATATGATTAAGAGCGACAAAATCGATCTTATTATTAATACCACAGAAGGTCGTCAGGCGATTTCAGATTCCTCTGCCATTCGTTACAGTGCCGAACAGCATCGCGTTTATTACACTACAACAATGGCCGGTGGTGATGCGGTTTGTCAGGCTCTTAACTTTGATGGTGAAACCACCGTTCGACGTATCCAGACCTTGCACGAGGAGTTGGCGTAATGCAAAAGGCCCCAATGACAGTTGAAGGTGAGATCGCTCTGCGTGAAGAGCTGCATCACCTTATTAAAAAAGTGCGCCCAACTATTATTGAGGCCATTGCCACTGCTCGTGAACACGGCGATCTCAAAGAGAATGCTGAATACCATGCTGCCCGCGAGCAGCAGAGTTTTACTGAAGGTCGGATTCAAGATATCGAAGGCAAGTTGTCGAATATTCAGGTGATCGACATCAATAAGATTCCCCACGGCGATCGCGTGGTGTTTGG
>JAQXEN010000030.1 GCA_029250825.1 Porticoccaceae bacterium
GTTGCAGTGCATGCGGGCATGGTCCCCAATGCGGTAGAACCTGAGCACATGAGTGAATTATCAAGACACTTTAGTGAGAAGCAATCTATAGAAGTTGTCGCCGTAATTTCGCTGTTTGGATTTCTGAACCGCTGGAACGACACAATGGCAACTACCTTAGAAAGCTCCCCTAAGCGCTTTGCTGAGGACCAACTCGCCTCACAGGGTTGGGTTACAGGCAAGCACGAATAACCACCGCTCGATCGCGTTTTCAAAGGCAGCTAGGCTTTAACGACTTGGATGGAGAAGTAATATGAAAAAACTTAATATCTACGATTAACTCAACGCAGCCGCGCTTCTGTTAGTGTCACCCGAGTGGGGAAAAGTTAAAGCAGCCCGTAAATCGGCGGTATCGTTTGAAACGCCGGATGTCACTATGCCAACTGAAACCCGGACGATAGCGGGTCGCAATATCCGTCTTGCTGAAGCTGGGCCAGCCGATGCACCGCTCGTGGTATTACTCAGCCCGTTCCCAGAAAGTATTTTGAGTTTCACCGGTTCCTGGGCAGCACTGACAGAGAAATGTCGGGTAATTGCCATCGACCTTCCGGGGTTTGGTGCTTCTGAGGGCGACCGCAAGGATATGTCACCTACTGCTCAGGGTGATCATCTGGCTGCAATCTTTGATGAGCTCGACCTGCAAGATATTCATCTTGTCGCGCCTGATGTGGGAATGGGAGCGGCCCTCGCCTATGTACTCAACCATAAACATCGCGTGACAAGTTTAGCGGTTGGGCATGGCGTCGGTGCGCCGAGTCCGTTCAAACTGGCGTTTATGATCAGTATGTTGGCCAAGTTTGGTTTTATGCGTTTCACAACGGGTTTGTTAGGTGCTGGGCCACTCATCGCTTTCTCGTCACAACTTGGATCCATCCGTCATCGGGCCAATGCTAAGCAAATAGATGATTATAAAAGCTCTTATTCGGGGCGTGCCCCTGAAGTAGTTTACTGGTTCAAGGACTTTCGTTCTAAAGCCGCAGAGCTGGCTGGACGAGTGAAAGAAATCGAGATACCTACCTTGGTTTTCTGGGGCGAGCTTGATGTTATGTTTGACGCCAGTAATGCAGAACATCTCAATGCAGCCTTGCCGCACAGCAAATTACAAATTTTGCCTGAAGCGGGTCATCTTGCTTGGGCTGATCAACCAGAATTATTCGCCGATATGATTATTGATTGGGTAAACAGGGGTCTTAAATAAGTTTTGCTTTCGCTGTCAGCCTTGATTATGAAGAGATATCAAAATTTTTTGCCCTGACTAGAAAGGTAAAATGATATGTTATATCATATCGTAAAATTTACTTCTTCTAGGTCGCCCCTGCATGAACCAACTACCCGTAACGGTCCTTTCTGGATTTCTTGGAGCCGGTAAAACAACCGTTCTTAGCCATATCCTCAACAATCGCCAGGGCAGGAAGGTAGCCGTTATTGTCAACGATATGAGTGAGATCAATATCGATTCGGCGATTGTGCAAAACGAGGTGTCACTGAATCACAGCGAAGAAAAGCTTGTTGAAATGAGCAATGGTTGTATCTGCTGCACGCTGCGGGAAGACCTGTTGCTGGAAGTCACCAAACTCGCCCAGGAAGGGCGTTTTGATTATCTAGTTATCGAATCGACAGGGATTTCTGAGCCTCTGCCTGTAGCGGAAACCTTCACCTTTGCCGATGAAAACGGTGTTTCGCTGTCGGATGTTGCTGACTTGGACACAATGGTCACCGTGGTCGATGCGGTGAATTTTTTAGAAGATTATGACGAGGCCAAATACCTGCAAGATACAGATCAATCTCTCGGCGAAGAGGATGAGCGCAGTGTCGCCGATCTACTTGTAGACCAGGTGGAATTTGCCGATGTTATTCTTATCAGTAAAACTGATCTCTGTAGTCCCTCTGATATAGCTCGCTTAACTGCAATTTTGAGAACCCTCAATACGGTCGCAAAAATCGTCCCTATTGCTCAAGGCCAAGTGGATATCGATGAAGTGCTTAACACTGGGCTGTTTAATTTTGAGCGCGCCCAACAGGCGCCTGGTTGGCTCAAAGAGATGCGTGGTGAGCATGTTCCAGAGACGGAGGAATACGGCATTGCCAGTTTTACCTATGAAGCGCGGCGACCGTTCCATCCGCAGAAGTTTTTTGAGCTTCTCCACGGGACCGATCAATACGGAAAGCTAATTCGCTCCAAAGGCTACTTCTGGTTGGCGTCCCGCCCTGAATTTGCGGGCCAATGGAGTCAGGCGGGAGGGATCGCTCACTATGGTTTCGCTGGGATGTTTTGGAAAGCCATTCCCAAGAAAAACTGGCCTACTGATGAAGAGTATTTGGCCTCTATTGATAAGAGCTGGGTAGAGCCTTTTGGTGATATGCGTCAGGAGCTTGTCTTTATTGGTCAGAACCTAGATCAAAATGGCATGATCAAAGCACTTGATGGCTGTCTGTTGAGCGAAGGAGATGTATTGCGAGGTAAAGAATACTGGGCAACATTGCATGATCCATTTCCGGTATGGGAGCAAGCATGAACAGCCTAAATTCTCATAGCGCTTATAACCCTCTAAATTCTACTGACCCGTCCCAGCTTAATGCTGTGCATGGCGCTGAGATAAAAGTTCGGCGTGCCGCTCAAAGTAGCGAGCTAGAGGTTTTAACGGATATCTACCGTGAAGACACCAATATTGCTGTGTGGCAGCGCCAGTTATCTGAAACACTGAAAAGTTCAGTGGACGCCTTTACAGCGTCAAACCCAACCTTTCAAACCTCTATGACCCTCACGCCAGAGAGCGCACTCGCTACTGTGAAAGATGCTTTGGGAGATAGCGCTCAACTTGAGTTAAGCGAAAACATTGCCGAACTGGTAGATATGTTTTGCTGTCTTTTTGAGCTTAAACGAGCCGGATTGCGTTTAGCAACTCTCGACCGTGCTATGTGCCCACGATTTCATGTGGACAGAATACCCTGTCGTTTGGTTACAACCTTTCAAGGTATCGCCACAGAGTGGCTACCCCATGAGGTCGTTAATCGTGAAAAGTTGGGCGCGGGCAACAATGGTATGCCCGACAGTACATCGGGGGTGTATAAGAGCCAACAGGATATTCAGCGCATTTCCAGTGGAGATGTTGCATTATTGAAGGGCGAACTTTGGCAAGGTAACGAAGGCACGGGACTAGTGCATCGCTCGCCACAGGTACCGGCAGGCGAGAGCCGTTTGTTATTGACCCTTGATTTCAGTGATTGAATTGAAGGTCTCGGATAATCATGATGTTACTTGAGGGGATTATAATTAATGCTCATCAGTATCATTATATTTAGGTAACTATCATGAATCAGGTTGACAGAATTATTGGACATGCAGAGCAGCATTGCAAAGATCATGGTGCTCGCCTTACCGTAAAGCGAAAACAGGTGCTGGCCGGTCTTATCCAATCTAACAAGGCACTGTCTGCTTACGAGTTGATCGAAGTGTGTAAACAGCAGTACGGCGAAACCATGCCCGCCATGTCAGTCTATCGAATTTTAGAATTTCTGGAAGATGAGCATTTAGTGCATAAATTGAGCCTCGCTAATAAATATGTTGCCTGCGCCCACATTAGTTGCAGTCATGCACATGCTGTCCCGCAATTCTTAATCTGTCGGCAGTGCAGCAAAGTAAAAGAGATCGGAATCAAGCCAGCAACCATTGATGAGCTTCGAGAAAGCGTCAATGAGGCTGGGTTCAAACTTATAAGTCCACAGTTAGAAATGAACTGTCTATGCGAGGGCTGCGTTGCGCAGGCCCCTTAATATTTAGGGAATGCTCAGTATCAAAACACAACAAGTAGTAACAGATAAGATAGCCATTGGATTGTCAGTCGCCTGCGCTATTCACTGCCTGGCTCTGCCCGTCTTAATTTTAATGCTACCCAGCATTACGGCATTGAAGCTAGATAACGAGGCTTTTCATATCTGGATGGTCGTAGCAGTGATCCCCTGCAGCATTTATGCCCTATTCTTGGGATGCAAAGAGCATAGCCGCCGGCGGTTGTTTTTTTTCGCATTTGTTGGGTTGCTGATGTTAGCGTTGGCATTGGCATTAGGGGAAGAGCGCATCGGCGAGTCAGGTGAGAAAATAATGACAGTCCTAGGAGCCGCTATCGTTGCGCTAGGGCATTGGCTTAATTTTCGACTCTGTCACGAACAAGAGCATAAAGACTGCGCCTGCCCTGGAGACGATCAGACGCTGGCTTAGCGAAGGCAATCAGTGCTCCTTGGGTATTAGCTCTTGATAACAGTTCACTGGGCACAGAGAATATTTTTAAATATAGCCATTTTGGCCAACTAGAATGTGACTTATCATGAATCAATCGACTAAACCCGCTGGTCAAGCAAAGCCCGATGATACTTGCTGCAGCAATACAAGCTGCTGCCCACCTCAGATGCCTGTTACGCGGATAGAACCGAAAATTGGCCGAAATGATTCTTGCCCCTGTGGCACTGGGCGCAAGTTCAAAAAGTGTTGTGGTCAGAACCGATAAGAGATTAGCAGACCCGAAAGGGGGCTTTTAGGTACCATAAAATAATCCTTTAAAATGTAACAAAGGACGTAATAAGTAAGAATTTAAACCCCTATTTAATCAATATTGATCACCAGCTTATATTCTAAATGCAGTTCCCGCCGCAGCCACCAAGTCAACGCAAACCTCTGTTATTTTAAGCGCTTTCTCTACAGTACAATTGCATTCACCTAGTCACAGTGTGAAATTATTTAACAAGGCCTGATTGAATCGACTAAATCCTATGACAATGGAAAGATTCGCTTTAGCGATGTCACTGGTATAATCTCTGCCACTAAAAATGGCCAGTGCAACTTCTAATAAAAGTCTATAAAGCTAGGATATATTGCTCGTGCGACTTATTCGTCAACTGCTGAAAATAGTATGCCTTGCATGGCTACTTGTCCTGAGTGGTCAGAGCTTTTCTGCTGATAACGCCGATTCTGTGTTTGCCGAAAGTCCAGTTTTACTGCCTGATCTCAGGCCAAAGTATAACTTGCTCTGCGGTAATAATACCTCTGCACAAACTTTAGATTTAGTCGACCTGAATGCCGATGGCCGCAAGGATATTCTTGTTGGGCTTTGGTGCGGCGTACCTTCTGGGACAGAGACACATGCCCCTACTATTGGTGGTCTGGTTGCCTTTACGCAAAATACAGATAAAACCTTCGTTGACAGTACCATGAGTTTATTTGGGTCAGAGTTGGTTGCCATAGAGAAACCCTTTGAAAACATTGTTTATGATTTTAATAACGATGGCTATGAGGATGTTTTCATGACTATGAGCAGGGAAGATGGGAGAGCGAACCCCTGGGCTCTTGTAGACAATATTAAAAATGCGGTGGTTATGTCCAATGGTGATGGCAGCTACTCGCTGCTCAGAACGGGTTGCATTCTTCCGTGCGGGACTGGGTACTTAGTTTATGAGATGGATAATGAATCAAGTGGCATAGATATAGTTACTGCACCCATTGGATATGGCGGCTCAAGGGAAGTATGGCGCTATTCAGATACTTGGCAACGACTGTCAACCCTTTCGGGTGACTTAGCTTCTGGTGCAATGGTCTTCTTCAAGCGAACTGCTTCTGAACTCGCCTCTTTACGTTTATCCATCAGTTATCGGGTAAACGGCGTTACCGGTATTAGATTATTTAAAAGAGCTGATCAGTTGAGTGATTGGATTGAAAAGGATGCCTGGAATCAGTCATTCGACAATGTATTTTCGGCCCCGGTAGCAAATTGGAATGGTGATATTTCCACATGGCCAATCACCGTATCCGATGGAGAATATTATGCAGGTGGTACCTTTGAATATGGCTGTGAAATGGCCGTTCAATCTGATTCTAATCTTAATTTAGTTTACCTTGAGACGGCTTATCAGCTCGATGATTATGTCGAGGGAATGGATATTGTTGAAGGGCAGGGAATGAGATGGGTTTACAGGTTGTTTGGCTTTTCTGCGACAGATACTAGTTTGACCCCCGAGCCGATCGAGCTGCAGGGATCAGTAGACTTGACCGACCGGCCTTACAGAATGAGCTGTGAGGATGTTAATGGTGATGGACGTGACGACATTGTGGTTGCAACTTGGGGCTATGAGACACATCCCCATGTCTATATTAATATTGGTGAAAATAAATTTTCTCTTATAAGGGAAGAGATGTGGCCGCCGATGGCAGATGCTTTAAAAAATTCCCAACCGGTTTATGCCGATGTTGATGGAGATGATATACCCGATGTCATTTATTTCTCGGGAGCAAGTGTCGCCTACAGTAACTCCCTTGAAATTCGTTATGAAGTTCATTTCGGGACCGAGGCAATGGCTATCGAAGATACTTATGATAGCGACTCTGATGGCGTGTTAAATGACGCCGATGCATTCCCTCTGGACAGCACAGAGACAGTCGACAGCGATATTGACGGCGTAGGGGATAATTCCGATGTCTTTCCACTGAACAGTCTCTACTCAGCAGACAGCGATACTGATGGCATGCCCAACAGATGGGAAACCCAATACGGGCTTAACCCTAATGATGCCACCGACGCCACCAGTGACCAGGACAATGACGGTGCCAATGCACTAACAGAGTTTCTGGCGGGAACAATACCGGTAGGATCCTTGGATATCGACGGCAGTGGTGATTATGACGCTCTAACTGACGGCCTGTTGCTACTTAGACAGATGTTCGGCTTAACCGGTGATGGATTGGTTGGTGGAGCTATTGCGGCAGATGCGCTCTACTCAAGTTCAACGAATATCGAGGGACGGATAACCATGTTAGGCAGCCTCGCTGATATCGATGGCAATGGCAGCGTAGATGCATTGACCGATGGTCTCTTGGCCCTGCGTTATCTCTTCGGTCTCAAGGGAGATGCGCTGATCAGCGGGGTGATAGCTGCGGATGCAACAAGAGCCAGTTCAGCAGAGATTGAAGCCCATATACAGTCTTTGACTCCGGCACTTTAGAGCGTAATTTACTCGTTTTCATAAGTGATTTATTTGGAAAAGGGGGTGAGAAAGAAGGGCGAATAATTCCTATCGCCTCCTTCAACAACCAGAAAAGGGCACCTTTAAGGGTGCCCTTTTTTAGTTTCAGGCTGATACCTTTTTAAGAGTAAATGCTGAAGCCAAGGCACTGCACTTTTGACTCTAGAATTTACCCTTTAATAACTTGTTTAAGGTCCTTTAAATGTTGCGCCAACGCTGTTTCTAGCTTGCCAACATGCAGCTCTAGCCACGCAATCATTTGCGGCCAATTATCTTGGTTGTAACCTTCTTCAGGCTGGCTAAATGGGATGCGGCACGCTTTTTTATTATTTTGACGAAAAAGATTTATACCAACCGCAAAATTCTCCACTTAAGCGCAATATAGAATTCACCATTGACTTGAATTTTGACTATTATCTTTAACGTTTGCACGGAGCTGGCAGATCTATTCAAATTTACATCGATGCGTTACACTACTCCGCAAATCAAAGATTAAAAAGACTTACATTGATCTTATTGAGGGCCTAACTGAGCTGATAGGGTTAGAGGCTACTATTTACCTTAACCGAACTAATGTTGGAAATCCTTAGATTATTGAATAAGAGGAGTCTTAATGGAGCTCGTTAGGGACACAGTTTTATCACTCCGTATCAGTCAGCATGCAAGTGTCGCATTAGCATATCGCTATGGAATAATCTGCCAAGCCTCGACTATAAATTTTTATTACCAATGTATCCCGTCAGCACCAGTTGGACTAAATTAGCCATTTGATTAAGAGAGGGTTTCGGTTCATCGTTTACTCGAAGAGGAAATGATGATGACTAGAAAATTCAGTGCCGAAAAGACCGTGCGTGACATCCGTCGTG
>JAQXEN010000047.1 GCA_029250825.1 Porticoccaceae bacterium
GTACCTTCGATCACCATGCAGCCGGCAATTGCGCCAAACTTCGGTGAACGGAAGACATCGCGCACTTCGGCAATACCCACAATATCTTCACGGGTCTCTGGAGCCAACATGCCTGACAGAGCCGACTTAACTTCGTCGAGAAGGTTGTAGATCACGCTGTAGTAGCGCACTTCAATGTTTTCTTTCTCACCCAGGGCGCGAGCTGCACCGCCAGCACGAACATTAAAGCCAAGGATAATTGCGCCAGTTGTGAGAGCTAGGTTCATATCTGATTCAGTGATACCACCAACGCCAGAGGCAACAATATCCACCGCAACTTCGCTGGTGGCGAAATCATGCAGGGCAGAGTTAATCGCTTCCAGTGAGCCGCGCACATCGGTTTTAACAATCAGATTGAGCTTGCTCACTTGATCGGCACCCATGTCGGTAAACATGTTTTCTAGCTTGGCAGCCTGCTGGCGAGACATACGCTCTTGGCGAGCCTTGGTCTGACGAGTTTCAGCAATTTCTTTAGCCTTGCGCTCATCGGCAACAACGAAGAATTCATCACCCGCTTTTGGCGCTTCATCGAGGCCCAGTATTTCTACTGGAATCGAGGGACCTGCTTCGAGGGCTGGCTTCTTAGCTTCATCGGTCATGGCGCGAATCTTACCTACGCTCTCGCCGGCTAGCATAAAGTCGCCTTTGCGCAGAGTACCCTGCTGAACCAACGCTGTAGCGATAACACCACGGCCTTTGTCTACTCGCGCTTCAACAATCACACCACGAGCTGGAACATCAACTGGAGCGGTTAGCTCGAGTAGTTCAGATTGCAGCAGCACAGCTTCTAACAACTGATCAATGCCATCGCCCGTGTGAGCAGAGACTTTAATAAACTGCGTATCACCGCCCCACTCTTCAGGGATAACATCTTTGGCGGCTAATTCATTGGTTACGCGCTCGGGGTCGGCACCGTCTTTGTCCATCTTGTTGATGGCAATAACAATGGGAACACCAGCAGCTTTTGCATGCTGAATCGCTTCTTCAGTCTGTGGCATAACACCATCATCGGCGGCAACAACCAAGATCACTACGTCTGTAGCCTGAGCTCCACGAGCACGCATGGCAGTAAAAGCGGCGTGTCCCGGAGTATCTAGGAAGGTCACCATACCTTTGGGTGTATCTACGTGATAAGCACCGATATGCTGGGTAATACCGCCGGCTTCACCGGAGGCAACGCGAGACTTTCGAATCTGATCAAGCAACGAGGTTTTACCGTGGTCAACGTGACCCATAACAGTAACGATCGGCGCTCTCGGCTCCTCCGTACCTTCGTTTTTAATCTCAGCGAACTGTTTAGCCAGCTCATCTTCAACGCTTTCAAATTGCTCGACAACTGGCTGATGACCCATCTCTTCAACCACCAGGAAGGCAGTCTCTTGGTCAATCGTTTCATTGATAGAGGCCATAACGCCCATCTTCATCAGCTGTCTTACCACTGGACCTGTCTTGCTCAACATTCTCTGAGCCAGATCACCAACGGTGATTTCGTCTGGAATAGCGACTTCTAATATTTTCTTTTCAGTTGGCTTCTGGAAGGTGTGTTTGTTATCAACCTTCAAGCCCGCTGGGGTGCTAGAGCGCAGTCGCGGAGACTTGCGTCGCGAGTCCTCGACATCGGCCATTGCCAGACGGCCTTTCTTCTTGCCGCCTTTACCGGCTGGCTTCTTGGCTTTCTTGCCAACTTTATCATCGTCATCAGTAGGCGCTGCCTTGCCGAAACGACGAGTTTTATCATGCACAGGCTCACCTGATGCAGCTGGTTTAGCTGCCGGAGCTGGCTTGCTCGCCTTCTTCGCTTCCGCTGCCTTAGCTGCAGCAGCTTGGGCGGCAAGACGCGCGGCTTCTTCAGCTTTAAAGCGAGCCTCTTCTTCAACTTTTGCCTGGGCTTCTGCCGCGGCTTTACGACGGGCGCCAATGGCGGCCAGACGCTGTAACTCAGGGTCAGCATAAACTTTTGGTGCTTCTGCGACTGGCTCTGGAGTAGGTTCTGGAGTCGGCTCTGGAATTACTTCTGCAACCGGCTCTGGAGCTACTTCTTCAATAACTTCCGGCTCTGGCGTAACAACAGGCTCTGGCGCCGCAACAACTGCAGCTTCTTCAACTGAGACCTGTTCTTGAGCTTCGGCATCAACCTGAGCCTGAATCTCTTCGTCGCTGCGCTTGATATAAGTACGCTTTTTACGCACTTCAATATTAACTGTTTTCCGATTACCTGATTTCAAGGTACTCAGAGTCTTGCGCTGCAAGACAATTTTCTTTGGCTCACGAGCGCTTTCGCCATGCAGACCCTTTAGATAGGCCAGCAGCGTTTGTTTCTCGTCGTCAGATACCGAGGCACCCTCAGAGGTATGCGACAATCCTGCCTCTTTCATTTGCATAAGCAAACGTTCGACAGATGCGCCTACGGTTTTTGCCAGTTCACTTACTGTAACTTCAGCCATCGGTTGTCCTCTATTACACCCCGATTAATTATTCACCTTGGTCTGCAAACCAAGGAGCCCGTGCAGTCATAATTAATGCTGCTGCGGTCTCTTCATCCATTCCATCTACTTCCATGAGATCGTCTACAGCCTGTTCGGCCAGATCTTCCATGGTGACAATACCTTTGCCTGCTAAGGTATTAGCTAACGCATCGTTCATACCGTCCATTGTCAGCAGGTCTTCCGCTGGCTGGACATTGGCCAATTGCTCTTCGCTTGCCAGAGCCATAGTCAACAGGGCATCTTTGGCGCGAGCGCGCAATTCGGTAGCGATACCTTCATCAAAGCCTTCGATATCGATCATCTCTTCGAGGGGCACATAAGCCACCTCTTCAAGACTGGTGAAACCTTCTTCAACCAAAACGATAGCCACATCTTCATCAATATCCAGCGCTGTCATCAGATTCTCAACAACGTTTAAAGACTCTTCCTGCTGTTTCTCTTGTGCCTGATCCATAGTCATCACGTTGATAGTCCAGCCAGTCAACTCAGATGCCAGACGAACATTTTGACCGCCCTTACCAATGGCCTGAGCGAGATTCTCTTCGCTTACGGCAACATCCATAGAGTGGCTGTCTTCATCCACAACAATTGACTCAACTTCCGCTGGCGCCATTGCATTGATCACCAACTGGGCAGGGTTGTCGTCCCAGAGGATAATATCAATGCGCTCATCATCGAGATCATTGGATACCGCCTGAACTCGCGCACCGCGCATGCCAACGCAGGCTCCGACTGGATCAATACGGGCATCTTTGCTTTTTACTGCAATCTTAGCGCGTTGACCGGGATCACGGGCAGCGCCTTTAATTTCAATAATACCTTCAGAAATTTCCGGTACTTCGATCTGAAATAATTGCACAAGCATTTCTGATGCAGCCCGTGACACCAACAACTGTGGTCCGCGGGTATCATCTCGAATGCTGGTCAAAATAACTCTGGTGCGATCATTGATGCGGAAAATTTCACGGCCGACCAGCTCTTCGCGAGGCAACAAGCCTTCAGCATTGTCGCCAAAGTCGACAATAATATGATCGCGAGTTACTTTCTTAACAGTACCGTTCAACATCTCGCCGATACGGTTAACAAAGCGGCTGATAATCAACTCGCGCTCTGCTTCGCGCACTTTCTGAACAATCACCTGCTTGGCGGTCTGTGCAGCAATACGTCCAAAAGCGATATTCTCTACAGCTTCTTCAAAAGTGTCACCAACGGCTAGGGTCGGATCTTTTTCGTGAGCTTCTTCGGTGGTGAACTGAGTACCCAGCTCTGCCATAACATCATCGGCCACAACATCCCACCAGCGGAAGGAGTCGTAGTCACCGGTTTCACGGTCGATTACAACGCGAATGTTCGCGCCTTCGTCGTAGCGCTTTTTAGTCGCTGTAGACAACGCCTGCTCAATCGCCTGAAAAATAATCTCCTGACCCACACCCTTTTCATTGGATACGGCTTCGGCGACCATTAGAATTTCTTTGCTCATTGTTCAAACCTCACTTGATCAGAATCTAGGCACCACATTGGCCTTGTCAATTCCTTCAACCGGAAACAGATACTCTGTATCTGCCACCACCAAAATAATTTCGTCTCCATCGACACCGACAAGACGACCTTTAAAATTACGTCTACCATCATAGGCAAACCGCAGTCTCAGCGAGACATCTTCACCGATGTAACGCTCGTATTGGCCGAGTTCATAGAGCGGCCTATCCATGCCGGGAGAGGACACTTCTAAAACGTACTCTCCACTTATAGCATCTTCCACATCGAGCACACTGCCTGATTGACGGCTGACCCGCTCACAGTCCTCAACGCTTATGCCCTCTTCGCGATCTATATAAATACGCAGCAGCTTGCGCTTGCCGCCGGACTGCAACTCGATACCCCAGAGTTCACAATCTAGAGCCTCGACAACCGGCTGCAATAACGCTTTTAAAGTGCTGTCGACTGCAGCCATTGGCTTCTCCTAACAAACAAAAAATGGGCCATAGGCCCATTTTTTTAACTTCTAAAGAAAAGCCCCAAAATGGGGCTCCTCGATTTGCGCCGGACCCGACGCGAATAATGGTAGTGGAACCTGTTGAGCCAATCTCGGCGCAACTCCCTATCCCACCTTGCTGGTAAAAGCATAGACGATTTCTTGCCTACCTACATCAGCTTGCTTTGTATCGGTTATTTTCAAAATCACTTTGAAAATTGGTAGCGGGAGCTGGATTTGAACCAACGACCTTCGGGTTATGAGCCCGACGAGCTACCAGACTGCTCCATCCCGCACCGACACAACGGTTTTCTTTACAACCGCCCTCCCTTGAGAGGACGCGCATTATAGGTAGACCGCCGAGCAAGGTCAATAAACTATTGAGAAACAAACCGCTTTTTATTTGCGGCTTGCTACCACTAGCTCATAGGCGGTCTGAATCTCTTGCGTGCGTTCAGTCGCAAGCTTAACCATATCCTCTGGCATGCCCTGACCAATCAACTTATCCGGGTGATTGGCACTGATCAGTTTGCGGTATGCACGTTTGATCTGGGAGTCGGACTGAGCCGAATCAACGCCCAGTGCGGTGTAGGCTGCCTGCAACTTATCGGCTGAGGCCGGCTGCCGAAAGCCACCCCCAGTGCCAGACTCTTTGAACTGGGACTGAGCCTTGACCATGGCGATAAATTTGTCGAACAGTGCCGGAGAAAACCCCAACCGCCCGGCGATTTTTCGCAGCACATCCTGCTCAGCCTGATGGAGTTCGCCATCGGCGATTGCCAGTGAGACCAGATAATCCAACAGCGCACGTTTGAGATTGTTTTGCCTGCCACAGACAGCCATAAAACGGTCCATGCTGGCATCAATGGAAAAACTGCTCTGGGTGCCACTCTTAAACAGTTCTATGGCTTTTTTACGATGTGGCGCAGTCAAGCCCATTTTGCCCATTAGGGCTTCGGCAAGGGCAATCTCGGATTCAGAGACGCGACCATCGGCTTTTGCCAGATGACCGAGCAGACCAAAGACCGTTTCAAAGAATCGCTCTTTAACCTCAGCCTGTTGCTCTGCAGACATGGGCCGCAGACCACCGAGACCTTTATCGAATTGATGGCCAATATAAACACCGATAAGCACACCCACTGGCCCGGCAACTGAGAGACCGAGAAGTCCGGCGATAATTTTTCCTGCGATCATATTTGCTGCCTTTTACTGTTGGTGAATAGCCCTTTATAAGTCGCTAGTCATAAGAAGCTAGCATTAAAACGCTATCGGCAGGCATTGTACGGTGTTATCGCCACTCAATCGATTAATTGTCGGCCCAGCAATTAGGCGACAGCTTTTAGCTCCCCAAGCTTTATTTTCTCGCGCACCATTCTCAATAGCCCGAGCAACAGTAACAGTAGTAGTGAGCCATCTGCGGGGGCACCACTGGCTGCGACTGTGCAGCCGCCACCGGAAGAGCTTTGCACCTGGGTTGGTATAGGCACAGGCTCGGGTGCCACGCTGTCTTCGATGTTTTCGATGGCTATGCCGCTAAAGTGGGTGACGGTGCCATCGACAGCAGCGCCTATATCATTTGGACCGCCGTCCTCTATAGACAGCTGAAGACAATTAGCACCCACAGTTAGACCATCACTATAGAGGTCGCTTCCCGGTGCTGGGCATGCGCCATCCACCGCCAAGGCAGATGAAACAGCATTGAAGGCATTAAGGGTAAAATCCTGCCAGCCGATACTGTCGCCCAGATACGTTCTCACCGATGCATTCTCAGGAATTACCGAGGATAGCGGTAATACCAGATTATAGGCTTCACCCTGCTGATCTCCAGACACCTGAAAATCAAATAGACCAGAGGGGTAAACATTGTTTGGATCGGGCTCACAGGGCGCCTCACCTAGCTGGGACTGATCAATCCAAACACCCTCTGCACCTAGGGCAAAGGCACAGTCACCAAGGCGAATAATATTGCCCATCGCGGCTTGCATAATCTGACCCTGAGCCGGCCCTGCTGGCACCAGATAGGTCTCGTCAATATTGTCCAGATAGTCGGGGATACCATCGCCGTCGGCGTCACCAAAACCTTCATTAGCGTCAGATGCACCATCCCCATCAGTGTCCGCAGCACTATCCAGATCAGGCGCCGACAACAGTCGTCGCAACAGGGTATCTGCGCTACTCGACAATATAGGCGCGCCATCATCCGATACCGTTGCCGCCAGAGGTATCAGGTCAAGGGTTAAAGCGCTCGGGTCAATTGTGAGTTCAGCGCCATCAGCGGTTACGCCAACTAAATCCAGTGTATCCGCCGCCCAATCCACAGTGTGACTGTCATCAGGATTGAGGTCGGTAAATCTTGCGTTCACAGTAATTAATCCCCCATCAGCTGTCACCAGACGGCCCTGACGGCCATCCTGAGTGACAACAAGTTCTAGCTCGGGAGCAATATTGTCCTCAACAATGGTCACCGTGCGCTGATCAACCATTCCTATCACCGCATTCTCGGGCTGATCCAGCTTAATCACTAAACTCTCATCGGGCTCGATTTCATTATCCAGCGCAATACTCAGCGCGACCGCGCCAACAGTACCCTGCTCAATAACCACCTAATTACTGGATAAGCTAAAGTCCTCTGAGGTCACTGTGCCATCGATCATTAACGGCACGATCACTGGATACTTCGGTGCCATACCACTGAGCATAACAACCACATCGTGACTACTGCCCTCGGCGACCCGAGCTGAGGGTGCCAAGCTAGCCATAGGAAGTAATTGAACCACCTGAGTTTTGTGCGTGCTGTTGCCAGCCGCATCGGTTGCTGTCCAGAGGATCTCATGCCATCCAGACTCAAGCAGCCCCTCACTGCTGACCTCAGGCTGCAGTGCACCGTCTTTGTCGTCTATAGCCTGCGCCGGACCAAAATCCACTGCAGTTAGCAGCCCAGTTGCGGCGACCTTTATGTCATCAGGAATAAATAATTGCGGCGGCAGCTCATCGCGAGCGGGGTCCGTGCCAGCGAGAAATTCATCTAGATTACTGACGCCATCGCCATCCAAATCGCCATCAGCATCAGATGGATTCGTGGGATCTAAACCATTGTCAGCTTCATAGTCGTCCGGCAGACCGTCTGAATCAGTATCGACTATCAGACCTACTGGAGGCGATTTGGCGAGGGAGACAATCTGTGCATCGAGGCTATAACCATATGCCAGAGCCGATGCACTAAAATTAATTGACGCTCCATCAAAATCATTTAGAGCAGTAAAGGGCAGCTGAGCAAGTGGCGCTGGGAAGGCGACATCTAGAGGCCAGCCATCGGTCGATAGATCAGCCCAGGCAATAAGGAAATATTTATCCGTCGCCAAGTCGTTGTCATAGTCGGCCAGATCATCTTTTAATTGATGTGCCTGCATGCCTGTACTCAATACCTGGCTCGGCTCTCCGAGCCTCAACTCATTGCTATTAAAGTGAACCCGCAAACCAATACCAGGCAGCAGTGCACTGTCGGTGGCGCTGTAGGAAATAGCCAGATCGCTGGATTGCCCAACAGCAATATCAGCGGGAAAAAACGTGGCAGTTATAAACTGGGTTTGGGCGCTGCTGGCGCTGGAAATCAAGAGCCCTAGACAGAGCGTAAGAGTGATCCGATTCAAAGTAATATCCTTTTAAGTAATCATCATTTCCGATGATGCTAAAACGTCCGTTTAATTCATATATGTATAGTTTAAAATTTACTGACACACCAGCATGGTTTCGTCAGTACAGTGATTTTGCTATTCTAGAAAGCAATCTTATGGTGGATCGGCAATGCGTCGTTTTTATTTTGACCCTGTATTTATAGTCTTGTTGACTATCCCAATACCATTTTGGTTGTTTCTAAAACCCGACCACTTGCCATTGGCAGCGGACCAAATCACAGCGTTAATTACTTTATCTCTGCTCTACCCTATTCTCGAAGAGCTTATATTTAGGGGTTATTTACAGCCTTGGATTAAGACCAAGTCAGACAGAAAATTCTTCAATCTATCCACAGCTAATATTCTCACAAGCGTTATTTTTTCACTCAGCCACCTGCTAAATCACTCTCCTCTATGGGCTTTATCAACACTTATTCCATCGCTTGTTTTCGGCTATAGCCTAGACCGACACAAGACCCTTCTCAGCCCAATCGCATTACACGCAAGCTACAATTTCGGATATTTTTTAACCTTTGGCATTAATTAATTTTTAATCTAGGCCGTCATTAAAACACCCGCAAAACTGAAAATATCCCATCGCGCTCATCAGAGATCGCTTCAAAAATAACTATACATAAACGCATAATACTGCTAAGTTACAAATAAGTCTATTCATTAATGGATAAGTTTAGACGGCTAAATTAATAACAAGGAGATTCTCGTGATGTTTCAACTGTCGCGCAAAAGCAACCTAGCACTACCCATTCAGAACGGATCAGTGATCCTCACCCTTTGCATCAGCCTGCTGCTTCCGGCAACTCTCAGCTACAGCCAAGATGAAATTCAACGACCAGAGGATACAGCTCTATTAGATATTGACGCTTCGAGAGACGTTAGCGCGCTTACCGATGGATTGCTGATCCTTAGATCATTATTTGGTTTTAGCGATGACTCTCTAACCAGCAATTTAGTCGAGGGCTGTGAAAACTGTGACCCCACTACTGTTAATAATTACGTAACCCAACTGAGCACTCTAACCCTTGCTGACCTAAAAACTGTCGGTCCCCAGGGCGAGACCGGTGAAGCAGGAAGAGATGGGGTAGACGGAGTCGATGGCGCAGACGGCAATGATGGCGTAGACGGGGTTGATGGCCAAGACGGGGTTGATGGCCAAAAGATGGTGTTGACGGTGAAAATGGAGTCGATGGCCAAGATGGTGAAGACGGTTCTGACGGGCTAAATGGTGCTGACGGCGCGGACGGAACCAATGGCCAAGATGGTGCAGATGGTGCAGATGGTGCAGATGGTGCAGATGGTGCAGATGGCATTAATGGGACAAACGGAACGAACGGTCAAGACGGGATCAATGGTGAAAATGGCATTGACGGTATAAATGGAACCAACGGCCAAGATGGTGCCGATGGCGTTAATGGTACAAACGGAACAAATGGTCAAGACGGGACCAATGGTGAAAATGGCATTGACGGTATAAATGGGACTAATGGCCAAGATGGAACCAACGGCCAAGACGGTGTCGATGGGCAAGATGGAGTTGACGGAATTGATGGCCAAGACGGCGCCCCAGGTGAGCCAGGCCCAGTTGGTGCAGCCAATAGCTCCTATTCCGGCGACTGGTCCGCGTCTAGCAGCTATAGCAAAGGACAGATGGTCATACACAATCACAGCCCTTACTGGGCTATGACGCCGAACCCCACAACCGAACCCGGCGCCGAAAGCTTGGATTGCTCGGACTGGAATATAGCTCCTACCCTAAACTGGATTGGCCTTAGTGGTATGCCGCAAACAGACTGCAGCTGGGAAGGCGGCACAGACTCAAATTTTAGAGGTGCCGATAACATCAGCTTTGAAAGCTTTGGCTCAGCCAATTCGGAACAGGTAATGGTAGAGGGATCTGATAGCCCCCTAAGCCTTACCCTCGGACAAGGCGTAACACTGACAAAGCTTGAAGTGTATGTCTCAGTTAGTGGCGGTCACCAAGAACATTCCGGAACATGGATCTTCACAGTCATAGTCGATGGCACCGCTAGCGATACAACTTGCTCACTAGGCGGCCGACAAAGTGATCCCCGCGGAGGATCAGGTCTAGTACTCCACTGCAGCTCGGATATCAATCTCTATGTCGCTGCTAATTCGACTATTTCCATAGGTTCATTATGGAATGCCGATAGACATAATAACGACCAGGTTCTATCAGATATTGACTGGACTTTGAATTATTCACTGGGCGCAGGGTAAAAAAATATAAGATAGCCGATTTTCAATAGATTCATAAAAAAGCCCCGATAAACGGGGCTTTTTTTGGTCCAGTAGATTACTCATGTTTTATATCCGACCCAGGGCGAACCTTAAATAAAATAGCAAAACAACTACTTAGCTCTAATACTTTTAGCCACTCTCAAGCGGTTAAAGAACCCTCACCTCTCGTCCTGACAGATCAGCAGATCGCCAAATCACCGGCATGTTTCGCTCCACCCTAGGCCGCTGTAAAATTGAAGTAGCAGACCTGGCAAAGCTCTTACAACGAGGGCTTCAAACTCTCTATTTTAGCGCCAACATCAACTGCAGACGTTACCGTGGCATCTGATGCAATAACGCCGTTTATAAGAACATCGTCTCGAAGGCCAAAAAGATAACGTAAGATAACAAGACCATCAGTCAATGCATCAACTTGACCATTGCCATCTATATCAACAAGATCACCCAGTATGTCTATTCGAGCAGTGACTTCGTTTGGCGAGGTATAGACCCCATCAGCGGCCACAGCACCACTATTTAGCGCACTTTCGGTCAAGCCAAACATTCCCCGAAGTAAAAGCAGTCCGTCTGTTAAAGCGTCATATTGACCGTTACCATCGAGATCCAATGACCCCACTGGGATCGTTCCGGCTATATATTCATCAAGGGTGGAAATACCATCATTATCCTGATCACTGGAAGCATCTGATGAATCATTCGGATTAAGACCATATCTAATCTCCCAAACATCGGGCATCCCATCAGAATCAGTATCGAGAGAGTCTTCCCCACCTGTGGATGAACTCAAAACGACTAGATTCGCCACCATAGGTGAGTGGCTATAACAATAATATGCTAGTGAACTACCAATGAAGTTCTCTGGGATATTAAGGGTAAGCCTATCGCCAACTTGAATTGACCCTACACCAGAAACGGCGTAATTGGTGCTGTTTGAGGTACTGCTTAAAGTGACGGAAGGATCAGCCTCACGCCAACCAGATCCGATATTAAAGGGATGACCTCCATCCGTTCGGATGAACTCATAGGTTAGCCCTTTTAACAGCTGTATCGATTCCGCCGGCCCATTTTCTGTGGACGAAAATATGTAGTAAGGAGCCGCAAATGGATTAGGGTTTAAACGAACATAGAGGGTTTCCATTTGACCGTTACCATCAGTATCACCCAATGAAGAATAGGGCTCCACAGTAAAGGTTTTTGGGTCGGTCGGCGGAGTGGTATCCGCAAAACCCAACTGCGCGAATGCGAAGATAAGTGCTATGCACAGGATCTTCGAGATTTTTTTATAAATGGTATTCATTTTTTTATCCGCGGCATAATAATTAGGGCCTATTTTTTGACTGAGGTTAGTATTTTCATTTATGACTGTCTAGATAAATCAGCTGCCAGATTTTGGCCACATCACTAGGTCGCTGCGCTCCACTTGGCGGGGGGATCATGGTTTATACGGGCTTATGGGCTCTGCGGTTTCAAACCCAAAAGCCCTAATCACTCAGCAATTCGTCAATTGATTCGGTAAAGCTTGAGAACTTTATTGATAATTTATGCGCAGCGTTTGGCGGTCAAAATCACTGATGGGTTGGATGCTTAATTAAAATAAGCTTTTGACTTTTCTATCACTAGAAGAGGTTGGCGATTGCAAACAACATTCTGTAAACGCCATATTCGATTACTATTAACATGACTGATCAAACAACCTTTACCATCTTTAAGTAATAAAAATCTCTCAGGGGAACTCATTATAAACCCGCTCGTATTATCCCCCTTCAATGAGCGCCTGAATGATTTTTCAACAACCAAAGAACTTTTTTCAGAAAAAGGATTCTTACTCAAAATTATATCATCGCGATTGAGAGCTTTCTCAAGAATAATTCTAATCTTCATCTGATCATCAGGAGTTCCGTTAGGTAGTAACGCGGGTACTGGCTCTTCATAATCTGGAATCTGACAAGAAATCGTGCCAAAGAAAATCACAATAGAAAGCCCTATCAGCTTTTTAGTAGAAGCTAGCATTACAATATATTCCCAAGTGCAGGCTTCATTATCCTTCCATTTTTACTTGAAAAATCAGGCAGACCTGAATCTAACGGCGAAAGTCGGCGCGCTTGAGACTGAGTCTCAAAACTATTAGGACAACTACCATTCTCAATATAGCTTAACGCAGTGGATATTCGCGCTTCATTACTGTCTCCCAACATATGCGAGAAATCATCGGCAACCCTACAACCAGAAATCTCTGACCCTTGCGAACTCGCGTTTTCAACAGGTGTGAACCCGTCACTATAGTCACCAAAACCGCTAGCGTTGACTCCCTTAAATTGCACAGTAAAGTAGGTTGTACCGCAATTGTCGGTTGGATAAAAACCATAGGGTTTTCCAGTTGTGGTATCACCGATTAAGATCACTTCAATTCCAACGCCACGTAATCCGTTTATTACAGCCTCACTCGCTGATGCTGTGCCTTCGCTTGCGATAATAAATACTCGACTAAGGTTCAAGGTTGGTAGTGGCTGCCCTGCAACAGCAGAATAACCAATCGCATTTGATGGAAACATTAGCGGGGACAAAAAATTCCCTGTAATTGGATCGTAAGATGGATGTTTTGAATTAAATTGCACCTCAGAAAAAACTTCACCCTCTCCAACATTGCCTGCAATCATATAACCAAGTTCAGCAGCGATTCCGAGAAGCCCACCACCGTTGTATCGCAAATCTACAATTAGATCATCGACAGCAGAATCACGCATCTCAGTCATAGCAACTATTAACTGTTGCTCAGAGGTAGCTATATGATCATTAAAGGTCATATATCCAACCATGCTGCCGTTCACTAAAAAGGTTGTTTCATTCTGGACTGGATCAGACACCACAGCTTCGCTAATTAATGTGATAAACCTCGTTTCGGAAGCGCCTAAATCTCTCACCTCGAAGACATGATCTTCCCCCGCATTCGATGGAAATAAACCCGCATTCAAAGTGCCCACATCAGAGCCATAGGCTACATCAACTCCATCGATAGAAATTATTGCTGCACCACGATTTAGATTATTGGCAGAAGCAGGCGTGTTAGACTCTGTATAGGCGACAACAAGACTCCTTGGATAATCGCTCCCACCTAAATGAAACTGAGCCCCGTAACCAACTGAAATACCCGACTCCGAGAGAAGCTCCCACTCTTCTGTGTTATAAGTAAAGTGGAATCGATCTTTCGGACTCCCAGTAGGTGAAAGCGCGGTTGTTTTCATTAGGTCAAAATACTCTCCCGTACTGTTGACAAGCTCTGGATCCACATCTGGAAGTTCACTATACCAAAGATAAGTATCATTACTAAAAGAACGAATCCAAGAATTTTCGTCGGTTATTGTCCCCTGAACATCGCTAGTCTTTCGTGGATTAGCACAGATTCCGCTTAAATTTCGCCAAGATTCATAGCTCCCCGCAACCCACGCTGAAGTAGAATCTTGGGATGAAGGTGTAGATGGAGGTAGAGACGAAGGCGTAGGTGAAGATGAAGATGACCCACCTCCGCCACCACATCCCACTAAAAAAAGAGATACCCACAGAGTAATTAACCGAGAATTTACGAGCATAAATCTAGACCAAATTATTCACCTTCGGATATATTACGGAAAAAAGAAATCAACTTCCATAAAGTCCGATTGGGGGTATGCTTAACCACGTCTACGAGCTTGGTTGCTGGGCTAATTAGGAGGAGGGCTAGGATTAGCCCTTTCATAATATCAATCACAGAGACACAAAAAAGCCCCGATAAACGGGGCTATTAGGTCGCCAGCAATTACTGCTGGACTTTGATATGGTGCCCAAGGCCGGACTCGCACTTATTACGTAAGATATTGTTTTATATGCGTTTAGTTGATATAGTTACAGTCATATGACAGGAATTATGACAGGAATTAACAAAATGAAGCTCCCAAAGTACATTAGAAATAGAAGTGGGACGTACCACTATCAACGCGACTACCCTACCAACCTGAAACATCTATCTCAAACCAAATCCTTCACGTACCCGCTGAAACTGCTTGCTAACAACGCCACCGAGACAGAGATTGCCAAGGCAGCCATAAGGGCTCAAGAAGCATACGAACGACAAATTAAGCTCATAAGCAACTCAGACCCAGAGGCACTTTCAGCAACCGAGCTAGAGAAAGCTGCCGCTAACTTTCTGCGCAAACGGTCTCTCACTGTAGGTCAGTTTGTGGCAGTAGCTAAAGACGCTCAAACAACTGCTCAAGAGGAAGCCACACAAACTCAGGTGCAAGCTCATGAAGCGGATTACGCTGACTGGGCTATTCCTGAGTTTGAAGACGTCCTGGAGAAGCAAGCCAGAGGGATTCCACTGACCGCGCAAGACAAAGTAATTGGTGAAGCTCGAATGTCGTTAGTCTCCAAGGCACGAGAAAAACCCCAAACACTCGGAAGCCTCTGGACGGAGTATGCCCAGCATAGAGGCATTGACCCCTCATCACGCAACGATAAAAAAGCTATTACGCGCTGGAACAACTGGCTCAGCATTGCGGGCGATACAGTCATCAGCAAGAATACTAAGGCGCACATCAATGACGGGTTAGAGAAATACATCAACGAGAGAACGGGCAAAGTTCAAAGCTCGACAATACGGAGAGAGCTTAACGACATAACAGCGTGCCTACGCATGGGAGAACTTAGATATGACTGGAGGATTAAACTGCCAAGGATAAAAGAGACTAAATCTAAAGCCCGCCATCCAATAGAGCCGCATCAACAGATTGACCTCTTCAGAGCAATACTAGACCCCAAAAGTAGCATCAAGCCCATCCACGGAGTAGTGCTTCTACTCTGCATTCAAGGAGGAATGATGCAAAGCGAGATTGGAAGACTACGACCAGAGGATATAGGTCTGGATACTGAGACCCCTCACCTTTCAATCAGAAATAAAACTAAAAATAAAGATAGAGAAAGAGTCATTCCAATAGTCTTTGGGCTAGAGCTTATTAAGCATAACTTAGGCGACACCATTGAGTGGCTCAAAAGAGTCACAGAATCAACCCCTAGCGCCACACTAAAGAAGGTGATGCGGCGCGCAATAAATAGCCCAAAAACCTCAGTACACTGCTTACGACACACATTTAAGATTAACGCTCAGGCAGCAGGAGTACCAACTCTCACAATCTCATCTATTGCAGGATGGTCAGACCCACAACGAGGCGCAAGCGCTCATCTCAAAGGCTACGGCTCAACAGGCATTGCGCAAGACCCTAACATGAAGCGACTGTTCAAAGACTCACTCAAAATACACAAGCATTTAATAGATTTGGAAAAGAGCATGAACGGTAGCAAAAACAATGTCATAACGTTCTCAAAGGCAAGATAGCACTAAGCCGCGATACACAGACGCTCGAGCATGCTCTCTGCAATCAAGCAATGCTGCAACATGGGGCTTTAGGAGACACTTGAAGAGGTCAAAATATACTTACAGAGCCGAGTGTGAGTATCCAGAACGGTGCCTATTAAGCTATTTAACGACCCATTTAAACCTACCCGTCAAGGCTGCTATGAGCCTTCTCAGGAGCTTGTTCAGCGCCTTTTAATGCTTAATTAAAGCCATTGAAAGGTATCGGGATAACGCCCTCAGAACCTCATGGAATGCGCTCTAAGAGAGGGTTTTAGTTGTATATTGGTGATAATAGTTATACATTTGTGATTATAAAATTAGAAAGGCCTTTCTTGTGGTTACTTTCTTTGAATGGGGCAGTTTTACATTACGCTTATTTTGGCAGGGAATTGAAATATTATGGCCATAATTTTGGGGGCAACAACAAAGTTTTTAATTGACCCTATAGGCTGGCTCATATCAATTGGCTTGGCTTTTTTGACGAGAAAAAATAGCTTCTTCGTTAGGTTATCATTGGTATGGATAACTTCGTCTTTGATGGCTTTTTTGTTTTTAGGGGTAACGAAGGATTATCAATACCTTGCTATATCAATTGCTTATTCTATTATTGCTGTCGCCTCAGTCTTAATTGTCAAATCAAAAATAATTGAAAAATAATTTCAATATCTGACAAACCCTGCTGGAGAAGAACTACACAATCAAATTTATTCTGCCATGAATGAAGATGAGGAGTTTGCTGGAAGAAACTTAACTGAAATGAAAGCCACTGGCTACATATTTGGCTTTATCAATCATCATATCCAGGATTCAAATTTTAATGATGACGAACAAGATGAAATTTATAAAATTATTCTAAATGGAGTTCTACCAGATAAACTAGAGAAAATTTATATCAAAAATACTGCTCGTTATGAATTGGCTATATCCACTAAAGGTCTTGAGCATGAAGTTGAAAACTTCAACATAGGTCAGAAATGGGGCGAATATGATGCCTCATTAAGTG
>JAQXEN010000052.1 GCA_029250825.1 Porticoccaceae bacterium
TGGTCGGGACGGCAGGATTTGAACCTGCGACCACTACACCCCCAGTGTAGTGCGCTACCAGGCTGCGCTACGCCCCGAATTCAAGTGCGCAATCATACAGGCACCGGGTGCTTTTGCAACCAGAATAGTCCTTGGAGCTTAGTCTTTATCGAGCAGAGTGAGGATGCCTTCAAGCTCTGAGATAGTTTGCTCGACTAGCTGCTTGTAAGGTGTCTGCTCTTCTTGGGTGGATTCCCCTTCTAAACGCTGGCGTGCGCCACCTATGGTGAAGCCCTGCTGGTAAAGTAATGAGCGAATCTGACGGATCAGCACCACGTCTTGGCGCTGATAATAACGGCGGTTGCCACGGCGTTTGACCGGATTTAGGCCGGGAAATTCTTGCTCCCAGTAACGCAGAACATGGGGCTTTACTTCACAGAGCTCGGCGACTTCGCCGATGGTGAAGTAACGCTTGCCCGGGATAACAGGCAGTTCGTTGTTGTTACTTGGTTCCAGCATAGTTCTCTACTCGCGCCTTTAATTTCTGGCCTGGCTTGAAGGTCACTACTCGCCTTGCGGAGATGGGAATTTCTTCACCGGTTTTCGGATTGCGTCCCGGACGGCTATTTTTGTCACGCAGCTCAAAATTTCCGAAGCCAGACAACTTAACCGAATCATTATTTTCCAACGCCTGTGAGATTTCGCTGTAAAACATTTCGACGATCTCTTTGGCCTCGCGTTTATTGAGACCCAACTCATCGAACAACATTTCAGCTAAATCAGCTTTGGTTAATGCACCCATTTTTACACCTAACTTTTATGCGTGACATTGCCACACAAGAGTAATTCTCTACTTTGAACCCAAGCTTTTTATCAGCCCCTGAGCTCAGCCTCGAATTTAATGTCGAGCTTCTTGACGACTCGATCGATGGAAAAATTGATTTCCTCATCGGTAAGAGTGCGCGAAGCGTGCTGAAACGTCAAGCCCAAGGCGAGACTTTTTCCTTTGTTATCAATATCTTTGCTCTCATAAACGTCAAACAACATTAAATCAACCAACTGCTCTCCAGCAGCTTCACGTGCTGCTGACATCAGATCGGCCGAGGCAATTTGGCTGTCCACAAGGAATGCTAGGTCACGGCGAACGGCTGGAAATTTACTCACTTCGCTGAATTTAGGCAGTCGACTTTCACTGACTTTGGCTACGTCAATCTGGAACAGGTATACCGCAGTATTAAAATCTAACTCTGCCTGAAGCTTTGGATGCAACTGCCCTATCCAACCAACCTGCTCGCCATTGCGAGATAGCATTGCCGATTGACCTGGGTGGAGCGCTGGATGCTCAGCAGCGCTGAAACTAAATTGCTCGGCCAAACCGGTCAGTGCGAGAACTGACTCGAGATCGCCTTTAAGATCAAAGAAGTCGACTTTATCCTTGCTTGCAGTCCAACCAGTTGGGGTACGTGAACCGCAGATCAATCCGGCCAGAGCCATGTTCTGAGTTAACTCGCCATTTTCCCCTGGTACAAAACACTGACCGGCTTCAAAAATACGCACGCGATTTTGCTGGCGATTGAGATTGTAGATCGCTGTGGATAACAACCCTGACCAAAGGCTGGTGCGCATCATGGACATATCAGCCGAGATAGGATTTTGCAGTGCTATACCGGCGGTCTCAGGATCCACTAGCTTTTGCAGCTCCGGATCAACAAAGCTGTAGGTCACTGCCTCTTGGTAGCCACTGGCAACCAGTTGCTGCCTAAAGATACTTAAGTCCCGTTGACGCTCCGGCTTGGCCTGCAACTCAAGAGCCATAGTTGGCGTTGAGGTGGGAAGATTGTTATAACCATAGATGCGGGCCACTTCTTCAACCAGATCCTGCTCAATAGCGATATCAAAGCGCCAGCTCGGAGCAACCCAAGTGGAACCCTGCTCATCACGGGCGACAAAGCTCAGGCCTAAGCGCGCCAAGATATCGTCTATTTCAGCGCTGCCAATCACAACACCCAACTGCTGTGCCAGATGTGCATCGCGCAACTTTATAGTAGCCGGTGCAGGCAAGTGTTCAGCAGACTCTTCAATTACAGTAGGTCCAGCTTCACCGCCACAGATTTCAAGCATTAAGGCTGTGGCGCGTTCAATAGCGGCAACCTGTAGCTCAGAATCAACACCACGCTCAAAGCGGTGTGATGAATCCGTGTGCTTGCCATAGCTGCGCGCTTTACCGGCAATCGCCAGGGGATTAAACCAAGCGCTTTCAAAAAGGATATCAGTGGTGTCATCGCCAACAGCGGATTCATCGCCGCCCATAATTCCGGCCATGGCAAGTGCTTTGCTGTGATCCGCAATCACTAATGTCTGGGTATCAATAGCGACTTCTGAGTTATCGAGCAATTTTACTTTTTCGTCTCGACCCATGCGCACAACAATACCGCCATCAATCTTGGACAGATCAAAGGCATGCATTGGCTGGCCCAACTCAAGGAGTACATAGTTGGTCACATCCACTGCTGGACCCAAACTGCGTACACCACTGCGACGTAATTTCTCCTGCATCCACTGAGGAGTTGGCTGGCGCAGGTCGAGATTGTGTATTACGCGACCTACATAGCGCGCACAGGCCTCTGGCGTCTCCAGGGTAATAGACACGGTATCTTCTATAGTCGCGGCTACAGGGACACAGGCTTGCTCTAGCACTGCAGCCTTGTTGAGTACCCCCACTTCGCGAGCGAGACCACGGAGACTGAGGCAGTCACCGCGGTTGGGGGTCAAATCCACTTCAATAATATTGTCATTCAGCTCTAGGTAGTCGATCAGATCGCTACCGACGCTGGCATCGGCGGGCAGCTCCCAGAGACCATCATCGTCGTCACCCAGCTGCAGTTCGGTCTGCGCACAGAGCATGCCGAAGGATTCAACCCCTCGGAGTTTGGCTTTTTTAATCTTAAAGTCACCGGGCAGTTTCGCGCCCACTGTGGCGAATGGCACTTTAATACCAGCGCGAGCATTGGGCGCACCACAGACGACCTGAGCGGTTTCACCGCCACCGGCGACCTGACAAACACGCAGCTTGTCGGCATCAGGATGTTGCTCTACCGAGAGTATTTCGCCCACAACTACACCAGACATTTCCGGAGCGGCACTTTCCACTGCATCCACTTCTAATCCGGCCATAGTTACTTGGGCCACTAGATCTGCGGTTGAGATGCTCGGGTTAACGGCACGGCGCAACCAGGATTCACTAAATTTCATTGTTTACCCAGCCTTAAAATTGTTTGAGGAAGCGCAGATCGTTTTCGAAAAACAATCGCAAATCGGTGACGCCATAGCGCAACATGGCCAGTCGCTCAACACCCATACCAAAGGCAAAGCCAGTGTATTGTTCGGTGTCTACATTGCAGCTTTCAAATACATTGGGGTGCACCATGCCGCAACCCATTACCTCTAGCCAGCCAGTATGACTGCAAATACGACAGCCTTCCCCTGCACAGTTAGTGCACTGAATATCCACCTCGGCGGATGGTTCGGTGAAGGGGAAGTAAGAGGGCCGGAAACGCACCGGCAAGTCGGCCTCGAAAAAGGCTTTTAAAAATTGATCAATCACACCTTTAAGATCGGCAAAGCTGATGTTCTTATCCACAACCAGACCTTCAACCTGATGAAACATAGGTGTGTGGGTTATGTCTGAGTCGCAGCGATAGACGCGGCCCGGACAAATAATGCGAATCGGTGGCGCCTGTTTTTCCATGGTGCGAACTTGAACCGGTGAGGTGTGAGTGCGCAGCACTGTGGAAGGATCCACATAAAAGGTGTCATGCATAGCCCGGGCCGGATGATGGCTGGGGATATTGAGTGCTTCAAAGTTGTGGTAGTCATCTTCAATTTCGGGCCCGGTCTCAACGTCATAGCCGATGCGGGTAAAGAACGCTTCGATACGCTCCATAGTGCGGGTCACCGGGTGTAGTCCACCCACCGCTTCGCCGCGACCTGGCAAGGTGACATCAATGGTCTCACTGGAGAGCTTGGCATAGAGTGCCAGGGTTTCCAGTGCTTCTTTCTTTTCGTTGATACGGGCCTGCAG
>JAQXEN010000083.1 GCA_029250825.1 Porticoccaceae bacterium
GATGCTGCTGTTGGGTATTAAAGTCTTGGCTTCAAGGACGAGCTGACATTATTGGCTAATTTGTCATCCCGAAAGCCAATGGGGAGATCCCTCGTCGCTGCGCTCTGTCGGGATGACAGCCTTATTAACCTATGTCATCTCGAACGAATGTGAGAGATCTCCTCGCAGCTACTTCAACACCAGCCTAAATACACCCTGTCAGAATAATCCAATCTATGTCACCCTAAGCGTGCTCGGAAAGTAGACTGCCAACTGGACGAGATCCTTCGACTTCGCTCAGGATGACAGCCCTTGATTGGTTAACAGACACAAAGGAACACCCAATGATCAACCAAAGTATGGGATCCAAAGACTGGGCAATGTTGCTGTTGCTGTCCTTTCTCTGGGGTGGTTCGTTCTTTTTTATCGGTGTCGCAGTCACAGAACTGCCTCCCCTCACCATAGTCACACTGAGAGTCGGTATCGCCGCCGTCACATTGTGGGTTATCTTGCTAGCATCAGGCTACGAAGTACCAAAAACCTTCAAACTTTGGCGCACATTTTTTGTTGTGGGCCTGTTCAACAATGTTATCCCCTTTGGCCTAATCGTCTGGGGCCAAACCCATATAGGCGCAGGTTTAGCCTCGATCATTAATGCTACAACACCTTTGTTTACCGTCTTAATTGCCGGCGTCTTTTTGGCTGACGAACATATGACCAGACAAAAAATTATTGGCGTTCTAGCAGGCTTATTTGGCGTGACTGTATTGATCGGCGCAGACTCACTTGCCAATCTCGGCCGAGATATGAGTCTAGAGACACTAGCCCAAGTCGCCATTATTGGTGCAGCCATAGCCTATGGTAGCGCCTCGGTGTTTAGCCGGCGCTTTAAAGCGCTCGGCATTAGCCCCTTTAGTACTGCTGTTGGCCAAGTCACAACAGCCACGGTTATTTTAATACCGCTGACATTCATGGTAGAGCGCCCCGACCAACTTGCCAACCCAAGCTTGGATGTATGGCTGGCAATCTTCGCGCTTGCAGTCTTCTCCACTGCATTGGCCTATATTCTGTTCTTCCGGATCCTCTCTTCATCCGGTGCCACCAATGTAGTACTAGTGACATTCCTAGTCCCGATTACTGCAAGTTTTTTGGGCTGGCTAATATTGGACGAAGAACTGCATAGCAGGTATTTTGTGGGCATGGCCTTTATCGGTATCGGGCTAGCCGCCATCGATGGCCGACTCTGGACTAAACTCAAAAACACCCTTAATTAATGATTGAATAACCCTAATTTAAGAGAAGTATTATGACCCTGACCTCCGCACTGGCGCTCTACACCACCATGATTATCCTGGCCCTACTTCCGGGCCCCGGTGTTGTTGTAGTTGTCGCCCGCGCATTGGACTCCGGCTTTCGCCAAGGTTTAGCAACGGCCATGGGAATTCTCAGCGGCGACTTTATCTTTATCGCCCTTGCCATATTTGGCCTCGCCGCCCTTGCGGAAGTGATGGGTAGCTTTTTCGTGATTGTTAAATATGCTGGCGCCGCATACCTTATTTACTTAGGGTTCCAGCTAATTACCTCCAGCAGCAACAACAATACACCCAGCGAAGCGCCCAAACCCACCAACTACTCAGCCAACTATTTAGTCGGGCTCGCCACCTCTGTGAGTAATCCAAAGGTCACATTGTTCTATCTTAGTTTCTTCCCCGCTTTTCTGGATTTGGAGAACATCTCAGCAACCGATATTGCCTTGTTATATACGATCGCAACATTTTCTGTGGGTCTAGTAATGGCGGGCTATGCTTATGTGGCTGCAAAAACTAAATCCTCGTTTGCAGCCTCATCCAAAACCCAATATCTAAAGCTTGGCTCTGGTGCGCTATTAATCGGCGGTGGTGTATTTGTGGCATTGAGGAGTTAAGCCACAAAAGATATGAGAATAAATACTTTATGGATGAAGAACTCAAACAACTCGCATAACTGGGCGCATATCAATGGCAATCAGATAGACCATCTCAAAGTTACAAGGGATCTGCCGTCTTTCTGATCGGCCCCAAGTAACTTATGGGCCCTCGTAATAATGACTATATGGCGGCATAACTTTCAAGCCCCAACTTCTTTGGCTACCGTTAACATATTCAGCTCTTAATCCACTAGCATTTATCAAGGGGATAGCTTGCCATGCCATTCGTCAATATAAAAATCACCAGAGAAGGCGCCACAACAGCGCAAAAAAAACTGCTAGTGGCGGGGGTTACTGAATTACTCTCCAGTGTACTGAATAAAAACCCAGCAACCACTCATGTAATCATCGACGAGGTAGATACAGACAACTGGGCCATTGCAGGAGAACTGGTCACTGGTCGACGCAACCGAGGCTTATAGAAAATGACCATCTCCCAGCACCCCGTTTTCTATGCCACAGTGATGCTACTAGCAGGATTAGGCATACCCGTTATGGCCGCTCTTAATGGCGGTTTAGGTACAAAACTGCAGAGTCCCATGCTGGCCGCCACCATCCTATTTGGGATTGGGCTAGTCGCTTCGTTGGGCCTTTTAATCGCCATCGAAGGCCTCTCCATATCGCTGCCTAAAACGCCCACATCAGTTATCTCTTATCTCGGCGGCTTGTTTATTGTTTTTTATATTTTCAGTATTACTTGGATCGCGCCAAAATTTGGCGTTGGCAATGCCGTATTTTTCGTCTTGTTAGGGCAAATTATCTCGGTAGCGATTATTGACCATTTCGGCCTAATGGGTGCGCTGCATCACCCCATATCCCTACGGCGTGCGGCGGGTTTAATATTGATGTCGATTGGAGTGTTCTTAGCGGTTCGACGTTTTTAAAGCTAATTAAAATCCGGCAATAATCCCTTACTAATATCCCGCGACTCCAGCTACACTCTGCCTTCAATGATTCATTTTAAGAGCAGAAGTCGCCATGAGCTTATCCAGCAATCTCCCCGACAGCCAAACCAGCATCGAAATCACCCACCCCGGCGGGCCAGAGGTGTTAAAACCCAACTCTCGAGCTGTGCCTCAACCCGGCGACAATCAACTGCTGATTCAGGTGGCCGCAGCTGGGATTAATCGCCCAGATGTCTTTCAACGACTGGGCTTTTACCCACCACCTCCCGGCGTTACCGATATCCCCGGCCTTGAAGTCTCGGGCACTGTGGTGGCTGTGGGTGGGGAAGTTAAAGGCCGGAAAATTGGCGATCAAGTCTGTGCGCTGCTATCAGGCGGTGGTTATGCAGAGTACGCGATAGCCGAAGAGTCTCTGTGTTTACCCATTCCCGAAAGTCTGGATCTGGTGGATGCCGCAGCCCTGCCTGAGACCTGCTTTACGGTTTGGCACAATCTATTTGAACGGGCGGAGTTAAAAGCCGGTGAGTGGCTGCTGGTCCACGGCGGTTCCAGCGGCATTGGCACCACGGCGATTCAGATGGCCACCGCTATGGGAGTTAATGTGATCACCACGGCGGGCTCCGATGAAAAGTGTGCGACCTGCGAGGAGCTGGGTGCAGTAAAAGCGGTTAATTATAATCGACAAGACTTTGTTGAGGTTTGCCAGGAACTCACCGGCAGCGGCGTCAATGTGATTCTAGATATGGTTGGTGGTGACTATATGCAGCGCAACTTTAGTGCCTGCGCATCAGAGGCAAGAATTGTGAGCATTGCCTTTTTGCGCGGCTCGAAAACAGAGCTGGATCTGCTGCCATTAATGCTTAAACAGATTGTTTTAACCGGTTCGACTCTCCGCGCTCAGCCCCTTAAAAACAAAGCGCGCATTGCCGCGGGCGTCGAATCTCAGGTTTGGCCCTTAATAGCCGAGGGCAAATTTAAGCCTGTAGTCCACAGCCGCTTTTCATTGGCTGAGGCCGACAAAGGGCATGCGCTAATGGAATCGAGCCAACATATTGGTAAGATTATCCTAACCAATTAACTGAGAACTCAGATGGCAAATAACGAATCACGACTAGTCTACTCTACGGATTCAGGG
>JAQXEN010000086.1 GCA_029250825.1 Porticoccaceae bacterium
GCTTAATATCAGCTACATATCTGACTACCAGCACAGCCAGCCAGTGGACCCTATGGGTATCTCTTCCTACACTACCGCTGATGCGCAGTACGGCTTCAGAGTTATGGAAGATGCACTGGCTTTGAGTGTTGGTGTTAAGAACTTAACTGACGAGAAGCCACCACGTGTTTCTGACGCAGCTAACTTCAGCTATGACCCAAAGCAGCACAGCCCACTGGGCCGTGTGTTCTACTTGAAAGGCAAGTACAGCTTTTAATTAGAAAGCTTTTAATTAACAAGCTAGAACCAAAAATCCCCCAAACATTATGTTTGGGGGATTTTTTTGCACTTTTTTCGAGGTATATCCGCAGGCTAATCATTCTCCGGAATATAGTGCTCAATTCAGAGCGTTTTTTTTCGACACTTTTTAAATCCGCACGCGAACTGCCATCGAGGCATTAACTAAGACAATGATGGATGACTGGTTGTCTGGAACCAACTGTCTTGCACATTTACCTAGGAAGATGGAAACCACACTGTGAGCTAAGGTCTAAGAACAGCTCTGCGTAGCTGGTCTCACAGGCAAGCCATTATTCAGGTTTTAGTATCAGGCTAAAGGACGCAGTGGGTACAAACACTCTCCGGGACAATAAATCTAAACCCTCAGGTCCTCAGACACTCTCACCTGAGAGTATGACCGTAATTGATCCCGTAGAGGAACCGATCTAGATGATTTGCATAAATGTACGCCGC
The DNA here is from genome assembly GCA_029250825.1 of Porticoccaceae bacterium. Classification (GTDB taxonomy): domain Bacteria; phylum Pseudomonadota; class Gammaproteobacteria; order Pseudomonadales; family Porticoccaceae; genus HTCC2207. Next base: position 733 of record JAQXEN010000086.1, read on the forward strand.
AGTTAAACGCAATCCCTAAGGCCGCCGGACTGGCTTATTATCTGCTGATACTGCCGTATTTTTATGATTTACGATTTATGATAAATGTTGACTAACTATCCTATCTAGCCACAAGATAAGAGACGCTGATATTGGCTCTATCGGGTATCCCTACAATAAATTTCTAGTAGCGAGTGACAGGGTTAATACAATTTTTCTAAAAGACTGTTAAGCTCTGCCAAGTCAATATTCAACGAAAAAGCATCGCCTTGTCGGTCGCCATGTAACGCTCTAAGGCAACCAAGCATTCAGCGGATTGATATAACCGGTCTTCACTCAGACCGATAGTCACATCTTTAGATTTTTGAATCACAACAAAACAGCCCATAGATTTGGCAGCGCGATGTGATCTTGGAAAACGAAAAATCGCATCCTTTTCTTTATAGACCGATGTACCTTTACTGAGATTAGCAACGGTTACCTCGCTTTTGCGGGACTTGAAAGTGCCGTAAGGAATGGCACCTCCGGTTAACGCCTGACACCTGAATTGCTCTGAATCCCCTGAGCAGAAATACCCTGAGTTACGAACATTGAGGCTCAAAACACCAAAGTGCTCAGTGCCGCCATAATACTGTGTAACCACATAGGCAGGCTTAAGCAGGGAGTTGGTGCAAACGACGTAAAACTCATCTTTGTCACCTACACCGGCTACCGCTAACTCCTTGCAGCTCGACGCTGCAAGAGAGCTAAAACTCCATGCCAAGAGACACAGAAAGCCAATCGAAAATGATCTAGAAGTCATCCGCTAAACTGCTTTTTTTCCTGTAGCCTTTAACCGGGGTTACGCTTGAAGCCGGCTTAGCTTTTGCCCCAGAAGAACCCTGATTACTCTGTTCACTCTCATCACCACGGGCAATATCTTTGTTCATAGTTTGCTTGGCGTCCGCAGCCGCTGCCGATGTAGACGGCTTCCAACCCAGCTGAACCAAGACGTATTTTCCCTCTTGACTGACACATTCGTCTAGTTTGACGATGCCCGACAAGGTTGCCTGAGTATTTTGACGCATCTGGTTTAACGTACTGGTCAACTCTATGGCGATACCAGCCGTATTGCCGCTCTCATCAGTAACCTGCTCTGTTTGGACAAAATCTTCCGCAACAGTCGCTGCATCAAAGTCACTTTTTAAAAATTCGGCATAGGCTCGTCTAGCAGTCAGCTCGGCCTTGCGTCTAGCATCGGCAATCAAACTTCTCTTTGGAAACAAAAAAGTCCCTTCGCCATACATTAACAGGGCTCGCAAGCTTCCATCGCCACTGAACTTGGGTACCACACCCTCATAGGCCTCAGCATCTGCTTCAAATTGACTACAATCCGCAGCAACATTAACCGAAATTAAAAATATAACGCCAAGGGTTAGCGCTTTACCAGTCATCTTCAACATTACCTTTTGCCTCTATAAATGTTTTTTTGGAAGCCTCTTTAACGGCCTTCATATCGGGTTTATTTTCATTCGCATCGGCCCGCCCATCGGCGTAGCCTTCGGCGTATCCGCCGCCCACTGATTTAGACAGGTGTCTAACCGCACGCCCAGCCATAAAAAGTGCCATATCGATCGTTGGGTCATCAGACTTGATCTTTTTATTTCTGATTGGAAAGTTCTTAGCATCGACAATATTTGAGGTGGCGACTTCAATAACCTTAGTTGAAAGGGTTACGTTATACACCATGCGCTCGATGGTTTGGCCCCCAATTTCACGGCTATCAAGCCTGTATTTAAACGTCTCAATCACCGGTACCAACATCAAATCACCGCCAGCCTGATTACCCAGCTTGGCGAGCTCTTCCATATTGCCGCTTTTTGAGATCGCGCCCATCTCTTGTTCAGCGAGATTTAAATATTGCCTGTCCAAAACATTTAGCCCAGCTGTTTGGCCTAAACTCTGTTCAAGAACACTGTGAACTTTGGAGGCAAAATCTTTAAACAGCTGATCCTGCAAGATGGCATCCGAACCAGCAACTGGCTCAATAACAATGATTGTAGTTTTATTCGGGTCCAGTGACGATTTGTACTTTGGAATCACTACGCTGAGCACCACTTTGTAGCCACTGCTATCGTCGCCCTTTTCAATATAGGCCCAGGATCTGATTAGGCCAGATGTTTCACTTTGCACAGCATTGGTCGAAGCAGAGGTCTCAAGCGCAACGCCATAACTACCTTCGCCATCAGACACACTAGCAGACAAAACACTTTCGGTGACGCTAGATTGCGATGCAAATTTCTCACCGAACACCTGCGAAATAGCACTCTTCAAAGCCTCGTTAGTGGCAGACTTGAGATTAATACCCCGGCCCTCGACCTCCAAGGAAATCAACTCGACACCCGGCTTGGCATTATCTGAACTTTGAGATACTTTCGCCTGAGACGATTGCGCGCCTCCTGATGAGCTAGACTCGGCACCAGAGCCTACACCAACAGAAGCATGGCTTGCAGTAGCCTGAGGCGATTGCTTGCCGCCGGAACTGGGGTTATTCATTGCCTGCTTGGCATCGGCTGCACCGGCAGACAGTGCCGGCTTCCAACCCAACTGGACTAAGAGGTACTTACCCTCGGTGTCAACACACTCATCTAATTTAGCAATTCCCGACAATGTTGCCTCGGAGTTTTGACGCATCACATTGAGAGTGCTAGACAGCTCTAAAGCAGAGCCAGTGGTACCGCTGTCATCGGTCAATGACGCGGTCTCGACTAAATTAGCCGATACCGTATTTGAGTCAAAATCACTTTTTAAAAACTCGGCAAAAGCGCGCCTAGCGTCCAACTCAGCTTTTCGTCTAGCATTGGCAATCAAGCTTCGTTTAGGCGTTATAAATGATGACTCACCATACATTAAGATCGCCCTCACTTTGCCATTCTCATCAAAGCGTGGCACCACGCCTCCAAAGGCCTCCGCATCCGCCTCGAATTCAGCACAGGAGGACGCCAAGGCGAGGGAATTAAAAAAGACCAACGCCAGCGTAAAACTAAACATGCCAGCATATCGCACAACATTATCGATCTTCATAGTAATGCCCTTTCTACATATCGAAAGCGAGTTCGCTAGTATCTGGCGTTGCTACACCCTTTGTGTTCATTAACGAAAACATGTCGGTACCCTGCTTAACTGAATTTACCGTTAGCTTAATGATCGCCGGGCCAACCTTGGGAATATCTTTAGCCGCCGAAATGGCACTTCTTCCATCACTAAACTTGGGTGCGCCAAGACCGGATGCGGTGGAGATAGTATCTTTAACCATGGTCGCTGTTTTAATCGTCGCTAAAAGCGAAGGTATGTACTTAGTGGCCGCAGCCCCTAGAGCCGCTGTCTGCTCCGCGGTCAAACTTTCCGCTGAAGAGAGCTTTTCTTTAACCAGCTCATTAGTACTGGCTGATTTTTCACCTATCGCACCAAGATCCGAGGACCCCAAGGCATCGCCTTTCTCTTCAATTTTGCTCGCTTCGGCGCGCATTACCGCCGCTTCGCTCTGCAGACCCAGTGCCTCGGCAATGTCCGCAGACAACAGCGCTTGTACCTGTAAATCTCGAGCAATGTCCGCTCTTGCAGACTGAAAGTTGGAAGCCACCTGTTTCCAATTCTCGCCGCCAATCGACGCTTTTGAAGACTTAGTTGACTTACTCCCGCCACCGGGAATTTTATCGGTGAAACTAGAGAACTGAGCACTGGCTGAAGAAGCCGCTACGGTAAACAGGAAAATCCAAATTGCATTAAAAAATTGAGTCTTTTTCATTTCATTAACCTTTGTGTCGTTTTAATTTTTTTGAGTTTTAACTATCTCAACCCTTTTTGCTGCATCTGCGAAACAACCGTATCCATGGCCTGCTTGACCGCTTCATTGTATGCATTGGTTTCTGCCACCGAAGCGCTACCTCGATCCTGTCCGTAGACCACCTGGGGACGCACAGTTGCCACGGTTTTGGCGCGCCCGTCATCTAAACTCCAAACCTTGAATGCAACAGTCGCAGGCACTCGAATGGTACCGCGAGCGGGGTCTTTCTGAGGCGTTCCGATATCAATTGTTCCCATCCCCAAAAAGGTCCAGCCGGCATCCATCGCTGCGACTTGGAATTGCTTGCGCATTCTTGAGGGCATACGCCCTGAACTGCGCATATCATCAACAACTTCATCAAGGTATGGCACATCATCCAGATCGCCTACACCCATGGGTTCAAAGCCTGCATTGACCAAATATTCCTCAACGGCGTATGCCACTTCCTCGCTTATTTCAATGCTCGGTTCAAACTGAACGCTATCGCGTTTCTGTTCCCGGCTACCGCCGCTCTTGGACACGTTCAATGATTTCTCACGAACAGAATCCAGGCTGCTTTCACCATCAGAGGCGCTGGTCTCTTCAAGGGACACCAAATTATCGGTCTCACTCACCGAGACGGTTTTCTCGTCATAGGATTTTCTGCTGATTTCTACCCGAGCAATGAACATTGCACCAAAGTCACTGCCTTCGCCGCTACCCTGAGTTCCAGCCTCAGAGTTATCTGCCAAATAGATATCCAGAGCGACTGGGCTAATTTGCGCCATCACAGCAACTTTATATTGCTTGGTATCTTTATCCCGCTTCTCTTGCTGTATCACCGTCTCTACAACATATCGGTTGATGTCAGACAGCATCTCATCGAATCCACTCTGCAACATGCGCTGTTTTGCCATGGGTAGTGAAGAAATATATTTTTTTAATGCTGTCTCTTTGGCATTCATTAATGCCGCTTCACGAGCTTTTGTCTTGTTAAAGCTCGAATATTTATGGCTGCCAAGCGCCTTCACTTGAACTAAATCTTGACTCCAAGTTGGAAGCGTAAAAACCAAACTCAGTACCAAGACACTTTGTTTTATCAACATACGGATCGACATACATACCCCTTAAGTTACCAACTGCTATCCAGCGCAGATTTCCACGCCTTAACAAATTGTTTATTTAAACCCTTAGATTTGGGTGCAGCTCGTTTTAAAAAGGCTTTGTCAGGCTTTGCACTCAAGCTTGTCGAAGACTCTTTTAGAAGACTGAATAAGGACTGCGTAAAATAGTAGGTTCTATCAAGCTGCTTATCCGCAGCAATCACGCCACAACTCCTTTTTGTACGAGTTAGAGGAGCCTCTAAAATTGTGTCAAATGGACCATTTAGGCGAAACGTAAGTTTTACCGCATGACAATTGGTTTTTTGCTTTCGATCGACTTTGACAATTTCTTTGAATTTTGAGATATCAACACTGAACTCAAAGGCCACTTCAGCAGGCAACTTAATCACTTTCGATCCACTTGCAAATGTTGCCGCAAATTCACCGGTCAAATGATCTCCGGGAATACTCGGCACTAGGGGACCATTGGTCGCATCGACAATGTAGGCTTCAAGCTGTCGCGCGATCTGAGTTTTCCAGGCGCTGACATCTAAATTGGGATCAAGCTCTGCAAGAGCTTCCGGGACAATATTGATCGAAGCAACTCGTGCGTACTTTTCAGAGAAACTGAATGGGGAGGTATTAGCGGCTCTTTTGAAAAGCTCATCAAATAGATTAACGCCATCGTAAGTCGGGTTGGCCAAATGTGCAAAACCCTCGCTAACCACATCCTCACTGGCTATCGTTGGAAGAGTGTCGGTGTATTGAACAACCACTGGCTTGGCCGATATCAGCCGTCCAGAGCCAACTTCAAAAAAGACTAGGGAAGCATAGATTCGGTAGACATGGATGTAATTAACCTTGCCGTTGGTAATATCTTTAACAACCGATAGTGATTCGCCAGTAATCATTGGCGTCATAATAACCGCTTCAATTTGATCTGGAGAAATTAAATCAGTTGATAGATTAAACCCTGAGAACTCTGCTTTTAAAACCCCATCAAGTGCCCATGAATCTAAGTTTGAGTCGATGCAATCGCCACCGCCACGGCAGAGGAATTTTGCAACATTGGGAAATAGCGCTTGGCGATCATCCCAAGACGCGAAGGAAACGCCTCCCCAGTAGACTGTGGAAGCAGAGGCAGGCAAGGCTGAAAACCCTAAAAGCGCAACAACAATTAGCCTCAAGCCAATATGCTGACTTACTAATTTTATATTCATTTATTGATATAGCTCGAGCTGCAGACGACCTCCTTTTCGCAACTTTCGCAATCGATAATCGATAATCGAGCTACTGTCCCCCTCTATTTTACTACTATAATTTAACTAGCCATGTAGTTTTTATTCTTTAATGCGCAGTATCAGCATACGTCTTTGGAGAATCCAGATGCCTTTCTACAGCATTGAACCAAATTGTTTTTTAGAGTGTACTCACAAATAAATAATTTAGCTACAGATTCTGAGAACAATAAAAAGCCCTATAAGTTCAACATTACAGAGTTTTAGAAGTAATGCCAACAGAGTTGAGTAAATCACATTTTCATAACTCAGATCGCAACAATGAGACTTTAGCGCCCAGCTGTGCTTCTCGCTGGCGCTCTTGCCAAAGCTCATCCTGATACACCGGCACCTCTAAAGAAGCCAATAGCGCTCCACCCTTAATCAAATCTGCGCCGCGCTCCGCGAGCATCATAGTCGGGGCATTAAGGTTGCCATTGGGAATCGTGGGAAACACTGAGGCGTCAATAACCCGTAAGTTTTCAATACCTCGAACACGCAACTCTGAGTCCACCACCGCCAATTCATCAACACCTATTTTGCAGGTGCCACAGGGATGATAGGCACTGTCCACAGAGGCTCTAACAAAGGCATCAATCTGTTGATCAGTCTGCACCTCATCAGTGGGTTGAATAACCTCACCGCGAAATGCATCCATCGCTGGCTGGCGCATAATCTCGCGCGTTAAATGGACACAGTTGCGAAAGCCCTCACGATCGGCTTTGGTCTCTAAGTAGTTAAACAGTATTTCTGGGTGCTCACTGAGATCCCCAGAAAGCGCTCGCACATGACCGCGGCTGGTAGGCTTGTTATGACCCACATGAACCTGGAAGCCATGTCCTTTAAACGCCACCGAACCATCATAAGTAATGGCCCCAGGTAAAAAATGATACTGAATATCTGGAGATTTAACCCCCGCCTTGGAGCGAATAAAGGCACAGGCCTCAAAGTGATTGGTGCGCCCTAAACCGGTTTTGAGCAGCAGCCATCGAGCGCCAATCACACCTTTTTTAAACAGACCCAATTCTGAGTTAAGACTGATCGGCTGCTTGCAGCTATATTGAAAATTAAACTCCAAATGGTCCTGAAGGTTTTCACCCACACCCGGCAGCTCATGAAGCAGGCCAATGCCCGCATCCTCCAGAGTTTTGCGCGAACCTATTCCTGATACCTGAAGAAGCTGCGGCGAACCAATGGCACCCGCACTTAGGACAACCTCTTTTTTCGCCTGATATAGCTTGGTTTTACCGCCTATTTTGCATTCAATACCAATGGCTGTTTTGCCCTCAAAGACAATCCTCGTCACCAGAGCATGTTTGAGAATGGTTAGATTGGGCCGTTTTGTCGCAGCCTTTAAATAGGAATAGCCAGTGGATGCGCGGATACCTCGGTCCACATTCATAAACTTTTGTCCGAAGCCTTCCTGTCGATAACCATTGTAGTCCTCGGTTTCCCCATAGCCCGCCTCGACCCCTGCATCAATAAAGGCGCGATAAAGTGGATTGCGCATATTGTTGCCATCACTGATCGCCACCGGCCCCTCATTGCCCGTATAATCGCTTTGGCGACATTGATGATTCTCGAATTTCTTAAAGTACGGCAGGCAGTTTTGATAGTTCCAGCCACTGGCACCCTGCTCTTCCCATTGATCAAAATCTGCCGCATTACCGCGTACATAGACCATGCCATTAATCGACGAGGTGCCACCGAT
>JAQXEN010000023.1 GCA_029250825.1 Porticoccaceae bacterium
AACCGGCAATTCCAATAGTGATTTCCCTGGAGCCACTTCGATTTACTCGGGCATTGAGTCTCTGGTTAATGCCGCTGGCGGCACCACAAGATTAAGTGCCAACGGCAGTTTTTCAAGCAGTAACAGGCCCGATGTTGCGATTGTGGTGTTTGGTGAGTCGCCCTATGCTGAGGGAGTGGGTGATCTCAATAACATTGAGTATCAGGCTGGCAACAAGTCGGATCTGGCCTTGCTCGAATCTCTGCGCGGACAAAATATCCCAGTGGTATCGATCTTTTTAACGGGCCGTCCACTGTGGGTAAATAAAGAACTCAACGCCTCCAATGCTTTTGTTGCAGCTTGGCTACCCGGGAGTGAGGGCGCCGGTGTGGCAGAGGTTATCTTTAAAACCGCCTCAGGTGAGATTAATTACGACTTTAAGGGCAAGCTATCGTTCTCTTGGCCCAAGCGCGCCGAGCAGACAGTTATCAACCGCAATGACAGCAACTACGATCCCCTGTTTGCCTATGGCTTTGGCCTGACCTATCAGGACAGCGATACCCTCGGTGATGATCTCGACACCGCGGACAGTGGCACCGGGGAGGTGGAGATCCTTTTCTCGGTTCCCGGCACTATTGAAGCGGAGCAGTATATCGCTATGAATGGCGTCAGAACGGAGGTTTCCTCTGATAGCGGCGGTGGCACCGGCGGCGGTGTCAATGTCGGCTATATCGATATAGGTGATTGGTTGGAGTACAGCATTGATGTGCAGAGTTCTGGCTCTTATCTAATCGAGTATCGCATGGCCAGCAATGTTGGCAGTAGTGGTTTTAAAACCCTAGTGGACGGTGAAGAGATCGATCAACAGGCGGTGCCAAATACCGGCGGCTGGCAGAACTGGATAACTCAGTCTGAGACAGTCGAGTTACTTGCCGGCACCCACACTCTGCGGATTAATGCTATTGGGCCTGAATGGAACCTCAATTGGATACGGCTTAACCTTATTGATTGAGTGCTGAGCTTACAGTCGGCGGGGAAGTAAAATTGGATCTTATCCCTCTCCAATAACCCCAATTACAGCATTTAAGGACTGGGCAATAGCTCGGCAAATCGTTATATTCAATTTCGAATGAATGGAGGGTGATAATAAAGAAAAACAAGTTGGTGAGAACACATACAAGACAGTGCAGGAAACCTATCAAACCAATAAAACAAAGGACCTTAATCTATACTACGGAAATAGCTTTTACAGTGATTGTTTAGCCGATAAATGTGCTGCCGAAATCGATAATAGCCACCCGGAAAATTACTACCTTTTGAGCTATTGCATTAGCGGGTAATTGCCTTCAAGTGGTCTCGATTGGCCTAGCGTACCAGTCACATAGTGCATCCGAGGTAACCTTTAAAGTGTTTAAAGCGCTTGCTTACATACCTTAATCAATGCCTCAACACAGGCAAGGCGCGTGTAATTAGGTCGGATAATAAATGATAGACGGCGGTGCGGGCTGGGCTCATTAAGGTGCACTGCCGTGAGATGGTCACTCTGGCGAGTGAGTTGCTCCAGAGCCATTTCCGGAATCAGGGTGGTCCCCAAATTACCCAACACCATCTGTACAAGAGTATGCAGGCTAGTGGCCCCAAAACCATGATTAGCGGTCTGCTCGGGAAAGTTACAGGCCGCGAGAATATGATCTTTTAGGCAGTGGCCTTCACTGAGCAGCATCAGGCGACTATCAATCAACTCATTGCTGGTAATTTCGGTTTGATTGGTATGCTTTTCACCTTTCAGAGCGATCCAGTAAAAGTCTTCCTGCCAAAACTCTAAACTAAGCAGGCCTTCACAGGGAAAAGGCATTGCCAACACAGCAGTATCGATCTCCCCTCGCTTGACCATATCAACCAACACATGGGACTGCTCCTCGACAATTGTCAGCTGTGCACTGGGATAGAGTTTGCTCAGCAAGGGGAAGAGTTTCGGTAGAAGGTAGGGTGCAATCGTCGGGATCACGCCAACAGTAATGGGAAAGCTCAGCGCCGACTGCTGATTGTCGGCCAACTGCTGCAACTCATTGACCTGAGATATTATGCTGCGTGCTCGATCGAGTATTTCTCGTCCGATCGGTGTCACCAGTACTTTTTTATTATCGCGCTCAAATATCTGCAAGCCCAGCTGCCTCTCCAGCTCGCTCAGTGCGGTGCTCAGTGCCGACTGGCTAATATTGCAATCGGCAGCGGCTTTTTTGAAGTGTAAAGTGCGCTCTACTGCTAGGGCATAGGAAAGTTGTTTAGTCGAGATCATGAAAATATCACCCAAATAGACCATGCTTTAGAGATTGTTTTATTCTGCTCTCAATATAATCTATTAATCAGAACGTAACAATACAAACAATCAACTTTACCGAATAAGCGGATTCTCTTATAGTTCACACAGAGTTTAAACATTCGTACTTGAAAAAGACTTACGAGCCACCAACTCAATAACACCAACCTCAACAAGGAGCCCACCATGGCACTTATTAACACCCAAGTTAAACCCTTCAATGCATCTGCTTTTAAAGCAGGCGAATTTATTGAAGTGTCAGAAAAAGATATTGCCGGCAAGTGGTCAATATTCTTCTTTTACCCAGCCGACTTTACCTTCGTCTGTCCAACTGAGCTTGGCGATGTTGCTGATCACTATGCGGAATTGCAGTCACGCGGTGTCGAAGTGTACTCAGTATCTACTGATACTCACTTCACGCACAAAGCATGGCACGACTCTTCAGAGACTATAGGCAAAATCCAATACACCATGATTGGCGATCCAACTGGTGAGATTTGCCGCAACTTTGACGTTATGCGTGAAGGTCAAGGCCTTGCTGATCGCGGTACCTTTGTTGTTGATCCAGACGGCATTATCCAGGCAATGGAAATCACTGCTGAGGGTATTGGCCGTGACGCGGAAGACCTGCTGCGCAAAGTTAAAGCCGC
>JAQXEN010000024.1 GCA_029250825.1 Porticoccaceae bacterium
AACCGGCAATTCCAATAGTGATTTCCCTGGAGCCACTTCGATTTACTCGGGCATTGAGTCTCTGGTTAATGCCGCTGGCGGCACCACAAGATTAAGTGCCAACGGCAGTTTTTCAAGCACTAACAGGCCCGATGTTGCGATTGTGGTGTTTGGTGAGTCGCCCTATGCTGAGGGAGTGGGTGATCTCAATAACATTGAGTATCAGGCTGGCAACAAGGCGGATCTGGCCTTGCTCGAATCGCTGCGCGGACAAAATATCCCAGTGGTATCGATCTTTTTAACGGGCCGTCCACTGTGGGTAAACAAAGAACTCAACGCCTCCAATGCGTTTGTTGCAGCTTGGCTACCCGGCAGTGAGGGCGCCGGTGTGGCGGAGGTTATCTTTAAAACCGCCTCAGGTGAGATTAATTACGACTTTAAGGGCAAGCTGTCGTTCTCTTGGCCCAAGCGCGCCGAGCAGACAGTTATCAACCGCAACGACAGCAACTACGACCCCCTGTTTGCCTATGGCTTTGGCCTGACCTATCAGGACAGCGATACCCTGGGTGATGATCTCGACACCGCGGACAGTGGCACGGGGCAGGCGGAGATCCTTTTCTCGGTTCCCGGCAATATTGAAGCGGAGCAGTATGTCGCTATGAATGGCGTCAGAACCGAGGTTTCCTCTGATAGCGGCGGTGGCACCGGTGGCGGTGTCAATGTCGGCTATATCGATATAGGTGATTGGCTGGAGTACAGCATTGATGTACAGAGTTCCGGCTCTTATCTAATCGAGTATCGCATGGCCAGCAATGTTGGCAGCGGTGGTTTTAAAACCCTAGTGGACGGCGAAGAGATCGATCAACAGGCGGTGCCAAATACCGGCGGCTGGCAGAACTGGATTACTCAGTCTGAGACAGTCGAGTTACTTGCCGGCACCCACCGTCTGCGGATTAATGCTATTGGGCCTGAATGGAACCTCAATTGGATACGGCTTAGCCTTATTGATTGAGTGCTGAACTTACAGTCAGCGGGGGAGTTAAACTTGATCTTATCCCTCTCCACTAGCCCCAATTACAGCCTTTAAGGGCTAGGCAATAGCCCGGCAAATCATTGTATTCAATTTCGAATGAATGTAGGGTAAGTCCGTTATCTAAAAAAACTACAACTAAAAAAAACTATAGAAAGGGGTTCAAAATGACTGAATATGAGATTTATACAATGTTCAACAGTGGCAGACTAGTTGGCGCCGTAAGCTTTATTGGAAGCATTATTGCAATCTGGCTTGCTCTTAGAGTTGCTAATTTGACGAGAGAGAATGCCGACACAACGGTTATTCAGAAGATTGTCTCTTCAGCCTTTGGCTTAATCGTTTTAGCAGGCACGTTTATATCCTTTACTCAGGCTAAAGCCACATGGGTGATTACGGCATACAACCTTGAGCTGTTAGAAACTCGCTCAGAATTTTCCGATGGGTTTATCAGCTATGTCGGCACCACCACTTTGCCTGTGGAGTCCCCTTCTACTATGGGAATGCTTTTCTTAGCCGTAGTGGCTCTGATGATTCTTTCAATTATTTGGACGCCTAAAAAGTAATCTAGGCTGAGAAGCAGATAGTGGAGGTTTTAAATACCTCCTTCGAGAAAGCCCTGTTAACTAAGGGCTTTTTTTTGTCTGTCATTTGGGCTGCTCAATAAAAACGTTTATCCGCAGTCTTGATATTGAGACGCATAACAGTTGGTCGCCTGGGTTTCTCCATAGGCTATTTGCTCTGCTGTTATGTAGGCCTTTAATTGGTTAATTTCCTTTGAGGCGGAGGTAAGCCCCTGCAGCTTAGCCATTGACCACCAGACATATGCCTGAATAGCATCCCGATTAACACCGAAGCCATTAGCGTGCATAAAGCCCAGTTGCATCTGAGCATTTGCATTGCCCTGCTCTGCACCTTTGCGAAACCACTTGATAGGCTTTTTATCACTTTGAGTAACGCCCTCTCCATCGGCATACATAATGCCCACATTAAGCTGGGCACGTGGAGAGCCTTTCTTCGCCAGTGCAATAGCCTCATCAAACTCAGAGTAGAAAACATTCTCGATCCATTCATAGGCAAAGGCATGCTGAGAAAATAGAAAAGTCGTGAGTAAAAGTATCGGCCTCATAAGGGCACCAGCTCCGATTAATTAGCAACTAATCAAGCTATAGACCAACAAAATATTGGAGCATAAAAAACTGACGAACGTAGATTGAGAGCCATTGGCCCTCTTTTAGCTCAGTGCTGAGAGTGACTGTCTAAAATCCTAGGCAGTCCTCAACAGGCCAGCGATGTAAAGAAAATGTACGGGCGATGGGTATACAGCGCCTGTTTACAGCGCATGTTTACAGAGCTTGATCAGCGCTTCAACACAGGCAATACGCGTGTAATTAGGCCGGATAATAAACGACAGGTTGCGGTGGGGGCTGGGTTCATTGAGATGCACTGCCGTGAGCTGATCACTTTGGCGAGTGAGTTGATCAAGGGCCATTTCGGGGATCAGGGTGGTGCCCAGATTACCCAAAACCATCTGCACTAATGTATGCAGACTGGTGGCACCAAAGCCATGATTGGCGGTCTGTTCGGGAAAGTTACAGGCGGCGAGAATATGGTCTTTAAGACAGTGTCCCTCACTGAGTAACATCAGGCGGCTATCAATTAATTCATTGCTGGTAATTTCCGTTTGGTTGCTGTGCTTTTCGCCCTTGAGGGCAACCCAGTAAAAATCTTCCTGCCAAAACTCCAAACTTAGCAGCCCATCGCAGGGAAAGGGCATTGCCAGCACCGCAGTATCGATCTCGCCGCGCTTAACCATATCAACAAGCACATGGGATTGCTCTTCGACTATCGTCAACTGAGCGGCCGGAAAGAGTTCGTTGAGCAAGGGGAAAAGCTTGGGTAACAAGTAGGGGGCAATTGTTGGGATCACCCCCACAGTAATGGGAAAGCTCAGGGGCAATTGCTGGTTATCGGCCAATTGTTGCAGCTCATTGACTTGGGATATGACGCTGCGCGCCCGATCCAGTATGTCGCGACCTATAGGGGTGACCAAGACCTTTTTATTGTCGCGCTCAAATATCTGCAAGCCCAACTGCTTCTCCAGTTCGCTGAGCGCCGTGCTCAGGGCCGACTGGCTAATATTGCAATCCGCCGCGGCTTTTTTGAAGTGCAGGGTACGCTCCACTGCCAGAGCATAGGAAAGTTGTTTTGTGGAAATCATGGCATTTTTACTCCAGTGAACCATGCTGTAGAAGTCTATTTAATCGCACTTAGAATATAATTGATTAAATAGAACATAACAATATGAACAATCTACTTTACCGAACGAAAAGATGATCTTATATTGCACGTAGAGTTTAAGCAATAGAGCTTTTAAAGACCTATCAGCAATAAACTCCAAAACACTCACCCTTAAAAGGAGCCCACAATGGCACTTATCAACACGCAAATTAAACCCTTCAATGCATCTGCTTTTAAAGCAGGAGAATTTATTGAAGTTTCAGAACAAGATCTTGCCGGCAAGTGGTCTGTATTTTTCTTTTACCCAGCTGACTTCACCTTTGTCTGCCCAACCGAGCTTGGCGATGTTGCCGACCACTATGCAGAGCTGCAGTCACGTGGTGTCGAAGTTTACTCAGTATCTACTGACACTCACTTCACGCACAAAGCATGGCACGACTCTTCCGAGACTATCGGTAAAATCCAATACACCATGATTGGCGATCCAACGGGTGAGATCTGCCGCAACTTTGATGTTATGCGCGAAGGCCAAGGCCTTGCAGATCGTGGCACCTTTGTTGTCGATCCAGACGGCATCATTCAGGCAATGGAAATTACTGCTGAAGGTATCGGTCGCGATGCAGAAGATCTGCTGCGCAAAGTTAAAGCTGCACAGTATGTTGCCTCTCACCCAGGTGAAGTATGTCCAGCGGCTTGGAAAGAAGGCGAAGCCACACTGGCGCCCTCTTTGGACTTGGTAGGTAAGATTTAAGCCTTTAGCGAAATATAAGCCGTTAGCGAAATCTAACAAGCGACAAGATTGTTTTATTGTTCAAGTCCATTAGCACCATCAATGGCCAGTAAATTAGGTCCTGAGTCTGACTCAGGGCCTAATTTTTGACCTCAATTACCACCCCCCTTTTTACCCAGAGGAACAATGTCATGTTAAGCAATGAGATATTACAAGCCGTCAAAGGCTACACCGCCAATATGCAGAAAACCGTGACCTTTGTGTTGCAGACCGGTGAGCACAGTAAACGTGCAGAACTACTAACGTTCTTAACGGATATTTCAAAGCAGAGTGACCAGATTCATCTGGAAGAGCGTGATATGGGCGGCCTGCTACGCAGTCCAATCAGCTTTTTAATGCTAGCCAATGGCGTAGACAGCGGAATTCGTTTTTCCGGTATTCCCAGCGGCCATGAATTTAACTCTTTAATACTGGCTATCTTGCACGCCTCTGGCACCCCCTTAAAACTCGATGACAGTGTTAAAAACATTATCGCTGGCGTCC
The DNA here is from genome assembly GCA_029250825.1 of Porticoccaceae bacterium. Classification (GTDB taxonomy): domain Bacteria; phylum Pseudomonadota; class Gammaproteobacteria; order Pseudomonadales; family Porticoccaceae; genus HTCC2207. The sequence continues at coordinate 4,524 of JAQXEN010000024.1, forward strand.
AAGAGGCGTTACATTTTGAGGTGTTTATCAGCCTCAGCTGTCACAACTGCCCAGATGTTGTTCAATCCCTCAATCAGTTTGCCCTGCTGAATCCAAAAATCACTACCGAGATGATCGATGGCGGCCACTACCAAGCACTGATTAAGGAACGCGACATTCAAGGTGTTCCCAGTGTCTATCTGAATGGTGAACTGTTCGCCAACGGTAAAGTCGATACCGCCCAGCTGATCGAAAAATTGATTCAGCGCGCACCCCCAGCTGCTGTGGAAAGTAGCGACCAGCCATCTCTGCCGCTGCAAGATGTGACCATTATTGGCGGCGGTCCCGCAGGGGCAAGTGCCGCTATCTACAGTGCTCGAAAAGGCTTAAAAGTTACGCTGATTGCGGACCGTATTGGCGGCCAGTTAAAAGACACTATGGGCATTGAAAACTTTATCTCGGTAACCAAGACCACGGGGCCAGAATTGTCCGGCGCCCTGCAGGCACATATGAATGACTATGAGATTACCTTTAAGGAATATCTTAAAGTCACAGAGGTTGAGGGCGGCGATATTAAAACCGTAACCCTGTCCTCCGGTGAAAAGATCTCCACCAAAACGCTAATTATTGCCACCGGTGCGAACTGGCGCGAACTGGGTGTGCCGGGAGAAAAGGAAAATGTGGGCAATGGCGTTGCCTACTGCCCCCACTGCGATGGCCCCTTCTTTAAGGGCAAAGATGTCGCGGTAATTGGCGGCGGCAACTCGGGGATAGAAGCGGCATTGGATTTAGCTGGTATGGTTAAATCGGTCAATGTATTTGAATTTATGCCGGATCTCAAAGCAGACCAGATACTGATTGATAAGGCCGTAGCCAAGCCCAACATTACCATTCACAAAAATGTTGCCACCAAAGAGATCACCGCCACCAACGGCAAGGTTTCGGCGATTGAATATATTGATCGCGCTACAGACTCTGAACACAGCCTCAAACTGGATGGCATTTTTGTGCAGATTGGCCTGATTCCCAACAGTGGATTTTTGGGTGATTTGGTTGAAAAAACCCGCTTTGGTGAGATTGTGATTAATGAAAAATGCCAGACATCAGAGGCCGGTATCTATGCCTGTGGGGATGTAACCACTGTGCCTTACAAGCAGATTATTATCTCTATGGGTGAAGGCTCTAAAGCCTCGCTATCGTCCTTCGAATATCTGCTTGCTGAAGGGGATAGGCTTGAAGAGCTATTTTACGGCGAGAGTTCTGCAGAGCTGGCTGTTGCATCTTAGGTTTTCGCACACTTGTAGCGGCATAACTAAGCTACATAAAACAACTGATTTGGCATCCATACGAGATGCTACGAGGGATTTCCTGACACTTGCCGGGAAATCCCTCACTTTTCTCAGAGATAACGGGTTTATTTATAGCAGCAGAGGCACTAGACGATGCTGCCTCATAACGGTGCGCGTGCTACTGAGAATTGGAATTTACGATCTCTACCACGGCCGGGTGTTTGATCTTCCGCTCCGGGGAAATAATATAGTAACGATCGATGCATTTCAGCCAGCATGTCCTGACACAAGATCTCTACCCCTTGGGGCTAGGTTATTATGCTGCAGCACTGGGCCATGCTATGACTCGAGAATTCCATGATGACCATCTTTTGATCTACTGCGTCAAAGGACGCGGATTGCTCAAAGTTGGACCGCGCCGGGGATATCTTAAGGCTGGACAATTAGTGCTATTACCCCGCGGTTTGGCCCACAACTACGCCTCCGATGCCGCCGACCCCTGGACTATCTAATGAGTTCATTTCGATGGCAAAAGTGCACTGGATTTTTTTAATAATCTACCTTTGGATCGGGGTTTTCCTGTGCTTAATGTCGGCTACAATGCAAAACTCATCGCCGATTTTGAAACCTTATTACAGGTCAGACAGAGTGGTTACCAGTTAAAGCATGTCTTCCATGCAGCGAACCAATTGCGGCAGATTTTGAGCTATCTGGCACTGCTGCACTACAGCGATAAGAGCGCGTCGGGTTTTGATCTGGAACGTATTCATAGCTATATGCAAGCCCACATTCACCAGCCCCTGGCATTGGACGCCCTGGCGCAACAACTGAGTCTATCCAAGTACCACTTCGCCAAACGTTATAAAAAATTGACCGGCACCAGCGCGATCAACCATTTTATTAATCTAAAGATTGAGCACGCCTGCCAACAGCTCGATACTGGAAGCCAAAATATCAATGAGATCGGATATGCTCTGGGTTATGACGACGCTTACTACTTTTCGCGCATATTCAAAAAGGTGATGGGAATGTCGCCGACTCAATACCGCAAAATGCGACTAGGATCATGGCCGATTGCCTGATCCGGACTAGCATTAGACTTTTGCGAAATTCTCAGTAATGAATTCTTGCCCTTTGCTACAGGGTTAGGGGGCCTGATGCAGAGAAATCAGGAATGCTTTTAAATTGGAGAAGCCAACCCTGATCAATAGCGACCAAAAGTAGTTAACTTTTGGTCGGTTTCTAATCAAGCTGCCAATTAATTTTGCAGCTTAGCTTAAATCAGCGATTGCGACCTAGAGCATCGTGGCTGGTGACCCAGTCGCCAGCGAGCACTGCACTCATCAGCGACACTTCCCCTGCAAGCACGGTGGCACCGATAATTTCAGCCAGCTTATGGACTTTTCCGGCACCGTTACAGTCGAGTATATTAAGACATTCTTGTTGAGTTGCCAGACCGGTTCCACCGCCGTAGGTGGCAATAATCAGTGATGGCAGAGTAACCGATAAATAGTAGTTTCCAGCCTCATCGATATCCGCATAAATAATCGATGCGGAGGACTCAGCCACATTGGCAGCGTCTTGACCTGAGGCGATAAATACCGCGGCTATACCATTGGCAGCATGAGCACCAGTGCTCGATGTACCAGCCATAAAACTGCCCACCTGATTGATCTGCCGCGCCTTAAACAGCACTTCTGCTGTGACCCCCATAGTCTTTTCCAGCAGCTCTCCGGGAATCAATACTTCTGCAATAACGCGCTTGCCGCGACTGTGCAATGTGTTGATTTGAGAATGCTTTTTATCCGTATCCATAGCCCCAGAAAGCATGTAACGCTGAATGCCAGGGTAGGTTTTCATAATCCATTCACAGGCGACAAAAGTTGCCTTGCCAACCATATTTTGGCCCGCGGCATCACCGGTAGTAAAGTTGAAACGCAGATAGCGCATGCGCGCTGCAGCATACTGTTCAATATTGCGCAGCTTGCCCGATGAGGTTGTAGTCTCAGCCTGCGCGGCAATCTGATCAAAGTTCTGCTCCACCCAGACACCGAACTCACGGGCTTCTCGGGCATCATTAAAAACAAACACTGGGGCGCGCTGCATAGCGTCATCGACCACCGAAACTTTGACGCCGCCAGAGTCACGCAGCAATCGTGCGCCTCGGTTATAACTGGCAATCAATGTGCCTTCACTGGTGGCCATAGGAACATAGAAATCTCCAGAGGCATGCTCGCCGTTTACCCGCAGTGGTCCAATAAGACCCAGAGGCACTTGGGCAACACCAATAAAGTTTTCGATATTGCCGGCGGTGGTGGCGGGGTCAACTGAGTAATGGCCGATATGATCTAATTTGGCTGAGGTTTTTTCTGCGGCGAAATCCCGCCGAGTTTTAGCCATCACTTCGCTGTAATCGTTATCACTGTCTCTGGGAATTCGGTCTGACATATTATTATTCTCGTTGTTGTCATAGTCTGGGATTGTTAGGCCTGAGTATGCGGCGGCTCGGCCATTTTAATGCGCGGTGTAGACTACATTATTATTGGCCAATTCAAAACAGCTGCAGGGTTATTGTGCAGCTTTGGCAGCGATGCATTTACCTCCAGCTATTGAATTTCCGCGATCTAGTTATTAAGCAATTTTTTGCCCGGATACAGTTGTTCCCTATGAGTCCCACCCTTAACCACCTGCTGACCAGCCACCAGAACATGCTGAATACCGCTGGAGGGCTGATAGGGATCGCCATAGTCCGCATTGGCAGCCACTGTGGTGGCATCAAAGATCACAATATCCGCATCCGCGCCAAGCTGAATGCGCCCCTTGCGCTTAAATAACGGCGCCGCCTGTTCCATCCACTGGGCCTGGTGGAGGCTGATTTTGGCCAGGGCTTCGGTGAGACTAAGAACCTTTTGCTCGCGCACATAATGCCCCAGCAGCCGCGCAAAGGTGCCGGCTATATTGGGGTTGGTGGCAATGCGGGTATCCACAGCGGGCAGTGCGTCAGTAGAGACCATCATCCGCGGCCACTGCAGTGCCGTCTCCACCCATTGTTCTTTAACATAATGGTGATTGACCGCCCCCGCCGGTTGCTCTTTTGAATATTTCTCCCAGCTCTCTTTGGTCAACCATTCACCGGTGGCAACCCACTGCACATCTTCATAGCTGATATCGAAAATTCCCTGCCAGTCACGACGTCGAAAAACATCGGCGCCAATACTGGTGCCGCCGGCGGCATAGGATAATGTCTCGGTGGTGATATTGGCGCCGGCGCTATTAGCCTCGTCTATCATTGCCAGCCAATCACCGATGCGACCCATAGCGTTGTGGCTAATATGACAGACAAATAGTGCTGCCTTGGTGCTCTTGGCCAGTTCGATCACTTCAATAAGACCTGCCGGATCACCGGTGTAACCACGGCGCACATGAACATAAATCGGCACTTCTCGTGCGGCAGCCACCTCGAATAACATGGCCAGTTCAGCAGCGGAGACCGCCTCGGTCATGTAGTCCAACAGCACTCCAATACCCAAACCACCCTTATCTAGGCCTTTGTGCAAGAGCAGACGCATCTCTTCTATCTGTTCTGCCGTAGCTTCTTGCATCCACGCTGGGCTACCCATAACAACGGTTTTCTCACCGGCAAAAATATAGGGTTGATCAATGCCCTCGAGGACTTTGATACGCACCGCAAAATGACCCACGGAGGAACCATAGTTAATCGCCGCGCCAGCGCGAAGATGTTCACCGTAAAAACTCACAGGAAAGGATCCAGCTTCGAGATCGAGCTGGGTGGTGACACCATCTAGAACATTAAAGTGCTGACCGAGAACCGTGGGGCTGTGGCTGTGAACATCGATAAAGCCGGGGGCAACGATTAGACCCCTGGCGTCGATTATCACATCACTCTCTAGAGGTTGCTCAGAGATAGCGACAATACTGCCATCGCGAATACCTATATGTCGGGGCCCATCGAGATCGGTTTCTGGGTCGATTACACGACCATTATTGATCACCAGATCGTAGTTTTCCGGCTCACTTAAAAACACTGTATAAATAAGCGAAGCGGTAATAAATGTGGCAACAAATAGTATTTGTAAACCCACTACTATTTGACTGATTCCTAAGGCTTTCTTCCCCTGCATATGACCACCCTTTATTTTTTACTGGTCAATATACACCCAAGGGCAAGTGGAGATCATCCGTAAATTAGGCGGCGTTCCAATCAGGGGCGATTAAACGGCGTTTGCCATCATGGCTTTTCACCACTCCCGCCTGATCCAGCTCTTCTCGATCCCAGAGTTCGCAGGTGACCTGCTTATGTTTTTGATCTAGCCCTTCACAGTAATTGCTGTAGCGACAGAGACGCACTTCATCGCCGCGGCCTAGGCGCACCTTTTCAAACCAGTCTGGATCTGCCAAGGCCTGCCGCGCAAAGCCAATAATATCAGCCTTGTCCTGTTGCAGAACCGCCTCGCCCTGCTCGTAGCTGTAGATTCCACCGGCCACAACAAAAGGCGTTTGATAACCGCTGGCGCGATTGCGACGGCGCATCTCGGCCACCGGATCTATATTGCGGCCAAAGGGGCCCTGCTTGTCAGAGATATAGCTGGGCATGCATTCATAGCCACTGCGGCCAGTGTAGGGATAGGCTGCCCAGCCCACTTTTGGCTGCTTGGCATCATCAAACTTGCCACCTCGGGACAGAGACAGAAAATCCATACCGGCTTCGGCAAAGCGCTGGGCAAAATAACAGGCGTCTTCAAGACCGCTGCCATCGGCAACAATTTCATCGGCGAGAAACCGACAGCCCACCGCAAACTGCTCCTCGGTTGCATCTTGCACCGCCTGCAAAACCTCCAGAGGCAAACGCGCTCTGGACTGCACATCGCCACCGTAACCATCGCTGCGACTGTTGGTCGCAGACAAAAATGAGGCCATAGTGTAGGCATGGGCATAGTGCAGTTCCACACCATCAAAGCCCGCTACCTGTGCCCGGAGTGCCGCATCGGCAAACAGGCTCGGCAAAGTTTCAGGCAACGCTGCTATATCAGGGATATGGGTGTCGGTGACCCGCTGACGATTGCCAAAGCTGCGGTCTTCCCACTCTTTGGCGCTGAGCGCCGCTTCTAGCTCCTCAATATCAAGCTCGGCGAGCCGCACACGTATCTGGTCATCGGAGCAATCGGTCATGCCCAGATGTTGTCTGTGTTGATCGGTAATTTTGAGAAAGCGCTCGAGATATTTAATCGGATCTGGGCGCCTGCGGATGGGTAAGAAATCAATCAGCTGAATCAATAATCGAGTTTGACCCTGACTGGCCTCGCGCACGCAGTCAACCAGTTTGCGCAACCCTTCTATATATCGATCATCGCCTATTCGAAGCAGCGGCCCACTGGGTACATCCCTTATGCCCGTGGCTTCAACTACCAATACGCCAGGTTTACCTTGGGCAAAACGGCGATACCACTGCAGCACATCTTCGGTGACTTCCCCCTCTTCGTTAGAGCGCCATGGAACCATGGCCGGAATCCAAGTTCGCTGCTCTAGTGACAGGGGGCCAATATGGATTGGTGAAAATAATTTAGACTGAGAAATCTCGGAGTGGGTGGGCCAATCAGTTGCAATTACATCGTACTTAATTCGTTCTGAAGGCTTCCACATGATATTTTTTCTCTCTTTTTTGCTCTATTGATCGCTCTCACTTTCTGCGGCAAGAGTGGTTCGTTTAAGTTCGCCGAGCAGGCTGGTTAGCTGTTCAATATTGTCATTGCCCAGTGGACCTATGGTTTCTATAACCCACTCTTCATGTCTGGCAGCCATCTTATTAAAGGATCTCAGTCCCTTGGGTGTCAGCTTTACTACAAAGGTTCGGCGATCGGTCTTTAATGATTCTCGACTAATTAATCCATCTTTAACCAGCTGCGTGGCAATACCTGAGACATTGCCACCTGACACCATCATGCGCTTGGACAATGTACCCATCATCAAACCTTCCGGCTTGCGCTGCAGCTGCGCCATAAAATCAAAACGCGGCAAGGTGGTATTAAATTCCTGACGCAGAGACTCACGAATTTTGTTTTCCACCAAACTTGAGCAGGTCAATAACCTGAGCCACAACTTTAGGGAATGATGGTCGTCCTCGACTAATCGCGCTTCGTGATCAATTTGTTCTGCACTCATCTTTTCAATCCTTATTTCAAGCTGGAAAACTGTCTTTTCGAGATACCGGAAGTATACCAAAAGTACGCTTGATTAAGGTGCTAATGCGATTCTAAAAATATATTTTAAGTTTAAAATAGTTTGCTGTATAGTGCAAATATTGTTTATCCTTGAAGTAATTATTCGAAGAAGTCTAAAAGAGCCTTTTCAAGTAGCTCAACGAGCAGACCAACCCATAGCTCAAGGTACTCTTTTAGATCCATAATCAGCACAAAAAGACCCTATCAAAGGTGGAAAATAATGAAGATAGTATGTTTAGGTGGAGGCCCTGCTGGGCTGTACTTGGCAATCTCAATGAAGCTCAAGGATCCGTCCCATCAGATCGATCTCTATGAGCGCAACAAGCCTGACGATACCTTTGGCTGGGGTGTAGTGTTTTCAGATCAAACCGTGGAGAACCTTACACTGAATGATCCGGTCAGTGCCGAGACCCTAACCAGTGAGTTTATTCACTGGGATATGATCGACTGTGTGGTCAATGGTGAGATTGAACGCTCAGATGGCCACGGCTTTATCGGCCTCGGGCGCAAGCGTATGTTACAAATCCTCCATGCCAGAGCAACGGATCTTGGGGTCAACCTCCATTTCCAGAGTGAGTTCTCGGTAGACGATATAGATACGCGCTTTGCGGATGCGGATTTGGTGGTCGCCGCCGATGGCCTCAACTCAAAAATCCGCAATTCCGATCTCGAAGCGTTTGAGTGCACCGTTGATGTGCGCAGCAATCACTTTGTCTGGTTGGGCACTAAGCAACGCTTTCGCGATGCCTTTACCTTTATTTTTGAAAAGACTCAGCACGGTTGGATCTGGGCTCACGCCTATCAGTTTGATGAAGACACTTCGACCTTTATTGTCGAGTGTAATCCCGATGTCTATGAGGCCTTTGGCTTCCATAAGATGACCCATGCCGAGAGCGCCGAGACCTGCCGTAAGATCTTTGAAAAATCCTTAGGCGGTCACGAGCTATTAACCAACTCTGCGCACATTCGCGGATCCGCTTGGATTAACTTCCCCCAGGTACTGTGCCGCAACTGGATTAAAAATGATCGCCTGGTACTGATTGGCGATGCCGCGCATACCGCTCACTACTCCATTGGTTCCGGTACCAAGCTCGGCCTAGAAGACGCCATATCCCTGGCCAAGCACCTGAGCAGCGAACTGCCGGTGCGCGATGCACTTCAGGCCTATCAGGACGAGCGTGAGTTGGAAGCGCTAAAACTTCAGAACGCCGCGCTTAACGCGATGATCTGGTTTGAGAACACGCCACGTTATTTAGAGGCCTTTGACCTCAAGCAGTTTAACTATTCAATGCTCACGCGAAGCCAGCGTGTCAGTCATGAAAATCTGCGCCTACGGGATGAAAGTTGGCTTCAGGGCATGGAAAAACATCTGGCTAAAATCTCTCTCGGTGAGAATTTTGATGAAGCGGTTCCACCGATGTTTTTGCCCTATAAACTGGGTAACTTAGAACTGGAAAACCGCGTCGTGGTCTCCCCCATGTCAATGTACAGCGCCACCGATGGTCTACCCGATGACTGGCATCTGGTGCACTATGGCAATATGGCTAAAGGCGGCGCTGGTCTGATCTTTACCGAGATGACCGATATCTCCGCTGATGCCCGAATTACGCCGGGATGCACAGGCCTGTGGAACGATGAACAGGAAGCCAGTTGGAAACGCATTGTCGATTTCGTTCATGGTCACACCCAATCTAAAATCGCCATGCAGTTGGGTCACGCTGGCCCCAAGGGTTCAACTAAAGCGCCCTGGGATTGGCATCCGGACCGCTTGGATGATCCACTGGATGATGCCAATGGCTGGCCTCTACTGTCTGCCAGTGAGCAGCCCTTTGACAGTTATAGCCCAGTACCCAAGGCCATGACCCGCGCCGATATGAATGAGATCAAACAGCAGTTTGTCGACTCCACCCACAGAGCGGCTCGCGCCGGTTTTGATCTGCTGGAACTGCACGGCGCCCACGGCTATTTGCTGGCCGCCTTTATTACGCCAATTCTCAATAAGCGTGAAGATGAATACGGTGGCTCTCTGGAAAATCGCCTGCGCTATCCAGTAGAAGTCTTCCGCGCCATGCGCGCTGCCTGGCCCGCCGAGCGCCCTATGTCCGTGCGTATTTCCGCACACGACTGGATGGGTGATCTGGGTATCAGTGAAGCCGACTGCGTTGAATTGGCTAAAGCCTTTTCCGATGCCGGCGCTGATATTATCGATGTTTCCAGTGGCCAGACCTCTCATCAGGCGAAACCGCGTCCGGGGCGTATGTTTCAGACACCGCTCTCGGATCAGATTAGAAATGAAGCCGGTATTGCCACTATGGCCGTGGGCAACATCTTCGAGCTCGATCATGTGAATAGTATTATTGCCGCGGGACGGGCAGACCTAGTTTGTCTGGGTCGCGCTCATCTGGCCGATCCCAACTGGACATTGCGCGCCGCGGCTGAAAGCGGCCATACTGGTGTCGGCGTCCACGAACAAAAACAATATTATATGGGCTTCCGCCAATTGCACACCAATCTGCGTCGCGCCGCCGAACAGGCCGCCGCTGACTTGCGCGCGCTAAAATAGTGGCTTTACTGAATTGCAGCCCGATAAACATAGGACAGGTAAATACCGATCATGAAACTCGATAATGCACATGCTGTTATCACCGGCGCTGGCAGCGGAATAGGCGCGGCCATCGCGCTGAAATTTGCCGCCGCCGGAGTCAAAGTGAGCCTCATGGGCCGTCGCCATGAAAAGCTTTTGGATACCGCGGCGCTGTTCTCCGAGGGTCAACAATCTGCCTGCTTAGTCTGTGATGTTACCGACCACAGCAGTGTCGAGCAGGCATTTGCCAGTGCCACTGCACACTTTGGTGCAATCGATATACTGGTCAACTGTGCCGGTGCGGCACCCACCAATGCCTTTCATAAGATTCGCATCGATGAGTGGAAAAGTATTATTGACGTCAATCTCCACGGCGTCTTTAGCTGTACCTCTCAGGTGATTAACCCCATGCGCGAGCGTAAATCTGGACGCATTATCAATATTGCCAGTACCTCTGCTCTCAAAGGATATGCCTATGTCAGCGCCTACACCACCGCCAAACATGGGGTGCTGGGTTTAACCCGTTCACTGGCATTGGAAACCGCCGGACGGGGCATCACCGTCAACGCCATCTGCCCCGGCTTTACCGATACCGATATTATCCGCGACAGTGTCGCCAAGATTGTTGAGACTACCGGACGCACAGAAGAGCAGGCTCTAAAACAATTTGTTAGCAGCAATCCCCAGGGACGTTTAATCACGCCAGAGGAAATTGCCGAGACCAGCCTGTGGCTGTGTCTCGACGGCAGTGACTCAATCACCGGTCAAGCGATCTCAGTGAGCGGCGGCGAAGTGATGTAAAACGCTGCTAGTGCAGTGTCATTAGAGCAGTAATAACCGATTAGGAAGAAACCATGCAATTGACCGAACTGAAAGATTACCAAGCCACGCACTTTCTCTGGGAGACCGATGGCACGGTGGGCACCATTACCCTAAACCGTCCCGAGCGCAAAAATCCTCTGACCTTTGAATCCTATGTGGAATTGCGCGATCTGTTTCGCGACCTGGTTTACGCTGCGGATATCAATGCCATCGTCATCCGCGGTGCCGGTGGCAACTTCTGCTCTGGCGGTGATGTTCATGAAATTATTGGCCCACTGACCAAAATGTCGATCAAAGAGTTATTGGCCTTTACCCGTATGACCGGAGATCTGGTCAAAGCCATGCGCGCCTGTCGCCAGCCAATTATCAGTGTGGTGGAAGGTGTCTGTGCCGGCGCCGGTGCAATTATCGCCATGAGCAGTGATCTGCGTTATGCCTCGCCAGATGCCGGTGTCGCCTTTCTGTTTAACCGCGTCGGTTTAGCCGGTTGTGATATGGGCGCCTGTGCGATTTTGCCAAGAATTATCGGTCAGGGCCGAGCCAGCGATTTGCTATACAGCGGCCGCTCATTAAAAGCCGAAGAAGGCGAGCGCTGGGGATTCTTTAATCGTGTCTCAGACGCCCCTCTTGAGGAGGCGATGAAAACTGCCCAGCGGATTGCCAACGGCCCCACCTTTGCCAATGGCATCACTAAAAACCAGCTGCATCAGGAATGGAATATGTCGGTTGATCAGGCCATTGAAGCTGAAGCTCAGGCTCAGGCCATCTGTATGCAGACCGAAGACTTTACCCGTGCGTACAATGCTTTTGTGGGCAAAGAGACTCCCGCTTTTAAAGGCGACTAAACGCTAAAGCTGACGAAAACGCGCTTTATTAATGCGTTAAAAAATATTTGAGAGGACAAGCTGTGACCGACAAGACTTTTCTTAACTGGCCTTTTTTCGAACCCCAACACCGTGAACTGGCGGAAAAAGTTCAGGCCTGGACGACAGACAATATCCCTGCCCTAGTGGCCAATGAGCACGAGGCACTGGATCAGACCTGTATTGATCTGATGCGCGGCATGGCCAAGGCTGGCATTACCGGTTATGCGGTGCCCGCCAGTGGTGGTGGCGTTCTTGAAAAACTCGATGTACGCAGCCTCAGCATTATTCGCGAAGTACTCGGTGAGCACCACGCCCTGGCTGATTTTGCCTTCGCCATGCAGGGGCTCGGCAGCGGCCCAATCTCACTGTTTGGCAATGCCGATCAGCAGGCCCGCTACCTTAATAAAGTGGTTTCCGGCGAGTCTATGGCGGCCTTTGCCCTATCGGAAGCCGAAGCTGGCAGCGATGTTGCCGCCATGCGCACCAACGCAGTAAAAACCGATGCGGGCTATATTCTGAATGGCGAAAAGACCTGGATCTCCAATGCCGGTATTGCTAACTTTTATACTGTTTTTGCACGCACCGGTGAGGCACCGGGGGCGAAAGGTCTCAGCTGCTTTATTGTTGACGCCGACACTGCTGGATTTTCAGTCCCCGAACGCATTGACTTGGTAGCGCCCCACCCTCTGGGTACTCTGCGTTTTGAAAACTGTCTAATTCCCCATGAAAATTTAGTCGGCGAAGCTGGGCGTGGTTTTGGTATCGCTATGGCGACCTTGGATGTGTTCCGCACCACAGTGGCCGCTGCGGCACTGGGCATGGCCCGCCGGGCAATGGATGAGACCTTGGGTCATGTATCCCAGCGTAAACTGTTTGGCGGGGTACTCTCCGATTTACAGCTAGTTCAGGGCAAGCTTTCAGATATGGCTCTGGCCATCGATAGCAGTGCGCTGCTGGTTTATCGCTCCGCTTGGACCAAAGACTGTGTTGCCGACCGAGTTACTCGCGAAGCGGCTATGGCCAAATTACAAGCCACTGAATCGGCGCAGCTAGTAATCGATGCGGCGGTGCAACTGCACGGCGGTAAAGGTGTTACCCGGGGACATATTATTGAATCTCTTTATCGCGATGTCCGTGCTCTGCGAATCTATGAGGGCGCATCCGAAGTGCAACAGGTGATTATCGCCCGTCAGGCGCTGGCCAATTTCAGTGGCCGTGGTTAATCCCATCCGCTGATTTGATTAGCTGTACTCCGACAATCATTCTCCCCCGCTCTGCCAGAAAATGCCGCCCCTGGGTTATAAGGTTACAGGACTAAGGGCGGCAAAGCTCATAACCCCTGATCAGCCCGCGCCCTTGACCATAGGGTTATTGACATCATATAGTCCGCGCCACGAAATAGCGCTGAGAGACAGTATGGACGAGTGGCAGAATCTAGAAGTGGGCCAAGAATTTGAAACCGGCACCCTTACCCTTAGCAAACGCGATATTCTTGAATTTGCCGCGGAGTTCGACCCCCAGCCCTATCACCTGGAAGCGGAAGCCGCGGAGGCGTCTATATTTGGTGGTCTCTGCGCCAGTGGCTGGCAGGTCTGTGCGCTGATGACGAGACTGGTATCCGATACCTTTAAAGACCAAGGCATTGCCATTCAGGGCATTCAAACCATTCCTAATATGCAGTGGAAGATTCCGGTGTTTGCCGAAGATATTCTTTGCGCTACAGTCGCTATCGCCGACTGCAATAGGGACTCCCAATTATTAGTCTGTGATATTCGCGTTAGAAATCAGCATCAGAAAATCGCTTTGACGCTGAGTATGACTCTGCGTATAGCTGCACCTCAGTCAGCACCTCAGTCGGCAGTTCGGAGCACAGACTTATGAAAAACTCAGAGTTTATTCGCAGCCGCTGGTTTGAAGATATTCCCGTCGGAGAGTTTCATGTCTTTGGCTCACACAGTTTTACCGAAAAAGAGATTATTGAATTTGGTAAAAAATATTCGCCGGAAACCTTTCACACTTCACCTGAAGCGGCATTCGACAGCGAGTACCGCGGGCTGGTGGCCGCAGAATTACATCTAGCGGCAATCTGGATGAAATTGATGGTCGACTATATGGAGCGTTTTGCCACCGGCGTTCAGGATGGTCGGCGCAATGGTGCCGGGGTCAGTGTTCGAGATATGCAGTGGTTTAAACCCGTGCGCCCAGGACACACGATTACCTTTACCTATGAGATCTGTGAAAAACTTGACCGCAGAGTGCGCGACAAGTGGGGCATTATCCGCAGCCGCAACGAGGGTTTTAATCAAAATAACGAGCGCGTATTTAGCTTCGAAATTGATATTCTTGCCGAGCTAGCGCCCACTGTGAAACCAGCAGCAGAACGCTAAAAAAATAGCCACTTACTAAGAAGCGGCTAACATTTTTTCCACCGTGCGCAGCGCCAGAGCATGTACTGTAAAGGTGGGATTTACCGCTCCGCTTGAAGGGAATAAACCGGGGCCGGCAATATACAGATTATCCAGATCGTGGCAGCGGCCATACTGATCACAGACAGATTCTTTGGCATCAGCCCCCATCACCGTGCCACCCATTAGATGCATAGCCACAGTGGGTCCGGTCCAGGTCTCAGTGGCGCCAGCGGCTTTAAATACCTCAACGCCTTTATTGACACCCTCAGTCACCAGTGCTCGCGTGCGTTCATTGATACTGTGATGGGTGGCCGCCAGGGGCAAACCAAACTGATCACTGCGCTCGCTTAGAGTAATGCGATTATCCTCGAGGGGGATATCTTCACCGACAAAATTCATCTGGCCAAAATGCTTCGCTGCTTTACGCATAAAGGGATCCAGTGCGGCACCGTAAATATCCGCTCTGCCGGTGGCGATACCCAGCAGATCGTTGGGCTTGGTGGCATTGGCAATCAGCCACTGATAGGAGCCAAAGGCCTCGCCCTTGTCTTTATTGGCATAGTCGTCCTGACACAGTAGCTGGCCACCAGTGGCGCCAAGATGACAGTCAGTCTGTTGATCAAACAGGCCAAGCACTAGCTGCGCCGGATGGGTCATTAGATAGCGCCCCACTTTGTCGCTGCTATTAGCCATGCCCGCTGGATGTTTAGTGCTCTTGGAATTTAATAAAATACGCGCGTTTTGCACCGCAAAAGCGCTGAGCACAACCTGTTCAGCCAATACCTGATGCACAGCACCATCGGCATCAAAATACTCTACGCCAGTAGCTTTTCTGCCCGATGCGTCATGGAGCACACGACTCACCGTACTGTTGTGGCGAATGCTTGCGCCTCCAGCAAAGGCTTGCGGCAAATAGGTCACCAGAGGATTGGCCAGTGCACCAATGGGACAGCCGGCGTCACACCAGCCATCATAGAGGCAGGAACTGCGACCTTTAAAGGGCTGGCTATTGATCGCCAAGGGCAGCGGTGACACCGCCATACCGAGCTTATTAAAGCCCTTTGCAATCACCTGGCCCTGAGCAAACACCGGCAGTGCTGGCATCGGATAAGCAGCGCCCTGAGGACGCCACTTCTCGGCCTTTGCATCGCCGCTAATACCCGCTTCGGCTTGTATGCGGTCATAGTAGGGCATCAGATCTTTATAGTTGATCGGCCAGTCCAGACCCACCCCCTGTTCAGTGGCAAGATTGAAATCATTCTCGTGCAGCCGCAGCCACACGGCGTAATGGTGCAGTGCACTGCCGCCGGTGCCATAGCCACTGTTAAAACTATTGCCAATCTTGTGGTTGCCGGATTCCTCTACAGGCGCCCCGCCCCACTTTAATTTTCGGGCCGAGATCTGCGAACTTTCCAAGTCGCCTAACTTGCGCTCTGGTCCAGCTTCGAGAATCAGGACGCTTTTGCCCCCCTGCACAGCCTTTGCTGCGATTAAGCTGCCAGCTGCGCCAGCACCCACAATCAGTACATCAAATTTGTCTTGCAGTGAAATTGATTCCATTACTTTTGCAACTCCTTGGCCGACAGCCATTTGTCGCTGGGGGCAATATGCGCCATATAGGGCATGCCTATAGTTTCTGATCCCGATTGGGTTCCGTAAACCACATCACAGGCATCGGCGCGCCAGACAAAAAATAGAAATGAGGCTGGTGCAGCGGACCAATTGGCAATGGCATCGGTGAACATCTGGTCAACCAAACTTTTGATCTGGCTCTCAGTCAACTGAGACCAGGGGCGATCAAATTGGGTTAGTGCGGCCTGATGAGCGGCAGCCAGACCCTGCTGATAAAAGGGAGCAAAAGGTGGCTCTAGGCCTAAATAGCGGCCCATCAATAGAGCGTTATGGGGCTTTTCTGCCAGCTGATAGTCGACAAAGGCGGCAATGCCTGCGCTTCGTGAACCCGGCACTATGGCCTCGCAAAGGGTTTCTAATGTGGTCACTTCCAATGCCGATAAAACCTTCATCGGCATCTGCGCAGCATGTGCTGCAGCAGGTGTTAACAACAGTGCCTTGCCGCCGACCATATAGGTCATCGCCATGGCGCTGGTTTTTAAAAAACTGCGTCTTGTAGTATCAGTCGCGTCACTAGTTTTATTTGAATTCATTCAATCAACTCATCATATTTTTTAAACTAACGAATAAGGGGCGCGCAATTGACCGCGCGCCCCTATTCAGATTACATCATTTCCCAACTCGATTTAGAAGTCGCGACGGATACCAATATTGAAGGAGCGTGGATCGCGATAGGACACCTCATTACAACCACAGAGTGTTGCCAAATCGAAGCCCTGAACACCAGCGCGTTCATCAGTCAGATTGCGCACGGCTAATGTTGCTTGCCATAGGCCATCTGTGCTCATCCAGCTCAGCTGCGAGTTAAGCATGACGTAGCTATCAAACTTATCCGCATCGAAGTTTCTCAGATTGTAGTAGTACTCATCTGAGTAACTAACATCACCCTGAATAGCCAGAGTGCCTGAAGATATGGGCCACTCATAACGAACCAAACCGGTCATCTGCATTTCTGGGGCATAGGTTGGATCCACATCGCTAGGTGGCAATGGTGAACCACTGCGCAGTGGGATATCTTTAACTGTGGCATCAAAGTAAGACATGCTGAGGATGACATCCAGCCCTTCAGCCGGTGAACTCTGTAGTTCCAATTCCATACCTAAATTGTCTGCATCAGCATTAATCACAACACCGCCAACACCGACAAACAAGAAGGCCTGATAATCTGTGTAGTCATAGTAGAAAACCGAGCCGTTAAGGCGGGTGTTCTCACTCAGACTCATTTTGAAACCACCCTCATAGGCCAGTAAAATCTCTTCGCCATAGTCAATCGCGGAATCGCCGCCAGAGCCCAGATAAGAACCTAATAATGGCGCATTAAAACTGCCTGCTTTGACACCTCGATTGACGCCGGCGTAGAGCAGCAGGTCATCACTTGGACGCCAATCTAACTGTGCTTTGGCCGCCCAGAGTGTGTCTGACGTGCTGTTCTCATAGAAGTAAGGCGATCCGGCACCAACGGCATTGGGAATAAAGTCGCCCTGATTAACCGTATGGTTACTCATTGATGGAAAAAACCCGATGCCCACCTCAAAGTCTTTCTCTTCACGAATTACACGCATACCGAAAGTGGCGCTCAGAGTGTCGCTGATATCGTAATCCAGCTGTCCAAATAGGCTGTAAGAGTCGGTCTGTAAATCGGCAACTACACCAACATCCACAGGACCAATAAGACTATTTTCCGGTGCCTTAAGGCCGTTATCAGAATTATTATCAATGTTCAGGTAAAAGAAACCTGCAACCCAGCGCATATTATCGGTTTCACCATTGAGTCTAAATTCCTGAGTCAAACTGGTTGCATCAACCCCAGCATAGTTAGCCAACTGGTTAGCGGGCCCAGAATCCACATCGATAAACAGCAGTTTTTCGTAGTCTTTATAATCCGTCACCGAGGTAAATACAGTGCCGTTGCCAAGGTCTCGCTCAACCCGGACATTAACACCCTTGGTATCAGTTGAACCCTGATCGGCAAAGGCAAAGTCACTTGAGAAGGTAAAGTCATCGCCATCCGGATCCAGATAACCAAAGAAATCTCCCCCTGGGGCCAGACGTCCGTCAAAACCATAACCGCCTCCGGGTAACAAGCCATCACCATCGATCAGATCGGCACCACCATCACCACCAGCGGTGTCTATGGTCAGCCGAGTTTCATCTGCCGGGGTATTAATCACATTGATCAATTCGCCGTTTTCGACAATACCGATGGTTGACTTGGACTGGTAAGGACCAGTGCCCACCTCAGAGGTCGCATAGTTCATGGAGACATCGATGCGCGTATCATCGGAAGGCTGAAAAGCGAAAGAAAGACGGCCAGCAAAGGTGTCATCATCACCTAGATCAGCACCGGCGCCATCCCCCGGAGAAGTCCCCCCTGGAGCGGCCGCAATGGCCCCTTCGGGATAAAGATTTTTCAAATAACCATCTTGTTTGTTGTAACGAAAGGCAGCGCGAGCGGCCACTTTTTCACTGAGTACTGCACCGTATGCAGCTTCCACTGTAGTGCGGTTGGCATTGGCGTCGGTATCGTAACGACCCATGCTGACATCCACATAACCGTTGTTCTCGTCAAAGTTGGGCTTGTTGGATAGATAGTGCACCAGACCACCGGTGGCGTTGCGACCAAACAAGGTGCCCTGAGGACCCTTGAGTATTTCAACGCGCTCGATATCAAAAACGGCAAAGGTCTGTGCCTGAGCCACGGCGAGATAACCCTCATCTAGATACACAGCATTGGGGGCTTCAATAATGTCATTGAAATCATTTTGCGTGACACCACGAATAGAAAACTGGGTGTTCTGGCCGGCGAGGTTGCCACTGATATGGACGCCGGGGCTAAATGCGGCGATATCAACACTCTTGGTAACGCCCAGTGCACTCATCTGTGCGCCCGTAAAGGCGGTGATGGCAATTGGCACGTCCTGTAAGCTCTGCTCTCGCTTCTGGGCGGTGACCACCACTTCTTCTAAAATACTGGCAGCAGTCGCCTGTTGCACTGCTAGTGCCAGACCTAATAACGCGAATGTAATTAACGGTGTTTTTTTCATAATTATTCCCCTCTACTGTTATATATATTTTTTAACTGTTGTTGTTATTTTTTTATTATTGTTTATAAAATTGTTTAATCGGGTTTCCGCTAACCAACCGGCAAGCGCAGCCCCTTGCGTTCTAAACGTGGAATCACCTCATCGCGAAAATAGGGAAATTCCTTGGCGTAATCGACAAAGGACAATGTCAATCCAGCCAGTCCTGTATGACTTAATTTTTCTAATTCATCGGCAATATGATCAGGTGTGCCGACCAGCGGATAGCCGCCGTGACCCGCCGCAAAACGGTCTCTAAAACTGGCCAGAGCTTCAGGCGTGAATGACTGAGCATGCATGCCCTGAAGTTGCATCAGATAATCTACCGCTTCCCAATCGGCGTTCTGATTGGCGTAATAATCGAGATAGTCTTCAGCTTCTTTCTGAGTCGGACGACAGACCACGGAACAGAAACTAAATACCCCCACATCGCGCCCTACAGCCGCTGATTTCGACTTGATATCTGCCACTACTTCCGCGGCCTGTTCGAGAGTAAAGACTGGGGTAAATAAGAAATCGGCATTGCGCATGGCAAAGTTACGACCCTCTTCCGAGGCCGCGGCATTGAGAATTGGAATATGTTTCTGTGCTGGCCGCGGGTTGCTGTAGACCCCGGTGCCCTGAAAGAATTCACCGTTCCAGTCAAAGGCCTGCTCCTCGGTCCAGAGCTTCTGCACATAATCAAACCATTCCTGAGCATAGGCGTAGCGCTGAGCATGCTCGGCGGATAGCTCAACGCCAAAGGCGTCATATTCTGGCTTATTCCAGCCAGCCACCACATTGAGTCCGACTCGGCCATTGCCAAGGTGATCAATAGTAGCTAGCTGTTTAGCTGAGACGATGGGGTGGTTGAATGCGGTGTGGACGGTAGCAAAGACTTGAATGTTTTGTGTGTGGGCTAAAAGGCCGGCAGCCCAGGCGACGGTTTCGAGTACACCACCGTGAAAGTCTGTATCGCCGCCGTAGCCAATCCAGCGGGCAATTGGCAACATAAACTCAAGACCAGCGGCATCGCACTGACGAACCAGGTCGAGATTGTTTTCCCAGGTATTTTCCCAGCGCTCTTCAACTTTAGTGACCGCCATACCACCAGAGCAGTTTGCGGAAAAAATCCCCAGCTTAAGTTTATTGTCATTGTACATCGGGTTCTTAGCCGACATAGTCTTCCCCCACTGTAAAAAACCAATACAGCAATCACCATAGTTTTTTTGAATGGTGCTGCTGGTGCTTATAATTCTATGTGGCTCAAACAATCTTTACTTTATATTTATTTTAAGCTTAAACTATATCTTAGATCATGACGTCCCCATCATGCAACAAAAAACAACAACCGTAAAATCAGTGGCCGTTATCTGGCTGGGAGTTCCCACAGCCTTTTACCATCTATAGCCCATATTGAACCGACAAAGGATATATCTATGATGAAGTATTTTGAGAGTTTTAAGCTCGGCAAGATATATCAACTTAGGGAATATAGAGTCTCCGAGGCAGAGATACTTGAGTTTGCCAACAAATACGATCCCCAGAGTTACCACACAGACCCACTTGCCGCCGCAGAGTCACCCTTTGGTTCATTGATTGCCAGTGGCTGGCATACCGCGGCTATTTTTATGCGCATGCAGTGCGATAGTTTTCTCAATCAATCACATTGTCTGGGATCCCCCGGCATTGACCAGCTGCGCTGGATCGCGCCGGTGCATCCCGGCGACAGCTTGCACGGGGAAAACAAAATTACTCAACTGCGTCAGTCCAAGTCGAAACCAGACCGTGGAATTGTTCAATCGGCGGTGTCAATTTACAATCAGAAAAGTGAACGGGTAATGTCACTTGAGACTACCGCTTTTTTTCTCAAGCAACCGACTTAGCTGTCTCTTTAAAATCAAAGTACTGCAGTAACTTCTATTTCCACCTGGGCCCGATCTTCAATTAATGCTGCCACCTGAACCACAGACATAACCGGGAAGTTTTTTCCCATAATCTCTCTATATGCCTGACCAATAGGCCGTAAATTGCCGGCATAAGATTGTTTGTCGGTGATATACCAGGTCATGCGTACCATATGCTCCGGCCCTGCCCCACCAGCGCTTAATACGTCGTGGACATTCTGCAAAGTCTGGCGCACCTGCTCAACAAAATCATCGCTTTCAAAATCAGCCTGCTTGTTCCAACCAATTTGACCACCGATATAAATAGTTTTGCCACCTTCGGTAAGAATACCGTTGGAATAGCCTTTTGGTGCAACCCAGCCCTCTGGCAATAGTGTCTTGCGCATGGTGTTTCCTATTAGTAATATTGCGGATCAGAATTATATTTTAAGCTTAAAATAAAAACATAGCCAGTTATCATTTTATAATGCACAATAGAATGATAAAAAAACAGCATAAAGTGGAGATAATCATGAGTAGCAACCCATTACTTGACCTTGTCAGTGGCATTTCAAATGGCAATATTAAAATTATCGATTTGACCGCCACCCTCGCACCCGGCATACCTACACTGCAATTACCCGAAGAGATGGGATGGGGTAAATCATGGCCTTTCCATATAGAAGAAATTTCTCGCTACGATGATCGCGGTCCCGCCTGGTACTGGAATAACTTTAAGTGTGGCGAGCACACTGGCACTCACTTTGATGCGCCTATTCACTGGGTCACAGGTAAAGATCATAGCCATCACGCCACAGACACCGTTGCAGTTGAAACCTTTGTTGCACCGGCCTGTGTGATTGATGCCTCTGCCGAATCTGCTGCCAACCCCGACTTTTTGATGAGTGTTGATTTTATTAAACAGTGGGAAGCGGTGCACGGTGATATTGAAGCCGGCTCATGGGTTTTGTTTCACAGCAACTGGTCAAAGAAAGTCGCCACTGATGAATATCTCAATGTTGACGATGCCGGCAGCCACACGCCGGGCTGGGAACCAGAAGCGATCACCTACCTCACCGATGTTAGAGATGTGGTTGGTGTCGGCGTTGAAACCGTGGGTACAGACAGTGGCCAGGCCGCTGCTCAAGAGCCGATGTTTCCCTGTCACAACCTAATGCATGGTGCCAATAAGTGCGGCCTTGCGGGTTTACAGAACCTTGACCAACTGCCACCCAAAGGTGCGGTAATTATTGCTCCACCGCTGAAAATTAAGGATGGTTCTGGCAGCCCAGCACGAGTTCTTGCACTTATCACACAGGATTAGTTAACCGATGGCTGAAAGATCATTTAAGAAAGAGGTTTTAAAACTTCGCGCAGGTGAGGGAGATCTTTTTCAAGGCGAGGGCATCCTGGCGATTACCAAAGCTCTGCTGCAGTCAGGTGTGTCTTACGTTGGTGGTTATCAGGGTTCACCCATTTCTCATTTGATGGATGTGCTAAACGACGCCCAAGATGTATTGGGCGAGCTGGGTGTGCATTTTGAAGCCAGTGGCAGTGAGGCCACCGCTGCTGCAATGCTCAGCGCATCGATTAACTATCCATTGCGCGGCGCAGTCACTTGGAAGTCTACGGTGGGCACTAATGTCGCCTCCGATGCCCTGTCCAATCTCGCCTCTTCCGGTGTGGTTGGTGGCGCTATGGTAATTGTCGGCGAAGACTATGGGGAGGGCTCGAGCATTATGCAGGAGCGCACCTATGCCTTTGCCATGAAAGCACAGATGTGGCTGATGGATCCGCGCCCCAATTTGCCCAGCATTGTGGATATGATCGAGAAGGGCTTTCAGCTCTCCGAAGCCAGTAACACACCAATTTTTTATATGATGCGGATTCGCGGCTGCCATGTCACCGGCGAGTTTGTCGCCAAAGACAATCTGGCACCCCAGTTCAGCAATCTCAATCCAGTAACACCCAATCGCGAAGCGGAAAAGATTATTTTGCCGCCCCATGTCTATCAGCAAGAGCGGGATAAGATCAGTCAACGCTGGCCTGCGGCTATCGACTTTATTCAGCAACATAAGCTCAACGAGTTTTTCCCCGGCAAGCAGGAAGAGTTGGGCATTATTACCTGTGGCGGCACCTATAACACCATTATTCGCGCCCTCGAGAGACAGGGGCTGGCCGACTGTTTTGGCAATAGCGACATTCCCCTCTATGTGATGAATGTGGCCTATCCCATAGTGCCGGATGAGGTGGCTGAATTCTGTCTCGGCAAAAAACATATTTTGCTTATTGAAGAGGGACAGCCTGCCTATATAGAGCCGGCGATTCAGAGCCTGCTGCGCAAAAAGGATATTCAAACCCAGGTCTATGGCAAAGACATCTTGCCACAAACTGGCGATGTTACTGGCCAGGTGTTGCTCACTGGACTGACGCGTTTTATGGAGATCGCCGGACGCTCCAGCACGACTAAAATAAGCAGTCTTGAAGTTGATCAACTGCAGTCACCACTGCAGGAAGATGATCGCGAAAGCCTTTTGCAAAACGTGCCGCCGAGACCTTCAGGACTCTGCACCGGCTGCCCCGAACGGCCTTTATTCAGTGCGATTAAACAGGTGCAGGCTGAAATTGGCCCGTTTCATATCAGTTCAGATATCGGCTGCCACTCCTTTGCCACACTGGCGCCCTTTAATCTCGGCAACACGATTATGGGATACGGCCTTTCACTGGCCAGTTCATCGAGTATTCGCCATGTGCTGCCCCACAAGTCGATCAGTATTATGGGTGATGGCGGCTTCTGGCATAACGGCCTCAGCAGCGGTGTCGCCTCTGCGGTATTCAACAATCACGATGGTCTGTTAATTATTATCAACAACGGTTATTCCGCAGCTACCGGGGGCCAAGATATTCCCTCGATGGTTGAGCCAAATAATCTGATTGCCACTACCATGGATGCGGAGCGTCTCGAGCGCGACCAGTCACAGTCTATTGAGCGCGCCTGTCGCGGTGCCGGTGTCGAGTGGCTGCGAACAATTAGCACCTATAGCATCAGTGAGATGAAAGAGACGCTCACCGAAGCCCTGACAACTAAACAGGGCGGTTTAAAGGTGATTATTGCCGAGGGCGAGTGCATGCTCAATCGCCAGCGCCGGATCAAGCCGCTGATGAAAAAGTCGATTGAGGATGGCAAACGCACACTGCGGGCGCGGTTCTATATTGATAGCAAGACCTGCACCGGCGATCATGCCTGTATCCGCATCTCTGGCTGCCCCTCCCTGACGATTAAAGACAATCCCGATCCACTGCGGACAGATCCGGTCTCTTATGTGGACAATAGCTGTGTCGGCTGCGGCGTCTGTGGTGACAATGTGCACTCTGCAGTGCTCTGCCCGTCTTTCTCTAAGATTGATCTGCTGTCTAACCCCAACGCGATTGATAGCACTATGTCGCGTATCCGGCGGGCTGTTATAGGCTGGTTTGAGCGCCGTGATCAGCGCCGTGAAATTAGGCAAGCACTATGACTGCAGGTTCTGAATTACGCAGCACTAATATTATCGTTACCGCTCTCGGTGGTGAAGGTGGCGGCGTGTTGGCCAACTGGCTGATAGAAGTGGCCAATGCCAATGACTGGACGGTTCAGAGCACCTCCCTTGCGGGCGTTGCCCAGCGCACCGGCGCGACAATTTATTATTTGGAGATTTTCCCCAGAGCTGACATAAAAGACAGTCCGCCGATTATGTCACTGTCTCCCACTCAGGGTGATATTGATATCGCTATCAGCTCCGAAATCGCCGAAGCGGGCCGTATGCTCCAGCGCGGTTTTGTCACCCCCGATCGCACCACGGTTATCAGCTCTAGTCACCGGGTCTATGCCATCGATGAGAAGACTGAGATTGCCGATGGCACTATGCAAGCTGAGACAATATTGGATATCGCCAATCGCTACTCCAAGCATTTTGTGCACTACGACATGCAGGATATTGCCCAACGCAATAATTCAGTGATTAGTTCAGTTCTGTTTGGCGCACTGGCCGGTTCCGGCGCTCTGCCCTTTGGCAGAGAGAGCTATGAGGAAGTTATTCGACAGACAGGTAAGGCCGTGGCGACCAATCTCGCCGCCTTTGACGACAGTTATGAGATTGCTCAAAACACAACTAATCCCGTTGCCCACTACCAACCAGTGACGGGTGACGCTGAGTCACAGACTAGAGGTTTTAGCTTACCTGAAGCAACTACAATTCAGGGTCAAAAGTTACTCGCCCGATTGGCCGCTGATTTTCCCTCAGCAACTCATGAGATTGTCTACGAGGGCGTGAGAAAAGCGTTGGAATATCAGGACTTTGACTATGCAGCCTATTACTTGGATCAAGTCGCGAGCATTGTTGCAGTGGACACCGTAGACGAGAAGTTTGAATTGAGTAATACCACTGCTCGATACCTGGCCCTGTGGATGTGTTTCGAAGATATTCCCCGGGTTGCGCAGTTAAAGATCCGCCATCAGCG
This sequence comes from Porticoccaceae bacterium, assembly GCA_029250825.1. Classification (GTDB taxonomy): domain Bacteria; phylum Pseudomonadota; class Gammaproteobacteria; order Pseudomonadales; family Porticoccaceae; genus HTCC2207. The sequence continues at coordinate 29,788 of JAQXEN010000024.1, forward strand.
GATGCAGGAAATTCGTCAGGAAGTAAAAGCGCAAGATCAGCAGATTATCTATGTCACGGAATATTTTCGCCCGCGACCTGAAGAGATCTGTGCGATTTTACCGGCGCCATTGGGCAGAGCTATTATTGGCAGCAGTCTTGGACGCCGGGCTTTAGGTCTTGTATCCGGGGCCAAAAAACTGAAAACCAATACTCTGGCGATCTATTTTGCTCTGCGCTTCTTGGCCATGCTGAGACGCTTTAGACGCTCTAGCCTCGGCTATCAGCATGAGCACAGCATGATCAATAACTGGCTCGCTGCAATACGCTTGTCCGCCAGTTCAGATAGGACTTTGGCTGTAGAAATTGCGGAGTGTGGCAGAATCGTTAAGGGTTATGGCAGCACTCGGGAGCGTACAAGCGAACAAAATATTGCCATTGTCAGTGCCTATAACGACCACCCACAGCTGCTTGCAGAGGATATTAAAACACTTCGCAACGCGGCTCTTGCGGATGATTCAAATACCGCTTTTAACCAAAAGATCAGCGCCCTGACGACTGCCTGATAAACCGCTAATTAATAGACAGATGCAAAAAGGCCTAAACAATTGTTTAGGCCTTTTTGATGGAATCCAAATACTCTCTCTAGCGCATTTAAAACGCTGCAAGACCGGTCTGGCCGCGACCCAGAATCAAGCCGTGAATATCATGGGTTCCCTCATAGGTATTGACGGTTTCAAGATTCACCATATGCCGCATTACCGGGTACTCATCCGAGATACCATTGCCACCGAGCATATCCCGCGCCTTGCGCGCGATCTCTAGCGACTTGCCACAGGAATTACGCTTAATTAACGAGATCAGTTCCGGGGCTATATTATTTTCATCCATCAACTGTCCAGCGCGGAAACAGCCCTGCAAGGCAAGGCTAATATCTGTTTGCATATCCGCCAGCTTTAGCTGGATCAGCTGGGTCGCCGCCAACGGTCGATTGAATTGTTTGCGCTCCATAGTGTAGGTTCTGGCTGCATGCCAGCAGGCTTCAGCAGCACCCAGTGATCCCCAAGCAATACCGTATCGGGCATTGTTGAGGCAGCTAAAGGGACCTTTTAAACCCTTCACATTGGGCAGCAACTGCTCTTCGGCAACAAACACGTCTTCCATTACTATCTGGCCGGTGGTCGATGCGCGCAACGACAGCTTGCCTTCAATTTTCGGTGCACTGAGTCCGGGCATGCCCTTCTCAAGAATAAATCCGCGAATTTCACCGTCGTCGGTTTTCGCCCAAACCACAAAGACATCGGCAAAGGGGCTGTTGGAAATCCACATCTTGGCGCCATTCATCATATAGCCGCCATCGACACTGCGGGCGCGAGTGACCATGCCACCGGGATCGGAACCATGATCTGGTTCGGTTAGACCAAAGCAGCCGATAAACTCGCCAGTTGCCAGCTTGGGCAGATACTTTTCACGCTGAGCTTCATTGCCAAAGGCGTATATCGGATACATCACCAGTGACGACTGCACACTCATCATGGAGCGGTATCCAGAATCAACACGCTCCACCTCTCTAGCGACTAAGCCATAGCTAATGTAATCCATACCCGCGCAGCCGTAACCTTGAATGGTGAGCCCTAAAAGGCCCATCTCGCCCATCTCACGGAATATACTCGGATCACTGGTTTCATTTTGAAAGGCATCGCGAACCTTGGGCTGTAAACGCTCTTGCGCATACTGGCGAGTAGAGTCGCGAACCATTCTCTGCTCATCGGATAATTGTTGTTCAAGAAGAAATGGATCTTCCCAAATCAGGCGCTGCCAAGATTTATTGTTGCCCATTGAAACTGCTCCAAAAGAGTTTTTTGCTGGTAGGCGTACAGAATAGCAAAAACTATTTTAAATTTAAAATAGTTTTTGCTAAAACTCAGGCTAATTAGGCTATGTCGTAGATTAATCCAGCTATGCCGGTCCCTGATTATTGTTACGTTTACTAGAAAGTCAGAGATTTGTAGCTTGCCGTCTTTTTCCACGAGCTGAATATCTTCGGCGTGAATTGAGGTAGTGTCTGCTCCGGTATCAATGCGAGATTCAATCCACAGGCCCGCCGGCTGGATCTTTGCCCACTCCACTGCACCAACAATAGGCAGGTGTAACTTCCCCGCTCGGGTGGCTTGCGGTGGTGGTTCGGGAGTAACGACTCGGGTGACAATACGCTCAATCACCTCAGGTTCTGGGCAGCTCTGAGGTTCAAGGGCTGGTACAACCTCCGCTGGCACCGGACATTCGGTGGGTTCAGTCAACTGAGGAAGCAGCGCGCAGCTAGATAGCAAGTAGCTGGCCATTAGGCTGAGAAGTGGCCGGTGTCCGTTCGTAGGGCCTTGCTCGCGGTGAGATTCCGCGACGGAAATTCAACGTACTGTAACGTTTTAAGCCTGATCATCAGTCAATCTCCCACTATCCGCTGCCGGTGTCGCTATCTACAACTCAGTTAAGATAGCACAGGCTGCAGCGACGCGGGTTAGTGGGTCGAGATCAAGCGCTACCTCATTAAGGTAGGTCGTCTACTAACTCCCCTTCGACCGGCTCCAGCAGATCTTCACGGTCAACTCTGAGAGCGAGCATAACCGTAGCGGCAACATAGATTGAAGAATAGGTACCAATGCCGACTCCGACCATCAGCGCCACAGCGAAGTTATGAATCAACTCACCGCCAATAAAGTACAGTGCCAACAACACCAGCATGGTGGTCACCGAGGTATTAATGGTGCGCCACAGAGTCTGTGAGAGTGACTCATTAATCACCTCCACAGGAGTCGCTTTGCGAATCTTGCGGAAATTTTCCCGGATTCGATCCGATACAACAATGGTGTCATTGAGTGAATAACCGACCACCGCCAATATCGCGGCCAATACTGTGAGATCAAATTCAAGCCCCACAATAGAGAAGAATCCCAGTGTAATGACCACATCGTGAGCCAGTGCCAGCACCGCGCCGATGGAGAATTTCAACTGGAAGCGAATCGCCACGTAAAGCATTACTACGGCCAGAGCCGTGAGCATGCCGAGACCGCCATCTTCACGAAGTTCTTCACCAATCTGTGGACCAACGAAATCGACACGGCGCAACTCAACCGCCTCGCTACCGTCTTCTAGAACAGCGTACACTTTCTCAGATAGTCCCTGCTCTGGCGCTCCCTGCAAGCGAATCAGAACATCGGTCTCAGAACCGTACTGAATCACCACTGGACCTTCGAAGCCCGCGATTTCAAGTTGCTGACGAATGGCCCCAACATCTGCTGGCTGTTCATAGCCCACTTCGATCTGCGTGCCACCGGAAAAATCTAAACCCAACACCAACCCTTTGGTGGAGAGGGACGCGACCGAGGCGATCAGCAACAGAGCAGAAAAGATCGCCGCAATCTTACGCAGCCCCATGAAGTTATACACTTTCAAGTCAGTCATAATCTTCTTCCTAAATCCACAGGGTTTTGATTTTGCGGCCACCGACAACCAGATTTACCAGTCCTCTGGTCATCACAATAGAGGTAAACATCGAGGTCAAAATACCGATTGACAGGGTCACAGCAAAACCTTGGACTGGACCGGAACCGATTAAAAATAGGATCAGAGCAACAATTAATGTAGTGATATTGGCATCGAGAATCGATACAAAGGCGCGGTCATATCCGGCGCTGATCGAGCCCTGAATCGAGGCCCCAGCCGCAAGCTCCTCGCGAATCCGCGAGAAAATCAACACATTGGCATCCACCGCCATACCCACGGTCAAAACAATACCGGCAATTCCCGGCAGGGTCAGAGTCGCCCCGAGCAGTGACATAAAGGCCACCAGCAACACCAGATTCATCGCTAGCGCGATGTTGGCAAAGACACCAAAACCGCGGTAGACAACCAGCATAAACAGCAACACTAGGGCCATACCAACAGTGACGGACTTGACCCCCAGCTTAATATTATCGGCACCCAGTGAGGGTCCAATAGTGCGTTCTTCAACAATGTACATGGGCGCAGCCAATGCACCGGCGCGCAGTAACAGCGCCAGCTCTGACGATTCACGCTGCTCGAGACCGGTAATTCTAAACTGCTTACCGAGCTGAGCCTGAACTGTGGCCAAACTGATAATGCTTTCTTCAACAAAGGGTACCGGCGTCAGCACCAGCTCACCGTTGTCATCGATAGATTTTTCCAATCGGGTTTTAAACTCAATAAACAAAACCCCGAGGCGACGCCCAATATTGTCTCTGGTGGCATAACCCATCTGCCAACCACCCTTTGCATCGAGGGTAATATTGACCTGGGGACGACCGTTCTCATCAAAGCTAGCGCGGGCATCGGTGACATTCTCACCGGTAATCACCGCCTTGCTCTCCAGCCGGGCATCCGGACCCTGACCGCTTGGATTGCGGAAATCAAACACCTCGCCAACGCGGCCACTGGCCTCGAGGCGGAACTCCAAGTTGGCAGTCTTGCCGATAATACGCTTGGCTTCAGCGGTGTCCTGAACACCTGGCAGTTCAACAACGATACGGTTTTTGCCCTGACGGGACACCAGAGGCTCAGACACACCCAGCTCATTGACGCGATTGCGCAGTGAGGTAAGGTTTTGCTTGATTGCGTTATCTTCGATTTCACGGCTGGCGAGTTCACTCAGCTTGAGTACCAGGGATAGAGGATTTTGACCCGGCTGAGACTGGGGCTGGAGATCTCTCAGATTGGTTCGAATTAAGGTCTTGGCACGAGCCACTTCGGCTTCATCGCGAAACTGGCCAACAATCAGACCATTGCTCAGTTCAAAGCTGCGATAGCGAATACGCTCTTCCCGCAGCGCCGTCTTAACATCTTCGAGATCGCTTTCAAGGCGAGTAGTCAGGGCTGAATCCAGATCAACCTCGAGCAAAAAGTGCACACCACCACTGAGATCGAGACCCAGCTTCATCGGCTGGCCACCCATGTCACTCAACCAGCTTGGCGTGGTCGGGGCCAAGTTTAAGGCAACAATATAGTCTCCACCCATGGTCGCCTGAATCACTTCTTTGGCCCGCAACTGGCGCTTTATGTCCTTTAATCTGACCAATAACGCTTCGCCATCGGACTCACCGGCAAAGTGGGCAATACCCGCTTCATCTAAGGCTTGCTCAACCTTCTCCAACACTGCGGCATCGATCTGCATAGCACCACTCTGCCCCGACAGCTGAATCGCTGGATCCGGCGGATAGAGATTTGGCGCGGCGAAAACAAAACCGAAGGTGACAACCAAAAGGATTGTTATATTCTTCCACAGGGGAAACTTGTTAGGCATGGTCAGACATTCCAATAAATTCAGCGGCGCATTATAGCGGCATTAGCATTATAGTTGGGGGCACAATTGACGATTTAAACCCCAGAGAGGTTCTCAGCTTAAAGCTCAGGCTTTACCTTGCCCTGCTGTAGATAGAATTCATCGGCAAAGGCTTCCAAGCGAGTCTCGGCGATGGCTTCGCGCAGCCCCGCCATCAAGGTTTGATAAAAGCGTAAATTGTGAATGGTATTGAGCTGTGCGCTTAGCATTTCGCCACAGCGCTCAAGGTGATGCAGGTAGCCACGACTGAAGTTAGTACAGGTGTAACAGTCACACTGCCTATCCAGAGGTCCAGTGTCATGACGGTGACGAGCATTGCGAATCTTGACTACACCGGTGCTGGTAAACAGATGGCCATTGCGCGCATTGCGAGTCGGCATTACACAGTCAAACATATCGATACCACGCCGCACGCCTTCAACCAAATCCTCCGGCTTGCCAACACCCATCAGATAACGGGGCCGATCGGCTGGCATCTGGTGGGCCAGATGATCGAGAATGCGCATCATATCTTCCTTGGGCTCGCCAACTGACAAACCGCCGATGGCGTAGCCATCAAATCCTATATCCACCAAACCCTTCAGCGATTCATCCCGCAGCGACTCATACATGCCACCCTGCACAATGCCAAATAGCGCCGAGGGGCTGTCACCGTGAGCAGTTTTACTGCGTTTCGCCCAGCGCAAAGAAAGCTGCATGGAGTCACTAGCCTGTTTCACTGTCGCTGGATGGGGCGTGCACTCATCAAAGATCATCACCACATCACTGCCTAGGTCCGCCTGCACCTGCATTGAGGTCTCCGGGTCAATAAACACCGGACTGCCATCAATCGGCGACTTAAACTTCACCCCCTCTTCGGTAATCTTGCGCATATCCCCAAGACTAAATACCTGAAAACCACCGGAGTCAGTGAGAATCGGACCCTGCCACTGAGTAAAGTCATGCAGATCGCCATGGCCTTTAATCACCTCAGTACCGGGACGCAGCATCAGATGAAAGGTATTGCCAAGAATTATCTCAGCACCGATCTCAACGATATCCTTGGGCAACATACCTTTAACCGTGCCATAGGTGCCCACTGGCATAAAAGCAGGTGTTTGCACCTTGCCCCGAGGAAAGGTCATTTCACCACGCCGTGCCTTGCCGTCAGTGGCGGACACCGCAAAATCCATAAAGCACTGGCGCTTGGGTTGGACTTCGACTTGGGAATTAGTTGTGGAATCAGTTGCGGAACTCATTGGGGAATAGTCTCAGGAGCTTGGGGGTTGTGACGCAAAAACATTGCATCGCCATAACTAAAAAAGCGGTAGCGCTCAGCCACCGCCTCTGAATAGGCCTGCATTATAGGCTTATAACCAGCAAAAGCACTGACCAACATAAGCAATGTCGATTCCGACAGATGAAAATTGGTTAGCAGTGCATCGACCACTTTAAAGCGGTAACCGGGGAAGATAAAAATATTGGTATCACCCTCAAAAGGCATAATCGAACCGGAACTGGCCGCTGTTTCAAGGCAGCGCACACTGGTTGTGCCCACCGCAATTACTCGACCACCTGCGGCCTTAGTCTCACGCACTTGGTCACAGACCTGATCACTGACCTGCAGCCACTCGGTATGCATGTGATGGTCGTGAATATTATCCGCACGCACCGGCTGAAAAGTCCCAGCCCCCACATGCAGAGTGACAAAGGCAATCTTCGCGCCCTTAGCGTTGATATCCGCCAGCATCTGATCATCGAAGTGCAGGCCGGCCGTTGGCGCCGCCACCGCACCCAGCTGGTCCGCATAAACCGTCTGGTAGCGACTTTGATCTTCCTCAGTATCCGCGCGATCAATATAAGGAGGCAGGGGCATATGACCAATCTGCTCAAGTACATCTAGCACCGGCGCGCTAAAACGCAGTTCAAAAAGAGCATCGCTGCGGCCCAACATCTCAGCGCTGTAGCCATTTTCAAACAACAGTTGATTCCCTGGCTTGGGCGACTTGCTAGCACGAATATGCGCAAGCACAGAATCGGTGCTCAGCACCCTCTCCACCAAGACCTCAATCTTGCCGCCACTCTCCTTTTGACCAAAGAGCCGCGCCGCGATCACCTTAGTATTGTTAAACACCATCAAGTCACCGGGCTCAATATGTGCCAGTAGATCGGTGAACTGCTGATGGCGCAGATCCTCAGACCCAGAGTCGAGATATAGCAACCGACTACCCTGCCGCTGTTCAGCGGGCTGGCGGGCTATCAGCTCATCGGGAAGATCAAATTGAAAGAGATCACGGCGCATAAATATCGGGGCAAAAGCCAGTTGTTGATGATTGATTTGTACCAGCCGGCAAGGGTATAGAAAACGGCGCCAAAGGCCAAACTCTTTCACCGCGAAACATTTAATCGCAGAAGCCTCATATCTGCGGTTGACCGCCTGTTGATCACTGCTATAATCGCCGCCCTTTCGCCGGATATCTCGGCAGGGGGAAGAGAGCGATCTCTTTAAACTATCGGAATGCCAGTGTGGTGGAATTGGTAGACACACGGGATTCAAAATCCCGCGCCCTTAAAAGCGTGCCGGTTCGAGTCCGGCCACTGGTACCAAACAATAAAACCCTGCCTCTGAAAAGAGGTGGGGTTTTTTGTTTGCTATCATTGGTCGGCGAGATCGGCACCCCGGTTCGACTAATTGCGCACGCAATTTGGACGCGGAGCGCAGCGAAGGCGCTTGCGAAGCAAGTGGTAACAAGCCACAGGTTGTTACCATCAATCCGGCCACTGGTACCAAACAATAAAACCCTGCCTCTGAAAAGAGGTGGTTTTTTTTGTGTCTATTATTGGTGATCGGTGAGCTAATTTTAGTGCCAGCAACCAACAAGACGAAGGCGTAAATTAATAAATCAACAGCCAACTATAAAGATAGAGTGCGCTAATACCGCTGAATAAAAAAACGCCAAACAAAACCCTAACCCCCAGCTCTAAACCTAATCTTATTTCCCTTGTCCTTCTCATTGCGATTGCGCCTCGTCGCCTTCAAGTAATTTATTCAGTTTTTAAATGCGAATGATTATCATTTACATTTTTATTGAAGTCAATTAATATTGACAGCAAATACGTTCTGAGACCTAAGGAGGCTAAAAATGAAATTGCAATTTTTATGCGGGAATCATCGATTAGAACTCGAGCGCAGCCTGCCCAAGGCCATGCAGTTCTGGAAAGCCGGCATTGATACGGGACAGTTCTATTGTGATCATCTACTCTGGTTAGAGGCCATTCCTCATCTTGGATGCGCATTTGAGACGGCGGAAATACTACTTAGCAACAGTACTATTGACCATGAAAACGCCTGTAAACGGTTTTCCGACACAGCCCTATTACTCGCCAGTACCTTTACTAACGTTATTCGAATTGCGGATGCTGAAGAAGTTATTTGGATGGCGATCAATAGATTAGAGAGAGAACTGTCACAAAAGGGAGTCAAAGCTGAGTGGATTTGCCATCATCTATCGAATCAATATGTGGAACTGGAACATGCTTTCACAATTCATCATCAGGTGACTAGATCAGATCGGAGACTTTCAGGTGGTTTGGACTCGCTAGTTTTATTGCATTAAGCCAAAAATTCCAAAATGCTAATTTCTAATCCTAACTGGCGCTTTGCAAAAATAATCAGCTATGTATTTCTTGGTTTCCCAATTATTATATAAATCTTAGAACAGGGTTGGCTCTAAAGTTGCGTACCTTGTCAAATATTTGCAATAAGGGTTAATCTCATCAAAAAATCAATAATTTCCATGGCTGCATTCACCATGGCCGGGTCTATCTCACTGAGTGCCGGCGCTGAATCACCCACCAATCAAGAATTACTTGATATGTACAAAGCTGTCAGCGCGAAGCTTGCGGCTCTAGAGGCTCAGATAGCCGAACGCTCTGCCGCAGCTGACAGTAAACGTGACAATGACAGCGCAACTCAAGCGTCATCTTCAGAGCTAATAGGATCCAATGGCACCTATAGCTTTCAAGTCTTAGATCACTCCCGAAATACCAATATAAAACAGTTACTGCAGCTACAGGCTCTACGCGACCATGAACTCAAACAAAAAATCACTTTCGGCGGACAGATCACCGCTTTGGTGAACTACCAAAAATCCAATTCAGACACCAAATTTGGCTGGTTGATGCGCCACCCAACTTCGTCTAATCAAATCGGTAACACTGTATCTGAGGCGGTTATTCACTCAAGCAATCTAAATCTAACTGCTCGCTTGACTGAAAATCTCACAGGCTATGCTGAGCTACTCTATAACCCTGAACAAAACTTTGCCTCTGGTTCGAGTATCACTGGTTTGCCGCGCAATAATGTCAATATGCGACGGGCTTACCTGATGTATGGCAACCTCGACCATTCCAATGTTTATGCCTCGGTGGGCAAGATGGACATTCCCTTTGGTTTAAATGACACCGTCAGCCCCTTTACCAACTCAACAAACTGGCACTCATTTGCCGGCTTGGCTTACGGGGGTTTAGTGGGATACACGACGGATAAATTGCATCTCCGTGCCATGGCGATACAGGGTGGCGCGCAGTTTCGCAATGCCAATACGCCGGTGAAAGATACCAACGTACCCTCTCTGCTAAATAACTTTGCCCTGGATGCAAACTATAGTTTTGCTCTTGAGAATAACGCGTCACTGTTGGCTGGTGCCAGCTATCAATACGGAACCTCTTATTGTCAGGAATATGTGGTTAAGCACTTTAATGCCTGTAATGACAATGTCGATGCAGTGTCTGTTTACGCTCGATATAACAATGATCGTTTAACACTGCTCTCTGAATTTGCCGAGACCCTAGCGGTTTGGCCTGGCACCGCCAATCCAAACTTCCCGGCCTATGCTGAATTTGAAGCGGTGAAGAACTTCACTTGGACTATGGGTGCAAGCTATGCCTCTGATTTTGGCTTCAAAAAAAATGTTGACCTGTCACTAGAATTCAGCCAATTTAAGGCCGGAGCTGAGGGTTCACCTTGGGAGAAGCAAGACCAGTTAGTCTTGGGTGCCTCTTATATGCCAGTGAGTAATGTTAAATATTTTGCTGAAATGGTTCATGTAGCGGGTTGGGTTCCACTTAACTTTTTAAGTGGCGGCCATATGGACCCCACTAATGCGCAACCTGAAGTACCCTTTTTACATGAGTCGTGGTCTGAACAGGATGCTAAAACGGATGTGATTGTTATTGGTGTGCAGGCGGCGTTCTAGGTTTTGTTTAGAGAGGGCGGAGTGAAACTGCCATACTTCGATTCACCCTGTCCATAAATTCATGTCATCTCGACAGACCAGAGCGACAAGGGATCTCATTGCCAGACTCTGAGATCTCTCACATGCATTCGAGATGACAGTTGGGGATTCATGCTGCACTTTAAGAACGCTTATGTTTAAAGGCTCCCGTCAGAAGAACTTCAAAGAACCTTCAACGACTGCTTATTATGTAGAACAATATCGGAATATTTACAATCCCCTTTGCCGCGCTGGAAAGCACTGTTGGCAATCAACCAAACCCGCACAATACGCGCCGGTGGCTCGCCCATATACTGTTTGTAGTCATCAAATAGGTTTCTTCGCTCATCCTTCCATTCGCCGAGTCCCTCTTTCCCACTGCGAATCACCACATGATATTCCTTGCCCTGCCAGTTCGGCAGCGGGCAGTCATAGCCAGTGCCTACAGGAAGCGTGCTACTCCAGTAGTAGGTAATATCTCGACCATTATCGAATTCGACCGCAATACTCATATAGTCATGGCTGGGTACCGTATCTTCTCGCAAGTTAGAAGGCAGTTCATCCACGCACCATTTCCAGCTTATTTCACTGTGCTGATCCAGCACCGTATCCACATCTTTCTGCAAAATCCCAGTGTCACCCTGAGTTTGGCAGTGGATACAGTCATCGGTGGTTTCCAGTGGCTGCTTGCGGAAAATATTGCTGCGGCCGATATTCCATAAATATGACCACCCTTGAGGCGTAGTGTCACCCATGTCGATACGATCAATTTCAGACTGCAAATGGCCATCGAAATCTCCGAGACCAACCATTTTCCGAAGGCACTCAACTGCTGGCTTATGCCAGCGAATCACCAAAATACGCGACATACCGCTGGAATTTTTATATACCTTGTCATCCTGTTGACGCTCCCCCTGAAGGTTCTGCCAATCGTTAGGAAAGTAGTTGCCAAATTGCAGCGCGCCATTCTCTTGTGCGCTAAAACTGTGGCTGTTATCTGTGCCTCGGAATATCTCGCCAGCCCCTACTTTGTACCAGACCTGTAACCCTAGGCTCAGCCATATATCCAATGGCTTGCTGGCAAAAACTCGCCCAGCCATAAAACAGCTAACCTGATCCCCGGCTTGCAGATCGATACCTGAGGCTACCCAGGGTGGTCGGTTACCGGGAATATCCAGCCATTCATACTCTCGAATTAGTCCCGCTGGCGCCTGATCAAGCAGGCTCTGCATACCGCTGCGATACTTCTCTAGATCCGGTTCCGGGTCACTTTTTGATAACAGCTTTCTGGCGTTTGCGCGCAAAAAAAGTGTTCCAGCAACGGTTAAATCGTTAATAATTCCGGGCATAGGATTATCCTGATATAAGGGTAGATGTCTGGGTAAAGGTGCAGCCCACTTGAGAACAGTAAGCCCAATAAGACTCTGTCACAAGCTTCTATTGGCAAAATAAGCGTGGCCGAGCCAATCCGCAAGTATATAGTGGCGTTTATTAATCGATCTATTACGTCTGTAGGAGGCGAATATGAGTGGCTTTAAAATATCGCAAACGATTCTTATTAGCGGTTTGCTGCTGTTAGCATCGCTATCAATAACATCACCTCTGATCGCTGAGGATACCGCGACAAACACAACCACCTTATCATTTATACGTCCCTCCGATGTTATGACTCTGGGACAAAAGGTGAGGCTGTCGGTGGATAAAGCAGAAATTGCCAAACTCGGACAGGATAAAATTGTGGTTTTTGAAACCACTAAAGGCAAGCATAAGCTGCAGACTAAGGTAGGTTTTAGTATAGGTGTGCCAAATGTCACTGGCTTTAATGGTGCGAAAAAATTTACCTCAAAAGTAAATCTTAAAGAGGATCAGCATTTCTTCAAGATTGTTTTTAAAGCTGCTCTGATGGGCGGAAAACACCGGATCATCGAGATTGATCAAGCTGAATATGAGGCCTTATTCGCTAAGATTTAGTCATTAGAGAAGCTCCGATTTATCGGGGCTTTTTGCTCTGTTTTTTTAAAACCCAATTTTTTATCTCTAATCTCTATTCCTTATCCCGCTACCTTCATATTTTAGTGATCCGTAAATTCTCTCGATTTTCTTGCACTCAGGCTATTTCACAGAGTCCTTGCCCCGCAAAAATTGGCTGTCTGAAGTACCTTTGTTAAGGCGCGTATTAGCATGTAGCAACATAACTACAATTAAAAAGGAATTTATCGTGAAGGTTTCTATTGTCTATCCACAGCTGTTTATCCAACGGCTATTTATCCAACAGCTATTTATCCAACGGCTATTTATCCAACAGTTAATTGCCTCATTCCTCGATCACAATTTATCAACCATTAAAAAATCTCTACTAATGCTGTGCCTAATACTTTTTGTCCCCATCACTGCTCAGGCAACCTGTATCGCAACGGATTCTGGTGCTCCTTACAATACCATCACTGGCTGCAATGCTATGGAAGATAAAACCACAGCGGAAGATAATACCGCCACCGGCTTTAAAGCTCTGCAACACACTACCACCGGCAGTTGGAATACCGCGGTGGGCAACTTAGCCATGCAATACAACACCACAGTCTCACGCAATACCGGTGTGGGTCCCGAAGCGCTGCTCAATAACACCACCGGAAACAACAACACCGCCATTGGTTTTTTGGCTCTGGGCAACAGTAAAACTGCCAGTGACAATACGGCTATCGGCACTCAGACTTTCTATATCAACAGCACTGGCCATGACAATACCGCCAGCGGCGTGCAGGCTCTTTTTTCTAACACCACCGGTTATTTCAATACCGCAACCGGTGTTGAAGCTATGTATGGCAATGTCACCGGTTACTACAATACCGCCGTGGGTTATCGCGCGCTGACCAATAATACTGGGCCCACCGAGACCTACAGCAAGGGTGGCACATCCAATACAGCCTTTGGCTATCAAACTCTGGCGGCCAATATTACCGGTTGGCAAAACACCGCAATTGGCGAATCAGTACTCACTAGCAATACTATCGGCGCTCACAATACCGGCATCGGTGAAGACTCTCTATTTGGCAACCTATCGGGCAACCACAACACCGCTTGGGGTGAGTCAACGCTGTATCAAAATACCTCCGGCAGTGACAATGTCGCCGGCGGCTATTACGCCCTAAACACCACCACGGGCAGCGGCAATACCGCTATCGGACATCAGGCCTCGATGAATCTGGTCGCTGGAGATTACAACACCGCCATAGGCTATCAGTCGGGCGTTGCCTGACCTCCGGCAGCCACAATATCTATGTGGCATCCGCCGGTGCCAGCAGCGAGTCCTATATTATTCGCATGGGAACTCAGGGCAAACACTTGGGAACCTATATCGCCGGGATCTCTGGAGTTACGGCAACGAATGGAGCCGCTGTCTATATCAACTCCAACGGCCAATTGGGAACCCTGCCGTCATCCCAACGCTTTAAGAAAGATATTCAATCTCTAGATGCCACCAGTGAAAAAATCATGGCTCTGCGTCCAGTGACCTTCCGCTACAAACAAGCAGACGAAAAAGGTGACTATCCCATACAGTTTGGCCTGATTGCTGAGGAGGTGGCGAAGATCTTTCCCGAGCTGGTGCAATTTGATGAGTAGAGTAAGCCTCTATCGGTCTTTTACCAACTGCTGACACCATTGCTACTAGCCGAATTACAGCGCGGGCATATTGAAACTCAAACCCAACAAACCGCGTTGAATTTACTCCTCGAACAAAATGCCCTATTTAAAGCTGAGCTACTGGTCATGAGCCAACAGATAAAGAGTCAAGCGGCTCAGATTGTGCTGTTGAACCACAGTTCGCCAGCGCTCACCCAGCAGCTGGCCCATTAAACACTGGCCGGCTAAACACTTGTCTAAATAAGACTTGGTCACTAGGCGTGCGGCTATTGAGTTAGCTGCGCGCCTTTTGCTTTACACAGAGTAGCTATCTTTTTAGCGCAGGTGATTTACACTGGTGTTCTCAAGCCAAAACATTGAACCCCTATGCTCTCCTACCGTCACAGCTTCCATGCTGGCAACCATGCTGATGTTTTAAAACACGCCGTGCAGTCGTTAATACTGCAGTCGCTTAAAGTGAAAGATAAAGCCTTTGTCTATATCGACACCCACGCCGGTGCCGGTTGCTACGATCTGCACTCCAAAGAAATGGATAAAACCGGTGAGTATTTGGAGGGTATCAAGCGACTCTGGGAGGGCAGTGTTCCCGCTGCTATGCAGGCCTATTTAGATACCCTAAGGAGGCTTAATGAAACTGGCGAACTGTCCCAGTATCCAGGCAGCCCTCTGCTGGCCAAAGAACTCTGCCGCCCTCAAGATCGACTGCTGCTAAGTGAACTGCATCCGGCAGATTTTGGCCTGCTGCAAGAGCTGTTTACCAAAGATCGTCGCACTAAGGTGCACAAAATTGATGGTTTTGCCCAGCTAAAAGGCGCGCTGCCACCCATAGAGAGACGTGGCATGGTGTTAATCGACCCGCCCTATGAACTGAACCATGAATACGCCGATGTGGTGAAGGCGGTTGTGGATGGCATTAAACGCTGGGCAACCGGCACCTTTGCCATCTGGTATCCGGTGGTACACAGTGACGATGTGGATTTTTTGCAGCGCAAGTTGTCCAATGCAGGGCTGCCGGGAACCCTTCAGATAGAGCTCAATGTAGTGCAGGGAAATAATCGTTTTGGCATGACCGGATCGGGAATGATCGTGGTCAATCCGCCGTGGAAATTAGAGCAGCAGATGAATGAATTGCTGCCCTGGCTGGTAGACAAACTGGGGCAGTCCCCAGAGGCCCATTTTAAACTGCGCTGGCTCAGTCCGCCTCAATAATCCGTTCAGTCCGGCTTATGACTGACGCTCTCTCGAGGCTTTCTTTTCCGCGCTTTTCTCTGCTCGGCGACGTTCAGTGGCCTCCGCAGCTGCATTGCCTATATGTTCTTCACCCCGTGCTTTGGCTAACTTGACCTGCTTCTGACGTTCGGCAAAACGCTGCTGTTGCTCCTTATCAACACTGCCGAAACAGTGATGACAGGAGAGCCCTTCCTGATAGTTCTGGTGACGCATCTCATCTTCCGTTATAGGCATGCGACAGGCGTGACACTGTTCATATGATCCACGTTTTAGATCGTGATCCACGGCAACGCGATTATCAAATACAAAGCACTCGCCGTCCCAGAGTGTCTGTTCCACCGGCACTTCTTCAAGGTATTTTAAAATTCCACCCTGTAGATGATAGACCTCATCAAAACCCTGCTCTTTCATGTAGGCGGTGGATTTTTCGCAGCGGATTCCCCCAGTGCAAAACATAGCGATTTTTTTGTTTTTATTGGGGTCAAGATTTTGTTCAGCCCAGGCGGGAAATTCGCGGAAGGTTTTAGTCCGTGGATTGACCGCATTGGCAAAGGTGCCTATTTCCACTTCATAGTCGTTGCGCGTATCCACTACCAGCACATCCGGATCCGCGATCAGCGCATTCCAGTCGGCGGGTTTTACATAGGTGCCCGCTGACCTTTTAGGATCTATGCCCTCAACGCCCATAGTGACGATTTCTTTCTTTAGCTTTACCTTGGTGCGATAGAAGGGAATTTCGCTGTGATAGGACTCTTTGCTATCAATGTTTTCCAAGCCAGGCTGCTGCTGCAACCAGCCGAGGAGCGCATCAACTCCCTCGCGAGTGCCAGAGACAGTGCCATTGATACCTTCGCTGGCGAGCAATAATGTCCCGAACACCTGATTGTCGGTCATGGCCGCGAGCAGTGGCGCGCGCAGAGCAATATAATTTGGCAAGGTGACAAATTTATACAGGGCGCAAGAGACATATTGATCAGACATAGGACTGGGCCTTCGATAACTCAACGGGAAACGCGGCGCATTGTAGCAAAACAGTGGAGGCTGTGGCAGAGACAGGTTAAATCCAATTTAGCGCAAAATGGGTATCTTTTTGTACCTAATCGGCTCTCCTGTCAGCCCACTTGCCTCAAATTGCTCGCACTGGATAGAGCAATTGATACAAAATGGCGTCTAACCAGTTTTACAAAAAATAATCACCTCACGAGATATCCATGACCATTAGATTAAACCGATTGCACCCCATTGCGCTGC
Organism: Porticoccaceae bacterium; assembly: GCA_029250825.1. Taxonomy (GTDB): domain Bacteria; phylum Pseudomonadota; class Gammaproteobacteria; order Pseudomonadales; family Porticoccaceae; genus HTCC2207. The sequence goes on from JAQXEN010000024.1 coordinate 46,500, forward strand.
GACTTTCTGCTGTGGCAGCAACAATTATATTGGGCGGACTGTTGGCCTGTGGTGGAGGCTTAACGCAGACCAGCCCAACGCCAGTGACTCCATCTGCTGACACCGGTTTAAAGGTTGTCGGGTTTAGCTCCTCTAAGCACTCTAATCCATCTAATCCGCAGGCCATAGACTCGGAAAAGTGGTTCCATCAAACTCGCCTGCCCGATGGCAATTCCTGGTACAACGGCGAAATCCAGCACTATACCAACCGTATAGAAAACGCTTATATCAGTGACGGCACATTAAAAATTGTCGCCATAAGAGAGAGCTTTACCGATCAAAATCGCACTAAGCCATTTACCTCAGCGCGACTTAACTCAAAATATGCCTTTACCTATGGTCGTGTTGAAGTAAGAGCCAAGTTGCCCAAAGGCAGTGGCACCTGGCCGGCGATCTGGGCACTGGGTAAAAACATTACTGAGCGCGGTGGCTACTGGCAGACTCAGGGTTTTGGCACCCTTAACTGGCCAGCCTCTGGAGAAATCGACATTATGGAGCACTGGGGGACCAATCAAAATTACGTCTCCAGCGCACTGCACACGCCCTCCAGCTTTGGTAACACAGTCAATGTGGGTGGTCAGAAGATCGATACGGTTTCAAGCGAGTTCCATATCTACTCTCTGGATTGGAACGCCGATCGGATGATCTTTAGTGTCGACGGCAAGCCCCATTACACCTATGCACCCAAGGACAAGAACCCATCTACCTGGCCCTTCGATGCCGATCAGTACCTACTGCTGAATTTTGCTATCGAACCCAGTATCGCCAGCAGCTTTAATCGAGGCGAGATGGAGGTAGATTACGTGAGAGTGTATGCCCCTAATGCCAGCTTATCAGCGGACCCAGTTTGGGCGGATGAGTTTAATAACTAGAGCTGGGGCAGCAATAGATTAGCTGGGATTTAAAGAAATTTAGAGGGAATTATTAATCTCTATAAGGGTTTCCAAGGGATTGGCCGATTGCGTAATCGGTCGGCCAATAACTAAATAGTCACTACCCAACTGCATCGCCTTTTGCGGCGTCACAATGCGTCTCTGATCATCAGCAGCGCTATCCGCCAGACGAATACCCGGGGTTACCAGCTTAAACTCGGCACCCAGTTCAGACTTCAGAGTGCCGGCCTCTTGGGCCGAACAAACCACACCGTGCAAACCACAGTTCTGAGTTAACCGAGCCAGATGCAGCACCTGTTCACTAAGGCTGCGCTGAATGCCAATCTCAAGTAGATCAGATTCGTCCATACTGGTGAGCACGGTCACCCCGATCAACAGCATTGGGCTGCCCTTCTGCTCAAGGGTTTCTCTCGCGGCATTCATCATGCGACTGCCACCGGAGGCGTGAACATTGGTCATCCAGACACCCAGATCCGCGGCGGCGCTCACGGCTTTGGCCGCAGTGTTGGGAATATCGTGAAATTTAAGATCGAGAAACACATCGAAGTTGCGCTCTACCAGTGCTTTAACCAAAGCTGGCCCAGCGGCGGTAAATAATTCTTTGCCGACTTTTAACCGGCACTGAGTTGGATCCAACTGCTCCGCCAGATTCAGGGCTGCAGATTGATTATCAAAATCGAGAGCGACAATAACAGGTGCGGAAGAACTCATAAGCGGATTAATCTCGTTTCGCGGCGCGGGCTAGCTTGCGCCGATAATAGGTAATAAGAACTGAACTCGCCAGCAACCCAAGCACTGAGCCAGCGACTAGAAAGATCATCAACCAGAGGCCGAGACTCAGAGCGGTACTTTGAAGAACAATAAAGTCGATATTCACCTGCTGACTGTTCTCCAAGGCAAACAATGCGCCCACCGCGGCTATGGCCAGTAGCAGTAAAAACTTAATCAATGTCCAGAGTGCGCCCACGGGTATCTCCTTTGGTGGTCAACGATCGTTGGTTACAGGGTTCCATTGTACCTGCTAAATTGTACTCTCTGATATTGGCGGCGACAAAATACAGGGGAAGTTTTCTGCCTCTGGGGCAACTGGAGTCGAAACTGTTTCAAGATGCACAAAAGCCCCAGACAAAAAAATACGCCGCAGGAATAACCAACGGCGCATTTTGATATTCTTTGAAGCCAACCGATAGCGGTTTACTTCTTGGCAGCACCAAAACGCTTATTAAAGCGATCGATTCGTCCACCAGTTTCTGCTACTTTTTGCTTGCCGGTGTAAAACGGGTGGCAGGCTGAGCATACGTCAAGGTAAAGAGCTTGCTCACGTGTTGATCCGACAGTAATTACGTTACCGCAGCTACAGGTCGCTTTTAATTCGTTATACGCTGGGTGAATCTCAGTTTTCATCATATACTCCAAGTCGCTTGCCGCCACCCTATCAATCAGCTGGTAATTTGCCCCAACTCTTGTATGGCACGGCAGGCCATTTCTAAAGAGCGCGGATTCTAGCAGAAATGAACTCGGTTACAAAAGGAATTCTCAACTTTTATTATGTCCCATTCAAAGCCTTCAACCAGCGCCAAGCCTTTAATTGTTCGGGTTGCTGTTCTCTCGCCACTGCGGCGCACCTTTGACTATTTGGTAACCGAAGAATTTGCCGCTGCGCCACCCCAGTGCGGCTGCCGCGTAAGCATTCCCTTTGGCAAGCGTGAGGTCATTGGTCTGGTGATCGAACAGACCCATAAAAGCGACTTTGCCCTAGATAAACTCAAGCCTGTGCTGGCCATTATCGACGCCCAACCGCTGCTCCCAGAGTCACTTTTTAAACTGTTTATCTGGGCCGCTAACTACTATCACCACCCCATTGGTGACGCCCTATTTAATACCCTGCCGGTATTGCTGCGCGTGGGTAGGTCACTACCTCCACCTCGAGTGACCAAACTTTGGAAGGTCACAGAGGTGGGCATAGAGCGCGGCCACGAGATGCTCAGGGAAGGCAGAATGCACAAACAGCGTGCGCTACTGGATGAATTGCTGCGACGGCCCCTCACTCTGCAGGGGCAAATACTCAAATTTTATACTCGGGGAACCCTCAAGCGAGTCGAAGAGAAAGGCATCGCTGAATTGGTTGCCATTGGCCCCCAAGCCGTGGATCTGGATAACTTGCTGCTGGAGCAGCCGCTAAAACTCAATCCATCGCAACAGCAAGCCATGGACGCAATTGACTGTCACGGCTTTAACACCTGGCTAATCGACGGTGTCACCGGCAGCGGCAAGACTGAAATCTATCTGCAAGCCATCGAAAAAATTATCCGCTATGGACGCCAGGCTCTGGTAATGATTCCGGAGATCAGTCTAACGCCGCAAACCGAAAAACGTTTTCGTGATCGTTTTAATGTGCAGGTGGCGATGCTCCATTCAGGACTCACAGATCAGGAGCGCCTCGAGTCTTGGACACAGGCCGCCACTGGCGACGCCGCAATTATTCTCGGCACCCGGTCCGCGGTATTTACCCCGCTGAAACATCCGGGAATTATTATTATCGATGAAGAACATGATCAGTCCTATAAACAACAGGACGGCTTTCGTTATTCAGCGCGGGATCTGGCGGTTATTCGGGCCAAGCAGGAAAATATTCCGATTGTTCTCGGGTCTGCCACACCCTCCCTCGAGTCACTGCATAACTGCGACAAAAAACGCTATCAGCACCTGATCCTCAATACCCGAGCAGGGGATGCCAAACCTCCCCATTGGTCCATGATAGATTTAAAGACTGAACAGGTGGAGAGCGGTGTTGCCGCCTCAACCTTAAATGCCATTCGCGAGGCGATTGCCAACCAACAGCAGGTCTTGGTATTTCTCAACCGCCGCGGCTTTGCCCCAGCGGTGCTCTGCCATTACTGCGGTTTCTGTGCCGAGTGCCCCAACTGTGACGCGCGCCTAACGGTACACCGTCGCCATCAGCGGCTGCTCTGTCACCACTGCAACTACAAACGCGGACTGCTGCACTGGTGTCCCAGTTGTCGCGGTAATCGCATGGTTGCGGCGGGGGATGGCACTGAGCGCAGCGAGGCTTGGTTGCAAGAATGTTTCCCCAACACCCCAGTGCTGCGGGTTGACCGTGATACCACGCGTAAGAAAAATGCTATGCAGACCATGTATGACACAGTCGACAGCGGCGCACCCTGCATTCTTGTGGGCACCCAGATGCTCGCCAAGGGACACCACTTTGCCAACATTACCTTAGTCGCCGTGCTCGATGCAGACAGTGGCCTGTTTAGTCCAGACTTCCGCAGTCACGAGCGCCTTGGACAATTGTTAACTCAGGTGGCCGGACGCTGTGGTCGCGGCAAAATGGCAGGTCGAGTTATTTTACAGTCTCACCAACCGGATCATCCGCTGCTCGAAGTTCTGACCCAACAACCCTACAGTGAGTACTCCAAGTTACTGCGCAAACAGCGCAAAAAATCGGAGTTGCCACCGTTTAAGCAGTTGGTACTGATACGTGCCGACGCCGCCCATGCCCAGAATGCCGAAGCTTTTTTGCAGTCGGCGCGACAGTGCGCAGAGGCAATTTTCCCCTCCGGAGAAAAGATCAATTATCTCGGCCCGCTGCCGGCACTGATGGAGAGACGCAATTCTCGCCATCGCTATGTATTGCAGATAAGCGGCGGCCGGCGCAGCGATTTAAATTTTCTGATCGGGCAACTGGTGTTGGATTTGGAGAAGTTGCCTATGGCCCGTCATGTGCGCTGGGGTGTGGATGTGGATCCCCAAGAAATGTGATTGAGAGCCAAAATTTCAAGCTAAAATTGCCAGCTGAATCAGCGAGCGGTTTTAACAGCCCAAGTGAAAGTGCGACCCATTTATAAAAAATGACTTTCTCACTCACACGGATTGCTTAAAAGCGCCTCCATCACCTACAATCGCCGCTTACCCCAGGAGCTTTAACAATGGCGCAAGATTATCCCAAAAGGAATTCATCACGAGGCAAGCAGCAGCCCGTTAACCGCGCCTCTGCCCTGCCGGCATTTTTTCTGGGTACAATTTTTGGCGTTGTCTTGACCAATCTGCTGCCCAGCCTTATGGAAAAATCCCCCTCGGCCACCGCCACAGTTCAGGATGTCACCGAGACAGTGAAAACCGAGGCCTCGGAATTACAGTTCGATTTTTACACCCTGTTAAAGAAAACCGAAATCATTGTTCCCAACAGCGAGTCCTCCCCCAGCGACAATCAGCAGCCCGAGGAAAATTTTTCTTATCTACTGCAGGCTGGCTCTTTCAAAATTGCTAAAGATGCCGATAGCCGACGGGTGAAGTTGCTGTTGCTGAATTTAAATGCCAATGTGGAACGTATCGATTTGGGCAATGGGGAGAAGTGGCACCGTGTATTGGTCGGACCTTTTACCGATTCGTCAAGCATGGCCTATGCCCGCACCAAGCTCTCAGAAAATCAGATCGACAGCCTGCTGTTAAAACGCAAACTCTAGATTATAAATAGGCATCGTACTCCAGCAGCGTCACGCGGCTATCAAACTCGGCTTTTTCCTTATGCTTGCTCTGGGCATAGATAGTCTGGAACTCTTCACCCAAATAATCTGCAATAAACTCTGACTGTTCGAAGCGTTGCAGGGCATCGCCCCAAAAACGCGGCAACTGCTGCTCTGGCAATTTCAGCTCGCTGGTATCCCCTCTAGTTTGCGCCGGCGGCAGCAGTTTGCGCTCAATACCATAGAGCGCCGCGGCCAACATGGCCGCCACGGTTAAATAGACATTGGCATCAGCGCCGGCAACTCGGTGCTCAATGCGCCTAGCATCACCGTTCCCCGCCGGAATACGCAGTGCAGTAGTGCGATTTTCATAGCCCCAAGTAGGTGCCGTGGGCGCATAGCAGCCGGGCACCAGACGGCGGTAGGAATTAATATTTGGAGCAAAGATAGCGATACAGTCGGCCATATTTTCCAGACATCCGGCAACCGCATACTGGAGCAGCTCACTGCCCTCAGCCGCGCCATTATCAAAGACATTAACGCCACTGCTGTCCAAAAGACTAAAGTGGATATGCATGCCATTGCCCACATCTTCAGCAAAGGGTTTGGCCATAAAAGTCCCCTGTTTGCCCTGCTGCTGAGCAACGCTGCGAATCACTCTGCGCAACATGCTGGCCTGGTCACAGGCGCGCAGTGCAGAGTCTTGATGATAGAGATTAATCTCACACTGAGAGGCGCCAAACTCACTGACCAGGGTATCCACTGGCAGCTTTTGCCGGCTGGCGGCACTGCTTATGGCATCCATTAGCGGCGCCATCTGACGCATGGCTTCGATACCATAGGTGGCACCCCCCAGAGCCGGTGAACCATCGATGGCGCTCTGAGTATGCTGGGGTCGACCAAATTGATCGCGGTGGATTTCCAGCAGATGAAACTCCATCTCACTGGCCACCACTGGGGTTAGACCCAATTTTCTATAACGCTCTAAAACCCGCTGCAGGACGACTCGAGAGTCTGCGGGATAGTCTGACTGACCATCAGGGCTGAGCATGGAGACAATGATCTGTGCCGTGGGTCTATCCGCCCAGGGCACTACTGCGAGGGTTTCTGGGTGGGGTCTGCAGATACCATCGGTATCGCCGGTTGCCACCACTATCTGCTCGAGATCGCGGCCCCAACTATCCAGGGAGCAGCTGCTCTGGGGCATTTTATAGCCACCTTTAAAGAGCTTGTAAATCTGTTCCCGGGGCAGCCATTTGCCACGTTGAATACCATTGAGATCATGAAGCATAACTTCGAAGACTTCGATCTCGGGGTTGGCTTGCAGAAACTGCTCTAGGGATTCCATGGGTTTCATATTTGACTCTGTAGTTTATTCGATGAGCTTTTAAAAAAAACAGCCTTCTCATTCCAATTGGCTGTCTAATTAGCAAGAGCTTTGCACTTAAACCCCCACCAAGCAATACCCCCAATTCATTCCTCAGCAAGATCGCCCAAGGCATCCTTAAGGGGCTGCAAATGCTCTTCAAAGTGTTTCCAATAGGCCACTGCGGAAGTGTAAATCGGCTGTCTTACCTGCTCCGAGCTGGCTGTGTTGACAGCCCGCTGTGTCTCGTGAAAGCGCAGACACTGCTCTTCCATAGGAAGGCCACAGTACTCCAGTAGCGCCGCCACATTGGTTTCCAGATCCGCCACAACTGCCTCGTAGTTTACCGAGTAGATTTGCTTGCCAAAAATAGACTGCCAGTGAGCCATCAGACGATGATAGTCTCGATAGTAACGCCCCAGATCCTCCAAGTCGTAAGTAAAGTGTTGTCCCTCGGCCCAGAGCTGTTTAAAACAGCCGAAACAATTGTCGATGGGATTGCGCACTGTATTGATAATTTTGGCATTGGGCATGGCCAATAGAATAAGCCCCACATAGAGGAAGTTATTCGGCAATTTGTCGATGAAAAATGGCGCCCCTGTCTGGCGGTGGCGTTGCGCCTGATCTAAAAACTGCTCACCCAACAACTGCCACTGATCCGCGCCTAACTGCGCGGCACCCAGAGGGTAATTATCGCGACACATTGCATTGGGTTTGCGGTTTAGCCGCTGAGCCATCCACGGAATATAAGGCAGCTCCCGAGTGCCCTCCACCTGAGAGTGGGAGGCCAGTATTTGCTCTTGCAGGGTGGAGCCAGAACGGGGCAGGCCCAGTACAAAAATAGCAGAGTTATCGTTGACGCCACTGCTGCGATGCTGTTGCAGCAACTGGGGCGTGAAGGTGGCAATAATTTGGTCTACCTGAGCCGAGAATTCATCGGCACTCCAGGTCGCTGACTTTTGCTTAACCCGGTTTGCAGTCTGATAGGCATTAAATGCCAGATCCCACTGTTGGCGATGTTCATAGGCTTTGCCCAGAGCATAGTTAAAGTGCACCACATCTTTGTCTTTAAGCTTTTCGTCAACCAATAGCCCTTCTATGGTCGCCACTTCTACATCGCTAAAACGGTAGGTTTTTAGATTGGACAAGGACCAGGCGGCTTCGCCAAAACTGCTATCTAGGGCCATGCAGCGTCGCAGACATTGAATCGATTCATCCTGTCTGCCAAGGGTTTTTAAGGCACTGCCCTTTTGCGCCAATGCAGTAATGTTATCTGGACTCTGAAGCAATACCGCATCGTATTGGTCCAGAGCATCGGCAAAACGATTGTCACGGACAAAAATGCTGCCCAGCAACATCTGTGCCTCTTCTAAGTTTGGCTCAATATTCAATACCTGCTGCACAGCCTCTTGAGCTTCCACCAACTGATCCTGGCGCGCCAGTGAGGAGCTCAGCTTTAACCACCATTTTGATTGCTCTGGCAGTTTTCGCACTAGGGAGCGAGCCAGCTCTTCAGCCCAGCGCGCGCGGCCTGTTTCCAGGGCCCGATTTATTAAAAATTCTTTGGCGCCCACATGCTCTGGATCCGCCTGCAAAACCTCTTTGCACAGCGCTTCGGCTCTCTCAGCACCCTTTTCCGGAGAGGATCCATCGGTCCCGGTGGCTAAATGATAGGCTTCTGCGACCTTGCCCTTGAGTATTTGATGCTGCTGAACAAGCTTTTCCACCGCCGCCGACTGAGTGATCTTGCCCTGCTTTTCAAGGACTTCGGCGAGTAATTTATTGGCAGCTTTTAGGGTCGGATTAAGTTTTAGTGCTCGCTTGAGAGATTGTTCTGCGGAGGCATAGTTCTCTAGGTCATATTGCACTTTGCCGAGATCCGCCCAGGCATGGGCGAAGTCACTGGCAATACTGAGAGCCCCTTTAAAGCCAGTTTCGGCTCGAGCTAGTTCACCGCGCCTGTGCCACACCTGAGCTTGAAGCCTCAGGGTATTGACCTCTTTTGGATTGATTGCCAACAGCCGCTGACAGCGAGACTCGCAACCTTCAAGATCACCTTCGCGCAATGCAGCTAAAGCCTTAAAGAACTGTTGTTGCGGATCCATAAACTGAACTCTGGAAGAGGATTTTTATTTTTTACAGTCTACAAAAAAACAGCCGACAATGTCGGCTGTTTTTCGGTGGTGGTGACTGGAATATAAACATGGCTCTAGGGCATTTCAGCCTTAAAACTTATAGCCTATATCCAAGCCCACTCGACGTGGCTCCGAGAACCCAAAGTAGTGGGGAGCAATAATGCCATCCGCTGGAGCAACGCCTTTGTAGTAAAAAGTATCAAATACATTATTTACCCAAACCGTCATGCTCCAGTTGTCTGAGCTGTCATAACCGACACGCAGATTGCTCACAGTAAACTCATCCAACATAATCGGCTCGAGGGAGAAATCGCCAAATCCTGGACTGGCGCCCTGATGGAAGGATTCCCAAGTGACACTGAGATCGCCCCCTTCAACAGGCCGACTGTAAGTGGCCACCAGAGCGGCGCTAAAATCAACCGTGCCCGGCAACATAGCGCCGGTGCAGTCATCTTCACAGAAGTCGTCAGAGAGCGTTGGATTGGGATTGGTCAGTTCAGAGTCAGCCCAGGCTAATCCCAAATAGATATCGAGGTTGTCGGTGGGCAGATAGCGCATATCCAGTTCTAAGCCAGAGCCTTCAGCGTCCCCTACATTGGCCACAGTGTAGCGACCATCCACATAGTAACCCGACTGCATGCCGTCAAACTGGTAGCTGTAGAGGGCGGCATTGAGCTGCATCTGACCCTCTAGGAACTGACCCTTTAAACCCAGCTCTAAATTGGTCACTTCCTCTTTATCAAAACTTGCCAGTGAGGGATCAAAATCTAAGGCATCTTCGCCATCCAAATCATCCACAGTGATGTCATCGGCAAAGGACAGCTCCATAGTATTGAAACCGCCGGCTTTGTAACCGGTTGAATAGGTGGCGTAGGTCGAGACCTCATCGCTAAGTTGATAAGTCACTGCCGCGCGAACTGAGGTATTGGTCCACTGGTCACTGCCCTGAACAAAATCTGAGGTGAAGAACGGGAAGGTATACCAGGTGGCATTGCGCTCTTCGCCGCCAAAGTTCTGTGCAAAATCACGGTTGTCTTCGGTATATCGGGCGCCCAGGGTAAAGTCTAGGTTATCAGTGGCGTGGAAGGTGGCATCGCCGTAGAGACCCCAACCATCATATTCCGCATCAACATCAACCGAATCGTTGCGCGTGCCGATACCGACAATGGCTTCGTACTCGTAGTAGTCATAGAGCGTTGCACAGTCGGTGATATCGTCATATTCGTAATAGGTGCCGTAGGCTGCACAAAAAGTATCTTCATCGAGGGTCTGATTAAAGCGCACCTTGAGCTCTTCTTTGTACCAAGAGGCACCGACAAACCAGCTTACACTGTCAGTCTCTTTGTTGATGCGAAACTCTTGACTGAAGTAGTCTTGCTCTTGAATCTGGTTGTAGTTCGACAGGAAACTATTACCGCCGTCGAAATCCTCGAGATAGTAATAGTTGTGGCCACGCAAACCGGTGGTTGAGCTAAGGGTATAGTCATTGCCCAGATCCACTTCCACATTCAACGTGACGCCCCAGACTTCGCCCTCATCAATAAGCTCCGAGGAGCTAACATCTGAACTGAATTGATCTTCATCAGCATCGGTGGTGTAAAAAGGAAAGCCTGTCTCATCGGGATCAAAGGCCTGATAAATAGTCGGCGGTCCTTGACGGTCTTCATACTCAAACATCAGCCTGCTGGTGATCTCTTCATTCTCAAAGGCCAGGGTATAGCGGGCAGCGGTATTTTCTATCCCGCCGGTCTGCTGGCCATCATTGATATTGGTCACCCAGCCATCCTGCTGCTGGTGATAGACCGCTAGGCGGCCACTAAACTGATCATTGATCGGCGTATTCATCACCGCGGTGACCTCGCCATAACCATCTTGACCAAGGCCAATATCGATAGAGCCACCAAACTCACCAGTGGGTTTTGCCGTGGTAATGGAAATTGCACCTGAGGAGGCATTGCGGCCAAACAAGGTGCCCTGAGGACCCTTGACCACCTCGACCATTTCAACATCAAAGAAACTGGATACAGCACCACCGGTGCGGCCCAGATAGATACCATCCTGATAGAGGCCAATGGATGGCTCCGCACCAACGCCAAAGTCATTGGTGCTGATACCGCGAACATTCATTGAGTCGAGGAAAGAATCATCGGTATCGCCAGATACGCCCGGCGTTAATAGGGCAACCTGTTTGGCATCGGAAATCTGCGCCTTTTCTATAAAGCTGCCGCTAAAGGCGGAGACCGAAATCGGCACATCCTGCAGAGACTGTGCGCGTTTTTGTATGGTGACAATGATCTCTTCGATCTGTGATGCGGACAACTGCCCGGCACCTAAGGTCGCCGCGGCCACTGCCGCTGAAATCAGGGTTTTTCTAATATGGTAGTGCGTCATAGCAACTCTCCCAGTAAACATTATCGGCGATTTTTTCGCCTTGTTTGTTTTAAAGTTGGCGCTTAACAATGGGTTGGTAAAAATATTTTGTTAAGGTCTTTCATTAAAGTGTTTCGTCGAGGTACTTCATTGAATAGTGCTTTAGTTGCATAGTGCTTTCGTTGCCTAGCGCTTTAATCGTGCATTAAAAACGCGTGTTAAAATGGTGCATTAAAATAGTGCATTAAAAGCCCTGTACTCAATTATTCACTCCTGTCGCCAAGCCTTGCAGAGACTTGGTAAGCGACCCCTAAGTGTATAGCCTGACTTCTTTACTCACCAGATTTTTTTAACCGATTCCGGTGTTTGTTTGGGCCCTACAAATCGCCTGTAAAAACCCTACAAAACCTATAAAAAATCCTATCCACCCCTTTGGGTACGTGACCCTCAAATGATTCTATGGTCAGATAAGGGGCTTATTTATGGGTTTAAAAGCACCCTTTTAAAAACACCCCAACGGGGTAAGTTCCACCAATAGGCCAAGCCCAATTACTATGACTAAAAACCGAACTACCCAGCAATGGCAACAGCTCGATGTACAGCGCCACTTGCACCCCTTTACCGACTTTAACCAATACGCAGGCAGACCCGGGCGAATCATTAACCGCGCGGAGCATATCTACATCTATGACACAGACGACAATCAGATACTCGATGGCATGTCAGGCCTCTGGTGCTGTAGTCTCGGATACAGCCAACCGGCAATTGCCGAGGCCGTGAGCCGTCAATTTGAGCAACTGCCCTACTACAATAATTTCTTTCAGTGCAGCAATGCGCCGGCGGTGGAGCTGGCCGAACGCCTGGTAGATATGGCTCCCGAACGCTTTACCCATGTGTTTTTTACCAATTCTGGCTCCGAGGCCAACGACACCAATATTCGTCTGGTACGGCGCTACTGGGATCTGAAGGACAGGCCCAACAAGCGGATTATTATCTCGCGGCAAAATGCCTATCACGGCAGCACCATTGCCTCGGCTAGCCTCGGTGGCTTCGGCTTTGTCCACCAGCAGTTCGAAACCCTGCCCTATGTTGAGCACATAGTGGATCCCAACTGGTTTGTGAATGGCGGTGATCTCAGCCCTGAAGAGTTTGGTCTGCAGGCGGCCCGCGCCCTAGAAAAGAAAATTGATGAGATCGGTGAAGACAATATTGCTGCGTTTATTGCCGAACCGATTCAAGGTGCCGGCGGCGTGATTGTGCCGCCGGACAGCTACTGGCCCGAGGTCAGCCGTATTCTAAAAGAGCGAGATATTCTGTTTATCAGCGATGAAGTGATCTGCGGTTTTGGCCGCACCGGTGAGCTTTTTGGCAGCCAGACTCTGGGTACCGAACCGGATCTAATCACCTTTGCCAAGGCGGTGACCAATGGCTTTCAACCTCTCGGCGGGGTGTTAGTCAGCGATAAAATTGCCACTGTGATTACCGCTAAAGGCGGTGAGTTTGCCCACGGCTTCACCTATTCGGGACATCCGATTGCCTGTGCCGCGGCAATGGCGACTTTGGATATTATGCAGAGTGAAAATATATTCCAGCAGGTTCGCGATCAGGCCGCGCCCTATATGCAAAAGCGTTGGGCGGAACTGGCCGAGCACCCGATTGTTGGCCATACCCGAGGGCTGGGTATGTTTGGCTCTATGGAGCTGGTACGCAATAAACAGACCCGCGAGCGTCTGGCGCCAGATGAGGTATCCGGAGGCATCTGTCGTGATATCTCCCTAGCGAATGGTTTAGTGATGCGCGCCGTCGGTGACTCGATGATTATTTCACCGCCACTGATCTGCAGCGAGGATGAGATCGACATGCTGATTGAGCGCGCCACTCAGGCATTGGACAAGACTGCGGAATATTTTTCTGTCTAGCGCGGTTTAATCTCAGGAACCAGCGGACACAATAAGGGGCATCCGCGCCCCGAAAGCTTAAATCGGTATAAAGTCATCGACTGCTGTCGAGAAGGGTAGATAGATAGCAGCAGTGCTGGTAAGTTAGCTTCTGATATCACAAGCCGCACTCTCTAGACCTACAACAATAATAACTGAGACATATATGAACCGTCCCCTGGTAAAGCCTAGTCTTCTCGATGCCCTTATTCCCGTCATTCTTTTAGTCGCCATGCTTGCTGGCACCGTGTTTGTGTTTGGCCTCGACTCTTCAGGCCCCAATCAGGTGGCGCTGTCGTTGGCTGCTGCCATCGCCGCATTAATCGGCATTAAAAATGGTTTGACCTGGAAGCAGATCGAGCAGGGCATGATCGATACCATTACGGTGTCACTGCCAGCAATTCTGATTCTGTTTATGGTCGGAGCGCTGATCGGCAGCTGGATCCTCGCCGGAACCGTGCCCAGCATGATCTATTACGGTGTCGAAATTATGTCGCCGGACTACTTTTATATGACCTGCTGTCTGGTCTGCGCCCTAATCGGTTTTAGTGTTGGCAGTTCATGGACAGTGGCAGGCACTCTCGGTATCGGTTTTATGGGTATAGCGGCGGCGCTGGATCTGTCTCTGCCAATCAGTGCCGGTGCGATTATCTCTGGAGCCTATTTTGGCGATAAGCTATCGCCCCTCTCGGATACCACTAATCTCGCCGCGGCTGTGACCAACAGTGATCTGTTTGATCATATTCAACATATGCTCTGGACTACTGTGCCGAGTTTTATTATTACCCTAGGGCTGTTCTTTGTGCTTGGCATGGGCAGTGAAATCAATATCAAAGTCGATGATATTGCGATTCTGCAGACCGCAATGCAGAACGCTTTTCTGGTTAATCCCTTTATGTTGACGCCACTGGTACTGCTATTAGGGATGGCAATTATGCGCAAGCCGGCCCTGTCGACCCTGATCTGTGGCGTGATAGCCGGCTGTGTCTTTGCTGTGTTATTCCAGCTGGATGCGGTGATTACCCTCGCGGCAGACGCCAGCCTAAGCAGTTCAGCGGCCATTTTTAAGGGGCTGTTCACAGCGATGTTCTTGGGCTTTAGCTCGGTGAGCGGCAATGAATCTATGGATGCACTACTGTCCAAGGGGGGCATGGAAAGCATGCTGCTGACCATTGGACTGATTATCAATGCGATGGCTTTTGGCGGTGCAATGGCTCGCACGGGTCTGTTGGAACGCATAGTGGAAGCCGCGCTCAATCGAGTGAAGTCTGCCGGCGGCCTAATCACTACGACCATCGCCACCTGTATAGGCACCAATATTCTGGCCGCGGATCAATATCTGTCCATTGTGATTCCCGGGCAGATGTTCTCCGATGCCTATAAGCGCCGCAATCTCCGCGCGATTAATCTGTCCCGAACCCTAGAGGACTCAGGCACTCTGACCTCGGTACTGGTGCCCTGGAACACCTGTGGTGCCTTTATGTCGGCGACACTAGGGGTCAGTACTTTTTACTATGCTCCCTATGCCTTCTTTAATCTCTGTTGCCCACTGATTGCGATAATCTATGGCTTCTATCAAATTAAGTTGCCCATGATCAGCGACTCAGACACCACTCTGGAAAACAACGGCTAAGCTATTTTGATAAAGTCCGCAAAACAGCTATGGTGATTAAATATGATGTCGAAGGTTTTCAGATCAGTAACTCGATTCAGTATGACAGCAGCCCTCGCGGTACTGTCAGCGCTGGGCTCTGGGCAACCGCCAAAAACCATCGCGGAGCAACAGCCTTTTGATGGCCAGTTAGCCCTGCAACATATTGCTCAGCAGGTAAGTTTTGGCCCCCGTGCGGCAGGCTATGAAGGCAAGCAGAAAACCCTAGATTATATTCAGCAACTTCTGCAATCCCAGGCGGATAAATTGGTAGTGCAGCAGTTTCAGACCCAGGGTCTGCGGGGCAACAATCTCTGGGCGAGCTTTTATGCCGCCGATCCCAAGCTCCGAGGTCAGTCGAGAATAATGCTCGCAGCACACTGGGATACTAGGCCTATTGCCGAGCGCGACAAGCTGGCTAGCAAGCGCTCGCAACCGGTTATCGGTGCCAATGACGGCGCCTCCGGTGTCGCCGTATTACTGGAGATCGCGCGGCTGCTAAGCAACCAGCGCGCCCCGGTAACCGTTGATCTGGTATTTTTTGATCTCGAGGATATGGGCAATATCGATGACCTGCCCTTCTCTATCGGGGCCACTGAATTTGTCCGCCAAAACCGCTTCTATCGCCCCGCCGCTGGTGTGGTGGTGGATATGGTCTGCGACCGGGACCTGGTGATTCCCCAAGAGCGTTTCTCTCGGGACGGCGCCAGAGATCTGCAAGACCAGATTTGGCGCATCGCCCAGTCTCAGGGAGCCGAGGCATTTAAACCTCACAAAGGCAGCTATATCGAGGATGACCATCTACCGTTTTTGCGTGCCGGACTCAAGGTAGTCAATCTGATCCACTGGCCGTTCCCCAAGTCCTGGCATACCAGTGGTGATACTATTGACCGCTGCAGTGCCGACAGCTTGCAACAGGTAGGCAGGGTGATTTCAGAATTTATTTATCGTCAAGGGGAACCGCTATGAAGAACTTATCCATACCCTCGCTGGGCTTTTTGTCCGCTGCACTTTTTTTAGTTGTTGGCGCAGCGGCCAACAGCTCCCCAAGCAATGCCCTCTCCAGTGAAGAACTGGCGCGCTCGGTAACAGAGGATTACAACGATCGTCTCGGCGCTCTGTTCACACATTTTCACCGCAATCCTGAACTCAGTTTTATGGAAACCAAAACTGCGAAAAAATTGGCTAATGAACTACGCAACAGCGGCTTCAACGTAACCGAAAAAGTCGGTGGCACCGGTGTGGTAGCTCTCTTAGAAAACGGCGATGGCCCACTGGTAATGATGCGCGCCGATATGGATGGTCTGCCAGTAGAAGAAAAGTCTGGCTTAGATTATGCCTCCACGGCAACTCAAACAGACCCTATCACCGGCAACCAGGTGCCAGTGATGCACGCCTGTGGTCACGATGTGCATATCACCAGTTTGATCGGTACCGCGCGTCAGATGGCCGCACGGAGAGATAACTGGTCTGGCACCCTGATGCTGATCGGGCAACCGGCGGAGGAACGCATTCGCGGCGCCAAAGCAATGATGGATGACAATCTCTGGGAGCGCTTTGGCCAGCCAGATTATGCCCTCGCATTCCATGTGGGTGCCGGACTGCCAGCAGGCCTAATCAATGTGCAGGAGGGTTCGCCCTTTGCCGGTTCCGATAGTTTGGACATTATTATTCACGGTGTTGGCGCTCACGGCGCGTCGCCCCATGCCGGCAAGGATCCTATTGTTCTGGGCAGCCAGATTGTGGTTGCCTTGCAGACGCTTGTTTCCAGAGAGCTGGCACCCAGAGAACCTGGCGTGGTTACAGTTGGCTCCTTTCATGGGGGCACCAAGCACAATATTATTTCTGATCGCGCGGTGCTGCAGCTAACCGTGCGCAATACCAATCTCGACACACGGGACCTACTGCTCAAAGGCATTAAGCGCATCGCCGAAAATCTCGGTCGTGCAGCTGGTCTGCCAGAGGATAAGTTGCCCGAAGTGATCTATTCAAAATCCTCGACTCCACCTACCATTAACAATGCACCCCTAGTGCGACGCTTAAAGGCGGTGTGGCAGGCAGGACTGGGTGAACGGGAGGTGGTTTCAATTTCTTCCAAGGGCATGGGCGCCGAGGACTTCCCCTATTTCACCACGGAACCCGCCATTCCCAGTGTCTACTTTACCGTGGGTGGCACCAGTGTCGAAGACTACAGAGCCGCCGCAGCCGGCGGCGCGCCAATTGCCTCTCATCACAGTCCGCTGTTTAGAATTGACCCGCAGCCCTCGGTTACCCGCGGCGTGCAGGCAACGGTTTTAGCGCTGATGGACTTGATGCCACCTGCGCCCTAGTCGTTTTCAGAGTTGGGATTAGCGGTTGTTTAGATAACCGCTTTTAAAGAGGACAGACAATAATCAATATTGGCCTGTTTGCTGGCGTGACCCATCAGGCCAATACGCCAGACCTTGCCCGCGAGGGCACCCAAGCCAGCGCCGATTTCCAGATTGTAGTCATTTAATAGCTGAGTGCGCACCGCGGCATCATCAATGCCCTTTGGAATAAAAACCGTATTTAGCTGGGGCAGTCGATCCGCCTCGGCAACCAGAAATGCAATACCCATCTGTTCTAAACCCTGACGCAGTGCCAAGTGATTATTCTGGTGGCGCTGCCAGGCATTTTCTAGCCCTTCGTCCTGAACCATCACCAGAGATTCGTGAAGACCGTAGAGGCAGTTCACCGGCGCAGTGTGGTGATAGGCGCGCTTGCCCTCCCCACCCCAGTAGCCCATGACTAAATTGAGGTCGAGGAACCAGCTCTGTACTTTGCTCTGGCGCTTGCTGATTTTTTCCGCAGCGCGGGGGCTAAAGCTAACCGGCGACAGGCCAGGGGAAGACGAGAGACATTTCTGTGATCCAGAGTAGATAGCATCGATCTGCCACTCATCGACTTTTAAAGGAGAGCCAGCCAGGGAGGTCACCGCATCGACAATCGCCAGACAGCCGTGTTGATGAGCTAGCTCGACCAGCGTCTTAGCATCCGACTGAGCACCCGTAGAGGTCTCGGCGTGAACAAAGGCGACCAATACCGCATCCGGGTTCTGCACCAGAGCCTGTTCAAGTTTCTGTGCATCTACCGCATGGCCCCAATCATCCTGAACCATAACCGCAATGCCACCGCAGCGCTCGACATTCTCTTTCATGCGACCACCAAAGACACCGTTCTGACAGACGATCACCTTGTCGCCCGGCTCCACCAGATTGGCGAAACAGCATTCCATACCCGCAGAACCCGGTGCAGATACTGCAAAGGTAAGTTCATTTTGAGTTTGAAAAACATACTGCAACAGGGTTTTCACTTCATCCATCATGCCGATAAAACTGGGATCCAAATGACCTACTGTAGGCCTGGCCATAGCGGCTAATACACGCTCACTTACATCGGAGGGGCCGGGACCCATAAGCATGCGGCGGGGTGGATGAAATGAACTAATACTCATGGTGTTTTCCTCTGTAAACAAATGTTAAAACAATCAATGTGTGGCTGTGGGTCAGAATCAGTCACTGTCAGTTACGATACCGGTAGTTTTTAAACGCTTGATCTCGGCACTATCTAAACCCAGCCCAGCCAATATCTCATCAGTGTGGCTGGCAATTTTAGGGCCGGGCCACTGAGTTGAACCTGGAGTGTTATCCAATTTCGGCATCATCGCGGGAATTTTCAATGGCTCGCCATTGATCTCCACCTGCTCAAATAATCCTCGCGCCTGAAAATGACTATCCTCCATCATATCCGCAACACTGTAGACCGGACCGCAGGGCACCCGATGCTCCTCAAGGGTGGCCATCACATTCGCTAAGGGCAGACTCGCACACCAGCTTTTTAGCACCTGATCAATTTCATCTTCGTGGACAACACGCTTGGAATTGGTTGAGTACTTTTCGTCCGTACCCATTTCGCTTCGACCTACTGCCGTCATTAATCGAGCATAGATAGAGTCGCCATTGCCGCCGATCACCACAAACTTTCCATCGGCACATTTATAGGTGTTGGTGGGGACTATACCGGTCACTGTGGTACCGGATGGCTCCCGCACAACACCAGCGCCATCGTATTCGGGAACCACGGCCTCGAGCAGGTTAAACATCGATTCGTAGAGTGCCACGTCGACTACCTGACCGCCGTCGCCGCGATCTCTGGAGCGCAGGGCCATCAAAATTCCCAGCACTGCATGCAGACCTGAGATGGTATCTCCAAGACTGAGGTTGGGCCTAACCGGTGCTTCTTCCGGATAGCCATTAACGTAGCGAAAACCGCTGATCGCCTCACAGGCGGAAGCAAAACCCGGCTTCACAGAATAGGGGCCAGTTTGGCCATAGCCTGAAATGCGTGCGTAAATTAAATCCGGATTGTCGGCGCGCATAGACTCGGGATCCAGCCCCCAACCCTCGAGCACACCGGGACGAAAGTTTTCCACCACAATATCGGCAGTCTTTAATAGCTGCTTGACCAGATCGCGGCCCTCGGGAGTTTTTAAATCCAGCGAGATGCACTTTTTATTTCGCGCCAAACTGCGCCACCACAGCGATGTGCCATCTTTGACCTCGCGCCAATTGCGAATCGGGTCCCCGCCTGGCGGTTCAATTTTAATCACCTCGGCACCGAAATAACCTAGCATACAACCGGCAAATGGTCCGGCCAGCAACTGGCCCAACTCAATAACTCTCAACCCCTCAAGTGCTTTACTCATTTTTGACCTTTTCAACCATTCTATACTTAAGTGAAAAAACTTTAGTCATGCCATGAATTTTTCTGCATCAGTGTATAGACTGTAACTAGGCGCAGAAGCATAACAGAACAATAATGACGCCAATAACAGCGCAACTCATAGTGGATATCACTGGCAGATGATTTTTAGTTGCTCAGCTCGTAAATAGCAGCTTGTACTTAAAAGTTTTTAGCTAACGGCCTTTAAAAACAGCCAATAAAAGCAAACAGACCCCAGTAATTCACATTTGCAGATAAAGTTACGGAACCGGCTGCAATATGTCTACTCTAAACTGCCATGTCAACGGGGGAACCCCATATGAAGGATAACGCTAATGCAAAAACAGCCAGTCAGCTGAGTCTGGCGGCAGTGGTGTTTATCTGTGCGGCATTCACCAGCCTCGCCAGCGCTCAATCAACTGTGCCTGTTTACAAACAGAGTGACCCTGTCAGTGATTACCTAGATGCTATCGATATCGCCGAATCTAAGCTCAGCGCCTATTCCCTTGAACTCTCAGATCTCTACTTGGGTTTGGGTAAATCTCACCTATCCAAGCAGGAATATAATCGCGCCCGCCAGGCTTTCCAGCGCGGCATGCAGATCGAACGAGTTAACTTCGGTCTCAACAGTCTCTCGCAAACTCCCTATTTAATGTCGATTGCCGAAGCCGAAAGCTATCTCGGCAACTGGGAAGAATCGCAAAAAGCGCTAGAGAACCTCTACTTGATTAATACCGAGGCCTACGGTGCTCGAGACCCGCGCATGCTACCGGTGCTCGATGAACTGCTGGACTGGTATCTGGGCACCTATGGTGATCGATCCACCAGTGGCGGTTATCAAAATTTGGTGATCTCTGAGAAGCTAGGCACACGCATGCAAAGTATTCTCGACCAAACTAATGATCTCAGCGACCCTGCAGTCCCGGGAATGTATCGCAAGCTCAGTCATCTGCATTACTTTATTGCCAACCATATTAAAAAGCATGGCGAACCCTCTGAGCAGGGATTCACCTTTAATTCTGCGTCCACCGCCAGCAGTAGCAAAAGCACCTCCCATATGCACTACCGCCGCGGCAAGCTCGCCCTGCAAAAGGTAGTGGAATCCTTGGAGCTGCGCGAGGACACTTTAGCTAGAGATCAGGCTAATGCCATCGCCGAGCTGGGAGATTGGTATCTAGTGTTCGGCCAGCGCTCATCCGCCAATCAGACCTACAAACTGGCCTATGATTTTCTCGGAGGAAGCGAGCAGTCCGAAGGGCTGCAAGAGGAATTATTTGGCGCCGCCAAATTAATAGAATTTACCGACCTCAATAGCAAGATTAGCCCGCCTAAAATGGTTGTTGGTGATAGTGCCGCTAGTGGTAACGAAGACAGCAGCACTGTCCTCGAGCAAAAGCCCTTGGAAATTTCTATGGCTATTAATAGCAACGGTGTGCCAAGAAATATTGAAATTATTAATCCCCCAGAAGATCTCGACAAAGATATCCGGCGCACTATATTTAAAGATATCCGCGCCCAGCGCTACAGGCCGCAGCTACTTGAAGGAGCGCCGATAATCAGCGCCATTAACTTCTCCTATGGGATGCAACAATTCGCCGAGAAAAGAGAGTAATGATGAGCATATCATCCACTAAAACCTGGGGCCGCGGGCCCTTACTGAAAGCCGTTAATGGGTTCTCAGATAAAGGAGCAGGGCTGCTTACCAATGTAGCCTCTAAACTGGTATTGGCCGCCCTGGTAGCACTGGTAGTCACTAGCTGTCAGATGCCGTCACCAACCAACTCGGGATCATCGATGCCCTCCTCCTCTGGCGGATCATCTGGCTCACCGCCAAGTCCTCCCAGCTCAGGCGGTGGTACGCCCTCGCCTGGTGGCAACCCATCTCCCGGCGGCAGCCCGGCACCCCCTGGTGGCGCTGGCGGCTCTTCAGGTGCTGACGGCTCTTCTGGCGCTGATGGCTCTTCTGGCGCTGATGGCTCTTCCGGCGCTGATGGCTCTTCAGGAACTGACAGCGGCCAATCCACAGAGAGCCTCGATGAAGCCTTGGATGCTTCTCTGGAGGAGTTTGACGACAGTGTAATGGGCGATGGTGGTGCCGGCTCAAGCGATATTGATATTTTAAGTCCCAGCGGCGCGAGTGGTGGCGTCGACAGCGATGAGCCACTATTTGAAGAAGCCGGTGAAGGCAGCTCTGATCGCAGCGCCTCAGTCGAGCAGCGCGCCGCCGAAGGTGCCCCACCCGGGGCTGGTGGCGAGGGCATTGAAGGCTCAGGCAATCAATCAGCCACTGCCCCAGACCAAGAGACTGGGGATGTTATCCCTATTCCAGAAGATATTGATGACGGCCAGGGGGATGATATTGTGCTGCGTCAAATACGTGACGCAGCTAGCAAAGAACAGGATCCGGTGCTCAGAGAAAAACTCTGGGATGAATATAGACGTATAAAGAATCAGAGTTAAGCCGAGTGATCACTATGAGTAACCGTATTATCCGTTCAAAGCCAGCCAAGCTAATTGCACTAACACTGCTGATTATTGCCGGCTTTGCCAATGGAGCTGTGGATAAAGTCACCTCCTCAACTCAGGTGACTCTCAACACCCCCTCCCGAGCCTATCCTGTGGAGACCCTATTAGATGTAGGCATTCCCACATTAAATGATGGCCTCTATCTCACCGATGAAAACGACACTGTATTTCCCGAAGTACGCTATGCCGAAGCGATCTACTTCTCCAACCAGCTCGGCAAGGTGCTAGAGAGGAGTGGAGCCTGGGGAGCAATTCGCGTGACCCCCAACGATGATGTGGTGATGGACCTCTATATCAGTGGCACAATCTACCAATCCGATGGCGAAACGATGGATTTAGAGATTAGCGTCACTGATAGCAGTGGCAAGAAATGGTTTAGCAAACGCTACAAACAGACCACGGGAAAATACGCTTACGACAGGCGCTTAAAAAGTCTCGGCGACCCCTTCCAAAATCTCTTTATTCGCATCGCTAATGACCTGCTCAGCTATCGCGAAAAAAAGATTAGCGACAAGCGCGCCACAGAACTGCGCACCATTTCAGAACTGCGCTTCGCCAAACACCTTTCCCCCGAGGCCTTCGACAGCTATATCAATGAGAATCGCAGAGGTATCCTAAGCATCGCCAGACTGCCGGCGGAAAACGACAGCATCCTCAGACGAGTGCGCAAAATACGCGAGCGCGACTACCTCTATGTCGACACTATGCAAGATTATTACGATGGATTTTCCCAGCAGATGCACCTCGCCTATCAGGACTTTCGCCGCGCATCCTACGATTCAGTAGTCCGTGCTCGGCAACTCAACCAGCAGGGCAACAGACAAATTATCAGTGGTATTGGAGCGATTTTGGCCGGTATCTATGGCCGCTCTCAAGCGCGCACCAGAATTGCCGATGATGCGGGTACCGCGACTGCTGCGGTAGGTGGCTTTGTGCTCAAGGCGGGTCTCGACAAGAAACAAAAAGCCTCTGAGTTCAATGAATCCGTGGCCGAGATGGGTTCCTCTCTGGAAGCCGAGATTGCTCCACAGGTGATTGAATTGGAAGATCGCACCGTGACCCTCACAGGCACCGTGCAGACCCAGTATCAACAGTGGCAAGAGCTGCTCGGAAAAATCTACCAGCAAGAACGGGCGACACCCTGACCGATGAATAAACCAGCAGCCACTGACAGCCGACAAAAGGGAATGCAAAAGCTCGCTGTAGGCCTATTGCTCCTACTGGCCACTGGGGTTATTTTTGTTTTGCCCAACCTAGTCTCTGAACCTTGGATCGCTGGCTCAGATCAGTCCCAGAGCGGCACTGATTTATCCTCTGCCACCATCTCAGCCAACACTGTCAGCCCATCCACTGCCGCGCAAAAAACCCAATACCGCCAAGATGCACAGACCCTGCTGGCGGAGATTATTCAACGCCGAGACAGCCTGCTTAATCAACAGGGAGTCGAGGCCTGGGGAGAATTTGAATTTAAGCAGGCGCAAAAAGCTGTGGAGCGCGGAGATAAGGAATATGGTATTGGCGACTACAGCGATGCTATCAGCAGTTATCAGGCTGCCTTGGACGGGCTGCTTAAACTGAAAACCAAAGCTGAGTCCCTGCTTGAACAGTCCATTGCCGAGGCCGCCGCGGCAATCGAAAACTTGGCGCTCAGCACTGCCGTTAGTGCCGCCCAACTGGCTATGGCCATTGCCCCAAACAACCCCAAGGTCATCCGTCTGAGCCAGCGTGCCGAGAGCCTGCCAGTCGTTATGGATGCAATGGAACGAGGCCAGCGGCTGATAGCACTGGATCGATTAGAGCAGGCCAAGCAGGCTTTTACCGAGGCCCTAACGGCGGATCCAGAGCACAGACAAGCCGCGGCTGCCCTCGCCTCCAGTGAACAGAAAATCACCGAGCAGCGCTTTCGCCGCCACATGAGCGCTGGATTTAGCGCTTTGGACAACAATAATTTTGCCGCTGCAACCCAGTCCTTTAATCAGGCGGGCACGGTCTACAAAGCACATTCCGCTGTTGCTCAGGCCCTGGCTCAGGTGGAAACACGCCGTTCACAGCTCTGGGTCAGCAGCAATGTCGCCAAGGCCACTCAGCTGGAAGCCGAGGAGAAATGGCAGCAGGCGACACAAATTTATCAACAGCTACTGACAACCGATGGCAGCCTCACGGATATTCGCGTTAAACAGATCCCCGCCAAGGTGCGCGCGGACCTTGATCAGCGCATTGAAAAGGTACTCAGCGACCCCCTCGCTCTCTCCGCCAACAGTCAGTTTCGCCGCGGCCAAAAAGTTCTTGATGATGCCAGTGGGATTGCCAAGCCAGGACCCAGATTAAAGCGTCAGATATCAGATATGCAGCGCGTACTCAAAGCCTCACAGACTCCGGTGCAGGTTGTGCTGACCTCAGATAGCAATACTTATGTGACCCTATTTAAAGTGGCCAAACTCGGGGTCTTTGAAAAAACCGCCGTAGCGCTAAAACCCGGGCGCTATATTGTCGCCGGGACCCGGATGGGGTTTCGGGATGTGAGAATCGAATTCACCGTGACCGGTGAGGAATTCGGCCAACCGATTGCCATTACCTGTAACGAGGCTATTTAGTCTGGGGCTACCGGATGTTGCTCACCTCATTAGCTCTATTAACAGCATTAACCCAAATAACTCGAAGAATCCGATTACCCCGTATCTATTTTAGGTTGAGCTTATTCAGTGCGCCTTTAGTTAAAAACGTCTAATCTAATACAAACATGGATAGCGCCGGAACGGGAACTAGGTCTCCAATAGCGTAAAGAGTTGCTCGCTTGGTGTAACCATTGCTGCTAAAGGCAGTCAAAAAACCGCATACCTATCGATTTAGCCCGGAATCGGGCACCATAGAGTGAAGAGGATTAGATAGCGTGAAGAGACATAGCTTTGTGATAAAACAGCTCGGCGATAAAAACAGCTTGGTGACACATCGATTGGTTTTTAACAGGGTTAAAAAGAGTCGCAGCCGCTAACAAAATTAGAATAATTATGGTTAAGACGAAAAACAATACACCACTCTCCGCCACGGACTTTACGCCACTGGAAGTAAAACCGGTTATCCGTCGCCGCGGCCCCTCGCCAGCAATGTTATTCACCACCGGATTTACTCTTGTGGCGATTGCCATAATGATATTTTTATTTGCCGCTCGAGCCATTATTTTTCGTCTGGACCCGGCCAATGCCGAAGTGGATCTCGGCAGTTTTGCCTTTCATATCGGCGACAATTATCTACTGCTTAAAGGCGAACACCCATTGACGGCCGAAGCGCCCGGCTACTACCCGCTGCGCAGAACCATCGAAGTGAGTGGCGAGGCTACCCAAGAGATTGATGTGTCACTGCAGCCCTTGCCGGGGAACCTGTTAGTGCGTTCGAACCTCGATGATATCCAAATCTCAATTGATGATCAGGATGCTGGCACAGTGCCAGGCACCATCAGTGAAATTAACCGCGGCGCCCACAAACTGGAATTCTCTAAGTACCGCTATTTCACCCTTGAGCAAGAAGTAGAAATTGAAGGGCTGGGCAAAACTCAGGCTATGGATATCGCCCTGCAGCCGGCCTGGGGGCAGATGGCATTTGGCACCCTCCCCGAGGGTGCTGAATTATTTATCGATCAGCGCCTTGTGGGCCAGACGCCTCTGAGTGCCGAGGTGCTCGAGACCGGCAGCCAGCTGACCCTAAAGGCTCCCGGGTATAAAACTCTGAGCAAACAGGTCAGCGTAAAAGCTGGCAGCAGAGCCGACCACCCCCTGATAGAGATGATCGTCGCCGACGGTACTCTGGCAATTAGCAGCTCACCCTTGGGGGCCAGTATCACCATCGACAAACAGTTTAAAGGCACTACCCCTCTGGAGGTGGCCATAGCCCCCTTTGAGAAACACCAGATTGAATTATTTCTCGAGGGCTATCTAAATGCCCAGCAAACGATCAGCGTCAAACCGGAACAACAGATTCAGGTAAGCCTAAATCTCATTCCCAATATTGGCACAGTGCGACTCAATATCAGTCCTCCAGACGCGGTGATTTTAGTGGATGGCAAACGCCGCGGCAGTGGCAGCCAGACTCTCTCCCTAAATGCCAAGCCCCACAGTATTAGCGTTGAAAAGAGGGGCTATGAGACCAAATCCATGACCGTCACCCCGAGACCCGGCCATCAGCAGGCGCTGAGCGTCAACTTACTGACTCTTCAGCAGGCCTACTGGGCTTCGCGACCCCCGATGATCAAGACGCCCGTGGGTGGCAAGCTAAAACTCTTTCAACCCAATGAGCAGTTTATGCTCGGTGCACCGCGGCGCCAGCCCGGCAGGCGCGCCAATGAAGCGGAGCGTTCCGTGCGCCTAGAGCGGCCTTTCTATCTGGCCATCCATGAGACCACCAACAGCCAATTTAAACGCTGGAAGGATCAGCACAGTTCCGCCGCGGTCAAGGGTCAAACCCTCGATATGGCGGGTCAACCGGTGGCCAAAGTGAGCTGGGAGGACGCCGCACTGTTCTGCAACTGGTTGAGCCGCAAGGAGGGACTGCCAGCCTTTTATATTGTCGAAGATGCCCGCATCACCGGTGCCAACTGGGATGCTCATGGCTATCGTCTGCCCACCGAAGCAGAGTGGGCCTGGGCCGCAAGAATAGACCGGCAATCCACCAGCCATATATTCCCCTGGGCCAACGAGCTCTACCCGCCAATCCAGCTGAGTGGCAATTATGCCGACCAGAGTGCCCGTGATTTTCTCAGTTTCACTCTGCCCAACTACAACGATCAATATCCGGTATCCGCGGTGGTTGGCAGTTTCGCCGCCAACAGCAAAGGGCTTCAGGATATGAGCGGCAATGTCGCCGAGTGGGTAAATGATTACTTTGATATACGCCCCAACCGCAGTGAACCCGAATTGGATCCTCGGGGGCCTGAGCAGGGTAATAAACATGTGATTCGCGGTGCTAGCTGGGCTCTGGCCTCGCGCACCGAACTGCGCCTTAGCTACCGGGATTCTGGCACTGATGGGCGGATTGATTTAGGCTTTAGAATAGCGCGCTATGTGGATAAACCCGGCGGCGCGCTTTAGCCTGCGGCCTGTAGCCGCGAAATAAAGGTGGATCCTCTCATAGACGTATCACCGAGTGAGCAAAAACGATGGTAGATCAAACAAGAGTCATTCTATGAATAAGATTGTCGGTTTTTTATGCACTGCCGGAGTTGCTGCCACTATGCTTGGCTCTTCAGTGCTCTGGTCACAGGATAATACTGAGCAATTGGAATCTGAGACTCAACAAGCTCCTGCACCAGAGGCCCCTAAACCAAAGCCGATGCAAGAAGAGTTACAGGAGAACCAACCATCCACAGAGACAAAACAGCAACCCGCCGGAGATTTTAAACCCAGCGAGGAGATCTCTGAAGATTTCCCAGTACCGCTACCATCGGATATTTAGATCCAACTGATCATCAAGCAGCCCTTAGAAGGCTGCAATAACAGGAGTCATTAATGAAAAGCCATACCAATGAAATGTTTTTTCAACTAGTTGCCCTGCTAATGGCAATCATTGTCGTGCACGCGATTTTTGTCACAGTGGTGCGGCCAAATGCCGAGAGCACTATTCGTCAACATGCTGAGATGGCCGCCGCAGGGGAAGATTACGAGGTGCCGCGATCATTTTTTATTATCATCAAAGATCTTGAGCAGGAGTCCTGTTTTATTCTGATGATTTGGGCGCTGGCGATTATGGGCTACAAAACCCGCGATGCCATGCGTGAGCAAAAAATGTTCTCAAGTGGGCTGATTAGTATTGGTGAAGGCTCGAGGGTGCTGCCGGAGGACGCCAGTCAACTAGCTCGACCCCTGCAGTCACTGGCAGACAGTCAGCGCTCTCTATTGCTCCCCCGCGCCCTGCAAACCGCGCTGACACGTTTTCAGGTCACCGACAGCGTGCAGTCCGCCACCGACGCAGTCAATGTCGTCTGCAACAATGAAAACGATCGCTTGGATTCAGAGCTGTCGATGGTTCGCTATATCACCTGGGCAATACCATCAATCGGCTTTATCGGCACGGTGCGCGGCATCGGTGCTGCACTGGGTCAGGCCCACGAAGCCATGCAAGGCAACATTGCCGGCGTCACTAGCAGCCTCGGTGTGGCCTTTAACTCAACTTTTATCGCTCTGCTAATCAGCATGGTGGTGATGTTTTTTATGCATCAATTGCAGCTTATTCAAGAGCGGCTGGTGCTCGACTCTCACGCCTACTGTGAGAATAATTTGCTGCGTTTTCTCAAGGCCAAATAAACTATGTCCTTAGCTGTTCTCGAACTAAACGATCAAGATCTGCTGATTAAAAATCAAGCTGGAGAGGTGTTTTCTGAGCCCGGATTTGCCCTGCACACTGGCGAGGGCATTATCACCGGCATAGAGGCCCGCAGACAGGCCTGGCTGCAACCGCAAAATGTCTATCGTCAGTACTGGCGCAATCTCAACCAGACCGAATTATCCGGCGATCTGCCCTGGGCCCGTCACCATGCCGACATTGCCTTTGCGCAACTGAAAACGCTCTTCAGCAGTGCCGGCTCCCCAGACCAAGTAGTGGTCAGCGTTGCCGCCTGTTTCGATGACGAACAGCTGTCACTGATACTGGGGCTGCTCGGTGCCATTCCAGTAGAAGTGGTTGGTTTTGTCGACAGCAGCCTCGCTGACTGCATCTATGTGGGCACTCTGGTTCAGGGTTCCAGCGACAAGAAAAAGACCACATTGCATATAGATCTGCACCTCTTCCAGTCGGTGATCAGTCAAATTACCTACTACAACAACGCTGTAGAAGTGACGGCACAGCAAGTGCTGCCGGAACTGGGTGCAATGGATATCTACTCGCTGTTGGCGAAACATATTCGCGAAAAGTTGGTGAAGAATTTTCGTTTTGACCCTATGGATGTCTGCCTCGGTGAACAGGCTATTTACGACCAGCTACCAGACTGGATAAACCGCTTTGAATCACAGTCGGAATACGGCATGGTGATTTCCTCGCCAAGGGGCGATCTGCCGGTAATGCTGTATAAATCAGAAGTGATTGAACTGCTCGCCGGCAAGCTCAACAAACTCACATCCTTACTGCGACAGCATGCTGACGATGATGTGAGCTTCTCGAAAAATGCACGCATGATCTCGATACTAACCGACGAGTTCCACTCCAGCCGGCAATTCAAAGCTACCCAAGGAGTCGATAACTGCTTTAAATTTGCCTATGGGTTGCACGGCAAAACCGACAACCTGCACCGCATCACCTCAATTGAAGAGCTGCCCAAAAAATCAGATCAAGCAGCATTGGAGATCAGACCTCAGGGCACAGCAACTCACCTGCTCTACGAGGGACAGGCCTGGCCACTGACCACAGTCCTCAGTGTCACCATCGCCGATGGCCGTGTGCAGGTATTGGAAAAGCACGACGACAACGCCACCGTGGTGCTGGCCCTCGACGGCGAAAATATCAAAGCATTGCACAGCAGTGCCCAGGCCACGTTGGAGCTACCCCATATAGCCCTCTGCGGAATGGAGCTGTTTATCAATGCCTATCGCTTTGAATTAATCGAGGTTTGCAATGGCTAAAAAACGCCGCAATATAGCCTTTAGCCTGTCCTTTTTGGACATCATGGCCTGCGGCTTTGGTGCGGTGACCCTGCTATTTCTTATTTTGCGCCACAATGCCACCGAGATCGTCACCCCGGATCCACGACTCGCCTCCGAAGTCGAAATGTTACAGGAGGATATTCGCCAAGCCGAAGAATCTAAAACCGAGCTGCTCAATAGCCTCGAGCAACTGCAGCGAGAATTGCTCAAAGCTCAGGGAGCATCTGATCGAGTACTCACGGATCTCGAGGAGATCGAGCGCAGCATTCAATCGGACCCCAAAGACAATATCGCCAAACTGCGTCGCCAAGTAGAACAGCTCGAAGAACAAACCGCAGAGATGGAGGAGTTGGACTTTGGCGACAAAGTGCGCGAGTTTCTCGGGGATGGCAACCGGCAGTATCTGACGGGGCTAAAGCTCGGTGGTGAGCGGGTGATTATTCTGGTGGATGGCTCCGCAAGCATGCTCGCAGACACCGTGGTCAACGCCCTGCGACGGAGAAATATGAGTGACGAAGACAAAAAACAATCGCCAAAATGGCAGTGGACACTGCGTACCGTGGAGTGGCTCTTGGCAC
The DNA here is from genome assembly GCA_029250825.1 of Porticoccaceae bacterium. Classification (GTDB taxonomy): domain Bacteria; phylum Pseudomonadota; class Gammaproteobacteria; order Pseudomonadales; family Porticoccaceae; genus HTCC2207. The sequence goes on from JAQXEN010000024.1 coordinate 76,850, forward strand.
AGCTGCCACCCAGCAGCCGCTTTCAGTTGTATATCTTTAATACCGAGACCCAGCCAGCGCTGTTGGGTACTGAAGGCGAGTGGCTGGATGCCGCCGACTCTCTAGTACTGGAACAGGTGGTGGAAGGCATTCACCAATACTCTCCGGGCAACGGCACCAGTCTGATCAACGCCATCAACTCGATCAATGATTTCGAAGACCTGCCGGACAATATGTTTATCCTCACCGATGGCCTGCCCACTCAGGGGCAAGCGCCACCGAAAAAATATATGGTCAGCGGTCAACAGCGGCGAAGCTTTTTTGCCAAAGCACTGGCCGATCTGCCCGGTGGCATGCCAGTAAATACTATTCTCTTTCCAATGGAGGGGGATCCCGAGGCGGCGGCCCTGTTCTGGCAACTTGGCGTCAACAGTCAGGGGGCCTTTATCGCTCCCTCGAGGGATTGGCCATGAAACGCCAGCGCCGGGAACTCCAGGAAGCCAGCATTTCGTTTCTCGACGTGATTAGCTGTGGCTTTGGTGCCATTGTGCTTTTGCTGGTTATCGCCCGAGTCGGGGATCCCGGGGCGCTTGAGGACGCAGAAGAAGCGCTACGTGGCACCGTTAAAGAATTCCAACAGCAGCTGTTTGATGTGCGCGGTGAATCCGTGGTGCTCAACGATCAGCTTAAGTCGCGAAAAGAGCAGCTCTCGGAACTCACTGAACGAGTTGCACGGCTCAAGGCCAAACTGGCCAGTGTCGATAAACAGGCCCTGACTATCTCACTGTCTCAGGCGCGGGAGACCGAGCAGTTACAACTGGTAATGCAGATTCTTACCGAAGAGATGGAGCGTCTAGTAGGCCCAGAGTTTAAACAGCAGAACAATCTAATCGGTGGAATTCCCGTGGACAGCGATTATATTATTTTTGTTATCGACACCTCCGGCAGCATGCAGGTTGCAGCCTGGGAAAAGGTCAAAAAAGAGATGATTAATATTCTCGATATCTATCCCGATGTCAAAGGCATTCAGGTGCTTAATGATATGGGTCAGTATATGTTCTCAGCCTATCGCGAGCGCTGGATTCCCGATAGCCCGAAGATGCGCGAAGAGATTATTACCACCCTCGGCAACTGGGCGCCATTCAGTAATTCCAGCCCGGTGGAGGGAATTAACGCTGCTATTCAAACCTTTTATAAGCGTGACCGTAAAATCAGTATCTACACTTTAGGTGATGACTTTCAGGGCCGCACCATTAGAAATGTGGTCAGAGCCGTGGATAAACTCAACCGCGCCCATCTCGGGGCTGACCGATTAGTGCGTATTCATGCCATTGGCTTTCCTGTGCACTTTGGACGCGGGGGCGCACCCAGTGCATCGGCGATAAAGTTTGCCGCACTGATGCGCGAACTAAGTTACAACAATGGGGGAACCTTTATTGGCTTAAATAGCCTTAATTAGAAGGCTGAGACCATTGAGGGCGAAAGAATAAAGAGAGACAAATATGCTAACAACTAAAATAAAACTTTTCTCGATGCTACTAGCAGTGGTTGTTATCAGCGGCTGCAGTTCCTCGGCGCAGGTGCAGATTGACTCGCCATTCCCCACAGTGGTATCAAAACCCAAAGCGGTGAAAGCCGCGATTGTCTTCAGTGATGACTTTAAAGCCTATGTAGCAGCTCCCAATAGCAGAACCAGTATCGATCTTGGCAGTGCCCAGACCGAGCTGCTTAGCAATGCCTTTAAGGGACTGTTTCGGGACGTAGAGTTTGTCTCTGCAGCAACAGATGTGACCCTCGAAAATGCACTGGTGATCACGCCATCGGTTCAGGAAGTTCAGGTATCGACCCCCTCAGACACCTATCTGAATGTCTATGAAGTATGGATTAAATACAATCTCGATATACAGACCGCCAGCGGCGATCAGGTAGACAGTTGGTTTATGCCAGCCTACGGAAAAACACCGGACTCGTTTATGCTCTCCAAGTCCAATGCCATTGAAGAGGCAGCGGTAATCGCCCTCCGCGATGCCGGTGCCAAGCTGATGCTCGACTTCTATCGCATACCCAGCGTCTACAACTGGTTAGTTAGAGAACAGCTACTCGATGAGGAGCAGTAACAGTGAATAAATTATTAGCACTCTGTTTCACCACCCTGCTCGCCGGCTGTGGCGCAACCACCACTATCGACGAGTACCGCCCCAACAACCAGATCATGGACATTGATAGCGAACAGTCAGTGGTTATTCTCGGTCGCCGAGATGCCGGACACTACGATACAGATCGCGAATTTATTGACTGTGTTGCCAAAAAAATTAAAGGAGCAGATATCGACATATTTCCCGAGCAGCAATTTGTCGATGCCATTTATCCCTGGTTTGAACCGCGCACCGCACCCAAGGGACTCAAGCGTTTAACCCGACTAATGCAGGACCCGGCCATCAAACAGCAGATCGATCGCAACGGCATCCGCTATCTGGTGTGGCTCGATGGCTCCACCGAGACCCATGACAAAGGAGGTTCGATTAGCTGTGCCATCGGACCCGGTGGTGGCGGATGTTTTGGTTTTGCTCAGTGGGAGAAGAGTTCGATCTATGAAGCCATTGTCTGGGATCTGAGCAATCTCACTGAGAAGGGCCGATTGCGGGTGGACTCCACCGGCACCTCCTATTTGCTTGGTGTAGTTGCCCCCATACCGCTGCTCACCCCGGTAAAAAATGATGCCTGTGCCAGTCTTGGCACCCAGCTAAAACAATTTTTCACATTGGGTGAGACGCAATAAGGTTCTTGAGAGCTCAAGATTAAGAGCTCAAGATTAAGAGCTCAAGGTCAAGAGCTAAGAATTAAGAACTGAGAATCAAACATCAAAAGATAAGAGCCGAGAGCGCAAAGGATAAGATTAGGATGATCAGAGTAGCCATCAACAAGTACCTGCCCCTTTCCCTGCTGACGCTGGTGATAGTGCTGCTGTTGCCGGGCCAGGCCGTAGCAAAAACTACCGGCAAAGATATCTACAAAGAAGTCCTGCAAGGCACCCCGATCTACGATGATCCAGTACTGGACAGCTATATTAGAAAGCTTGGGGAAGAGGTAGTCGCCCAGTCGGAAATGGCTGGCGAAAAATTTACCTTCACCCTCCTCGACTCACCGGATTTAAATGCCTTTGCCACTCGAGATAACTATATCTATGTCAATCGCGGGCTACTCAACTATGTCCGCAATGAGGCCCAGCTCGTATCGGTGCTGGCCCATGAGGTGGGGCATATCACCCGCAAGCATGTCACCGGTCAGGAAGGCAAAGCCACCGGTGCGCAGATTCTCTCCACCATCGCTGCGGTGCTCTCCGGCAGCGGCGAAGTCTATGAAGCAGGTATGGCCTATGCCAACTCACTGATTCGCGGTTACGGACGGCGCAATGAACTGGAAGCCGATGAAGCCGGCGCAGAATATATGGCCAAACTGGGTTATGCCCCCAGCGAAATGATCGCCATGCTGTCGATGATGAAAGACTATGAACTGCTGCAAAAAGATCGCGCCAAGGCCAAAGGGGCCAGCAAGCAAACCTATCACGGTATTTTTTCCAGCCACCCGCGCAATGACTCGCGGCTGCGAACCGTGGTCACTAAAGCCCAGTCATTTCAGGCCAAACAGTCCCGTGGCGATGGCGCAGCAACCTATCGCCAGCTCACCGAAGGCTTAATTTGGGGTGAGAACTTTCTCGCCAAAGAGAGTAAGCCAGAGCGCTATTCGGATATGACCCTGCGTGTGCGTTTTGATTACCCCAAGGGTTGGAAACAGACCAATGACAGCAGTGCGCGGAGTTCTCTAGGAACCTCGGTGAGTGCCCCAACTAAAGCCGAGACAGCGGATGGTGCATCGGAAGACCGTTCGGCGAGTGCTTCAGACAGTCCTTCAACCGACAAACCAGCCGGTAAGCAAGCCGATATGCCAGTCAGCAAACTCGAAACCGGAGATGCTCGATTAGCCATGACTCCCATTGCCCGCACCAGCCAGACCCCGGAAGAATATCTCTACAACTATCTCAAGGTCTCAAAGCTGGATCAAGGCAGTGCCATCGCCCCGGCCGGTTTAAAAGGTTTTAGCGGCGTATTGCCCGGCAGCGGCGATAAACCAGACAGTCGAATAGCGGTGATCTATTACAAGCGCAATGCCTATGTATTTACCGGCGAAGTGGATGAAGCGGAACAGTTCCCCGAGGCCGACAAACTATTTACCCAGTCCATCGCCACCTTTAGGCCGATTTCCCGGCGCGAGATTGAGGGTCAAAAGCCCAAGACTATTCACTATGTCAAAGCCACCGGTATCACCACCTTCGAAAAGCTTGGCAAAGCCCTAAAACTGAGCCCATCCGAGGTCAACGACCTGCGTATAATCAACGGCCACTACCCCAGCGGCGAACCCAGTGCCGGTGATTGGATAAAGATTTTTAAACAGTGATAAAGCCGTGACTAAAACACCCATAACCCAATCTAAACCGTTTATTTTGCTGCTGAGTATTGCTCTAGCCCTCAGTGCAGGCGCCTATTGGCTCACCAAGCCTGCTGAGGTGACAGATCCGTCACTGGCCATAGATGCATTGACCAATCCCGACAGCGAGGCCCTACAGCAGCTTATCAATAACCAGCTGTTTGGTGACTCCATAGTTGAAGCACCGGGCATTGGCGCCGATATCGACAGCACCACGGACAGATCAGCGATGCAGGCAAAGTTGGCGGGTCTCACCAAAAATGTGACCACCCAGCAACTCCCCACTGCAGCAGAGCTGGAGGTGTTTTATCAGCTCAGTAAACAGCGCTATCGCAACCCATCAAAATTTTGGTTCGAGGTGATCAGCTTCGCCACCGCCAAACACGGTGGTAAGGTTTTCCAAATGGCCGAACAGGCGCTCAATGCCGAGCAAACTCCAGTGGGGGATCGCAGAGATCAATATGCTGCCATATCATCACTAGAGTTGGAAACTGTCTACGGTCAGAACTTTGTCGACCGTTTAATGGCCGTGGAGCAGAAGAATGCAGATGGCCAAAGCCTACCCTGCTGGTATGGGCCGATCAGTTCACCGCTGGGAGCGCATTTAGTCTGTGTCGAGAGAGTTGTCTGGGGGGATTACCAAGCCCTTGAAGAGGTGGAAAATCAATTGATTAATGACTGGCGATTCTCGGTCAGTCAGTAGAGAGCTTTTGGTTAGAGAGCTTTTTGGTTAGAGAGCTTTTCGATGAAGAGCCCCCTAAGAAGAGACCCTCCAGCAAAAACCTCGGCCCTAGGCCATCAACTCAGCAAAGAACTCACGCAGCGCAGGTGCACCGCCCTGCTCCCAAGTTTTTAGCGCCGCGGTGCCGACAATGGCAATATCCGCATGGCCACGCAGCACATCTATATCTTCTTTGGTGCTAATACCAAAACCCACACCCAAGGGCACATCGGTGTGCTCACGGCAGCGTTCAATCAGTGCCAACACATCATCACCCATTTGCGTTTTCGAGCCCGTTACGCCTTTCCGCGCGACCACATAAACCAAGCCGCGGCTCACTGCCCCAAGCTTAGCCAGACGCTTGTCGCTGCTGGTAGGTGTCATAAGAATAATTGGTTCGATACCGGCTTCCTCTGAGAGACGGTGCAACTCAGGTGATTCCTCAATTGGCAGGTCAGGCAAAATATAGCCAACACCACCGGCGTCTTTAACACGTTTTACAAAGGCGGCTTCGCCCATTTTAAACGCGGTATTGTAATAACCCATCATCAATACTTTAAACGGGAAGCGCGCGCTGACCAGCTGCATAAACTCAAAACACTGCTCCACTGTCGTGCCGGATTTTAGCGACTGCTCGTTTGCGTGAACAAATAGCGGACCATCGGCACTGGGCTCAGAGAACGGAAACTGCAGCTCCACCAGATCGACGCCGGCCTCGGCCATAATCTCTAGTTCTTGCAGATTTTCCTCAAAGGAGGGGTAGCCGCAAACCACGTGAGCCATAACCAAAATATCTTTGCTCTGCTTACGCTCGGCAATAAAATGTTGCAGACCCATTAATTTTTCTCCCCGCGGTATTGATCAGCCTTGCCACCGATAAACGACTTCCACTTGGCGTCGTCCAAGGCATCGGCAATGGTAAAGATATCTTTGTCGCCACGGCCAGACTGATTGATCAGGATAATCTGATCCTTGCCCATAGTCGGCGCTTCTTTAATCGCGGTGACAAAGGCATGCGTACTTTCCAGCGCCGGGATCAATCCCTCAGTGCGCATGGTCAGTTTGAGTGCTTCTTTCACTTCAACATCGGTGGCCGCTTCAAAGCGCACCTTGCCCTGATCGTGGAGGTGAGCAAAAATCGGGTTAACACCAATATAGTCGAGACCCGCAGCAACCGAATGGGTCTCATTCATATTGCCCTCGTCATTCTGCAGGAAGTAAGTCTTGTACCCCTGAGCAACGCCGACGGTCGCATCGTCATAGGCGAGACGTGAGGAGTGCATATAGGAACCAACTCCGTGGCCACCGCCCTCAGAACCGATCAGTTCGACATTGTCATCATTCATAAAGCCCTGGAAGATACCCATAGCATTGGAGCCGCCACCAACACAAGCATAGACACGATCCGGCAGACGCCCAGCCTGCTTGAGCATCTGCTCGCGGGCTTCAAGACCAATAATCGATTGGAACCAGCTGACCATTTCAGGGAAGGGATGCGGTCCACAGGCAGTACCCAAAATATAATGAGTGTCGGCCATATTGGTAACCCAATCACGCATACATTCATTTACGGCATCTTTTAACGTCTTCTGGCCATCTTCTACCGCAATCACCTCGGCACCGAGATTTTCCATCCAGAATACATTGGGGCGCTGGCGTGCGACATCCACGGCACCCATATAAATTTTGCAATCAAAACCAAATTTCGCAGCCATCGTGGCCGTGGCAAAACCGTGCTGCCCAGCACCGGTCTCAGCAATCACCTTAGACTTGCCCAGACGCTGGCAGAGTAACCCCTGACCCATAACATTGTTGATCTTGTGAGATCCGGTGTGGTTTAGATCATCGCGTTTAACGTAGATCTGTGCACCACCCAACGTGCGAGAGAGATTTTCCAGATGAGTTATCGGCGTCGGACGTCCGGAGTAGTTCTGTAACAGTGCTACATAGTCCTGCCAAAACTTGGGATCAGCCTTGCACTCGCGAAAGCACTCGAGAAGTTCCTCAATAGTAGCCTGTAAAATTTCAGGCAAAAATACACCGCCGTACTCTCCGTAATAGCCTTCACGGCCCTCGGAGAAGTCAAAAATATCCATGAAACGCCTCAATAGATCGCGGCAAAGGCCCTTGGGGCAGACCGCAGTTCGAATGAATTACACAATGATTTTAAAACTACATTAACTTCTGTTTTACACAGGGCCGCTAGTTTAGCCAAGTCGCTGGTTTGGCACAATGTTGCCATGCTACATCAGCCCTGACTTGCACCGATTACAAGAGGTATACGTGATAGCAACGTGACCGGTTTATTGGCGCCGGTCAGATATTTCAACAACCTCAGGCAGGCAAGGGATCTCATAGATTTATCCACAAGTTTATCAACGACTTACCCACACAAATCATCCAACTCAAGCCAATCAAACACAAGATATAGTAGATTAGGGCTTGCATGACACACCATGTAGGATAAACTCTCCTCCCTCTTCAAAGTTAAGTCCTGCTCAAAGCAGGCCATAAAAAAAATATTGGGGGGGGCTAATCAGGACAAAAATCAAGTGGTGCTAGGCAACAGTGTGTCTCCCGAGCCTAGCCCTGAATGAGACAAACAGTAAACAATCAGAAAAGGTCAGCCAATGAGCACCGCAACCAAATTAAAAGCCGTGAAGGCATCAAAGAAAACGCCTGAAATTGTCTTCCAAGAGGCTTCACTGGATATCTGGGATAAAAAATACCGTCTTAAAGACAAGCAGAACAACCCTGTCGATGCCGATGTCGATGCAACCTATGCACGAGTTGCCAAGGCCCTGTCTGATGTTGAGGACGAAAGTCTGCGCAAAGAGTGGCAGGCACGTTTTGTCTGGGCGCTTAAGCACGGAGCAATCCCGGCGGGACGAATTATTTCCAATGCCGGCGCTCAGGCCTACAAGCCAGCGACTTCTACTATTAACTGCACCGTTTCTGGCATTGTTCCAGATTCAATGGTCGGCATTCTCGAGCGCAACCTCGAAGCGGGTCTGACCCTTAAAGCAGGCTGTGGCATCGGCTATGAGTTTTCCACACTGCGTCCCAAAGGCGCCTATGTGTCTGGCGCTGGCGCCTACACTTCAGGCCCTCTGTCGTTTATGGATATCTATGACAAGATGTGTTTCACCGTGTCCTCTGCCGGTGGCCGTCGCGGTGCTCAGATGGCGACTTTTGATGTCAGTCACCCAGATGTATTCGATTTTGTTCGCGCCAAGCGCGAAGACGGTCGTCTGCGCCAGTTCAACCTGTCCCTGTTGATTACCGAAGAGTTTATTGAAGCTGTGCGCAACGATGGCAATTGGGATCTGACCTTCCCAATCAGCGCCAAAGAAATTGATGGCGGTATAGATCTGCAGGGAGACGATGTTGTCTGGAAGCCCTTCCCAACTACCGAAAACTACCACAGCAACGCTGATGGTCTGGTCGCCTGTCGCATCTATGAAACAATTCGTGCGCAGAAATTGTGGAACGCCATTATGTCGTCCACCTATGACTATGCCGAGCCAGGCTTTATTTTGATCGATCAGGTCAACAAAAATAACAACAACTGGTTCTGCGAGGATATCCGTGCAACCAATCCCTGTGGCGAACAGCCTCTGCCACCATACGGCAGCTGCCTGCTCGGCTCGGTCAACCTGACCAAGTTTGTGCGCGAGCCATTCACCAAAGATGCCTACTTCGACTGGGAAGAGTACGCTGAAGTCGTGGCTGTATTTACCCGCATGCTCGACAATGTGGTTGAGATCAATGGTCTGCCTCTGGAGAACCAGCGCAAAGAAATCGAGTATAAGCGTCGCCACGGTATGGGCTTCCTCGGATTGGGTTCCACCATCACCATGCTGCAGATGAAGTATGGCGATCAGGATTCGCTGGTATTCACTGATCGAATCGCCCGTGACATGGCAGTTGCTGGCCTTAAAGCCGGTCTTGAACTGGCCCGTGAAAAAGGTCCGGCGCCTATTATGGAAGACGATTTTGAAGTCACCGCGGCACTGCTATTTAAGCGTCCTGAGTTGGCCAAAGATGGCATCAAAATCGGCGATAGCGTCAAGGGCAAAGTGTTGCTCGGCAAGTACAGCAAGTATATGCAGAACATTGCCACCGTTGCTCCAGAGCTGATTGAGTCAATTATCGAAGAAGGCTGTCGGTTCAGCCACCACTCATCGATTGCCCCCACGGGCACTATCTCTCTGTCACTGGCGAATAATGTCAGTAACGGCATCGAGCCAAGCTTCGCTCACCACTATGCCCGCAACGTGATCCGCGAAGGCAAGAAGTCAAAAGAGAAAGTCGATGTTTTCTCCTATGAGCTGCTCGCTTACCGCACTCTGATCAATGACAAAGCTATGCCCTATGGCACCGGTGAAGAAGAGGCACTGCCAGATTACTTTATGAGTTCTGAGAATATTGCACCCAGAGCCCACGTTGATATTCAGGCAGCGGCGCAAAAGTGGGTGGATTCATCGATCTCGAAAACCATCAATGTGCCAACCGATTGCGACTACGAAGACTTTAAAGATATCTATCTCTATGCCGCTGAGAAAGGCCTTAAGGGTTGCACCACCTTCCGCTTTAATCCAGAAGCATTCCAAGGTGTATTGGTAACCGAGAAAGATCTCGAAAACACCACCTACAGCTTCACGCTGGAAGATGGATCCACAGTTGAATTTAAAGGTAACGAAGAAGTTGAGTACGACGGTGAAACACATACCGCCGCCAACCTATTTGATGCATTGAAAGAAGGTTACTACGGTAAATTCTGATCAATTAACCTAATTCCGTAGAACCTTGAGAGGACCAAAATGACTAAGAAGATTGGACAGAAAATCGTTGGCTACACAGTAGCCACCGAAGAGCAGACGAAAGAAGCTAAAACCAAAGTCGTCGAGAGCAATATTATTCAGATGCACGAAAAGGTCTCGCGACCCGAGGCACTGGCTGGCAGCACCTATAAAATTAAGACACCTATGTCAGACCATGCGCTGTACCTGACGATTAATGACATTATCCTGAATGAAGGCACTGACCATGAGCTGCGCCGCCCATTTGAAGTGTTTATCAACTCCAAAAACATGGATCACTTCCAGTGGATTGTTGCTCTAACTCGAGTCATCTCCGCGGTGTTCCGCAAAGGTGGTGACTGTACATTCCTAGTTGAAGAGCTAAAGGCAGTTTTCGATCCCCAGGGCGGTTATTTCAAGCCCGGCGGCAAATTTATGCCCTCTCTGGTCGCTGAGATTGGATGGGCAATTGAAGACCACCTGCAGAAGATCGGCATGTTAAAAAAGCCTGAGATTCCAGAGCACCAGCAGAAAATTATGGATGAGAAGCGCGCCGAATTCGAAGGTGCGGCCAGTGCTCCTGTAGCCAGTGCCGCCACAGCAGAGGCAAGCGAGTTCCCACCCACTGCTGAGGTGTGCAAGAAATGCAGCGTTAAAGCGGCGATTATGATGGACGGCTGCTTGACCTGCCTCAACTGCGGCGATTCTAAATGTGGCTAGAACGTCTTTAAAGAAAGAATGTATTTAGAGAAAGAGTGTATTTAGAAAAAGAGCGCAGTTAGAAAAAGAAAAAGCGGCCCAAGGGCCGCTTTTTTAATGTCTGGGATTTATCTATTCTTGGCCAGCCGAAGCAGCTGTATATAGAAGGCTTGTTATAGATAGCTGGCGTGTAATAAACAGCTGGCGTGTAATAAAACAGCTGGCGTGTAATAAACAGCTTGTTATAAGAAATAAAAAAGCCCCTGCCGGATAAAAGGGGGGAGTAACGCAGATCAGCAGGGGCGGTAAAACCGTCAATCTCTAAAGACAAATAACTGTGCGATACATAACCAGCTGCTAGAGTGCATCTGCTTACTTATCAATCAGCTCTATCCTATAAGACTCCTGCGAAGTTAAAAACCCCAACTCTGATCTTCGATTTATACCGTTTTTGGAAAAACATTACATATAGCTGCCCCACAACAATCACTGAAAGGACCGAAATCTGCCTAAATAGATGATTATTGCTAGGAGTGCTAAGGGGTTACTCAGGCTTATCCACTGCTTGCTGCACATAGGTAATAACATCGGAGACAGTTTCGAAGCCTTCAATTTCATCGTCGCCCATCTCTATATTAAAGGCCTCCTCCAGATCCATCGCCATAGAGAGCTTTTCCAGCGAATCCATCTTAATTTCGCTGAGTACATGCTGTGGCTCAACATCTTTTATCTTGGTCATCGGGCTGGCGAGAATAAGGTCATATACAGTGTTGCTGATCACGTCTGGCGTATTCATAGGGCGGCGATTCCTTGCGCAGTTTTTAAGAGACTAACGGTTAATTTTTATCATTATTGACAGTGATTAGTAGGCGAAGTACTAGTAATAGACATCACTGCCTTTTAGATCAAATATAGTTCAAATTTGAATACTTTGCCCGAGTCATTAGCACTAAGTTAAAGACCTTTATAGTCTTGTGCTGAAGGCTCTTAGAATCCAGCGCTGAAGGCTCTTATACAACAACAGCATCACAGTCCCTGCCGGCACAATAGCCTAGAATGACCGCCATTGATCACTTCTCCTTTAATTGTTACCTGACAGGAGGGTTTTCATGGCTATAATGGCACTTAATTGAAATTTCTATGAGTCCAACATAGGTTAAACCCGTTGAAAAATATCACCGCGCTATTCCTCCTATTCCTCAGCCAAACCGCAACAGCTGATGTGTTTTGGTTTGTACGCTTGGAAGATGGCAGCACCAATTGGCAGTATGTGGCGAACTTCTCCAGCGGTATCTTAATTGTCGCCCTATCCATCACCGCAGTTCGCCTAGCCTTTACACGCCGCGCAGCACGCCGTTACAACCGAGATCTCGAAGAGATACGCGCGCAACTAGAAGACCGAGTTAAAGAGCGCACTGCCACCCTCGATAATGCCAACGGCCTGCTGCAACAGAGCAATCGGGCACTGGAAGTGGAAATTACCGAACACCGTGACACTGCCACCAAGTTGGGCTTATCCGAGTCTTATATCACTAATATTTTGCGCTCCATGCCGCTAATGCTTATCGGCCTCAATAAGCGTGGCGAGATTACTCAGTGGAACAGCCGCGCTGAGGAAATTAGCAGCCTGCCCTCCGATAAGGTGCTGGGCAAAAATTTATGGCAGGCCTATCCAACCATTGCTGTCACTCCCGAGCAGATCAAACAGGCTCAGGACGAAGATAAGACCCTAACCGTCAAGTACAGCCAACGTGGACAGTACCACTTTGATATCACCATCTATCCGCTTCACGACCAGCTCGAAACTGGCGTAGTGATTATGGTGGACGATGTGACCCAGCGGGTACAGAGTGAGAATATGCTAGTACAGCGGGACAAGATGTCATCTATGGGCGAAATGGCCTCGGTAATGGCTCACGATATTAATATTCCCCTACAGGCCATTATCAAAGATCTGCACACCGTACGCCTGGATCTCACTGAAGAACATATAGATCCTATCGGCGTTCAAGAACTACTGGACGATGCCCTAATCCGCGGCCGACAGGCGGCCTCGGTGGTAAATAATTTGGTCAGCTTCTCAGATGCCGGCGCCGGTGAAAAGCAGCAGGCCAATATCATTGACGTTATGGATCACAGTGTTGAATTAGCCGCAGATGTGCTCTCAGTCACCAAGGGATTGCGCTTTAAGGATGTGGCGATCAATCACAACTATGCAGAGGATCTACCGCAACTGCGCTGCCATGTATCGGAATTACAGCAGGTATTTCTGAGCCTCTTTAGATACTCCTGCTATGCCCTCGGCAAAGTCGAAGACCCAGAGCACAGACCCTCAATCAATATCGAAATCAGTGAGTTCTACGATGCCATCTGGGTGCGCGTTCAACACAATGGCGTAGGTATGAGTACCGCAGAGCAGCAGCTGATCTTTGAACCCTTTTTCGCCAGCAGTCATGCTACTGCGGACAGCGCATCCGCTGAAAAGTCCGATGCCGGAGAGCGCCTGTCATTTGCGCAGTTTATTATCGCCGATCAGCATCAGGGCCAGATCGCGGTGACATCCGATATCGATATAGGGACCACCTTTCATATCCAATTGCCCTTTGCCACTGCTGTTGTGGCAGAGGACTAGATACCTCTGGATATAGCAAGATAGCACTAAGAAGCCTGTATAAGGCCTTTAACCTCTTGCCAGATAGGCTACTTATAAACTGCTTAGCACCTGCAATGGCGGCTGAGTAACGGCTTTGCGACTGTAACTGACACCCAGCACCCCGACTAGAAGACCGCCGGCCAACGGCCCCACCAGCCACAGCCACGGATGCCAACTAAACGGCAGGTCAAACATAAAGCGCTGTAACAGCGCCACTGCCGCCTCGGCACCAATCGCCGCCAACAGGCCGGCCATCAATCCCAAGAGGCTAAACTCGACCCACTGAATACCGAGAATCAAACGCCTAGAACTGCCCAGAGTGCGCAAAATAGCGCTCTCCTGAAGACGCTCAGACATGGACAGCCTCACCGCAGCAAACATCACCAACACACCACAGCTTAAAATCAGCAGAGTCATCACCTCGAGACCACTGGTCACCTGAGAGACAATACTGCGAATCCGATCGATAATTTTATCCAGCTCAATTACCTGCACCGTGGGGTATTGGCGCAGCAAATCATTCACCAACAGCTTCTGCTGCGGTGGAATATAAAGGCTGGTCATATTAGTTCGCGGATAGTCCTCCAACAGCCCTTCTGGAAATAGGAAATAGAAATTCGGTGTCATATTATCCCAGTTCAAACTACGAGTACTGGCGACTCTAGCCTGAAAGATCAGGCCGCCAACGCTAAAGGTGAGCTTATCGCCGATCTCTAAACCCAGTTCACCAGCCAACTCTTCCTCCAGTGAAACCGGCGCAATATCAGCGGACAGATCCAGTTCGTCCCACCATTTGCCCGCAGTGATTTTATTCCCTTCCGGCAGCTCGGTAGTCCAGCTCAGATTTAATTCACGGCGAAAAGACTCATGGCGATCCCGCTGATCCTCGGTAATCCCCTCCCCATTAATCTGTGTCAGACGCCCGCGAACCATCGAGTACCAACCGGCGGTTTCAAGATTTTGCTCCTGCACTAAATCTCGCACCCCCTCAAGTTCATAGGGCGCTACGTTGAGCAAGAAATGATTTGGAGCATCGTCAGCCAACTGCCAGCGCCACTCATCGATCAGCGAGGTGCGTACCACGCTCATAATCATTAGCAGGGCAATAGCACCGGAAAAACCAACCATCTGAACAATGCTCTGAGAGCGGCGGCGCCAGAGATTACTCGAGGCCAGACGCCAAATACTGCCGAGCTTTTGACCATAGTTTTTAGCCACTCGCAGCAGCAGTAGCCCAATCACAACTGTGGCCAGTGCAGTCAATCCAAAGCCCGCCAAGATCGCCAGAGAAAGGTAGAGGTTGTTGCTGTACCAGAACAGCAGTGCGGCCACAGTCGCCACGCCAAACAGGCCCCGCGCCGCAGAACTTACCGGCTCAACCTGCACATCATCGCGCAATACCGCCAGAGGCGACTGCGCCGGCAGATGCCAGATTGCCGGCAGAGTAAAGCCTGCCAGACACAGCAGGCCAGTAGCCAGACCCACAATCCAGGGGCGAATGCCAGCCGCGGGCAATGAAATGGGCAGCCATTCACGAACCACTGTAATCAGAATTTCGGAAAAGCCAAAGCCCACTAGCAGACCGGCAATTGAGCCACCCACCCCAAGCCACAGGCTCTGTTGCAAATACAGGCTGCGCACTCGACTGGCGGCAATGCCCCAGCTTTTCAACAGCGCCACTTGGCGGGTCTGACCGGCGGCAAAATGATGGCTGGCCAATGCCAGAGCAATACCCGCCAAAACCACGCCAATGCTACCGGCAAGTAAAAGAAAACGGCGGCCCTTGTCCATAGTATCGGCAATACTGGCCTGAGCTTCATCTGGGGTGATCAAACGATCGTGAATATCCAGCTGATCCTGCAGCCACTGGCTGTAGCGGGCAAAGCCCTCAGCACCACTGACGCCCTCAGCCATCAGATATCTATAGGTCACCCGGCTGCCGGGGATAATAATGCCGGCAGCTTCTATATCCTCATAGTTCATCATTACCCGGGCGCCAAAGGCCCCAAAGGAACCCCCACTATCGGGTTCCTCCACAATAACACGAGTAGCCTTTAACCGTATCTCACCCAGTTCGATTTCATCCCCCAGCTCAATATTCAGCAGAGGCAAGAGCCGGGCATCGACCCAGACTTCTCCTTGGGACGGACCGTAGTCAATCTCTTCGATCAAATTTTCATCGGTGGTAAATGCTGTAGTCGTGCGGCGCAGTAAACCTCTCAGGGGATAACTGCTCTCCACTGCCTTGATCGACGCCAGATGCATATCATCTTGGTGATAGACCATAGAGGCGAAGGTTAACATCCGGGCGCTCTCCACCTGCTGCTGCTGCGCCTCTGTAATCCACTCGGGATCAATTGGACGACTACTTCTTACCACCAGATCAGCCGCTAAAAAACTACTGGACTGAGCCGTGAGAGCGCGCTCAATACGTTCAGCTAACAGAGAGACAGACGTCACCACTGCCACCGCCAGCACCAGTGACCAGATAATTAAATTCAGCTGCCCGCCGCGCCAAGTGCGCAGTAACATTCGCAATGCTTGCATCAGGCGACACTGCCTTCAGCAACCTGCTGACCCGCAGCAATAACCAGACGCTGACCACAGCGTTCCGCCAAATTGTGCTCGTGAGTAACTAACACCAGAGTGGTGCCCTCTTCTTTATTTAGATCAAACAGCAGATCATTAATCTTCTCACCGGTACCGGTATCCAGATTGCCCGTGGGTTCATCGGCAAATAGAATCACTGGCCTACAGGCAAAGGCTCGGGCTACCGCGACGCGTTGCTGTTCACCACCGGACAGCTGGCGGGGGTAGTGAGTCGTGCGGTGATCGAGACCCACTCTCTGAAGGTAATAGGCGGCGGTTTTCAGTGCTTCTTTATCACCCTGCAACTCTAGGGGCAGCGCCACATTCTCCAAGGCGGTGAGGCCCGGCAATAGATGAAATGATTGAAAGACAAAGCCTACAGTCTTGGCCCGCACTGCGGCGCGCCCCTCTTCATCCATCGCTGTAATATCCTGACCATTGAGACGAACCGAGCCGGAACTGGGCAGATCGAGACCGGCCAAGATACCCAATAGAGTCGACTTGCCAGAACCGGATGGCCCGACAATGGCCAAGCTTTCACCGGCGGCCAGAGTGAGATTGATCCCATCTAAAATAGTGAGCGTACCTTCTGTGGTGGTGACCTGCTTACTGATATTGCTAACTTCAATCATCTGAAATATCCATTGCGTCTAAAAATGCCTACACTGGGCACTATAGTAAACATTTTAAAAAGAGTATTGAGATTATTTATGCGGCCTTTTGCTATTCATCCATTTATAACACGACCTTTTATCAAGCGCGTATGTTGTCTGTTCATTTTACTGGGTGCCAATAGTTATGGATCAACTCTACTGGTCTTGGGCGATAGTTTGAGTGCTGGTTATGGAATCAATCAGGAGAGTGGATGGGTTGCACTGTTGGACAGAGACTTTGGCGAGAACCACAGCATTATCAATGGCAGCATAAGCGGCGATACAACGGGCGGCGGCCTGAATAGATTGCCACGGCTACTGGAAGAATTTAGCCCAGACTTTGTTTTATTGGAACTGGGTGGCAACGATGGCCTGCGCGGCCAACCATTAAATTTAATGAAAAACAATCTACAGGCAATGATTGATCTAGTGCGCAAAGCCGGCGCTGAGCCAGTTTTGTTTGGTATGCGCCTGCCACCCAATTATGGCCGCCGCTATTCCAATGCCTTTGCCGCGGTCTATCCAGCGTTATCGAAAGCCGAGAATGTGCTGCTGATTCCCTTTCAACTGGAAGAACTGAGTGTCACTGAGGGTATGATTCAGGAGGACGGACTGCATCCCACAGCACTGGCACAGCCGATTATTAAAGAAGTGATTAAAGGCTATTTAGCGCCGCTAATGAACCCTTAATCAACCGCTACCAGAGCAAACCCAATCTATGCCTTGGGCACAAACTCAAGCGCTAACCCATTGTTACACCAGCGCTGGCCCGTAGGTTTAGGGCCATCATCGAAGACATGACCCTGATGACCACCGCAGCGGGCGCAGTGGTACTCCGTGCGCGGCCAGATCAATTTGTAATCGGTCTTAGTCTCTAGACTGTCATCTATATAGTCAAAGAATGACGGCCAGCCAGTGCCGCTCTCATATTTCATCGCCGAACTAAACAACGGCAGATCGCAACCGGCACAGTGATAGTGCCCCTCCCGGTGCTCATCATTAAGCTTGCTACTGCCAGCCGGCTCAGTGCCCTCATCACGCAAAATACGGTATTGGGATGGGGTGAGACGCTGACGCCACTGATCATCGGCGAGCTCAAGCCTCTCAACGGCCCAGAGCTTGGCTGCAGCGGCAAGACCGATCACGCCGAGGGATAAATGCTGTAACCATTTGCGTCTATTCATAACTGGACCTCTGCCATTGTCTATTTAAAAATATACTCTGCAAGCTATGACAACGGATCAACAAAATAAGTGCCGTTAAAGGCTTAATTAGTCCCATGGGGATGTTGAATGGGTTCACCCGGGGTCGGGGTTAACAGAGATTTAAGCTGCGACATCAGGCCACCCGAAAGAATCAATGCACAGCCAATCAGCTCCGGCTGAGTAAGCATCTCATCCAGTATCAACCAGCCACAAAGGGCCGCAAAAACCGCCTCAAAGCTGAGAATAATTGCAGTGTGGGACGAGGGCGCAGTGCGCTGCCCCACCACTTGTAAGGTGAAGCCCACCGCCGATGACAGCACACCCACATAGAGCAAGGCGACAGCCGCATCGACAATACCGGCCCAGTTCCAGCCTTCAAATATCGGCACCAAAATAGCCGTAATAACCGACGCCACCATGAACTGAACAAAGATCAAACGAAATGGCGAACTGTCATTGGCAATAATACCGGTAAAGATAATATGCAGTGCAAACAGCAGTGAACTGCCAAGCACTAAGAGGTCGCCAATAAAAATTTCATCGCTATCAATCTGCGCCATAAAGTAGAGCCCGCTGAGCGCCATAACCATTCCGAGCCAGGTGGGCCACTCGGTTTTATTGCGAAAAAACAAGCCGATTAATGGCACAAAGACAATATAGACACCGGTTAAAAATCCGGCGCGACCGGCGGTGGTGTAAACCATGCCCCACTGTTGCAGCAGCATACCCGCGGTTAGAATCAAGCCGAGCAGAGCCGCTTTTTTATTGGTTTTACTGAAGGCAAAAATCTTTTTCGGCTTCTCCATCCAATACCAGAGCGGCAGGATCGCCACAGCGCCGATAAAAAAGCGCCCGAAGGTAAAGGTAATTGGGCCGATATGATCCATACCCGAACGCTGGTAGACAAAAGCTAGGCCCCAGATAAACGCGGTTAATAGCAGAATAAGATCTGCCCGCAGATCAGTTTTAATACTCAAGGTGAATCCTTTTAAAGCGATTTTATTTTAGTCGCGCTCTTTTGGCTGCAGACTCCTAACAGACCGAGGGCTGGTAACTCGGCAAAGGCTCTAAAAACTGAATCATTAATTGCAGCGAATGCTGACCGCGATACTCATTGATATCCAAACGATAGACACAGCGCACATGGCGATGCTGGCTGCTCGGCCAAACGCTAGTATCAGCATTAAACCAAATCCCGTCTATACCTGCATAAGGTTGCTTTTCACCACTTTCACTCAGGGGTGCCAGCACCAGCTTTAAATGTTTTTCACCGACAATACGCTGATGTATAACCTCAAAGACCCCTTCAAAACAGGGCTCGGGAAATAACTGCCCCCAAGGACCACTGTCCCGGAGCAGCTCGGCGGTGTCCATGGACAGCTGCTGCTGAACCAGTTCACCATCGGTGGCGATTTTCGCCTGCAGATCATCAGCACTTAAAAGCTGCCCAACTTGGCGTTGAAAAGCCTCTTCAAATGCTGGCAATTTATCCTCATCAAGACTCAGGCCAGCAGCCATCGCATGACCGCCAAACTTACTGATCAGCCCGGGGTTTTGCGTCGCCACCATATCCAGCACATCGCGGATATGCAGCCCGGGAATAGAGCGGGAAGAACCTTTGAGTTGACCATTATCGCCACGGGCAAAGGCAATCACTGGGCGATGGTACTTCTCTTTAATCCGTGAAGCCAAAAGGCCCACCACACCCTGGTGCCACTCCGGCTGAAACAGACAGAGTGCCGATGGCACTTCACCCTCCAGGGACAGGGGAATCAGTTCGACAATCCTGAGAGCCTCGCGCTGCATATCCTGCTCAATCACTTTGCGATCTTGATTCAGCTCATCCAGCTCTCGGGCGGTATCCATGGCTAACTGGGGATCATTGGTCAACAGGCACTGGATACCCAGCGAAATATCATCGAGACGGCCAGCAGCATTTAAGCGGGGTCCTAGGGCAAAGCCCAAATCCGTTGCCACCAGTCGCTGAGGATTTTTACCGGCAATGGTTAACAGCGCCTTAATGCCGGGACGAGAGTGTCCGGCGCGAATACGCAGCAATCCCTGATGCACCAGCGCACGATTAATTTGATCCAGCGGCACCACATCCGCAACCGTTCCCAGTGCTACCAGATCGAGCCAATTGGCCATATTGGGTTCGGCAATACTGTTCTCGGCAAACCAATTCTCACTGCGCAACTTTCCACGCAGGGCACTGAGTAGGTAGAAGGCGACACCGACACCGGCAAGATTTTTAGTGGCAAAGGTACAGTCGGGCTGATTGGGATTAACGATAGCTGCAGCCGCCGGCAAGGTCGCGCCGGGCAGGTGATGATCCGTGACTATAACTTGTATACCTAGACTATTCGCCTTGTGGACCCCCTCGATACTAGAGATACCGTTGTCTACAGTAATCAGTAACTGAGGCTCACGCTCGGCGGCCAAGTCGACGATTTCCGGGGTCAGACCATAGCCATAATCAAAACGATTGGGCACCAGAAAATCAACCTGCTGATAACCCATAGCGCTGAGTGCCAAAACCATTAAAGCGGAACTGGTAGCGCCGTCAGCATCAAAGTCGCCGACAATTAAAATGCGTTTTTGCTCTGTTAGTGCAGTCACCAAAATAGCCACTGCAGTGTCTATGCCAAGCATAGTTGAGGGAGAAGGTAGGCAGGAGAGTTGGCGCTGCAATGCCCCCTGCTGGGTGACACCGCGAGCCAGATAAATACGTTTTAACAGTGGATCAAACTGCTTATCGAAGTCGCCGCCGAGGGCATCAAAAGTACGTGCTTCAACCAGCATAGAATTGATTCCCTTCAGACTGCATTTTCAATTTAACCATGGACAGCAGCCACTCAGGACAGCGCCCTTTACAACCGCTTCTCAGTTACAGAAAACCGGTGTTTTTACCAATCAACCAGCTGACACCACCGAGCACGGCAACTACAATCCAGAGCACTGCAAGCAGCCGCAAAGGACGGAATGGCTGACGATCGGTGCTGTTATAACCGCTGTTGGTCACAGAGCGGACGCGCTCTAAATCTTCCTCGGACAATTTGTTTTCTTCAGCCATTTTTCTTCTCTCTATAAACTGTTTTTAAAGCCAACACTAAACTTATTAACAAGCCGGAACGGTGAGAAAAGTCGCCACCTGCTCTGCTGACAGATCGTCTAATCTCGGCACTGTACCGAGACAGGGTTCGTTGATACATTGCTTTAGTGTATCAATATTCTCCTCTAAACGGGGCATCTCCTCATCGAGAATATTCGCCACCCAACCGGCAATCTGCAAACCATCGCGGCGGATCGCTTCCATAGTTAACAGCGCATGATTGAGACAACCGAGACGCATACCCACGACAACTATTACGGCGCAATTAAGCTCTCGGGCCACATCCGCAAGGGTTTCCCGTGAATTAATCGGCACCCGCCAACCGCCGGCGCCCTCGATGACCACCATATCCACCGGCATCAGAGAAACTCCGCGACAATAGCCCACCAGACGCGAGACTGACATGCGCACACCAGCCTCCGCGGCAGCTATATGGGGTGCAATAGCGGGTTCCAGGGCAATCGGATTAATTTGCTGATAAGACAGCTTATGACTGGCCGCGGCCTGAAGTTGCAGAGCATCAGTATTGGTCATGCCCTGTTCGGTCACTTCGCAGCCCGCGGCGACCGGCTTGATCGCGGCAGTGCGCAATCCCTGCTGATTAGCCGCCGCCAGAAACCCGCAGCCGACTAGGGTTTTGCCCACATCGGTATCAGTGCCCGTAATAAATAACCACTGTTTTGCCATCTGTCTCAATCTACTCTGTTGTTATGCAATCCCGCGGGCGCGAATAATTTCCCAGGTCGCCGGAACTGTTCCGTCCGCCTGTCGATAGTCTTCATAGGCAGCATAGAGTGCCTGCAAATGCTGCTTGCCGGTAAGTGTATTCTGTTTGCCGGCATTGATATTGTGCGCGCCGACATTTTTTAATTCCATCAATAGTTCACGCACCGACCCATGCTGTTGAATACGCTTATCGCTGTGCAACTCAAGTCGGCTAAAACCCGCCCGTTCCAGAGCTGTCTGCCAGACTTCTAGACTGTAAAAACGATTGACATGAACCTCTCCATCAACCCGCTGCCAAGCATCTCGCAGCTCAGTTAATGTCTGGGGGCCGGGCACCGCAAAACAGAGTTCACCACCGGGTTTCAATACTCGGAAAAGCTCGCCACAGAGACGCGGTAAATCACTGCACCACTGCAGGGCAAAATTAGAAAATATCAGCTCTTGGGAATGGTCGTCTAAGGGCAGGTCTTCGGCATCACCGCAGAGCCAATTAGCCTCTGGGTAGCGACTCGATGCATAGGCCAGCATTGTCGGAGAGAGATCCACACCGATCACCTGAGCAGCGGGAAAAAGCGCCTGCAACTGCCCCGTGTGATAGCCCGTGCCACAGCCCAGATCAATCAGCTTAGCAAGTTGTGTATTGCCCTCTAACTGGGCAATCATCTGCTCACCTACCTGATGTTGCAGCAGCGCCGCACAATCATATTTATGGGCGGCGCGGCCAAAGGAATCCGCAACCTTGGCTTTATCCAGCCCATAGAGTTGCCGCTCTAAAAAGCTCAGGATCTTTTCACTGACAGTATCTGTCTGAGCCAGATGGGGCAGATGACCCGCACCCTCAATCACCGCAATCTCTATCTGCCTATTAAGACTAGCGACTCTATTTTTACTGGCAACTGGCACCAAAGCATCACCCTGCCCCAATATGGCTAGCATCGGACAGCCCAACTGCTCCAGCGCCTGGTGATTATCAATCTCGCCGAGCAGCTCTAATAACTGGCCACCGCTATAAGTATCGAGACACAGGGGCATAGCCCGCAGCTGGCGAAGCAACTGCCGCTGCTGCTGATCACCCTGCGCTTGCAGACCACTAAAGCGCTTTAGGCAGCTATCCCGATCATCCCGGTAGGCATCGATAAAACCGCGATACTGTTGCGAGTCTAGCGCCGCCACATTAGCCTCACTGGCAACAAAATGGATATTGCTGGACAGGGTAACTAGGCCTGCGATTCGCTGTGGATAACCGGCGGCAAATCCACTGCAGAGCATGCCACCGAGAGATAGGCCGATCAAATAACAGCGCTCAGGCAGTAACTCTGCCATCCACTGATACATATGGGACTCAGAGTAATGTTGCAGTGCTGGAGACTTAGCAAACCCCGGCAGATCCAAGGTGATCACATCGGCGACCCGGCGCAACTGCTGTGGCAGATCGGCCCAGATCTGGCTATCCATTCCCCAGCCATGCAATAGCACCAGAGGTGGTGCATAGAGTTTGACGCCCGTGCACGGATACTCGGTTACGCCGGGATGCATAGAGTAAGCCTCAGCAGGCGCTGACATAGCAGTCCCATTCATCAGTTGGCCGCCCCAAGGTTTAGGCTATCCAGCGCCGCGACTAATTGATCCACCTGTTCTTCACTGTGATTAGCAGAAAGCGTAATCCGCAAGCGACCGGTACCCGCCGGCACCGTGGGTGGACGAATGGCGCCCACCAAAAAGCCTGCGCTACGGAGCTGCTGACCCACCTGCATCACTTTTTCATCGCTATTAATTAACACTGGCTGTATCGGCGTATTAGACTCTCCTAACTGCAGGCCGATCTGCTCTGCGCCATCGCGAAAGCGCGCGACTAAGGTAACCAACTTATCGCGACGCCACGTTTCTTCACGGACAATTTTTAAGCTGGCAAGGGTTGCCGCGGCAATTGCCGGGGGCAGTGCCGTGGTATAAATATAGCTGCGTGAAAACTGAATCAGGGTTTCAATCAAGGCTTCGCTACCGGCGACAAAGGCACCAAAAGTGCCGAAGCTTTTACCCAGAGTACCGACCAAAACCGGCACCTGATCTAGACCCATACCCAGCTCCTCTGTGAGTCCACCGCCCCGATGACCAAGCACGCCAATGCCGTGGGCATCATCGACCATCAGCCAGGCACTGTGCTTTGCAGCCAATGCACTGATTTTTTCCAGAGGTGCTAAATTGCCATCCATACTGAATACACCGTCAGTGACAAGCAGTTTTCGTGGGGCACTGGACTGTTCGAGGCGCTGCTCAAGGCTGACCATATCCACATGTTTGTAGCGTTTAAAATCCGCCTGGGAAAGCCGTCCGCCATCCAGCAGAGAGGCGTGATTAAGTTGGTCCTGTAAGACCAGATCGCGGCGTCCAACCAATGCATTAATGGCACCCATGTTGGCCATATAACCACTGGAAAATAGCAGCGCTCGGGGTCGTCCGGAAAACGCCGCCAACTGCTCTTCAAGTTTATGGTGAACTACAGAGTGACCACTGACCAGATGCGATGCACCGCTGCCAGTGCCATATAAGTCTGCTGCCTGCTTGAGCGCCTGAGTAATATCCTTATGGCCGGCAAGACCCAGATAATCATTGCTGCAAAAATTCACTAGTGAGTGCCCCTCAACCCACTGAGTCGAGGCACAGCCTGACGCCACATTGAGACGTGTGCGATAGAGATGCTCTTGACGACGCAAATTTAACTGCGCCTCAAGTGTAGCGTCCATTGAGTTCATTGGAATCGCTAACCAGCGCGATAAAACTGCGAGTCAGTCTTGGCTTCTGAGAGAGTTTGATGCAATTCAGCTTCCTGCTGATCATTGGTTTTATCCACATGGAAAGGCTCAGGGGAGATACCCAAACGCTCAAATAACTGCATATCTGAATTGGCTTTTGGATTCGGCGTGGTAAGCAACTTCTCACAGTAGAAAATCGAATTAGCACCTGCCATAAAGGCCATAGACTGCATCTGTTCATTCATATCTTCGCGACCAGCGGAGAGGCGCACATAGGATTTTGGCATCATTAAACGAGCTACAGCGATAGTGCGAATAAATTCAAAGGGATCCAGATCCGCTTCATTGGCCATAGGTGTGCCCGCCACTTTGACCAGCATATTGATCGGAACCGATTCCGGATGCCGCGGCAAGTTAGCCAGCTCCATCAACAGACCGGCGCGATCCTGCTGCCCTTCCCCCATACCAACAATACCGCCAGCGCAGACTTTCATACCTGAGTTGCGCACATTAGACAGTGTGTTGAGACGGTCTTGATAGGTTCTGGTGGTAATCACCTCACCGTAAAATTCTTTTGAGGTATCGAGATTGTGGTTGTAATAGTCAAGACCGGCGCTAGCCAGTTTCTCCGACTGATCTTCACTGAGCATACCCAGAGTCATGCAAGTTTCTAGGCCCAAGGCCTTCACTTCACGAATCATATTGGCAACTTTAGGAATATCGCGATCGTGGGGCGAGCGCCAGGCGGCACCCATACAGAAACGACTGGAACCACTTGCTTTGGCCACCTTCGCCGCTTCAATCACCGCCTCAATTTCGAGCAACTTCTCTTTTTCCAAACCGGTGTCATAGCGGGCACTCTGAGGGCAGTATTTGCAGTCTTCAGGGCAGGCGCCGGTTTTAATCGACAGCAGTGTACTCAACTGCACCTGATTGGGATTGAAATGGCGACGATGCATTACCTGAGCATCAAACAGCAGATCGTTAAACGGCTGATTAAATAGCCCTAGAACTTCTTCGCGGGTCCAGTTATTGCGGATTGTGCTGTCTTGGGGGGCTACCATAGCCAAAGCTCCATCATTATCGGTCAGATCGGCAATGATAGAGCGACAGATTTCACTGTCAACCTAATTTAAAATTTAGGGTTAACGGTGAGATTCTCAGCTAGTTTCCGTGCGCGGGAATCTCAACCTAGAAACAGCTCTATTTTTGCCCAAAAATGTGCATCGATCTGGCCATACCTTTCTTTGACCATCTATACCAGAGACGCGGTAGCAGACGGAACGTCAGATAAGCCCTTCCCCACCATCCCGGCACAATAATCAATGGCAGATTTTTGGCAACCTGATCAATGGCTTCGCGGGCAAACTCATCTGCAGGCATGGGGTTAAAAGCGGACCAAAATTTAGTCACCTGCTCTTTAGTGATACCTGAACCCAGTTTGCCAAATTCGCCACCGGTCAAAATTGGCGTTTGAATAGCGCCGGGACAGAGCGCACTCACCTGAACACCGCGATATTCAGCTTCGATGCGCAGGGCCTGAGACAATCCAACCACGGCAAATTTACTGGTACTGTAGGGCACGGCATTGGTCGATGGAATCAGACCCGCCATCGATGCGGTGTTGACTATATGGCCAAAACCCTGCTCCACCATAAGCTTATAACAGGCCTGAACACCATTGGTGACGCCACGAATATTCACATCAATACTGATATCCCAGTCATTCACCTCGAGATCATGGGTCATGCCACCAACAGCGATACCGGCATTATTGAACATATAATCGAGTCGTCCGGTCTTGGCTACAGTCTCATCTACCAGCGCCTGCACAGCGGGGTAATCACAGACATCCAACTCTCGAGCCCAGGCATTGCCACCATCGGCAACAATGCTCGCCGCCAGCTCTTCGGCCAAGGCTATCTGTCGATCAGCCAAGATCACAGTGCAGCCGCGGCTGACCAGCTCCAGTGCCATAGTACGGCCAATACCTGAAGCACCACCGGTAATAATGGCGGTGGCGTTTTTAAAGACTCTAATTTGATCGATCACTACTGAACCCCTTAAATTTTTACCGGCACGCCATCTTTTGTGGCGTTACCATTGAGTTAATCCTTGCCTTGAACTGAGCCTTGAACTGAGCATTAAATTGACCCCAGTCGACCAGAGTACCTACAGCCACTTTAGATCAACTTGATTTGTGCGCGGGGTATTATGCACTGCTAAATGGTTGAAGGCGATATCAGCGGGATGGCCCTTTAACCTGCTGCTGGCAGCAACAATCATTGCGCCCTGAAGCAAGATTTTATTGAATTCGTCCTAGTCCCATTAAAAGCTAACCCGACACAAGAGAACGCCATTCCAGCGAGCACAATCCACTGGTAAAAAACAACCCAGAGTCCAATTGTTGCGAGATAGAGTGACAGAGCCATAAAACCACGCCAATAGCGACTTAAAGGGGCCTTTAAAGGTGATTACCATGTTGCCAATCTAGGCTAAAAAGGCTTAAATAAGATTCTAAAAAAAGACTATAGAATTAATTTAAAGAAGGAAAAATGTGATGGGTTTTGGATGGCAAGAATTATTAATTATTGCGGTAATTGTGGCACTGGTTTTTGGTACTAAAAAATTGCGCAATATAGGTTCGGATCTAGGTGGCGCGGTGAAGGGATTTAAAGATTCCGTCGGCAGCGATAGCAAAGACGAAGGTCAGACAGCTGTGGAGTCTGACACCCCAGTCGAGAAAAAAAGCACTGCAGAGTAACCCATGTTCGATATCGGCTTTTCCGAACTCCTGGTTATCGCGGTCATTACACTTATTGTAATGGGGCCTGAGCGTCTGCCTGAAACAGTGCGCAGTATCAGCCTATGGTTTGGGCGCATGAAGCAGATGGTCTCCAGCGCCAGACAGGAACTGGAAAACGAAGTGGGCATGGATGAAATTCGCCGGCAGTTGCAAAATGAGAAGATCATGCGCGACTTGGATGCAGCGAAAGAGAATATTGAAACCACAATCACTGACACCCAAGCTGCAATCGACAAAGAGATATCTGACGCCAAGATTACACGTGAAAACGAACTATCTGACGCCAAAGCAAAGCTGGATGAGGATCTAGATGATCCTTGGGTAGACGAGGAAGAACTAGATAAAGAACTAGATAAAAAGCCAAGCCAAGACGATCCCACACAGCCAACCAAAGAAACCTCAAATGTCTGAATCAGAAAACCTCAGCAGCCAGCCGTTTATGAGTCATCTGATTGAATTTAGAGATCGAATACTCCGCTGTGTCGCCTCTGTTATCGTTATTTTTGCCGGCTTATTCTCTTTTAGTAATGAGCTGTATCTGTATATCTCTGAGCCTATCCGCGAGTATCTGCCCGACACCACAAGCATGATTGCCACCGAGGTAGCCTCGCCCTTTTTAACCCCCTTTAAGCTGACTCTGGTATTGTCCATGTTTGCAGCTATGCCCTATATCCTCTTCCAGACATGGGCGTTTCTTGCTCCTGGACTTTATAAACGGGAAAAGAGAATTGTTATACCGCTGTTTATCTCTAGCGTGGCCCTGTTTTATGCGGGCATGGCCTTTGCCTACTACATTGTCTTTCCACTGGTATTTTTATTCTTCACTAGCATAGCCCCGGAAGGCATTACCGTGATGCCGGATATTCGCAGCTATTTGGACTTTGTGTTGAAGCTATTTTTTGCCTTTGGCCTGAGCTTTGAAATCCCCATTGCCGTGGTGATTCTGTCGTGGATGGGCGCAGTTGACCCCGACAATCTAGCCAAGAAACGCCCCTATGTTTTTGTACTCTGCTTTGTACTGGGTATGTTACTGACGCCACCAGATATTATTTCTCAAACATTGCTCGCCATACCTATGTGGCTACTATTTGAGGTGGGTATCCTATTTGGCCGAATGGTGCGCCCAGCCAAAGAGGCTGTGTAAGACAGCCTCTTTAAGACAGCCGCACAAAACACAAGCCACTCGCACCGCCCAAGCAAGGCTTAACTCAGCTTGCTTATCTGCTCTTTGAGAATAAATTTCTGCACCTTCCCCGCAGGGTTGCGAGGTAAGGCGTCAACAATATGTAATCTGCGCGGCAATTTATAGCGCGCCAAGGTCTTGCCAACAAAATCCTGTAGCTCTTCTAGTGCCAGTGAGGTGCCTCCATGCAACACCACAACAGCAACCAGCAACTCACCCCATTTGTCATCGGGCACGCCAATCACCGCGACCTCTGCAATTGCGCTGTGCTCAAATAGAACACTTTCGACCTCTGCGGGATAGATATTTTCACCTCCAGAAATAACCATATCTTTGATTCTATCGCAGATAAAAAGGAAGTTATCCTTATCGAAATAGCCCACATCACCACTGTGAAACCAGCCGTCTTTATCAATGGCCTCGGCAGTTGCGTCCGGGCGATTCCAGTAGCCCTTCATGACATTGGGCCCCTTAATCCAAATCTCCCCACGCTCGCCATTAGCCACTGTCTGACCCTGACCATCGACAATCCGCACAGATGTAAACATTAAACTTTGACCGGCTGAGCCAATCTTGCTGGTTGCAAATTTGCTGCCCAGCACAGTGACATAGGGAGACGTTTCGGTAAGTCCGTAACCCTGACAAAAGGTCACGCCGCGACTGGCGTAAATATTAAGCAGCGGCAGGGGCACCGGTGCCGAGCCAACATTAAATGAAATAACACTGCTAAAATCGGTGTCAGCAAATGCTTGGTGCTGAGACATCATGGTGAACATAGTTGGGGCACCAAACATAGTGGATACCTGATACTTTTCAATATCATGCAACACCGCACCGGCATCAAAACTTCGGTGCAACACCACCGCAACACCTCGAACCAAGGAAATATGGGTGGTTACATTAAGGCCTCCAATATGAAATAACGGCGCACAGGTGAGGCTTGCGCCGACCATGCTCTCCTCAAGCAGCGACACATTCACCGTATTCCAAAAGATATTACCGTGGGTAAGCATGGCCCCTTTCGGCAACCCAGTGGTTCCCGATGTATACATAATAAGTGCCACATCATCGGTTTCGATGGCTTCAACCGTCTCGATGGGCGTGGCACTGGCCAGCAGATTGTCCAGAGACTCCCAACCGGGCCGATCGCTCTCTACTGATAGATAACGCTCGCAGGATAGCTCCTGTTTCTGTTCGTCCAGTATCGAGGCGCAGGCATCATCAGCCAGCATGATTTGGATACCCGAGTCGCCAATAATAAAGCCCGCCTCAGAGGGGGTCAGGCGAAAATTGAGCGGGACAAATATAGCGCCGATGCAGCTACAGGCATAAACAGCTTCAAGAAAGCAGGGATGATTTAAACCCATATAACCTACACGATCACCGCGGCTAACCCCCAAATCAAGCAAGGCGGCAGCCAACTTGCGCACTCGATTTGATAGCTCGGCATAGGTCTGCAACTTGCCTTCAAACCTCAGTGCAGGATCCTCTGGAAAAAGCTCGGCGCTTTTGAGAATCGTCTGCCCCATGCCAATATTAACCACTTGCTCGTGCAACATATCCTGACTCCTCTATCGCTAGGGCGACCAACGCAGACTACTTAGTTGTGCCACAACCCCCTGACCTAAATGAGGTGATCAAGCAGCTGATAAAGCGCCTAAGAAGGCGCCTAAGAAGGCGCCTAAAAAGTGCCTGACCAGCATGCTGTGAAGCGATCACTTGGTGCAGTTAGCGTCAATTTAACATTATAATTATTTGACATATTATACATATATCAGTATTTTAAATCGCAGATTTTCAGTCAATAGTGGCCATTCACAGGATTTGGGTAGCTAACTGGGATTGATAAATCCCCACTTCAACCAAACCACAAGCTTTAGGGCTAGGAGCGATTAAATTGGCTTACCTGACAAGAGAAAATGGCAGAAACATCTACTACGAAGACAATGGCAATGGAGCGGCTGCGATCATTCTTATTCACGCTTGGGGAATGAACCTTAGAGCTTGGGATGGCACGGTACCGTATCTAGTGGATGCGGGTCATCGAGTGGTTACTCTCGATCATCGCGGCTGTGGTCTTTCCGACAAAGACTTCGATGATATGAGTATTAATGCGATTGCTGGCGATGTGGTCGCCCTAGTGGCAGAACTGGGCCTTGAGAAAGTGATGCTCAATGGTTGGTCAATTGGCGGCGCCGTGGCTATCGAAGCAGCATCAATTCTTAAATCAACCTGCTGCAGCCTTGCTTTGACATGTCCAGCCTCGCCGGTTTACCTGCAAAAAGACGACTTTCCTCACGGTGGCACCGAAGAGGTTTTGAGTGGCACTCTGGCTGCGTTAAAAGCGGATCGACCAAATTTTCTTAAGGGTTTGGCACAGGGCATTTATTCCGCCGACGTCAGCGAGGAGGTGATTAATTGGACCTGGAGTCTTTTTCTGGCCGCTTCACCGATGACTGCCAATACGCTGGCTGAGTTGGGCCCACTAGACCAACGGGCAACGCTCTCTGCACTCAATATTCCGATGATATCGTTTGTCGGCAGCAATGATGCCTTGGCCGATCCGGCCGTTGGCCGCTCTGTCGCGGACTTTAATGCCGACACAGTTATCGTTGAGTTAGAGCATTCTGGGCATGTTCCATTAATAGAAGAAGCCGAGAAATATCACAGTGAACTACTTAAATTTGCCGGAGCACAGCTTTAGCGTTTATTGACAATAACTAGCTTCCCAATCGCCTGAGAGCACTGCGGGTAAGGAAGCGATCGTAAATGTCGGGGTTATTCGCCTCTGTGCGGTAACCTCCGGCTACCTCTTTGACCTGTTCCATGCGCGTCACTCTATTGGTCTGAACATCGTGAGCATGGACTCTAGTCCAGGACCAGTAAGGATGCTTGCCGTCCATCACCTTTTTATCGCCCTTTTCATAGACGGAAAAAGCGCCGTCAAAAGACCTATAGATCTCTCCACGGCGATCAAAACTCACCATGCTTAAGGGCAGCATAGTTCGGGCATCAAACCAGACGCGCTTTTTGCTGATTGGCGCGCGCGGATAGCCAGTTGGCTCCGCCTCAACCACAATAGTCTC
>JAQXEN010000062.1 GCA_029250825.1 Porticoccaceae bacterium
CCAATAATATGGCGGTTGAGTTCGTGAACGATTTCTCGGGGGGTCATTTGAGACATTTGTATTCCTTTTTGTTACGTGACGCTGTGGGCACCTAATTGTTACGAGACGCTGTTGGCACCTGTTTATTACGAGACGCCGCAGGCGCCATTTTATTGCAGCCTGTTAATAGCACTCTTTTGATCGGTGTAGCTGATGGCATTTAAACGTTGCTATTGAGCTCTTCGAGAGTGCGATTGTGATTGGTGTAGATACAGATATCACCGGCGATTTTCAGACCCTGCTCAACGATATCTCGGGCACCCATTTCGGTGTTATCCAACAGTGCGCGGGCCGCAGACTGGGCAAAGGGGCCGCCGGAACCGATGGCGATCAAGTCGTCTTCAGGCTGAATTACATCGCCATTGCCGGTAATAATCAGTGAGGCTTCACTGTCAGCCACTGCCAGCAGGGCTTCGAGTTTGCGCAGTATTCGGTCGCTGCGCCAGTCTTTGGCCAGTTCTACTGCGGCGCGGGTGAGGTTACCCTGATGCTGTTCGAGCTTGGCTTCAAAGCGCTCAAACAGCGTAAAGGCATCGGCGGTGCCTCCGGCAAAACCGGCGATCACCTTATCGTTGTACAGGCGTCGGACTTTTCGTGCATTGCCCTTCATGATGGTATTGCCGAGACTGACCTGACCGTCGCCGCCAATAACAACTTTGCCATTGCGACGCACTGAGAGAATGGTTGTTCCGCGGTACTGTTCCACGAGCTTACTCCTTTTATTGGTACCTATTGAAATGGGGTCATCAAGGAGAATATCAATAGCCGCCGAACAAAAACTCTATAAAAGCCTTGATAGCTAGGTTGGCTGTGGCCCGGGCAATCTAGATTTGCTGGGGTCAGCGGTGAAAAGAAGTGCTCCTACATCAATGCTCTAAAGAAGTGCTCTTAAATAGATGCTTTTAGATAAGTGATCTTAAATAAGTGCTCTTAAATCAGTGCATTTAAATAAGTGCTCTTAAATGAGTGCGCCGAGGCAACCGGTCTTCTGCAACAATTCATTGGTTTCCTGATGACTGTTGAGTGCGGCATATTTTTCACGCAAGGCCTGCAGTGACTTAGCGTGATACTTCTGCGGTTTTTGCGTCCAGGTATGGCCATTTAGCTGCACAGAAAACTCGTCTTTTCCCTGAGCGATCGCCTCGGCATTGGCCTGGGACCAGGGCAGAAAAAGCTCGCCAATCTGGGCCTTGATAAATGGCTTGAGTGTTGGCTTTAAGCTTTCCCAAGATTCAAAATCTCCCTCTATACGGGGCCACAGCATACGCTGAATCCAAGCCAGTACACTGGGCATCTTGGCCTCGATTAGAGCGCAGTTGGTGGGGTCAGTCCAGACATTATAGAGCTGTCCCCAAAGGCTAAAGTCACCGAAGGAGGGACGACTACCCAGCACATAGGGACGTGATTCCAGATGCACTTCAAGCTGTTCCAGTGCTAGGTGCAGAGAGGCTTCAATCTGTGGCGCGGTCTCTGGATTAGAGCCGACAAACCACACCCGCCCAGTCATGCGCTGACGCACCTGTTCGGTAATGGCGTCCAATTCGTCACCCTTGGCATCTGGCTGGGTCAGTTGAGCAATGCGCCGCGCCGAGGCAAGCTGATCAATATCTCGCGCCCAGCGGTAGTGAAACATCCACTTGTTGCCCCATTCATCGCCGAACTCTTCCAGCAGAGTGGAGACAAAGTTGACGGTGGTATCCTCTGGATAAATGCTGTCTTGGGGATGCAGGACTTCGAGCTGTTCCATCACCAGGGTTGAATCCTGAGCGCCTTTAAGTTGTGGGCTAACCACGAGAGGGATAATCGGCAGCACAGCGTATTTTGCAAACTCCTCCATGGTCTCGGCACTGCGAATAATCCACTGGTGAGGGATCTGTTTAAAACGCAAGTAGGAGCGCACCTTAACGGAATAGGGTGAGAGTTCGGCGCCATAAATACGGTACTTATTGCTCGAAAAATCAGCTGCAATATCTGTCATGGGTTTGCTCCTCTTTCAGGTTCACTCAGTTCAGGCTGGCGCGAATAATATCGGCATGTGCCTGACGTAACATCATTTTATTGACCCCATAGACTGCCGGCAAGGTGGCTAGCTGAGTGGCATGCTCAAGAGCTCGGGGCAGCACGTCTTCGGCGCTCACTAGCTCATCAAAGAAGCCCGCTTCGAGGGCTGTCTCGGGGCTGAACATATGGGATTGAATCGCACACATGGACTGGAAGCGCGGAGATAACCGCGACTTAACCAGCTCGATACCAAATGCTGGCAAGACCATATCAATTACCGTTTCATTGAGGGCAATCTTAAACTCTCCATGCACACCAATGCGTGTATCTGAGGCCAGCAGCATCATCCCGCCGGCGGCAATGGCATGACCTGTACAGGCGGTGACCACTGGTTGTGGGTGGCTAAAGACTCTCAATAATAGGGCGGCGCCTTTATTGACCAGAGCCGGTAACAGCTGATCGCCGTCTGGCTGAGCGGCCACTTCTGCGGAGACTTCCTTAAGATTAAAGCCGGCTGAGAGCAGGCCCGGGCGACCGTGAATAACCACTGCAGAGGCGTCTTTTTCGGCGCGATCTAACAGTTCATTAAGTCGGTCAACAGTGGCATGACTTAGGGAGTTCACCTTGCCATCGTCCCAGTTAAGAATTGCTACGTCGCCTTCCTGAGTGTATTCAATCATTGCTCACCTCTGTGTATTCTGTGTTTTGTTAGATTTTTAGATTTAAAGATCTCTCTTATCCTAGGGTAGCGCCGAGAGCTTTGATAGCACTAAATCCGACCAATCAGCCACAGGCTATTGATGGCTTTGCCCAAGGGGCGGCGGCAGCGCTAGGGGCATCGGCAAGTAGCCATTGCGGCGCACTGAGCGCTCTACCTGACCGGGTAAAAAATTCAATAGAGGCAGACAGCGCAGCCCGGCTATTTTAAGGCCGCGAGATGTCCAGTTATTACAGGTGTTGATGCACATATAGATACCTCGAGACTGGAAGAAAATTTCTCCATTGTCTCTGGCCCGAACCCTAATTAACTGATTCCGTTGATCAACTTTAAAGTGCCGGTAAATAAAGGCCACTACTGCGTCCAAAACTCCCTGGCCGGTCTCGATAGAATAAGCGCGACCGCTGGCGCTGCGATATTTTTCCAGATCGGCAATGCCGAGCACGGCGATGGTCGCTCTGGTGGGTAACAACAGTGCCCGCAGGCCGAGCATAAGGGATTGTTGTGCTGCGCCATAATAGAGGTAGTCGCCCCAGCCAATGCGCGCCCATTGCGCGTCCTGCAGCTGCTCAGTAAGTTCGGGCAAGACCCGGAGCAATGCCGCGCTAGGTACCACTAGATGAGTGTGGATACCGTCGCGAAAAAAGTAGAGCTGTGAATTTGGCATAGTCGGTAACACTTATATCGTCGGTAACGCTTAAATAGTCGGTAACAGTTAAATAGCCGGTAACCGTTAAATAGTCTGAAATAACAGCTTCTCAATGACTCGATAAATTAATTCTTCTGTGCCAGCTCAGGTTACCGCTTTTCTGCGCACACGGGAAATAGTTGTTATAACTTACGGGGCTGTGGCGGCAGGTACCACTATAGGGTATTGTCGAAAATCGAGGGTTAATTTTATATTGTGCGCCGTTGTCAATCTGGCACTGATGATTGCGGCTTAAGCGAGACTAAAGGAGAAATGGAATTGCAATTACACGACAGCAGCTTGTTGAAAACTCAGGCCCATATCAATGGCCAGTGGTTAAATGCCGACAGTGGTGAGACCCTAGGGGTAATCAATCCAGCCACTGGCGAGACTATCGCCGAAGTAGCCAAATGTGGCACCGCTGAAACTCGACGCATGATTGAAGCTGCCGCTGTGGCGCAAAAGCAGTGGGCCAAGTCTACGATCAAAGAGCGTGCTGCCGTATTGCGCCGCTGGTTTGATCTGGTGATGGAGAACCAAGAAGATCTGGCGCAAATACTCACTGCCGAACAGGGCAAGCCCCTGGCCGAAGCCCGGGGTGAAGTGGCCTATGGTGCTAACTACATAGAGTGGTTCTCTGAGGAGTCGAAGCGTGTCTATGGGGATACCATTCCGCAACCCTCAAATGACAAACGCATTGTGGTTATTAAACAGCCGGTGGGTGTGGTTGCCTGTATTACTCCCTGGAACTTCCCCAATGCCATGCTTACACGAAAAATTGCTCCGGCGATTGCTGCCGGCTGTGCAGTGGTCTGCAAACCGGCTAATGCAACGCCATTGTCGGCCCTGGCACTGATGGAGCTTGGAGTGCGTGCTGGCTTTCCCCCGGGCCTAATGAATATAGTTACCGGTCGTACCGCCGAGATTGGTGCCGAGCTAACTGGCAATCCCCAGGTGCGCAAAGTGACCTTTACCGGTTCCACGCCGGTGGGTAAGCAGCTGATGGCGGAATGTGCTGAGACTGTAAAACGTACCTCTATGGAGCTGGGTGGCAATGCGCCCTTTATTGTCTTTGATGACGCCGATATCGATGCCGCGGTGCAGGGCACACTGGTATCAAAATATCGCAATGCCGGACAGACCTGTGTGTGCTCCAACCGGATTATTGTTCAAGCTGGCATCTATGATGAATTTGTCCGCAAACTCACTGCTGCCACGAACAATCTAGTGGTGGGTAGCGGCACTCAGGAGGGGGTCACTGTTGGCCCACTCATTGATGAGAAAGCGGCGAACAATGTCTGTGACTTTATTGATGATGCCGTGGCCAAGGGCGCACAGGTTGCTCTCGGTGGCGGTCGCAGTGATCTCGGTGGTGCCTTTGTCTTGCCGACTATTCTCACTGAGGTGAGCCGCGATATGCGGGTTTTCTCGGAGGAGATCTTTGGTCCAGTAGCCCCAGTATTTAAGTTTGAAACTGAAGCGCAAGTTGTGCAGATGGCCAATGATACCGAGTTTGGTTTGGCGGCTTATTTTTACTCTCGGGATATTGGTCGTGTCTGGCGTGTTGCCGAGCAGCTTGAGTATGGGATTGTCGGTGTCAATGAGGGAGTTATCTCCAATGAGATGGCACCCTTTGGCGGGGTTAAAGAATCCGGCAGCGGTCGCGAGGGATCCAAGTACGGTATGGACGACTATATGGTTATGAAATATATCTGTATGGGCGGCATCGACAGTGAATAGGTCTGAGTATGACGCACTTAATTTATCCAACCACGAATTTTAAAGCCATAGAACAGATCAGTCTCGAGCGCGGTGAAGGCTGCTATGTGTGGGATGATCAGGGCAATAGATATCTTGAGGGTATGGCCGGTCTCTGGTGCACTGCTTTGGGTTATGGCAATCAGGAAATTATTCAAACTGCTAGCGAGCAGATGAGCAAGCTGACCTTTAGTCATATGTTTGGTGGCAAGACCCATTCGGTGGGGATCGAATTGGCGGATAAGCTGGCGGAGATGATTCCCATGGAAGATGCGGTAATCTCCTTTGGCAATTCCGGCAGCGATGCCAACGATACTCATATTAAATTGTTGCGCTATTATCACGAGGCCATCGGCAAACCGGAACGGCGTAAAATCATTGCCCGAGAGCGCTCCTATCACGGTGTGACAATTGCCTCCGCTGCCCTTACCGGATTGCCGGTAACGCAAAGGCATTTTGATCTGCCGGTGGACGCACTGGGAATACTGCGTACTGATCATCCTCATTACTATCGTGGCAAACAGGGAGCCGAGAGCGAGGCTGAATTTGTCCAGCGCATTGTCGGCAATCTAGAGCGCATGATCCTCCGTGAGGGGCCGGATAGCATTGCTGCGTTTATTGCTGAACCCATAACCGGTGCCAGTGGGGTGATTGTGCCGCCGGCTGATTATTACCCGCAGGTGCAGGCAGTACTCAGCAAGTACGGCATCTTATTTTGGGCTGATGAAGTGATCACAGGCTTTGGTCGCACCGGCAATGATTTCGGCTGCACCACTATGGGCATTGAACCAGTGGATATGATGACCTTTGCCAAGCAATTGTCCTCTGCTTATATGCCCATCAGTGCCTCTGCGGTTCGCCGAGATATGTATGAGGCAATGATCGATCAGAGTGCTGCGGCCGGAGCCTTTGGTCATGGCTATACCTATTCCGGTCACCCGGTGGCCTGCGCCGTGGCAATCAAGGTGCTGGAGATTTATCAGCGCGACAATATTTTTGCCAAGGCGGCGGTTACCGGCGAATATTTACAGCGACGACTAGCGGAGTTTGCCGACCATCCTCTGGTGGGTGAGGTGCGCGGTAGTGGTTTGATTGCGGCAATTGAACTGGTAGCCAATAAAGCCACAGGTAGAGCCTTTGCCGGTGGTGCTGTTGGTGCCTACGCGCAGAAAGCAGTGCAGGATAGGGGGGTGATATTACGCACCGTGGCCGGATCCAGTCTGGCTTTCTGTCCGCCGCTAATTATCACCACAGAGCAAATTGATGAGATCATTGATGCTACATCTCAGGCTCTCGATCAAACCCTTGAGTACTGCAGAAAAGAGCAGTTGCTGGTTGACTGATGAAGCGAGATCCTCAAAGCCTAAAAATCTAATCCTTTAGTCGAGTCTCCGCATACGCATTCTTATGTTATGCGGTTATACTCATGAAATCTTAAAGATGACCCCTTGATTTGACGCCTTAACCGGTTCTTTAAGCGAATCTGTAACCCTCCCAAGGAATAATAAAAATGATAAAGTCCTTCGAAAATAAAACTGTGATTATTACCGGTGCCTCCGCCGGTGTCGGCGCTGCCTGCGCGCGCCTTTTTGCCGCTCACAAAGCCAAACTGGTTTTGGTTGCCCGCGGTGAAGCTGCCTTAAATAGGATTGCCGATGAACTGCGCTCTCAGTGTGAAGTGTTCACCGTGGTAATGAATGTGGCGAGTAATGAAGACTGTTTAACCCTTTTGGAAAAGGCCGAAAGTGCCTTTGGTGCGGTGCATGTGGTTATCAATAACGCTGGTATGCATGCGCGAGGCGATCTGGCGACTGTCGCGCCAATAGATGTTGCCGCGATGGTGGATATCAATATGCGCGCCCCTCTGCTACTGTCCTGTGCGGCGATTCCCTATCTGCAGCGCGCTGGTGAAGGGGCCATTGTCAATGTCGGTTCCCTGGCCGGCCGCGCGCCACTGCAGGGTGCCGCAACCTATAGTGCCACTAAAGCCGGCTTGCGCGCCTTTAGTTATGCTTTGGCAGATGAATTGCGCGATAGCGGCATCAGTGTTGGCTCAGTCTCACCTGGCCCCATTGATACTGGCTTTATTATGGATGAGATCGATGCAGTGGAAGATATTGTTTTCTCCCAGCCAATGAGCTCGGCCCAGCAGGTTGCCGAGGGTATTTTGGCGGTGGCTTCCGGTGACGAGATCGAGGTAGTTTTACCTGCGGCAAGTGCCAAACTCACCCATATCAGTTATCTGTTTCCCAAATTGCGTCGCCGTCTGCGCCCTAAGCTCTATGAACAGGGTCGTAAAAATAAAGACAAGTACCGCAATCGTCAAACCACCCAGTAGAGGCACCGGTAAGATATTATGAAACTTAACTACTCTCTTCAGTCCGGCGAGTTACAGAGCGGCAGTCCAGCGGTTATTTTGATCCACGGCATGTTTGGTTCCCTGAGTAATCTGGGGGTGCTGGCGCGGGCCTTGACTGAGGATCATCAGGTTATCAGTGTGGATCTGCGCAACCACGGTGACTCGCCCCATGAGTCACTCATGGATCTGCCCTCTATGGCGGCGGATATTGTTGAGTTGATGAATGATCTTAAGCTCACCAGTGCAACCCTAATCGGCCACTCTCTAGGAGGGAAGGTTGCCATGCAGGTGGCACTGAATAATCCTGAGCGGGTGAGTGATTTGGTGGTGATTGATATTGCGCCGGTAACCTATGCCGCGCGTCAGGATGCGGCGCTGGATGCACTTAATCTGCTGGCTGAAAATGCGATTCACAGTCGCCGTGATGCCGATGGGCTGATCAGTGAGCATATTGCGGAGGCGTCAGTGCGGGCCTTTTTGCTGAAAAATTTAGCCCGAAATCCGGCGGGTGACTTCAGTTTGAAATTAAACCTACAGTCGGTTAATCAAAACTACGCCACCACCCTGGTGTCAGGGCCCACTGGTGATCCTTATAAGGGGCCAACGCTATTTTTAAAGGGTGAACACTCTGCCTATATCCAGCAAAAGCACCGACCGA
Source organism: Porticoccaceae bacterium (assembly GCA_029250825.1). GTDB lineage: Bacteria > Pseudomonadota > Gammaproteobacteria > Pseudomonadales > Porticoccaceae > HTCC2207. Next base: position 8,222 of record JAQXEN010000062.1, read on the forward strand.
TAATTCAGCAGTTATTTCCTAATTCTCAGTTAGAGGTAGTTGTGGATACCGGTCATTGGCTCCATGCAGAGAAACCGGAGACAGTAAACGCCTTGATAAGGGCCTTTATTGAGACGAAAACTCCGACAAAAGCATAACCAATTGCTGTCAGACATAGTAGAATCACGCCTGCAAATTTTTTGACCTTCACTTTGGCTCACATTTATCCCACAGGAAACCACCGATGTTTGAAAGTTTAAAGCCCATAGTTGCTGATCCGATTCTAGGTTTGATGGCGGCTTTTCGAGAAGATCCGCGAGATACAAAAATCGATTTAGGCGTTGGCGTCTATATGAATGACCGCGGACAGACCCCGGTTATGGGTGCGGTAAAACGTGCCGAAGCCAAATTGGCTGAACTTGAAAAAACCAAATCCTATCAAGGTATTGCTGGAGATGCTGAGTACAACAGCAGAATGTTGCAGCTTATGCTCGGTGATGATCACGCTGTTCTTACATCTGGACGGATCAAGAGTCTGCAGGCACCGGGTGGTTCCGGCGCCCTGAGAGTGGGTGCCGAAGTCATTCGCCGCGCTCGTCCCGAGGCCAAATTATGGGTCGGCACACCGACCTGGCCGAACCATATCCCACTGCTCGGCAGTGCTGGTTTCGAGATTAAAGAATACCCCTACTACGATAGCGCCAGCCGCGAGGTCAATATTGATCTGATGCTGGAGACTTTGCGTCAGGTTCCCGCCGGCGATGTGGTGTTGCTCCACGGCTGCTGCCACAACCCAACCGGTGCTGATCTGAGCAACCAACAGTGGGATCAAATTACTGACATAGCCCTAGAGCGTGGCTTTGTGCCGTTTATCGATACAGCCTATCAGGGGCTTGGCGATGGCCTCGATGAAGATGCTTATGGCATGCGTCTGATGGCCGAGAAGTTACCGGAGTTGGTAATAGCCTCAAGCTGTTCGAAAAACTTTGGTCTCTACCGCGAGCGCACTGGATCGATTACTTTTATTACCCAAACGCCAGAGCATGCGGCGATTGTTGGTGGTCAGGCAATGGTTGTGGCCCGTCAGATGTACTCCATGCCACCGGCTCACGGCGCTCTGTTAGTGTCGCTGATTCTGGGTGATGAAGAGCTGTGTAAAGATTGGAAAGCTGAGCTGGAAGAGGTTCGCCTGCGAATTAAATCTATGCGCACTCTGCTGGCTGACAGTATTCAGGACAATGCAGCGGGTCTCGATTTTAGCCATATCAAACGTCAGAACGGCATGTTCTCATTCTTGGGTATTGCTCCTGAGCATTTGACGCGCCTGAGAGAAGAGTTTGGTATTTATATTGTGTCTTCAACGCGCATCAACTTGGCGGGGATTAACTTAAGCAATATTGAGTATCTTGCGGAGTCGATTCGCACTGTTCTTAAATAGGTTTGGCCTGTTAAAAGCACCTTCTTAACCCTAAGCCCGCAGTTGCTGCAGCACTGAGTCCAAACTCTGCTGCAGTGACTGCTGATTGCAGTCAACGGTGATATGGGCGTACTGACGATAGAGTGTGCAGCGCTCACGAAAGAGCGATTCGAGGCTTTGATTGGGTTTGCGGGCAATGCCTCGAGAGGCAAAATTACCGATGCGCTTGCGCAGTTGCTGGAGCGGTACATCGAGAAATACAATCCTCGCGCTATCGCTTAAACGCGCCATTCCCACCGCTGAATAAACCGCACTGCCACCAGTGGCGACCACCTTTCCCCTGATATCTTCACTCAACAGAACCTGCTCTTCCACTTCACGGAGATACAGATAATCATTCCGGTCGAGAATTTCTTGCAGGGTACAGCCCTCGCGCACCTGAATGGCGATATCAGTATCGATAAAATCTAATCCAAGCTCTTTTGCCAAGAGAATGCCTAGAGTGCTTTTGCCGGCACCGGGCATACCGATAAGAACTATGCTGTTGAGATGGTTATACATACTTTTCACATTTTTAGTTGTGTTGATTTTGGGCTGAGAGATATCTCACTACTGGGCTTTTTCTGGAAGACACCGTTTTGCTGAAGGCTTCTGTTTTGATATCCAATCATCCGTCAGATACGTTGAAGAACTGAGTTTGATTTGGAACCACCTGCCTGCAGTTTTGACCCGCCTACCTGCCACATCACATGCAGGTATTAGGTCTCAGCCACTCTTTTTGCTCCTCTCAGTCAAACGACTTTGTCAGAGAACCTGCGGTTATTATGCCTTAAAAAGGGTGAATTGCTGCGCTACTCTGTATAATCGTCAAATCGGTTTTTGGACATTCAATAATATGCCACATTTTCAACGTATAGGTTTACTCGCAAGCCTCGAAGTACCCGAGGTGCGGGACTCCCTAAACAAACTTGAAGCCTTTCTGTTAAGCCAGGGCCGAGAGGTTGTCTACGAGGCGCGTGCAGCCAAATTGGTCGACTGGCCAGTGGATAAAGTCTTACCTCTGGATGAGTTCGCCGGTGCAGTTGATCTGGGTATTGTGGTCGGTGGCGACGGCAGTATGCTCAGTGCCAGCCGCAGTATGGCCGCGAGCAAAATTCCACTGTTGGGTATCAATCGCGGCCGTCTCGGGTTCTTGACCGACATCTCGCCAGATGAAATTGCTGAGCGTGTACTGCCAGTGCTGTCCGGTGATTATAAACAAACTAATCGCTTTATCCTCGAAACTTCCATTACTCGCCACGGCAAATTGATCGCCGAAGGGCTGGCGGTAAACGATATAGTGCTGCACCCAGGTCAGTCGGTGCGAATGATGGCCTTTGAACTCTATGTGGACGGTGAATTTGTCTACAGCCAGCGCTCCGACGGTCTAATTGTTGCCACCCCCACAGGCTCAACCGCCTATGCTCTCTCTGCCGGCGGTCCGCTGCTGTGCCCGGAGCTGGATGCTATGGTTGTGGTGCCACTCAATCCCCACACCCTAAATAGCCGTCCTATCGCACTGCACGGCAATTCACAGATTGAAATTCGCGTCAGTTCGCGCAACGAATTACACCCTCTGATTACCTGTGATGGCCACAATGATTATCTCAGTGAGCCGGGAGATATCATCACTATCCGCAAACACCGGGAAGGGATTATATTGATTCACCCCCAAGACCATAACTTCTACAGCATCTGCCGCTCAAAGTTAGGTTGGGGAAGTCGCTTGGACAGAGCCAAAGCCAAAGCTAACAATGACAGCTGAACCTCCTGAGACGCCTGAAGCTCGCGAGCCAGGGGAGCCAACAACCGGAGCTCGCTGGCGCACCGCCGCCAGACAGCATCCAATAACAGCGCTGCTATTTTTAGCCAGCCTCTTGGGATGGTTTGTCGGAAGCTACTTTTATCCCATTCCCCGAATGTTGGTCTTTGGCGGTATTGCCGAGGGCGAACTCTGGCGCCTGGTCACCCCGATATTTGTTCACTTTGGCTTGATGCATTTCGTCTTTAATGGTCTATGGTTATCGCTCTTGGGCGGGCGCATCGAAGCACTGCTGGGACCGCTGCATTTGCTATTGTTGGTATTGGTCAGCGCAGTGGTCTCCAATATGGGGCAATTTGTCTGGACTGGTTCGGTAGCCTTTGGCGGCATGTCTGGTGTTATCTATGCCTTGCTTGGCTATATCTGGATCCGCAATCTGTTAGCACCCCATCCTATATTGGCGCTACCCAATGAGCTGATCGGCTTTATGCTGGTTTGGTTACTGTTCTGCATGACCGATGTTTTGGATTTTTTATTGGGAGTTGGCATTGCCAATGCAGCCCATTTCAGCGGTTTAATCGTAGGTATGTTGTTGGGTTTGATTTTTGGCTTGGTAGGCACTGTAAGAGCGAGGTATAAATAAAAAATGGATTTATCCCAGTTGTTGGAAAGTATCACTCCAGAAATTTGTGAAAGCTTGAAACGCGCCGTTGAATTGGGCAAGTGGCCCGATGGCCGCGCGCTCACAGATGAACAGAAGGCACTCTGTATGCAGGCTATTATTGCCTATGATCAGCGTAAGCCCCCAGAGCAACGCACCGGCTATGTGCCTCCGAAAATCACTGCCTGTTCGCCACCGCCAGACGAACAACCACTTACATGGAAAAACTAATAAAGGCTAAAGCATGTCGATAAAAGCGTCCGGGCATCTCGAAAAAATGTATACCTCTCTGGGTGAGGATGGGCGGGTTGACTATCAGCTGCCGCTGAACGATCAGCGCATTGCCATGAATGCCTTAATTGGCAAAGCTATTTCCATAGAGCATCTGGGGGATATTCACTGCATCCACTGTGGGCGGCGCTCGAAAAAAAGCTTTAGTCAGGGCTTTTGCTATCCCTGCTTTACCAAATTGCCCCAGTGCGACACTTGCATTATGAGTCCGGAAAAATGCCACTTTCATCACGGCACCTGTCGCGATCCAGAATGGGGTGAAAAGTTTTGTTTTACCGACCATTTTGTCTATCTCGCCAATTCCTCTGGGGTCAAGGTGGGCATCACCCGAGGTACTCAATTACCGACCCGCTGGATCGATCAGGGTGCAACACAGGGATTGCCAATCTTCCGTGTTCAGACACGCTATCAGGCTGGTCTAATCGAAGACTGCCTGCGGGAGCACGTGGCGGATAAAACCCACTGGCAAAAAATGCTCAAAGGCAACGCCGAAGACGTTGATCTAGCGGCCATCAGAGATGAGTTGATGGCCAAGTCGGAGGCCGGTCTCGAACTGCTCGAAGAGGAATATGGTCTGCAAGCCCTGCAGCGTCTATACAGCGAAAGCAGCACCTCAATTGATTTCCCGGTGAGCCAGTGGCCGGAAAAAGTGAAGAGCTTTAACCTCGACAAGCAACCGCTAGTTGAGGGCGTATTGCTGGGTATCAAAGGTCAGTATCTGATCCTTGATACAGGGGTGATTAATATCCGTAAATTTACCGCTTACAACATTGAATTTTCTGCTGCCGCCTAAGCGCACCACAGAGCAATATTATTACAGGGATCGTCGCCATGAAAGATGCATTGCCACAGACTATTTATCTAAAAGACTACAAAGTATCAGCTTTTGAGATTGAGAAGACCGAGCTGGTTTTTGATCTGGGTGACGACCACACCAGAGTAACGGCTACACTTTCAATCCTGCGCAATTCACTCAGTGGTGAGCAGGGCGCCGATCTGGTTTTGCATGGCAGCGAAGGGCTTGACCTGCAGTCCGTATCTGTCGATGGTCAGCCGCTGGAAGAGGGCGCCTACAGTCGGGACAATGATTCTCTGAGTATTAACGGCCTCGCGGATCGCGCAATAATCACCACCGAAGTGCTGATCAAGCCCCAAGATAATACCACCATGATGGGTCTCTATCGTTCGCGCACCATGTATTGCACCCAATGTGAAGCCGAAGGCTTCCGCGATATCACCTACTATCTTGATCGTCCGGATGTTATGTCGGAATTCACCACCAAAGTGATTGCCGATAAAGCCCAGTATCCGGTGCTGCTATCCAATGGCAACCCGATTGAGCGTGGCGAACTTGATGACGGTCGCCATTTTGTTACTTGGCATGACCCCTTCAAAAAGCCTGCCTATCTATTTGCTCTGGTTGCCGGCACTTTAAGCTGTGTCGAAGATAGCTTCATAACCCTTTCTGGCCGTCAAGTGGCGCTGCAAATCTTTGTCGAAGAGAAAGATCTGGATAAATGTGCTCACGCAATGCTTTCTCTAAAGCACTCAATGCGCTGGGACGAAGAAGCCTATGGCCGCGAATACGATCTGGATAGTAGGTGA
>JAQXEN010000079.1 GCA_029250825.1 Porticoccaceae bacterium
ATGATTGTTGCCGTGGATGACTTCAATATGGGTGCCATGGAAAATAAAGGGTTAAATATCTTTAATACGTCGGCGGTATTGGCCAATCCCAAGACCACCACCGACGCCGCCTTTCAGCGTGTCGAAGCAATTGTTGCCCATGAGTACTTCCATAACTGGTCTGGCAATCGAGTCACTTGTCGCGACTGGTTTCAGCTAAGCCTTAAAGAGGGCTTTACTGTCTACCGCGACTCCCAGTTTTCCGCTGATATGAACTCGGCAACGGTCAAGCGCATAGAAGATGTCAGCTACCTGCGCACTCATCAGTTTGCCGAAGATGGTGGCCCCATGTCACATCCGGTGCAGCCAGACGCCTATATGGAGATCAATAATTTTTATACCCTGACCATCTATGAGAAGGGCGCCGAAATAGTCGGCATGATCCGCACCCTGTTAGGCGCTGAAACCTTTCGCAAGGGCAGCGATCTCTATTTTGAGCGTCACGACGGTCAGGCAGTGACCATTGAAGAGTTTGTTAAAGCCATGGAAGACGCCAGTGGTCGTGAGCTGACTCAATTCCGTCGCTGGTACAAGCAGTCGGGCACACCGCAATTGGCGGTAACCTCTCGCTATGATGCGGCTGACCGCACTTTTACCTTGGACTTTTCTCAGAGCTGCCCAGCCACCCCAGGGCAGGCACAGAAGCAGCCATTTGTTATCCCGGTTAGGCTTGGTTTGGTTGGCGCATCAGGTGATCTGCCGTTGAATAGCAATGGCGATACTGAGATGGTCTATGAGGTTAGCCAAACCGATCAGCAATTGATCATTGAGAATATCGGTGAAGCTCCAGTGCCATCATTGTTGCGCGGATTTTCCGCCCCGGTAAAACTAGATTATGCCTACAGCAAAGACCAGTTAATTCATCTTATGGCCCATGACAGTGACGGTTTTAATCGCTGGGATACAGGACAAAAACTGAGTTTTGAATTGCTTGAGAAGCTCACTGCCGACAGCCATCAGCAGCGTCCACTGGAAATGGATAATCAGCTGATCGACGCCTTTAGATCATTGCTCAGTGACACCCATCTGGATCCCGCTATGGTTGCATTAATGCTGCAGCTGACCAGCGAAGCGCAGCTTCACGAAGAGGCCGCAGTGATCTATGCAGATGCCATTCACCATGCTCGGCTATTTGTCCGGCAGGCACTGGCAGATGCCCTAAAGGATCAGTTTCTGACGGTCTATCAACGGCATAATATCCAACAGGATTACGCCCCAGATGCATCTCAGATTGGCCGCCGTGCGCTGAAAAATATTGCTCTGAGCTATCTGATGTTGGTTGGCGAGCTGGGTATTGGTCTTGCGGTAGAGCAATTTGCCAGCGCCGACAATATGACCGATAAGGCCGCCGCGCTGTCTTGTCTGGTGAACTGCCGAGGGGCAGAGCAACAGGCTGAGACGGCACTGCAGCAGTTTGAGCAGCAGTATCGCAATGAAACTCTGGTGATGAATCTCTGGTTGCAAATACAGGCCGCCAACAGCCAGCCCGGTGGGCTGCAGAGGGTTGAGGTCCTAGAGCAACACCCTAGCTTTACTCTTAGCAATCCAAATAAAATCCGCAGTTTGATCGGCGGTTTCTGCAATGCCAACTTAGTGAATTTTCACAATCCCGATGGTTCAGGCTATGAATTTCTCAAGCAGCGTATTCTCAGATTACACAGCCTCAACCCACAGGTCGCCGCGCGCTTGATGACACCACTGACAGGCTGGAAAAAATTCCCCGAGCCCAATAGCTCACAAATGCGCGAAGCGTTGCAAACAATTGCCGAGGAACAGGGGTTGGTCAAAGATATCTACGAAATAGCCATTAAATCACTGCAATAACTGACATGGCTGGAAAAGCCGAAATTGTTGGCTATGCTTTAAATGTCGAGCCGGTATTGTCCTTTTACAGGCTCGGTGTTCACGGCCACGGCTGGCCGTTTGACTTGGCTATAACCGACCAAGCTCAAGCGGTTAGCAGGGAATGCCTAATCCTCATTTCAGGTCGCTGAAGACAGATGTAACTCCATTTAAGAGGGCCTCTATGGCCCTCTTTTTTTCTCTAGTTACTTGGGGTTTCGGCCAGCCTTTTCACTTCGTTTCTCTGATATTAAAGCCGTGAATGCACTCCGCATTGCACTATTACTGAGTTCAGTGTCAGTCTGTGTTATTTGAGCAGAACATAATACAAGAGGGCTGTCCGTCGGTTATAAGAATCTACCATAGGCTTGAGATAAAAGTTAAATGGGTCTAAACGGAGGTTTTGGGACTTGAGATGACCGGGCTGAAAGCTCGCTTGGCGCTCGCCTAAGTAAAGTAGCATTCCAGAACCCAGCAAAAAAAATGGCCACAACTGATATCGAGTTGCGGCCATTGGGTGGCTCCGTTTTTGAGCCGGAAACAGGACGAATTCCTGTTTAATTTTGTCTTCGTTGCTTATTTTTGCCTGTTAGATTACCCGGTTAAAGGTTCCTGCTAATGCGGCCAACTGATCTGAGCTAGAAGGCCCTGTATTAAGTCGTATTTTTAGCGCAAGCCTGCTTTATAAACTTGCCGCCTTTTGCTGGAACGAATGCTGTTTGAACCCGTTCCAATAATCTTCCTTGCCTTCGCGCCAACCGCGGGACCAATGGTAGGCCATTACTGAATCTTCTTGATAGGGAATTGCTGCGAGAGTGCGGCCCTGAACTGCCGCCTGATAACCTTTTAGAAATGAACGTTGTTGCTGATCTCTTTTATGCTTTTTCACTTATATCTCCTAAGGGTTTATTTAGGAAACTGACACTCAGCTTGAAAAACGTGCTGAGAGCAGTTTTTATCAAACAAATTTGTCTAAAGAGCGATAGAATGAGCGCCTTTTTGAAACGCTAGTCACAGTTCATCAAATTCTAACGACTCTGTCGAAGATTTTGTTAATCTATAGAGCGCGCGTTTTAATCCCCAAAGTAATAAAAAGTGATAAAAGGATCCTATTTGTGTCTTCAGTTTCAGTCGATCATGCCTGGTTAGCCACCTGTCCCAAGGGGTTAGAGCAACTGCTCGCACAAGAGCTAGAGGGACTGGGAGCAGAGAGTACTAAGGAAACTGTGGCGGCGGTGCATTTCGAGGGCAGCAGAGAGTTGGCCTATCGCGTCTGTCTCTGGTCGCGCCTGGCCAATAGAATTTTGATGCCATTGCACCAGTTCACTTTAAATGAGGAAGATCAACTCTATCAGGAATGTTTAGATGTTCCCTGGGAAGAGCATTTTTCCCATGAGCAGACGATTGCCATCGATTTTATTGGCACCTCGCGCTTGGTAGATAACACCATGTATGGATCTCAGCGGGTTAAAGATGCGGTAGTCGATCGCATTCGCCGGGAGCAGGGTGAGCGCCCCAATGTGGACACCAAAAATCCAGATATCCGCATTCAGGTGCGCCAGCACAAAGGTCAGGTGACGGTATCCCTGGATATCTCCGGTGAGAGCTTACATCGCCGCGGCTATCGAAGTGGTCAGGGCAGTGCGCCGATAAAGGAAAACCTCGCCGCTGCTCTTTTGCTGCGTTGCGGCTGGCCGGAAATGATGAAAAACAATGCGGCGCTGCTAGATCCAATGTGCGGCAGTGCCACGCTCATTATCGAAGGCGCGATGATGGCAGCGGATATCGCCCCCGGACTGTTGCGCGAGCGCTTTGGTTTTAGCGACTGGAAACAACATGATCAAGAGCTCTGGCAGTCGATTATGGATGAAGCCGAGCAGCGTAAAATTGCCGGGCTTGAAACCTTGGATTTGGATATTCGCGGTTATGATGCCAATCCGAGAGTGCTGGAGTTCGCCACTCTCAATATCGAAAAAGCTGGATTGGATGAGCATATTCGTCTGGCCCACAAGCCTATAGATCAGTTTGGTAAAGCCACCGCTGACTATGGTTTGCTGCTCACCAACCCTCCCTATGGCGAACGGCTTGGAGATGTGGATGGGTTAATCCCGCTCTACCAGAAGTTAGGCGCGGTATTGCAGAAGAATTTCCAAGGCTGGAAAGCTGCGGTATTTACCGGCAATGTCGAGCTGGGTCGCGAGACTGATCTGACTCCCACTAAACAGTACAAATTATTTAATGGCACGCTGCCCTGTAAACTGTTGGTCTTCGAAGACCTCAGTTCACGTTCGGCAAAAATCGAAGAGCGACTGAATAAACCGGCGCCGGCCCAGGCCTTAACCGAGGGCGCCAAGATGGTGTTCAACCGGTTGGTTAAAAATCAACGCAAGCTAAATGGTTGGTTAAACAAAACCGGTGTCAGTTGCTACCGTGTCTACGATGCGGATATCCCTGAATATGCCGTGGCCATCGATATCTACGAAGATTCGGTGCACGTGCAGGAATATCTGCCGCCGAATACTGTGGATGACAGAGTTGCCAGAGAGCGCTTTGCCGAGGTAAAGCAGGCGGTGAAAGAATTTGCCAAGGATGCTCGCGGCCATATTCACTACAAGGAGCGCCGCCGCCAGAAGGGCGATAGTCAGTATGAACGCTTTAATGAAGGCCCCAGTACTACCATGACAGTCTATGAGGGAGAGGCTCAGTTTGAAGCTAACCTGTCAGACTATTTGGATACCGGCCTGTTTCTTGATCACCGCTCAGTGAGACGTATGGTGACAGAGTTGGCGAAGGGCAAGAGCCTGCTAAATCTGTTCTGTTATACCGCTGCGGTATCGGTTCAGGCAGCTCTTGGCGGGGCTAAACGCAGCCTCAGTATCGATATGTCCAATACCTATTTAGACTGGGCCCAACGCAATTATGACCTCAATAATATCAGCGCGAAAAATCATCACCTGCTGCGCGCCGACTGCCTTAAATGGCTTGAGACCGATGGTGAGCAGTACGATGTGATCTTTCTTGATCCCCCGACTTTTTCCAATTCCAAAAAAATGGATTCGGTGCTGGATGTGCAGCGTGATCACGGCGATCTGATCCGTAATTCAATGGCCAAGTTGGCGCCCGGTGGCGTATTAATTTTCTCCAATAACTTCCGCAAATTCAAAATGGATGAGTTGATTACACGACAGTTTAATGCTGAGAATATTACCCCCCAGACACTGGATATGGATTTTGAAAGAAACCCGCGGATTCATAATGTCTGGCGTATTACTCGACGTAGTACCTTTGGTTAATCTTGATGCTGTTTAAAGAGTCTGAGGTTACGCTTTACACCGGACCCAACTGCCATCTCTGCGAGCAGGCCAAAGCAGTGCTCTATCCTTTGATGACTGAGAGAGGACTGCGCCTGATTGAAATTAATATTCAAACAGATGTTGAGCTGCAGGAAAAATACGCTATTCGTATTCCGGTTGTGGCGCTGGCCAATGGTGAGGAGAAGGGCTGGCCTTTTACTGCGGCGCAGATTGATCGCTTGCTGGATCATTAGAGATCCCTCGTTGCTACGCTCTCTCGGGATGACAATTAGGAGGACTCTCTTGGGATGACCGTGACAAAAAACATGTCATTTCCTGCCCAAAGCGCTTCGCGGAGCATGCTAACTGCAGGGAGAAATCTCAAGATTGATACTTGGCAATAGGTCAAAATGGACTACTTAAACCGCGCCACATAAGTATCTAGCGCATTGGCAAATTCCATTCTATCCCTCTGTGTTAATGGCGGCGGCCCGCCACCCACCTGCACACCACTGTTGCGCATACTGTCCATAAAGTCGCGCATATTCAGCCGCGCTTTAATATTAGCTTTTGAGTACAGCTCGCCTCTTGGGTTTAAAGCCTTGCCACCCTTATCAATCACCTCGGCCGCCAAGGGAATATCCGCGGTAATCACCAAATCATCGGTTTCTACCAACTCCACAATGCGATCATCCGCCACATCAAATCCAGAGCTCACCTGAATACTCCTTACAGTGGGTATCCTAGGAGTCGTCAGTGCTTGGTTGGCAACTAAGATGAGCTCAATGCCGGTGCGCTGAGAGACTCTGTAGAGAATATCTTTAATCACTGTTGGGCAGGCATCGGCGTCGACATAAATTTTCAAAGGTTGGGTTCTCTCAATTTTGGCTGGGGGCATTGTACCCACTGAAGGGCTTCCTAGACAGCCCGCGAGACAGCATAGTAAATAGCCTTGTAAATAGGGTTGTTCAAGGTAAAATGCTCGCTTCATAATTTAACCCCACGTGGCCTTTGGTATAGGTCACCACTGGCAAGGAAAAGAGCAATGCCCGCAATTACCCTCCCTGATGGATCCCAACGTATTTTCAATCATCCTGTGTCCGTAGCCGATGTAGCTGCTGATATTGGCGCTGGTCTGGCCAAAGCGACTCTCGCAGGCGTAGTTAACGGCGATGTAGTTGATGCCTCTTATCTTATGCAAGAAGACTCAACTCTGGCGATTGTCACCGACCGGTCCGATGAGGCACTGGATATTATTCGCCACTCCTCGGCCCATTTGTTGGCTATGGCGGTAAAGCAATTGTTTCCAGCAGCTCAGGTCACCATTGGCCCGGTAATTGAAGACGGCTTCTATTATGACTTCGCCTTTGAGCGCGCCTTTACCCCTGAAGATCTTGAGGCCATTGAAGCGCGCATGACCGAACTGGTCAAAGCGGATCACAGCATTGCACGAGAAGAGTGGGATCGCGATGAGGCAGTGGCGTTCTTTAAAAGTATCGGCGAGCAATACAAAGCTGAGATTATTGCCAGCATTCCGGCAGGAGAGCCTATTGGTCTCTATCGTCAGGGAGACTTTATCGATCTCTGTCGCGGCCCCCATGTTCCCTCCACGGCAAAATTGCCTGCCTTTAAATTAACTAAAGTCGCCGGCGCCTATTGGCGTGGTGATAGCAACAATGAAATGTTGCAGCGTATTTACGGCACCGCTTGGAGCAATAAGAAAGAACTAAAAGCCTATATTAATCGTCTGGCGGAAGCCGAGAAGCGCGACCACCGCAAGATTAATAAGAAGCTCGATCTCTACCATATGCAGGAAGAGGCGCCGGGTTCAATCTTTTGGCACCCCAAGGGTTGGAGTGTTTACAGCGCGATTGAAGGGTATATGCGCAACAAACAGCGCGAGCAGGGCTATCAGGAGATCAAGACGCCACAGATTGTCGATATGAGTCTGTGGGAGAAGTCGGGCCACGCCGATAAGTTTGGCGACGATATGTTTAGCCTGCAGACCGATGATCGCAATTATGCGGTTAAGCCAATGAATTGCCCCTGTCATGTGCAGGTGTTTAATCAGGGCTTAAAAAGCTACAGAGATCTACCGTTGCGTCTCGCCGAGTTCGGTTCCTGTCACCGCAATGAACCCTCAGGATCACTGCACGGCATTATGCGGGTGCGTTCATTTACTCAGGACGATGCGCATATCTTCTGTACTGAAGAGCAGATTCAGCCGGAAGTATCTCAGTTTATTGATTTTCTCCATGAGGTTTACGCGGACTTTGGCTTCGATGAAATTATCTATCGTCTCTCGACTCGCCCTCCAGAGCGAGTGGGTTCCGATGAAGATTGGGATCGTGCGGAAGCTGCACTGGGCCAAGCATTAGATGCCAAAGAATTACCTTGGCAGGAGTTGCCGGGAGAGGGTGCCTTTTATGGTCCCAAGATTGAATTCTCACTAAAAGACTGCATTGGTAGGGTCTGGCAGTTGGGCACTATTCAGGTGGACTTTTCCATGCCTGGTCGCCTCGATGCTCAGTATGTTGCCGAAGACGGTACGCGCAAGGTTCCAGTGATGTTACACCGGGCAATTCTCGGTTCATTTGAGCGATTTATCGGTATTTTGATCGAGCAATACGAAGGCGCGTTTCCATTTTGGTTAGCCCCCGAACAGGCAGTTGTGGCCAATATTACCGATGCGCAGGCCGAATATGCACAAGAAGTTGCTAAATCACTGCAAAATAAAGGCTTTAGAGTGAATTGTGACTTGAGAAACGAGAAGATCGGCTTTAAAATCCGCGGTCATTCGATGCAGCGAGTCCCCTTTATTCTCGTTGTTGGTGATAATGAAAAAGAATCGCGCTGTGTGGCGGTCCGAACTCGAGATGGAAAAGACCTTGGCAGCTTGCCGCTGGAACAGGTTGAAGCCATGTTTACCACCGAGACGGAGCGACGCGGGCGTACTTGTGTTGAAACGGAGTAAAGCTTATTAAAAAAGACAGCAAGCGGGCACGTCTTAATGACAGTATCACGTCCCCCGAAGTTCGATTGGTTGC
>JAQXEN010000080.1 GCA_029250825.1 Porticoccaceae bacterium
TTAATAATCCAATATCAACTAGCAAGTACCCACACGCATTGCTTGATTAAATTTTTAAAGAACGATTCGCTCATCAGAGCGGGGGGCGTATTCTATAGATCGCCAACCTTTTGTCAACATAAGAATGAAGTATTTCTCGCTAACTTCACCCTCTGAAAACGGGTCTTTCTTTTGCTTCTCAACATTGCTGTTGGGAGCGCGCATTCTAGCGTCAGCGCTGAGCATGTCAACAGTTGAAGGCAAATAAATTGGAGAGATTTGGCTTTAGTTTTTTTGCCACCGTTGTGAGGGCTTATATGGGTGAATAAACAGCCCTTTTCAACTGCCAGAAACAGGTCATATAGCACAGATCGAAACGACCCTAGAGAGCTCTAGAGATAATCAGAGCACCTCTGGACTGCTTGCCTATACATCTCGGAGATCTCTTATAATGGTTCGAGATGTGGATGCTTGCGGCTCTCTAGATAGCCCATGAGTGATGCCTCTCCTATGCCTTAGAGAACCATAACACCAAGATTGGATTGGCGACTAAGGGCAGTAAAGGCGCCGTGATAATTTAGAAATACGTTAACTGAGCAATGACTGAGGATAGTATTTAGGACAAAAAAATCCCCGGCTGCCAAGGCAATCATGGATTTTTAAACGCTTTTGAAGATTAGGCTTCTGGAGCGGCTTCTTCAGCAGCTGCTGCAGGTGTATTACCCTCATTTGACTGGGCTTCTTTGATGAACAGCGTAACGCGACCACGGTTGTCAATCTCCAATACCTTAACGTGAACATCCTGACCTTCGCTGAGGTAGTCAGTTACTTTGGCAACAGGCTCTTGAGCGATCTGGTAAATATGAACCAGGCCATCAGTGCCAGGTATAAAGTTAACGAATGCACCGAACTCTCCGATTCGAACAACCTTACCGTTATAAATAGTAACTGGCTCTGGGTCCGCAACGGTGGCAGCAATTGCAGTATTCAGACCAGCAGTGTCTCCAGAGTAAACTTTAACCGCTCCCGCGAACAATGCTCTTCTTGAGCTTCTTGAACGAGTCTTTCTGTCTCCTGCAGTGGGGCCGTCTCCAGCAATAGGCTGAGCATTGGCAGTGTCGCGCAGAGCGTTAATCTTAACCAGACGTGCTTATCAACTGTCTGGTTAGCGGCGTCTAAATCGGCACTAACCAGATCGTTAAGCGCATTTTCAAGCTAAACATTTTCAACTTCTGCAACCCAATCCCAACGTAGCTTGCCAGCTTCAGCGGCAAGCTCAGTAGTAAAATTTTTTTGCGCTGTGTTATGAATAGCTGCTACAGCAATCTAAATTGTCTTTAAGGAAGTTAAGGCCTGTACCAAATAGGCGATGAATAGGCTCGCTCCTGGGTTATCATTGTCACCTCTTTAGGAATATCTTTTATGCCAAAGAACTTAGCATCGTAAGCGGTCCAACGAGGCGTTGGGATTTGCAAAACACGCAGATAGTAAAACGCCAATTCATCTTTATCAAAATCGGGGTCTTGCCAAACAATTGCTAACTCTGGATCACCAATACTATTGGTGTAACTAGCATCCTTTACATCAACGGTTGAGCCAACGGGTTTTATCTCGCCATTTTGTCTAACTGTACGATTATCCGACAAGGCAACATGATGAATTTTCTCGTGTAGCTCACCATCTTTGTCACGCCAGCCTTTAATCACCTGCACTCGATCAAGGTTGGCGCCATCGGGGTCTTTTATTGCACGAATCAAAAAACGGGGAGATTTATTTATCGGCGCGTTAGTCAAGTCCCCACCCATAGGAACACCTTTGCTGTAACCCAACCGGGCAAAGTCAGGTTTAAGCGCATCATCCATATCATATTCCCATCCCCCAAAAAAGCGCACTATTATTCTTGGCCCTGTCGTCGCATAGACTTCTTTACGTTTCATCGCCGCAAATAAGGCTTCTCGTGTATTCTCTTTAGCCCATACTCCAGCATAACCAGAGGCAGCTACTTCCCAACTCATAACATTAGAGCCCCGCCACAATACCTTGAGTAAACGCTCAGCGTCAGGCTCATCTGAAGAGAACTTTCCCCAAAAGTTATCATCATCAGCCGTTGCCAGAGAAGTATGCGAATCCGTACTACCAATCAAACCAAATTTAAACGGATTAACTCCCAGCGTAGCCTGTTGCCCCAAACCCAGTTTCAATGCCGAACGTGCATATGAAGATTTTTTCCGCGCTATCCAATCACTTTTTTTAGCACCAACCCCTAAAGACACATCACCATCCCCCCATATTTCGTAGTCGGCAAATTCATCATTTGGCGAAAGAGCAGGATGGCTTTCCCCATCCCCTTTAACCTGTGTAACCTCAAAAAGCGGCTCCCAACGACTGCGGGTACTTGCATAGGCTTGAGTGATCGGACGATCTTCCAAGTCGCCAAGGGAAAACATCTCCCCATTACTGCTATTGGCATTATGGGGAATTGCCAACACATCACCACCGGTTTTATTTTGATAATCTTCAAACCATCGCCATAGATCTTCGGGGTCATAACCATCAAAGACAGAGAAAGGCACTATTTGATTCGCCTTGTCGGCACTATCTTTGAATATCACAACACGGTGCAAATTACCTTGACTATCACCAGCACCTCCAGATGACCACTCATAGCCGATAAAAGCTGTAAAGTTCCCTGGATCGCTGTGCCTGTCAGCGCTGGCGGTTACCTGCTGCCACACAGAATGCAGATAGTCATTGTTGATAGCCTCGTTTCTTTTCCATATCCATAACTTTAAATCGTCAACAACCTCATGAATAATCACAGATTTCGTATTATGTTCGGTTTTGATAGGGATATTTTTGTATTGCGCATAAAGTCTTCTGCCCGCGGCTGTTTCCAAAAGAGCAGGATTGGCTTTTTCAAGGCCGATCATAACCCCCATATTAAAGGCATGATCAGCAGCCACAAGAAAATCCAACGGCCTGCGTAATTGAACCTGCATGCCGTTGTATGCAGTAATACTGTCACCTTTTGCAAAGCGATAGGCCTCATCTAACCCCAGCACTCTGTTACCACGCGAAAAGGCATCGAGAGAGAGATTGGTATGCAAGTGCGTATCACCCCAATAGACATTAGTCGGGTAGGATTGCCCGATATAAGGCGAGTAGTTTTCTGTTGCTAAAACCAACGAACTAAACAGTGTTAAGACAATGGTTATTTTTCTCATCAGTAAATTCATTTCTACTCCGCCTAACTGGCTCAATATGTGCAAAGGAAGCAAGGATCGTTAATCCAAAGCTACTATCCGAGCTATTACTCACAAAGATAGACACAGACCAATCATCTTTCCACACGGAATCGCAGAGATCATGAGCAGGAATCCCCTCTAAAAGGTAAAAATAGGATTGCAAATCCTTCATGCTGAGAGATAACAACAGAAGCCCTGTCCTAACATTTACCTAAATGCCACTTTAAGCTTCAGCATCCATTGAAGCATTGATTCATACATCAACGCTTGATGAACAGCCTAATCATCAATACGCTGATCTAAACAAAACCATTCTTGAGGTGGCCTTCGCGCTGGCGCCATGACCGATGCTTCGATAGGCTCATAAATGTGCGTCAGTATCTTCTTTACCGATTGAGCCTCGGTCATAAAATCCAATATCCGCATTGCCCCAAGCTCAGTAATGACTGAACAGTTGCCGGAGGATCGACAAAGTTGAAAACAAAAAAAATCCCCGACTGCCGAAGCAACCGGGGATCTTATTAACGCTTTTGAAGATTAGGCTTCTGGAGCGGCTTCTTCAGTAGCGGCTGCAGGCGCTTCAGGTGTAGTACCCTCATCGGACTGAGCTTCTTTGATGGACAGCTTAACGCGACCACGGTTGTCAATCTCCAATACCTTAACGCGAACATCCTGACCTTCGCTGAGGTAGTCAGTTACTTTGGCAACACGCTCTTGAGCGATCTGGGAAATATGAACCAGGCCATCAGTGCCAGGCATAAAGTTAACGAATGCACCGAACTCTACGATTCGAACAACCTTACCGTCATAGATAGTACCTGGCTCTGGATCAGCAACGATGGCAGCAATGGCTTCCATTGCAGCATTCAGACCAGCAGTGTCTTCAGAGTAAACCTTAACCGCACCATCATCAGTAATATCGATAGTTGAGTTGTGCTCTTCGCAGAGGCCACGGATAGTCGCGCCGCCTTTACCAATCACATCGCGGATCTTGTCGGAATCGATCTGCATAACACCCATGCGCGGTGCAGTATCAGCAACTTCATCACGACCACTAGAGATAACCTTGTTCATCTCGTCAAGGATATGCAAACGTGCCTGCATGGCCTGCTCAAGTGCAATTTCCATAATCTCTTCGGTGATGCCTTCAATTTTGATATCCATCTGCAGTGCAGTGATACCAGCAGCTGTACCAGCTACTTTAAAGTCCATATCGCCAAGGTGATCTTCATCCCCAAGAATATCGGTCAGTACTGCATAGCCCGAGTCTTCTTTAACCAGACCCATAGCGATACCAGCAACAGGTGCCTTCAGAGGAACACCCGCATCCATCAGCGCCAGGCTTGAACCACAAACCGATGCCATAGAGCTTGAACCGTTAGATTCAGTGATCTCTGATACAACGCGCATGGCATACGGGAACTCTTCAGGAGAAGGTAGAACCGCATTGATACCACGACGGGCTAAACGACCATGACCTACTTCGCGTCGGCTAGTGAAACCAATACGACCGGCTTCGCCCACTGAGTAGGGAGGGAAGTTGTAGTGCAACATAAATGGATCATCACGACGGCCTTCAAGGGCGTCGATCATCTGTGCATCACGAGTAGAACCCAGGGTGGCAGCAACAATTGCCTGAGTCTCGCCACGGGTAAACAGTGAAGAACCGTGTACCTTAGGCAAGATGCCAACTTCAACGCCAATACCGCGAACAGTAGTAGTGTCACGACCATCGATACGCGGCTCGCCACGGATGATGCGACCGCGAACAATGCTTTTCTCGAGCTTCTTGAACGAATCTTTAATGTCTTCTGCAGTGGGGCCATCTTCAGCAATAAGCTGAGCGTTGGCAGTGTCGCGCAGAGCGTTAATCTTAACCACACGGGCCTGCTTATCAACTGTCTGGTAAGCGGCATCTAGATCGGCACCAACCAGATCGTTAAGCGCATTTTTGAGGTCAGCATTTTCAACTTCTGCAACCCAATCCCAACGTGGCTTGCCAGCTTCAGCGGCAAGTTCAGCGATAACACTGATAACAGTTTGCATTTCTTGGTGAGCAAAAAGTACGCCGCCCAACATAATGTCTTCTGACAGCTCACTGGCTTCAGATTCAACCATCAATACTGCATCTTTAGTACCAGCAACAACCATATCCAGCGCTGAGTCAGCCAATTCGCTGTAAGTTGGGTTGAGCAGGTAGCCTTGCTCGTCAGTGTAACCAACGCGCGCGCCACCAACAGGACCGTTAAACGGGATCCCAGAGATAGACAGTGCAGCAGAGGTACCGATCATGGCAGCAATATCCGGATCGATGTTTTTCTCAGCGGACATAACAGTACAGACAACCTGTACTTCATTTTTAAAGCCATTGGGGAAAAGTGGACGGATCGGACGGTCAATCAAACGAGAGGTCAGAGTCTCTTTCTCATTTGGACGGCCTTCACGCTTGAAGAAACCACCGGGGATTTTACCCGCGGCATAGGCTTTCTCAATGTAGTGAACACCCAACGGGAAGAAGTCCATACCGGGCTTAGCTTCACGTGCGCCAACAACTGTACAGAGTACAGATGTGTCGTCGATTGAACATAATACTGCGCCGGTTGCCTGACGCGCGATACGGCCAGTTTC
>JAQXEN010000082.1 GCA_029250825.1 Porticoccaceae bacterium
TCCCGAGGAATACAGATGGCTTACTCTTTCACCGAGAAGAAACGTATCCGCAAGAACTTTGGCAAGCTGCCAAATGTAATGGACTTGCCTTACCTGCTGGCAATCCAGCTTGATTCCTACAAGAATTTTACCCAGACGGGTGTTGCGGTCGGCGATCGTCAAAACACGGGTCTGCATGCTGCGCTGAACTCAATATTTCCAATCGTTGGATATTCGGGTCATGCGGCGTTGGAATACGTAGACTATGTGCTGGGCAAGCCGGCATTTGATGTAGAGGAATGTAAGCTCCGAGGCGTGACTTTCTCAGTCCCCTTGAGAGTTAGAGTTCGTCTCGTAATCTACGACAAAGAATCGACCAATAAAGCGATCAAAGATATCCGCGAGCAAGAAGTCTATCTTGGTGAAATTCCTCTGATGACTGAGAACGGTACCTTTATCATTAATGGTACCGAGCGCGTAATCGTCTCCCAGTTGCATAGATCTCCTGGTGTTATCTTCGATCACGATAAAGGTAAGACTCACTCTTCGGGCAAACTGCTCTACACAGCGCGCGTGATTCCTTACCGCGGCTCTTGGTTAGACTTTGAGTTTGACCCCAAAGATATTCTTTATGTTCGGATTGACCGTCGCCGCAAACTGCCGGCCACGATCTTACTTCGCGCCCTAGGTTACAACTCTGAAGAAATTCTCGGTATGTTCTTCGATACCAGTATTTTCCATCAGAAAAAAGATGGCTATACCCTCGAGCTTGATCCAGAGCGACTGCGTGGTGAAATCACCGTCTTCGATATTAAAGACAAGAAAGGTGCCGTTGTTGTTGAGAAAGGCCGTCGTGTTACCGCACGCCATATTCGCGATCTTGAGAAGGGCAAAGTTACCTCTCTGGAAGTGCCTGCAGAATATCTGCTTGGCCGAGCTACCGCCAATGACATTGCCGATCCTAAAACCGGCGAGTTGTTACTCGAATGTAACACCGAAATTACTGAAGAGATTTTAGAGCAGCTCGCAGAAGCGGGTGTCAAGGATATTGAAACCCTTTATACCAACGATCTGGATTGCGGTCCCTTTATTGCCGACACTCTGCGCATTGATCCTTCGCGCACTCAGCTGGAAGCGCTGGTAGAAATCTACCGCATGATGCGTCCTGGCGAGCCGCCAACTAAAGAGTCAGCAGAGAACCTGTTCTACAATCTGTTCTTCAATCTTGAGCGCTATGACCTCTCGTCTGTTGGTCGTATGAAGTTCAACAGACGTCTCGATCGTGAAGAAGAGCAAGGCTGTGGCGTACTCTATGACGAGCGTTACTTCTCGATGCAGAAGACTGATGAAGCTCACGAACTGTTTGAAGAGTTCGGTGAAGGTTCTGATATTGCCGACGTTATGCAGACACTGATCAACATTCGTAACGGTAAGGGTGGCGTCGATGATATCGATCACCTGGGTAACCGTCGTATTCGCTCTGTAGGCGAAATGGCAGAGAACCAATTCCGTGTTGGTCTGGTTCGTGTTGAGCGTGCTGTTAAAGAGCGTCTGTCTATGGCCGAGTCTGAAGAGTTGATGCCGCAGGATCTGGTTAACGCCAAGCCTGTTGCTGCAGCGATGAAAGAATTCTTTGGTTCAAGTCAGCTGTCTCAGTTTATGGATCAGAACAATCCGCTGTCAGAAATTACTCACAAGCGTCGTGTTTCGGCCTTGGGGCCCGGTGGTCTGACTCGAGAGCGCGCTGGTTTTGAAGTGCGAGACGTACACCCGACTCACTATGGTCGAGTATGTCCAATTGAGACACCAGAGGGACCAAACATTGGTTTGATCAACTCGCTGGCGACTTACGCACGAACTAACAACTACGGCTTTATCGAAACGCCGTACCGGAAAGTGATTAACAACAAAGTCTCTGAGGAAATTGAATATCTCTCAGCGATCAATGAATCACAGTATGTTATTGCACAGGCATCAGCCAAGCTAAACGCCAAGGGCGAGTTTGTTGAAGACGTGGTAAACGTTCGTCACCAAAACGAATTCACCGTTAAGCTGCCGAGCGATGTGGACTATATGGATGTGTCGCCGCGTCAGGTTGTATCGGTTGCTGCCTCGTTGATTCCATTCCTCGAGCACGATGATGCTAACCGCGCCTTGATGGGCTCGAACATGCAGCGTCAAGCAGTACCGACTCTGCTGGCAGAGGCCCCATTGGTGGGTACCGGTATCGAGCGTCCAGTCGCAAGTGACTCTGGTGTTTGTAAAGTTGCCAAACGTGGCGGTGTTATTGAAAGCGTTGATGCTGGCCGTATTGTTGTCCGCGTTAGTGATGCAGAGACTGAGTCTGGTGATGCGGGTGTTGATATCTACAACCTGACTAAGTACACCAGATCTAACCAGAACACCTGTATCAATCAGCGTCCAATTGTTAACCAAGGCGATGTTATTGCCCGTGGTGACGTTTTGGCTGATGGTCCATCGGTAGATCTGGGTGAGCTGGCCCTGGGGCAAAATATGCGTATCGCATTTATGCCTTGGAACGGTTTCAACTTTGAGGATTCGATCCTAATCTCCGAGCGAGTGGTTAAAGAAGATCGATTCACTACGATCCACATTCAGGAACTGACCTGTGTTGCTCGCGACACTAAGCTTGGCTCTGAAGAGATCACTGCAGATATCCCCAATGTCGGTGAAGTAGCGCTGGCACGACTGGATGAGTCGGGCATTGTGCACATCGGTGCCGAAGTGGCTGCAGGGGATATTCTGGTCGGCAAGGTAACGCCAAAAGGCGAAACTCAGCTGACTCCGGAAGAAAAACTATTGAGAGCGATCTTCGGTGAGAAAGCTTCTGATGTTAAGGACACTTCACTACGTGTACCTACCAGCATCAAAGGCACCGTGATCAATGTTCAGGTCTTCACTCGTGATGGCTTGGATAAAGATCAGCGTTCACTGGATATTGAACGCTCTGAGCTGGAGCAATACCGCAAGGACTTAAACGACGAGTACCGCATTGTTGAAAATGCCACACTCGGCCGTCTGTTCAGCGCGCTGGTTGGTGGCAAAGTGGTTAAAGCTGAGGGCCTTAAGAAAGGCGCTGAGTTGACTGCTGAAGCTGTCACTGGATTCAGCCCAGATGAGTGGTTCGCAATCCGCATGGACAACGCCGATCTCAACGATCAGATCGCTGCAGCAGAAGCTCAGCTTGGCGAACGTCGCATCGATCTCGATGAGCGTTTTGAAGAGAAGCGTCGCAAGCTCCAGAGCGGCGATGATCTAGCGCCTGGCGTACTCAAGACGGTTAAGGTTTACCTCGCTGTTAAGCGTCGTATTCAGCCTGGTGACAAGATGGCTGGTCGTCACGGTAACAAAGGTGTTATCTCGGTTATTAAGCCAATCGAAGATATGCCTTACGATGAAAATGGTGAGCCAGTCGATATCGTGCTCAACCCGCTCGGTGTTCCGTCTCGAATGAACGTTGGTCAGGTACTTGAAACCCATATGGGTATGGCTGCTAAGGGTCTTGGCGTGAAAATCGACGCAATGATCAAAGCTCAGTCAAAGGCAGCGGAAGTTCGCAAGTTCTTGCAGGAAATCTACGATGTTGGTGATACCGTTTACGGCACCGACCTCAAAGAACTGTCTGACAGCGAAGTTCTTGAACTGGCCGGCAACTTGCGTAAAGGTGTGCCGATTGCGACACCGGTATTCGATGGAGCAAACGAAGTCGAGCTGAAGAAACTGCTGGAACTGGCAGACCTTCATGAGAGTGGTCAGACCACCCTCTATGATGGCCGCAGCGGCGATAAGTTTGATCGTCCGGTTACCGTTGGCTACATGTACATGCTCAAGTTGAACCACTTGGTTGACGACAAGATGCACGCTCGTTCAACCGGTTCTTACAGCTTGGTTACTCAGCAGCCGCTGGGTGGTAAAGCACAGTTTGGTGGGCAGCGATTCGGAGAGATGGAAGTATGGGCGTTGGAGGCATATGGTGCCGCTTACACGCTGCAGGAAATGCTTACCGTTAAGTCTGATGATGTTGCGGGTCGTACCAAGATGTATAAAAACATCGTCGATGGCGATCACCGAATGGAGCCTGGCATGCCAGAGTCATTCAACGTGTTGGTTAAAGAGGTGCGCTCACTCGGCATCAACATGGAATTGGAAAACGAATAAGCGCTGTTTTGCTTACCTGA
>JAQXEN010000087.1 GCA_029250825.1 Porticoccaceae bacterium
CCACCGATACCCAAGACTTCGTCTTCAGTAACAGAGATAGTCAGCATAAGCGGCTTCTCTTTTCTCCAATCGATACCAGCAGCTTTAACCTGCTTGTAGAAAGCAACGTTAGATCCACCTACAACAGCGGCGAAAATAATGTCAGGCTTCTTTAGTTTTACTTTGTTGATCACCGAGTTGAACTGGGTGTGACCCAATGGGTAGTACTCTTCACCAACAACCTTAAGACCCAATTTAGCGATATGCTTACGGGCGATTTTCATCGAGGTACGAGGCCAGATATAGTCAGAGCCCAGAAGGTAGAAAGTCTTCACGCCTTTAGTTTTTACAACCCAATCGATACTCGCAATAATCTGCTGTGTGGCTTCTTGACCGGTGTAAACAACGTTTGGAGACTGCTCAAGTCCTTCATAGAAAGTCGGGTAGAACAGCATACCGTTGTATTGTTCGAAAACAGGCAGTGCTGCTTTACGGCTAGCTGATGTCCAGCAGCCCATTACCGCGGCAACTTTATCTTTTACCAAAAGCTTGCGTGATTTCTCAGCAAAGGTGGGCCAATCACTGGCGCCATCTTCCTGGATATATTCGATTTGACGACCCAACACACCACCAGATTCATTGATCTGCTTGATGGCCAGTTTCTCAGCCTGGGTAGAACCCGTCTCACTGATCGCCATGGTGCCGGTGATCGAGTGAAGGATACCTACAGTGACTTTGTCATCGGTAACCGCAAGACCGGTGGTGTTTACTACGGATGTTGCAAATTCTTCAGGTGCTGCTTGGGTAAGGCCTGCTTGGGCCACTGCAAAGGCTGCAGCGGATACCAGCAGGGCACGACGCCAAGATGGGATGTTACTAGTAGTGGAGCTTTTCATGGGGAGACCTCAGTAAGTTAAACTCGCTGAGATTATTGGGCGCGGCGGTAAATCACACAATTCGCCTTATAGCCCAAGGTATACGTTATTTAGCGCATATGCCCACGGCTGATTATCAGAGACTATTAGGAGAATTCAAAAGGAACCTGTCTGCTCTATACCTAGAGACTATTTTTACCGTCCTTCGTTGTTTGGCAGACAATTTGCATTATTCACTGTACTGCTTCCTTTTCTTATTTCTGTCTCAGGTGCTCAGATGACTGCTAGAACAAAGCAAGGCGTCTTTGGCGCACGACGCAAGTACAATCAATGGGTTGGCAATCAAACCCTCGAAGATTATGCCCTGCGTTTCACCAGTGTCAGCGCACGAAAATGGAGCGCTCTAAAGGTCGCAAGCACTGCTTTGGGCGCCATTACCTTTCTCGCACTGGAAGCCATCGGCGGCGCCATCACACTGAGCTATGGTTTTCACAACGCTGTCGTATCAATCTTGCTGGTCAGTGTGGTTATACTCCTGCTGTCGATGCCGATCAGTTATTACAGCAGCAAGCATGGCCTCGATATCGACCTGCTGACCCGAGGTGCTGGATTCGGTTATATCGGCTCCACTATCACCTCATTGATCTACGCATCTTTTACCTTTATTTTCCTCGCCCTCGAAGCCAGCATTATGGCGCTGGCTCTAGAGCTGTTTTTTGGGCTGCCGCTCTATATGGGTTATCTGGTCAGCACCCTGCTGGTGATCCCCATCGTCACCTATGGCATTGCCATGATTACCCGCTTTCAGGCTTGGACTCAGCCCTTCTGGATACTGCTGCAACTGCTGCCGGTAGGTTTTATCCTGTTTCAGGACCTCGCTGCCATCGATAACTGGGTGCAGTTTCAAGGACTCAATCAAACCAGTCCTGAACTGGACTGGCTGATGATTGGCGCCGCTTCCACCCTGCTGTTTTCCCTTGTGGCACAGATTGGTGAACAGGCAGATTTTGCGCGCTTTATTCCACCGCAAAATGTCACCGGCAAAAAATCTTGGTGGATCGCCACCCTTTTGGCGGGCCCCGGCTGGACCATTATTGGGGCGGTCAAATTATTGCTCGGCTCCTTCTTATTGGTCTTGGCGATTAACTATGGCATCAGTCCGCAACAGGCCGCCGAACCAACGCAGATGTATCTGGTTGCCTTTAGTTATGTCACAGCATCGCCAACGGCAATACTGGCACTGACCGCGGCCTTTGTGATCCTCTCTCAGTTAAAAATTAATGTCACCAATGTCTATGCCGGCTCTATCGCCTGGTCGAACTTTTTTGCCCGCCTCACCCATGCCCATCCGGGGAGAGTGGTCTGGGTGGTGTTTAATGTTGTGGTGGCGATTATCCTGATGGAGATTGGCATCTATAGTGCTCTGGAAAAAACCCTCGGCATCTTTGGCATTATTGCTCTCTCGTGGATCGGCTCGATGGTTGCGGATCTGGTGATTAATAAACCTCTGGGTTTGAGCCCTCCCTATATAGAGTTTAAACGCGCCCATCTCTACGATATCAACCCGGTAGGAGTCGGCGCCATGCTGATCTCCATGACCCTTGGCATCGTCGCCTACAATGGTACCTTGGGTACCACTGCTGAGGCTTTCTGTGCATTTATCACTCTGGCCATGACCTTTGTTCTCTCGCCATTAATTGCCTGGGCCACCAAAGGACGCTACTACATTGCTCGGCCAATCTGTGTCGACAGAGAACTCTCCAGCAACCGCTGCGGGGTCTGTGAAAATCTTTTCGAAAGACCGGATATGACCTACTGCCCACTCTACCAACTGCCAATCTGCTCTCTGTGCTGCTCTCTCGATGCCCACTGCAAAGATATTTGCAGACCTAATGGGCTTATCTCAAATCAGTTTTTGACCTTTATTCGACTGTTTTTTAAATCCATTAAACTGCGGCATATTCGCTCTCGTGGAGTTAAATTTGCACTTTTATTCAGTGTTAATCTGGGGGTTTTTTCAGCCTTGATTATGGTCGCCTCACTCAAGACTATCAGCCTTTATCCGGATCAAGTTGCCCTTATTGAGACGTTTTCTTGGACTATGTCAGCCATCTCAATGATTGTTCTAATGGTTGCTACCTGGTCATTTTTACTCAGCATGGAGGGCCGTCAATTAGCTCAGGACGAATCCCAGCGACAGACCCAGCTGCTAATCAGCGAAATAAAAGCCCATGAAAAAACCGATCGCGAACTGCAGCAGGCAAAAGAAAAAGCCGATGCCGCCAATATTGCCAAAAGTCGTTATTTGGAGAGAATTAGTCACGAACTGCGCACCCCGCTCAATTCAGTTATGGGCTATGCCCAACTGCTTGAAGGGGCAGACGATATTCCACTGCCACGGCGGGAGTCGATCAAAGTTATGCGCGGCAGTAGTGAACATCTCACGGATCTTATCGAGGGGCTGGTAGATATATCAAAGATTGAAGCTGGGCGGCTGGATCTGCACAGAAATGAAGTCGATATTTTGGCCATGATCGAACAGCTTATTTACATGTTTCAAATACAGGCCCAAACGAAAAATATAAGTCTCAGTTTTAGCCACCCAAACACAGTTCCCGAGGCGGTGATTGCCGATGGCAAGCGCCTGCGTCAGGTGATGATCAACCTGATATCCAATGCTATAAAGTTCACCCCCGAGGGAGGGGTTTCCATCGACCTCAAATACCGCAATCAGGTGGCCTATTTCACCGTCACCGATACCGGCGTTGGCATTCAGGAAGAGGATATATCACGTATCTCGCAGGCCTTTGTGCGCATCGCCAATCCTGAGCATCAGGCGGCGGGCAGTGGCCTGGGGCTGGCCATCACTCAGGCACTGGTGCATCGCATGGGCGGTGATTTAAGTATTCAAAGTGAGTTCGGCAAGGGCTCGACCTTCACCGTATCTCTGATGCTGCCGAGCAGCCGAGAAGTCACTCATCAACGGATTGTTACGGACCGGGTTATTGGCTACCACGGCGACACTCTGACCCTCATGGTGGTGGATGACGACGCAACTCAGCGGCGTCTGCTGATCGATACCCTGACACCTTTGGGCTTCAATGTGATCGCCGCCGCAGATGGGGCCTCCTGTCTACAGATGCTTGAACAATGCATACCTAAGTTATTTATGCTGGATATCTCAATGCCCAATATGAGCGGCTGGGAGCTAGCGGCAGAACTGCGCAAGCGCGACCTGCAGACACCTATAGTGATGATCTCTGCCGAGGCTGATGAAGGCTTTGGGCGGGAGACCGATGCAGTGCTACACGATGATTATCTGGTGAAGCCAATCAATATGCCCTCACTGTTAGCCACTCTGGCCCACCAGTTGGATATCACTCTGCAGTTGGCCACTGAGCGACCGCCGCCAACAGCGGTCAGCGGGGTACAAAATGACCCGGCCAAAATTAGGGAGCTGCTGTCTTTTATGGATATTGGCTATATCGATGGTTTTAAAAACGCCCTCAGTGATGCAGAGAGCAACGCCAGCTTAAACCCTCAGCTGTGCTCTGCCCTGCGCAGTAGCTTGGCACAGCTAGATCTTCCCAAAATTCACTCTCAACTGACGACAATAAACAATGAACTCTAAATCAAAATGTAGCGGCGTTGTACTGATCGTAGACGACAGCCCAGAAACCATTAGCATGCTTAACGCCTCCCTCTCGGAAGTGGGGCTCACCGTGCTGGTGGCACTGTCTGGGGCACAGGCATTGACCATTGCCAAACGTATCAAACCGGAGATCATACTGATGGATGGGATGATGCCGGAAATGGACGGCTTTGAAGCCTGCCGCCTGATCAAGGCCGATGCCCTGATCGCGCATATTCCAGTAATCTTTATGACCGGGCTCAACGCCAGTGAAGATATAGTGCGGGGGTTTGATGCCGGTGGAATCGACTATATAACCAAGCCTATAGATATGCAGGGGCTTATTGCACGCATCGGTGCCCAGCTGACCAACTCCCGTATTGCCAATGGCGCGCGTCAGGCGCTCGACAGTCTCGGCCAACACTCTCTGTCCGTTGATCTGCGTGGCAAGATTCTCTGGTCCACTCCCAACACTCATCGGTTGATGGACAGCAGTGGCGCGACTCAAGAGTGGATCGCTAAAACCCTGCCAGCCTCTCTGCGACCCTGGCTTGCCGAGGGAGCTAAACAGCCCCTGCGACTGGATAATTTAAACCAACCTCTATTAGTCACGGCTCTCCAAGCCCAAGACAGTGATGAGAGACTACTGGCAATCGAACTGGCCAACAAACCCAATGAAGAGGATCTGCTAAAAGAAAAATTTGGCCTCACCGCTCGCGAGGCCGAGGTATTAACTTGGATTACTAAAGGCAAAACCAATCATGAAATAGCCATTATTTTAGATTTTAGTCCGCGCACCGC
This sequence comes from Porticoccaceae bacterium, assembly GCA_029250825.1. Classification (GTDB taxonomy): domain Bacteria; phylum Pseudomonadota; class Gammaproteobacteria; order Pseudomonadales; family Porticoccaceae; genus HTCC2207. Next base: position 5,287 of record JAQXEN010000087.1, read on the forward strand.
GAACAAACATCTGGAACAAATATTCCGTAAATTAAATGTTGAAAATCGCACCACTGCGGCCGCTATTTCCCTCAGATATTTGAGTCAAATAAAGTAAGGGCCTCACTCTATAAGTCATTGTGCGTAGTGCCCTAGTGTTTAACACGCATATCAAAAAAACCCATTGTCTTTAATATAAACCTATCACTTTGTTGCGCAAATTTTTGCTCTGAGAGTGTTGTATCAAGTGAGCTTGCCGAATTTGGGGG
>JAQXEN010000091.1 GCA_029250825.1 Porticoccaceae bacterium
GCTAAAGTTCGCAGCTGCGAGTTCTACGAGAAGCCTACGTGGGAACGCAAGCGTAAAGCAGCAGCAGCTGTAAAGCGCAACCAGAAAAAAGTATCTCGCGAATCACGCAAGTTTACTCGCCTCTATTAAGCACCGCTCTTAGATCCAGAGCAGTACCGTAAAGAGTCAATGCAAAGAGCGCCCAACCGGCGCTTTTTGTGTTTCTGGAATTCAGTAATACCATCCTCAGGAGAATGTACATGTCCATGAAAAATACGCTTAAAGATGCCATGAAAGAGGCGATGCGAGCCAAAGACAAACCCCGCCTAAGTGCTATTCGCCTAGTCCAAGCCGAAATCAAGCGTGTCGAGGTTGATGAGCGTATCGATATTGATGACGCCAGAGTATTAGCCATTCTCGACAAAATGGTTAAACAGCGTCGAGATTCTATCGCCCAGTACGAAGCTGCCGGCCGTCAGGAACTGGCTGAGATTGAAATCGCCGAGATCAATGTTATTCAAGACTTTTTACCCACTGCACTCACAGACGCCGAAATCACTGAACTGGTGCAGAACGCAATCAGCCAGATCGGTGCCGCTTCGATGGCCGACATGGGCAAGGTAATGGGTATTCTGCGCCCACAGGTTCAGGGGCGTGCCGATACAGGTGCCGTCAGTGGTTTAGTTAAAGCTGCGCTCAATAGTTGAGCGCCTAGCAACTAAACACTCAGTGACTAAACACTCAGTAACTAAACTCTCAGTCACTGAACCTGGAGCAGCTTGGCTCTCAACCGCCGAGCACTTGCCCGCCAAGTAATTAATAGCCAAGCAGGTTTATTTCCCATCCCAAGGGGTTACACTAAGCCTTCAAAAAACGAGCAACCTGTAACGCTGATGGCTGGAAGAATCCCGCAAACATTTATTGATGACCTGCTCGACCGCATCGACATTGTCGATGTGGTCAATGGTCGCGTGCCGTTAAAAAAAGCTGGCAAGAATTACAAAGCCTGCTGCCCCTTCCACGAAGAGAAAAGCCCTTCCTTTACCGTTGCCCAAGACAAACAGTTCTACTACTGCTTCGGCTGTGGTGCCGGCGGCAACGCCCTGGGCTTTGTCATGGAGTTCGACCGCCTCGATTTTTTACCTGCAGTGGAAATGCTGGCGCGCAATGCCGGCCTAGAAATTCCACGGGAAGCGGCACAGGATCCGGGGATTAGCAAACAGAAAGACAATCTCTACTCAATCCTCTCCGAGTCCGATCGCTATTTTCGCAAACAGTTGCGCGAGCATGCAGGGGCCGCCACTGCTGTGGATTATCTCAAGGCACGGGGTCTCAGTGGACAGGTCGCCGGCCAATACGGTGTCGGCTATGCGCCACCGGGTTGGGACAATCTATTAAAAGCCGTAGGCACCGATGACCAGCGCCGTGGACTGTTAAATGAATCCGGTATGCTGGTCGTCAAGCCGGAAGAAAAAAAACAGTATGACTTCTTTCGCCACCGTATAACCTTCCCTATCCGCGACCAACGGGGCCGCACTGTTGGCTTTGGTGGAAGAGTGCTGGATGACAGCAAACCCAAGTATCTCAATTCACCGGAGACTCCGGTGTTTAGTAAAGGCCGAGAGCTCTACGGCCTCTATGAAGCTCGGCAAAAACTTAAAGAGATCCCCTGTCTAATAATGGTTGAGGGCTATATGGATGTTATTGCACTAGCCCAATTCGAGATTAATAATGCTGTAGCCACCTTGGGTACTGCACTAACCGAGAGCCATCTGCAAAAGATTTTCCGCTACACCTCCGAGATCGTATTTTGCTTCGACGGCGACAAGGCTGGACGCAAAGCGGCGGCGCGAGCATTAGATACAGCAATTCCAGAGATGCGCGATGGCGTCTCAGCAAAATTTTTGTTTCTACCGGATGGCGAAGATCCAGACACTATGGTGCGCCAGCTGGGCAAACAAGACTTTATGCAACAGGTGGACAGAGCACAGCCACTCTCCGAATTTCTCTTTGAACAGCTCAGCGATGGCATCGACAGCAGCACCGCCGATGGCAAGGCGCGCCTCAGTAAGATCTGCGCACCCCAGATCAACCGTATACCTCAGGGAGTTTTTCGCCAACTGATGCTGGAAGAACTCTCAAGCCGTACCGGTATCTCTGCCGAGAATCTGCGCGACTATGTGGCTACACACAAGCCCCCGGCCCAGCGAGGTAGTGTACCTCAGGGGCCAGCACAGCCTCCAGTGCAGACAGACAGTCAGAGCAGAAATCAAGCGCCGCCCGATGACTTTTACGCGGGGCCGCCACCGGATGATATCTACGGCGAAGGCGACTACGAGCAGCCCTATCCAGAAACTCTGGTGGTGCGACGTAGCAAAATTCGTCTATCGCCGATTAAGTTTCTCAGCGCCCTGTTGGTCAACCATCCACAGTTAGCTGAATATGTTGAAGATACAGAGATGCTCAGTGTCTCTGCAGACCCGGATATGGCTCTGTTCCTGAAGATTTTGGCGCTGATTAATAGCGATGTAGCCTGCAGCAAGACGTCGCATATATTTGCCCGCTGGCAGGCCACCTACTCGGATCAGAGCGAATTACAGCTGCTCAAGACCCTGGCTGGCAGCGAGCTTCATCAGCCGCCAAAAGGCACTGGCCGAGATGACGATCAGGAATTTACTGACACTCTGGCCCACGTTTCTCGGGATGCGTTTGAAGCTCTTCCGGGAGAGCGCAAAGCAACTTATCTGCTGGCTCAGGAAAGCCTCAGTGAGCGCCAGATTAAGCAGTTGCTAAAGATTCATATGCAACTGGGCGACGACAATCAATTCGTCGAGCTAAAAAATAAGATAAAACAACGACTTGTAGTCTAAGATAACAAAAATTGGCACGGCCAAATAAAGCCTAAATTGGTGCGGACATGGCGTATATTTTCGGCTATAATTCTCCGCTATTTTTCAGCGTCTAAACAGTAATTGAGTCCTATGAGCGATACCAACCAAAAGCAACAGTCCGGCATCAAAGATCTTATAGCCAAGGGCCGCGAACAGCGCTACCTAACCTATGCTGAAGTCAACGATCACCTGCCAGAAGATATAGCCGATCCGGAACAGGTCGAAGATATAATCCAGATGATCAACGACATGGGTATTACTGTCTTTGAGACAGCCCCCGATGCCGACACCCTTTCAAGCCTTGCCAGTGACAATACCCCTGACGAAGTGGCCGCCGCAGAAGCTGCTGCCGCGCTTGCCTCAGTAGAGTCTGAGCAGCACCGCACCACCGATCCAGTGCGCATGTATATGCGTGAAATGGGGTCGGTTGAGCTGTTGACTCGCGAAGGCGAAATTGAAATTGCCAAGCGGATTGAAGAAGGCACCCGGGAGCTGATGTCTGCGGTCGCCGACTGGCCGACTACCGTTGCCACAATTATTGCTGAATATGAAAAAGTTGAATCCGGAGAGAAGAAACTCACCGATATTATCAGCGGTTATCTAAATCCGATGGAGCACGTGCCCTCAGCACTGGCACAGCAGCAAGCTGCCGAAGCCTTAAAGCTTGAAAATGGCGAAGAGGAAGAAGAAGAGGAAGAGGAAGAACAGCACGAAGGTGGACTGGATCCTGAAGTCGCCTTTGAACGCTTTGACGCCATCCGCAAGCAGCTGAAGAAAACCGATACCTGCGTGGCCCGCTATGGCCGCAACGGTGACGCATCGCAGAAGAATCTCGAAGAACTGGCCGAGCTGTTTAAGTTTTTAAAACTGACCCCGCGTCAGTTTGATCCACTGATTGCCAAAGTCAGACTGGCAGTGGAGCGAGTTCGCGCCGAAGAACGCAAAATCATGCGCCTGTGCATTCGTTTGGGCAAAATGCCGCGCAAAGAATTTATCAAACTGTTCCCCGGCAATGAATCAAACATGACCTGGACAACAGAGCTGGCCAAGTCAAAAGAGAGCTGGGCCGAGCGTGTTGCGGCGCAGGAAGTTGAAATTCTCCGTTCACAGCGCAAGCTGGCCCAGGTTGAGAAGCTGGCTGATATGAACGTTGCCCAGATCAAAGATATCAATCGCCGCATGACAATGGGCGAAGCAATGGCCCGGCGCGCCAAGAAAGAAATGGTTGAAGCCAACCTGCGACTGGTTATCTCCATTGCGAAAAAGTATACCAACCGTGGTTTGCAGTTTCTCGACCTGATCCAGGAAGGCAATATCGGTTTGATGAAAGCAGTGGATAAGTTTGAATATCGTCGCGGTTACAAATTCTCCACCTATGCAACCTGGTGGATCCGTCAGGCGATCACAAGATCGATTGCCGATCAGGCCCGCACAATCCGAATTCCAGTGCATATGATTGAGACGATCAATAAGCTCAACCGTGTATCACGCCAGATGCTTCAGGAAATGGGTCGCGAACCCTCTCCAGAAGAGTTGGCAGAACGCATGGAAATGCCCGAAGATAAGATTCGTAAAGTCCTCAAAATCGCCAAAGAGCCAATCTCAATGGAGACGCCCATCGGTGAAGACGAAGATGCCAGCATCGGCGATCTGATTGAAGATACCACTATCGCCCTGCCCCTAGACGAAGCCACTAAGAACAATCTTACCGAGTCAACTCGCGGTGTTCTGAGTAGCCTCACCGCAAGGGAAGCCAAAGTATTGCGCATGCGTTTCGGTATCGATATGAACACCGATCACACCCTCGAAGAAGTTGGCAAGCAGTTCGATGTAACCCGAGAGCGTATTCGTCAGATCGAAGCCAAGGCACTGCGCAAACTGCGTCATCCGACTCGCTCGGATCACCTGCGTAGCTTTATTGACGAGTAAAAAGAAACATCTGCAGCCCACGAGGGATGACAGGTGTGTTGCTAAGAGTGAGTACTACCAAGCAGCCTTTGGTATAAACGTTACACAGCAGTAAAAAAGTTTTAAACCTAGCGTCAAAATCGACGTTTAAGCTTAACGCAGGATTTTTGTTCCTAGGGTAGGAGTCGCGTAGGATTCGGAGGGAGCATACTTACAGTATGTGATCGAGGAATCTGAGCGCGCGACGACGCCTAGGCACAAAAGGACAAGTTAAGGGCCCTTAGCTCAGTTGGTTAGAGCATCCGACTCATAATCGGCAGGTCCCGTGTTCAAGTCACGGAGGGCCCACCATACAACCAGCCACGCGCCTCCCATAAAGGCGCGTGGCTGCTAGTTCAACTCAACAGTCTCTCAACACCCGAACAACACCTCTCAACAAAAGCCCAAGTCATCCGCCTACCACGACAATTTCCCCTAATACTCAGACTAATACAGTTAAGAATAGACACCTTCCTTAAAACAAGTATTATAGAGACTTTATAGTAGTTGTCAGATTCGCTCTGTCTTGGCTAGAGGACAATAGCTGCCCAGACATATTGAGGTTGCCGTTTAAACAACAAGCCTCTTGATTAACAATCGCTCTGGAAGCAATACATGCAGTTTGAAAGCAACCATATCATTTTCGTAAAAATTCTCGATGTTCCAGCGACATTCTTAAAAGCCCTTCCCCAGATCACCACTCACTCACTGTCTGACACCACTGTGACAATGAGTCTGGCACCCAACTTTGATTTATCTGAACCCAAAGTCCCTAAAAAACTTAAAAACAAAGAAACCACCGTAACTGTACTCAACCTTGTTTTCGACCAACTGTCTGACTCAGAAACAGTGCAGCCGGCAAGTCAGATTGGTGGCGATAAGCTGAGTTTTATAAGCCAGAGGCACTTGGCCAACTTAGAGAGATTTAGTAGGTTTGTGATGACATCAGCGCTTCCTAAAATCCCCCAACCAGAGGACTTTAAGATTTCAGTGGAATCTCTGCTGACGCAGCGGGAATGGGATATTTTGCGCCTGGTATACATGGGCTACTCGAGCAAAAAAATCGCCGCAGCTCGAAACCTTAGCCATAGAACGATAGAATTACATCGCCAGAACTGTGCTCAAAAAATCGGCACGATTACACCGCTACTGCTCGCCGCACTGTTCTCAAACAGTGTTCTGGACACCTATTACTGGACAAATTCGAAGACAGAATCACTGGGCTAGATTCAATTAAGCCGCCCACTGCAGTGTCGGTAAACAACGATGGGCGAGCGAGAGGCAAGGCTCTGTATAGCTACCTCAATAGGGGCCATTCTGGTCTTCAGGGTTGCTCCACAACGCAGACCAAACCACTGTTCCATCTATATAAAATACTGCATCACCATCAAATACCGCTCGCTGGCGACTGTCCCAGAACTGCTGTCTTTGAGCGTTAATCTGACCCACTTCAACAATTGCAGCATCCGCTGGTCGATCTTTGCTGTCGATTTCAAATAGCATCAAACGCTGCTCGTCTCTGTAGCCGCCTTCATCAGAATAAAGCCCAAGGGAGAGCGGTATAGAAAAACGATCCGTGGTCTCATCCACTACCTGATAGGTAAAAGCATGGCGGTTATAGCGCGCCTCGGAATAACTCCAGTTAGCGCCCTCGACCAGACTGGTCGAACCCAGAGAGAAAGGCGCGGTCAAGACTGCCACATTATAGAGTTCCAACTTGACCAAACCCTGCTCATCCTGCCCCAGACCCAACAGCAGATCATCATTGACTGGATGCAAGAAGTCAGAGAAACCGGGAACACTGAGTTCACCGGCGATAAGTGGTTCTAAGGGATCACTGAGATCGAGAACGTAGAGTGGATCGATACGCTCAAAGGTCACTAGATAGAGCCTGTCTCCAAAAAAGCGTACCCCATAAAGGTCTTCATTGGGCTTGCCGATAGCAGCGGGTTGCTCGTTGTTAGGAAGAGTCGAGACTAACTCCAATTCAAGTTTATCCGCGGCTAACTTAAGTACCGAGAGCTGATGCTCTATGCGATCTTCTCCGTTATCGGTACGCTGACTGGTGACCATGCGCAGATAACCCTCGTGCTCATTGATGCGGAAATCTTTATCGCCATTCAGTGCCAATGCACCGTCAACAACCCCAGAACCAAGATAATCGAGGTCAGTCGACAGTTCATAGCTGTGCACTAGTGTGCGGCTGTCCATTCCAGCCTCAGCATAATCAACCTGAGTCAGATAGATCGCGTTATTGCTTACATAGATCCCGGAGGTCGGCTCAAGATAGCAGACAGCATTGGCCACCGACTGACTTTGCAGATCAATGGCGATCAACATTGTCATGGTAGGAAAGCCGTTAGTCTCGGGGGCCAAGCTATTTTCGCGATCGGTGACACGGCAATCAGAGGCGCTAAGCAGCGGACTTTTGGCTCCATTGATCATCATGTTGGGCAAAATATCTTCAGGCTCCAGACCATCGAGCAGGGTTTCATTCTCGGCGGCCTCGAGTTCATTGGGATAATACCGATATCCAACTACGTCCGGCGTGTGGCGGGCCACAAGGTAGACTATATCCCCCTGTCGGCGACTGTTTACAAAGCCCCCTTGAAACTCCAACTGCAGCAGTCGATCTGGATCGGTCACATCACTGATATCGTAGATATCCAGTGCCGTGGTCTGCCCAGCCCAAATCGATGGATCTGCAAAAGAAGTACCAAAAGAACCCCACCAGCCACTACTGCTGATAGAGACTAGCTGATTATCATTGATATACAGCCCTTCAACCGTGCGGTCCCCCTCCAGAAGAATTGCCCCAACCTGATCCGCCTTAGCGGCCTCGGGATCGGTGGCGAGAATACGGATACTGCGCTCTTCATTGGGACCCGGGACCAGTGACATATCGCTGGCTTCAGCGCCCTCTTCCTCACTGCCCTCTTCAATACTGCCCTCGGCTAAATCCTCCTCCAGCATGACTTCTGGAAAAGCAATATCTTCGAATACAAAGCAGCAATCCATACCGCGACTCGGAGCAATAAATAGATGATTGCCGTCGTATTTTACATAGTCATGCTCATCGACACTGGTCTCCAGAGTATAAGTGGTAGTAAAACTCTCATTGCTAGCCGGCGCTGCAGAGTCCACAGTCACCTCAATAATTTCGGTGGAAGTCCTATTGGCAACCGAACTCTGGGTAAAGCTCTCGCGCATCGTTTCCACTAACTGATCTGCACTCTCCAACGCCACCAGCAGACCCTGAGGAGCTGGCGAGTTATCTTCAGGCTTGTCAATTTGCGGGGCAGAGGAGCCACCGCCGCCACCGCAGGACACCATGATCATTGCTATGAGAATCAACACAATCTGGGAGATATTTTTCATTATTATTTTTCTCAATTAACCTTTGGGGCAAGTATATTCAAGTTTAACTAGCTACCTCGCAGGCTGCAAACTTATACCATAGAGAAGCCCCGCTGCCGTGGAAAAATATTTTGCATCCTAACCCCAGAATCAAATGCTAAACTGGCGCTGCACCGGCCCTAAATTAGCTCTACAAACCCGACAAATAGATTGAACAAAAATGCCCCGACCACACCGCGCCAATTTTATCTATCACCTCACGCTGATTATCACCGGGGTTTTATTGGTTGCGTTTATTGGCACTGCACTTATTAGCCCAACAGCGCCCAGTGATCCACTGATCATTACTGGTACAGAGACCAATCGCAGCGATAGCGCTTACCTAGGTAGCAACAGCTGTGCCGGATGCCACGCAGAGGCCTACCAAGATTGGCGTGACTCCCATCACGATCAGGCCATGCAGCACGCCACCGGTAAGACAGTCAAAGGGGACTTTAATAATCGCGTATTTGAAGCGCCTGGCAACAGCGCCCTATTTTCAACAAAAGCCGATGGTTTTTACGCCCGCTTAGCCGGTATCAATGGCGAGGTCCAAGAACATAAAATTCTCTACACCTTTGGCACAGAGCCCCTGCAGCAGTATCTTGTGGCCTTTGCCGATGGCCGCCTACAGCAGCTTCCTGTGGCCTGGAACACATTGACTGAGCAATGGTTTGACCCTCAGCCAGAGTTACTCGCACAACCTGGTGAATGGGTGCACTGGTCTGAGGGAGGCAAGAACTGGAATAGCATGTGTGCCGACTGTCACAGTAACAATGTTGAGAAGAACTTTGATATTGCCAGCAACAGTTACAGCACCAGCGTCTCGGAGATCGATGTGGGCTGTGAAGCCTGTCATGGCCCCGGGCGCGATCATGTTACGGCAGTTAGTTCAGCCAACTTTGATGCAGCGCTGGATCAGCTGCATATCAGTATGAAGGTCGGAGAAAATTCTCAGGCAGTGGTGGATCAGTGCGGGCGCTGTCATGCTCGCCGCCAGCAACTGACCAACAAGTTTGAGCATGGCAGCAGCCAATTACTAGATTACTATTTACCCCAACTGCTGACCCCTCCAACCTATCACAGCGATGGCCAAATTCTCGATGAGGTGTTTGTCTACGGCTCCTTTGTCCAGAGCAAAATGTATCACTCAGGGGTCGGCTGTGTGGACTGCCACCAGCCCCATAGCGCAAAGCTTAAAGCCGAGGGCAATAAGCTCTGTGTCGGCTGTCATAGCAGTGAGCTATTCGATACACCCAAGCACCATCAGCATAGCGTGGATCTGGCAGGGACAATGGACAGCAATCAAGCTCAGGGAACCCAGTGCATTGACTGCCATATGCCAGGGCGACCCTATATGGGCAATGACTATCGCCGCGATCATAGCTTTCGCATACCGCGACCGGATCTCAGTGTTGCCCAGGGTACCCCCAATGCCTGCAATGACTGCCACAGCAAAGAGTCCGCCAAATGGGCTGCGGAAAAGATTGTGCATTGGTATGGCCCTGAGCGTCCGGCACACTTTTCTGAAATCCTAAGTGCCGCTGCCAGCCAGCCCAATAATGCGGTGAAGCCTCTAGTATCGCTATTAAATGATCTATCACAGCCAGCCATTGCTCGCGCCACGGCAGCCTCTCTGCTGGCCCCAGATATCTCACTTCCGCAAGTAGAACGCGCCATCATCCATGCAACCAATGATCAGAGCGCATTGTTGCGAACCATCTCGGTTCAGACGCTCAATGCCAGTGCCAATAAAGTTTCACCCCTACTTGAGCGTCTCAATGACCCCGTACGTGCAGTGCGTATCGCCGCCGCTGAAGGGATGGTTGATGTGCCGGAGAACCAGGTACCAGCGGCGCTAACTGATGCTTTTAGTCAGGCCAATCAAGAGTATCAAACCTCACTGATGGTTAATGCCGACTTCCCCTCCGGTCGAATGCGTATGGCGGTTGATCAGCATCGCCGGGGTAATCTGGAGCAAGCTGCTAGTGAGTATTTAGCGGCATTAAAAATCGACAGTGGTTATAACGGGGCGCGGATGAATCTGGCGCAACTCTATTACAGCCAAGGAAAGCTGAGCGATACAGAGAGACTCTATCGAGAAGTGATCGAAGGAGAACCCAAGGCCAGCGACGCTCACTATTCTCTGGGACTACTGATGGCCGAACAGGGAGACTTCGAAGAGGCCGCGCTGTCACTAGAGAACGCCGCTTCCACCGGCAATAACCCACGCGCTTGGTACAACCTTGCGGTGTTGCATCAGCAGTCGGGGAAATCAATGGACGCGGAAAAAGCCTATCTGGCAGCCCTGCAACTAGCGCCGGGAAATGCAGAGTTTATCAATGGTCTGGTAAGCCTCTACGGTCAACAGCAGCGCTGGTTTAAAGCCATGCAGCTAATTGACCGAGCATTGATTGATGATCCCAACAAGCCTAGCCTAGAGCAATTAAAGCGGGCGGTGGGGCAGCGCTTGGGTTCTTAACTCTTAGTTAGTGCCCAGTAGCTCTCAACGCTTAATTCTTACCTAGGGCGGATAGCGCAATAAGCACTGCCTATCGAAGTACTGCTCTGGCTTTCTCCAAGAGATTACCCGCATGATTCATCACATGGAAAACAATGCTCTGCTCATTGCTCCCGGTAACCAGATGGGCACCGGGACCAATAGCATAAATTGCCACATCCTCACCGCCGTGGGTTTCAGACTCTCTTGGCACCAAGACCTCCTGGTGAAAACCCTCCGCCTCGGTGTCCACGGCGGTCAAATCCTGACGCCCGCCCAGGGACTTGCTGTAATAGGCCATATCGGCATTGGTTTCATCACCCAGATCGCGAAACCCGAGACCATTGATATAGCCCAGGGTCGTATAGGGCAGCCCGTCATCACCTAGAATCGGCGTCTCCGAACCCACCTCAACAACTTTTCCCAAAATCGGATTGCCGCGCTTGGGATAACCGGCCATGGTAAATACGTGACTATGATCCGCAGTAACAATAATCAGTGTATCCTCGCGACTGGTTGCATCCAGCGCAGCCTGGACTGCAAGAGACAGCTCCACCGTATCACTCAAGGCGGCAAAGGCACTGTTAGCGTGATGACCGTGGTCGATACGCCCAGCTTCCACCATCAGGAAAAACCCTCGATCATTATTATCGAGAATATCGATGGCCTTCGCGGTCATCTCGGTTAGGGATGGCTCTCCAGCGATATCGTTTTTGCGATCCGCCGCGTAGAGCATCTCCGACTCATTAAACAGTCCGAATAGCTGCTGATTGCTGGCACTATCCACGGCGTCAAAACCGGCCTGATCAAACACATAGTCGCCATCGGGATAGAGTGCCTTCCACTCGTCCACAAGATTGCGCTTATCGTTGCGATCACCCTCTACCGGGCTGCGGGCATCTGGGCTGTTAGCAGCCGCATCCTTGGGCAGAAATTCTCGCCGTCCGCCACCCATTGCAACCTCGATACCATTGCTATCGACACCGGGATAGCGAGCCTCGAGATTGCGCTCAAAATTAATTAATTGCGAGGCTATATCCTCACAGCCTGCGGCAAGGGCCGCCGCTGGCATCATCGATGGGTTTTCCCAATCACGATCGGCTGATTTAGCATAGGTGGCCGCCGGCGTAGCATGAGTAATGCGTGCAGTGGAAACAATGCCAGTAGACAGCCCGGCGAGCTCGGCCAGCTCCAGCGCAGTAAATACCTGATTGCCAGCAGCAGATTCACAGTCCCCTTTAAGGGTATCTTCATCGAGGCCAATAACCCCAATATTGGTTTTAACACCGCTTATAAGTGCAGTCATGGTGCCTGCAGAATCTGCTGTTTGAGCATCGACATTATAGGTTTTTGACAGGCCAACAAAGGGGAAGCGGCCAAAGCTTAGGCTGTTCTCTTCACCGGACATGCCCTGCTGCTGACCATCAAAAATACGCGCTGCAGTGACTGTGGTCACCCCCATACCATCGCCGACAAAGAGAATAATGTTTTTCGCCGAGCCGGCCTCTAATGCTAGGCGCTGAACCTGATTATTGGTCTCAGCCACCGCTGCCGCAGACTCTCTGTACCACTGATTATCAAGGGTACCGAGAAGTGCTTTGTGGGTTGCGGCTTTTGGCGCCTCAGGTGGCGTGCAGCCAACCAGTAGCAGCGCAATCAGACCCGCGATAGACTGGTTAAATCGATGAAGGTGCAATGATTTCGAGCTCTGCATACTGTTAATCCTGTCACGGGAAGTAGTCAAAAACCAAAGTCTTTGTTACGACAGCATTGTGACACTATGTGGGACGGAGACGCGAGATTTAGTCGAAGCGCAAAATCTCATCAATATCGAGGCCGTGAGCCTTGGCTATTTTGAACAGTTGCCAGAGTGACACAATGGCTTGGGGATCCTGTTCCATCCGTTGATACTGACGCAACGATAATTCGTAATCCGCCATATCTTCTTGAACTAGGTGCCCTTTTTTGCGCAACGAGACAATGCGTTTCTGCAGTTTTTCTTGTAGCTGCAAAAATTCATCGTAGTAAGCGGAGTCTGCATTTGGGCGTTGCATATCAGTTTTCTCAGATAAACGTTGACCTAGGACGCCAAGGTTGGCATATTCAAAACCACAGCGACACGCCATGCTTGACGTCTTCCGTGACGAGCTAAATGAATATAAATGCGCGAACTGTGAAAACAACGGAGCTCTCTCTGGAGAGCTGACAAAGGAGCTATTTAACCAGCGTACTTCTATAAGAGTGCCCAGAGGGCCCACTCAAAGACAAAGTACTGTGTACAGGGAGCTACAATCAGTGACACTTCAACTACCCAACAAACTTATTCTCAGCATAGTAATAGTGGCCGGCACTTTACTGGGCTGTGCCCATAATGATTCAACACCCAGCTATGGCCTTGATACCTATACTTTAGGTCGCAGTTCGGTATTCACCCAACGTGAGCTAATTAATGAACAACTCAAAGACCCCGCTGAGATAGATACCCAAGTGCGAGACGCGCTGCTCAATAGTTACTGTGACCTGATGGCCCAGGGAGTAATCTATGTATCACCGGACAACCAGCCACAGCAGTGCCGTAGCCAGATTGAGAGCCTCAGCGGGACCAAGAGCCTCAGCGGGACTAAGAGCCTCAGCCAAACTGAAAGCCTCAGCAATAAAAGACGCCGATGCGCCTTCAAGTATCACAGCTGCATAAAATCCTGCCCTTTAAAGGGCGATGACTGCCTGCCCTGTATCGAGCGGGCAAAACGCTGCCTCAACGAGTAACTCAACTGGACCCATAGGCATAAAAACCACCGCGTTCCAGTGCCGCACTGTAGGCTGGGCGCTGGTGTAAACGCTGGCGATAGGCTGCGATATTCGGCAGGGTTTCCAGAGAATAGAGCAGCGGTGCAATCTCGACCACAAACGAAAGCTGAATATCGGCGCCAGAAAAACAGTTATCCACTAACCAGTCAACACCCTCAAGAGCATTCTCCAGATAGCCGAGATGACGCTGCAGTTCATCGGCGATTCTTGGCTGCAAAGGTGCTCCCGCATCTCCCAGCCGCGCGGTATACATCTTAAGCATCAGTGGCAACATGGCACTGCCCTCAGCATAGTGCAGCCACTGCATATATTGTTCATGGCTATGACTACCGGTTTCAGGCTGTAAACGGCCAGCACCATAGTGGCGCAGGATATAGTCGATAATGGCACCGGACTCGATAATAGTGGCGTCGTCATCGGTCAACACTGGCGACTTGCCTAAGGGATGAACCTGCTCCAATTCCGGCGGTGCAAGATTGGTCACGGGATCGCGCTGATAGGTTTCTAATTGGTACTCAAGGCCGAGTTCTTCGAGTAACCAGAGCACTCGCTGGGAGCGGGAATTATTTAAATGATGGACAGTCAACATAGCTGAGACTCTTATATAAAAGATTAACTACTGCTCTATAGGGCAGTTCATTGCGCTGAGTGGACAGCTGCCAATCCAGTATACCTAAAAATTAGCGCCCAATAATTAGCCCCAAGCAATTAGCGCCGAACAATTGTTCTCTGCTATTAACCGCTGTAAGCTGTGGTCTCGTCTGTTTGCCTCCGAGATTACCTTGCCCAAAGCCTTTGCCTACCCAGCGTTGCGCTCCACTCGCGACAATTTTAAATGTCCAAACTGCGATCAGGCATTGATCCTGCAGCCCGAGACTCAGCCCCAAACTTATCGCTGCAATAATCAGCACAGCTTTGATCTAGCTCGAGAGGGCTATCTGAATCTACTGTTGGCGCAGAACAAACGCAGCCGCAATCCCGGCGACAGTGATGAGATGATTCGCAGCCGACAGCGCTTTTTGAATGCCGGTTATTACCAACCTCTAGCCGACGCCATTATCGCCGCCGTAGCCAAGGCCGCGAACGGCACTGAGCAGAGTGTTTTAGATCTCGGCTGCGGCGAGGGATACTACTTACAGCAGTTGCGCATAGCCTCTCAAAACGTAGCCTCTCAAAAACTAGCCTCTAAAACGACAGCCTCCGACACTAAAAGCTCCAACCAAACCCTTAAACTACTGGGCATAGATATCTCTAAGTTTGCCGTGCGCCTCGCGGCAAAACGCAAAATCGATGCCCGCCTCGCAGTGGACAGCGTCTACAATATTCCTCTATTTGAAAACCGCATCGATACCGCTGTTTCAGTATTTTCGCCGATCAGTATCGAGGAAACTGCACGGGTACTTAAACCCCAAGGCAAACTGATTATGGTGGGTCCCGGTGCAGAGCATCTATCCGGTCTCACTGCTCTGATCTACGAACAGTCTCTGCCCCACGGCGGCAACACAGAGGGTTTGGAAAAGGCGGCGCAATTTAGCCTGCTGGAGCAGATTGAAATAAAGCAGACTATTGTGGTTTCTGGCAGCGATATTATCGATCTGCTCAAGATGACACCCTACTACTGGCACAGTCGTCCGGAGCAGCAGGAGATGCTGACCCAACTGGATAAGCTTGAAACACTGATCCACTTTAATATTAATATCTATCAGAACCAGAACAGCTAACAGAATCCATCACTACAAGAACCCAATATGACCCCAGCAGAGCAACAATTTTTAACCCGCAACAGACTCCATGAAACCTATCTCCGGAGTGCCGAAAAGTGGTTCTCGCCGCTGCTGGAAAAAATCCAACCGGGCGGGGACAAGGCGCTGATTATTGGTATCAATGGCTCCCAAGGCTCGGGTAAATCGACCCTCGCCGATTATCTCTGCACCATGTTCAAGGAACGCCACGCACTGCGCTCAGTGTCTCTGTCTCTGGATGATTTTTACCTGACTCAACGAGAGCGTCAAGAGCTATCCAAGAGGGTTCATCCACTATTAGAAACTCGTGGAGTGCCCGGCACTCACGATATCCCTCTGGCCATTCAGACTATTGCTCAGCTAGTCGATGGTTCCGGGGAAACCGTTGTCCCGCGGTTTGATAAGAGTCAGGACGATCGCATGCCAGCGGCACAATGCGATACTGTTAATGGCCCAGTGGATATTATTATTCTTGAAGGCTGGTGTGTCGGTGCCAAGCCCCAGACTGAGGGGCAGTTAATTGAACCACTCAATAGCCTCGAGGCCGATAGAGATCCAGATGGAGTTTGGCGTAACGCTGTCAACCAGGCACTGGCCGGAGAGTATCAGACTTTATTTGCACTGCTAGATCTGCTGATTATGCTCCAGGCACCCTCTTTCGATACGGTGTTTAACTGGCGTCTGGAACAGGAAGAAAAGATGCTTGCGCGCCTGGGAGATGCCGCCACTAAAGAGCAGCACCAAGGCATTATGTCGGGCAATCAAATTGCCCAGTTTATTGCTCACTACCAGCGTATTACCGAACAGAGTTTGGCCGAAATGCCTGAGCGCGCCGATCATCTATACAGGCTCGACCCTCAGCGACAGATTGTCAATTGCGTGCATAGATGATTCTAGTTTGCGGGCTTGGCTTTAAAATCTCAGCTTTAAAATCTCGGTTTTAAAAACCAAGCTTTACAAGCCTAGCACTTACAAATTAAGCCGCTGCATTGGCAAACTGACTGACCACGGTAAGCAGTTGTCGGCAGGTTATCTGTCCTACCAACTTTCCCTTGTCTACCACCGGCAGACGACGGTGACCCTGCTTGATCATAAAGTCTGCTACTTCGACCACATCAGCATGCAACTTGCAGGAATCCACCTCTTCGGTCATATAGTCGCGAACGCTGCCAATATCAGAATTGTTGTTATAGCTGGCATTGAGAATGGCTCTGAGACAGTCCAACTCTGAGAGCACACCCAGCAAAGTGCTCTGGTCATCCACCACACAGACACCGGAGACTTTGTGGTCAACAATCAACTCGATGGCATCAAAGACATTGTCGGTGGCGGATACACTAATTGGATTGCGCGACATGTAGTCGCTTAAATCAACAGAACGCAGCATAAAATTCCCCTCGATTAATCATTCAGTTAGACCGTTTAATAAATTACTCGGTAACCCATAGTTAATAATTTTAGCCTGAATAGACAGGCCCAGTGCAACTATTTTTAAACTGAGACCTAAGAAAAACATAAACTGGGATAAAAAAAGGCCTGCTCGAAAGCAGGCCCTTTAGGATTAACAGCACTACACCAAGAGGGTTAAGATTAACCTCCCAAAAGGCTAGGCATCAAACGCATGACGCAGAACAATGGTTTCGACTCGATCCGGACCGGTCGATACCACATCTACCGGAGCACCAATCAGCTCTTCGATACGGGTGATATATGCACGGGCAGCAGCAGGCAAGGCATCAATATTCTGTGCACCCACAGTGACATCAGTCCAGCCAGGCATGGTTTCATAGACTGGGGTGATAGCGTCAAAGTCATCGGCATGGGTGGGAATTCCCGCGTCGCTGCCATCGCTATGAATATAACCGACACAGATATTGATCTCTTCAAGACCATCGAGGACATCGAGCTTAGTCAGACAGATACCTGAGATGCTATTAATCAGCACTGCCTGACGCAGTGCCACGGCATCAAACCAACCACAGCGGCGTTCACGGCCCGTGGTAGTACCAAACTCATGGCCTTTTTCACCCAGGTGGGCACCGATCTCACAGTTCAGCTCGGTGGGAAATGGACCAGAGCCGACACGAGTGGTGTAGGCCTTGGTAATACCCAGAATATAATCTAAATAGAGTGGACCAAAGCCGGTTCCAGTGGCGGCTCCGCCAGCAGTGGTATTAGACGACGTCACATAGGGGTAAGTGCCGTGGTCAATATCCAGCAGTGAACCCTGAGCGCCTTCAAAGAGAATATCTGCGCCAGCTTCACGGGCGTCGTGCAAAATCTTGGTGACATCGCCTTTCATGGGCAACAGCGCTGCGGCCCACTCTTTTGCTTCAGCAAGCGTGGCGTCATAGTCCACGGGAGCCACTTTATAATATTCGGTGAGAGCAAAGTTATGGTAATCAACAACCTCTTTTAACTTCACCGCAAAGCGCTCCATATTGGCCAAATCACCGAGGCGCAGAGCGCGACGCGCAACTTTATCTTCGTAGGCGGGACCGATACCACGACCGGTAGTGCCGATCTTGGCATTGCCACGAGCGGCTTCGCGAGCCTGATCGAGGGCGATATGGTAGCTGAGAATCAACGGGCAGGAGCCTGAGACTTTTAGACGCTCACGCACTTCGATGCCGCGCTCTTCAAGCATTGCAATTTCTTTCAACAGTGCATCCGGTGCAACCACTACGCCGTTGCCGATAACACAGGTGACATGGTCGCGCAAAATACCTGAAGGGATAAGGTGCAGTGCAGTTTTCTTACCATCGATAACCAGTGTATGACCGGCATTGTGACCACCCTGAAAACGGGCTACTACTGTTGCTTTGTCGGTTAACAAATCAACGATCTTACCCTTGCCTTCGTCCCCCCACTGGGAACCAAGAATAACGACATTTCTACCCATAATAATGCTTGCTCGTAAAGATAATGATTAGGCTGCCTAGCGCTTAATATTTAAACCCTAGGACAGCTTTTGAATAACCCAAGAACCGTCCTGTTCAACTAAGACACGGTCACAATTTAACTCACTGTGGTCAACCCGCTGTTCGGCAAAACCCTGCACAACTCGCTCACCCTGACTGCGCAGTGTTTGAATCTGTTCTGCCACTGCTGAGCTGCTACTAAAAGGCACAAAGATGCCCAACTTAGCAGCCTGTTTAGTGGCGCTTTGACTAACTAGAGATTTGAGGTTGCAGGCAAATCCGGTGGCCGGACGAGGACGGCCAAAGGCTTCGCCTACATGGTCGTAGCGTCCGCCATTGCCCAGTGCCTTGCCATAACCCTGCACATAGGCGGCAAATACCACACCAGTGTGATAGTGATAACCAGGCAGCTCACCCAGATCCAGATAGACGGTGACATTGCGCTGAGCAATCACCGCAACAATTTCTTCGAGCTGGGCCACCGCAGCTAAAACCGCCGCCGGTGCGCCGGCCAATTTCTCTCGAGCCGCGGCCAGTACTTCAACGCTGCCAGCTAGACTGGGCAAAACATTTAACCAACCGGCCAGTTGTGGATCGCTGATATTAGATTCAATCCACTGCCCCAGTTCTCGAGCAGCTTTGCGCTGCACTAGATCAAATAGCTCAGATTCCCGGTCGGCACTGAGGCCCGCATCAGCCAATAGACCACGGAAGATATCCACATGGCCCAAATCGAGATGCACATTTTCAACACCCGCGCTGCTAATGCTCTCTAATAACAGTTCAATTACTTCGATATCGGCGGCCACTGTGGCCTCGCCAAATAACTCAACGCCGATAGAGATAGGAGTGCGCGATTCAAGCGGCCCACGGGGGCGGGTGTGTAAGACGGTGCCGGCATAACAGAGTCTGCTGGGGCCTTCTCGGCGCAGGCTGTGAGCATCCATACGTGCAGTTTGCGGCGTAATATCGGCGCGAATGCCCATCATGCGGCCACTCAACTGGTCGGTAATACGAAAGGTCATCAGATCTAAATCGGAGCCAGAACCACTGAGTAGCGAATCGGTAAACTCAACCATTGGTGGAATCACCAGATCGTAGCCCCAACAGTTGTAGAGATCGAGAAGCTGACGGCGCAGATGCTCGACAACCTGAGCGCGCTCTGGAAGCACCTCATCAACACCGTCTGGCAATAACCAACGATCTGCAATTGTCATGAATCTTTTTTCAACCTCTAGCTTTAAAATCTGTTTGGCCCATTTTGGGGCCTATAAAGTGCTTTGTACTCAGCGTATAAAGAACAGAGCGACAGCACCGATGGTCATACTTAAAAGGCCAATACGGCGCATCTTTCGATCATCGACTGTGGCGATTACCTCAACCATGCTGCGCCATCTGGATGGCGACAGGAAAGGCATGATGCCCTCTAATACCAACATCAGACAGATTGCGGTGGCTACGTCTTTTAGCATAAGTATCACTCAGCGTAAGTACCAATGCGCTCGATCAACCAGTTCAAAATCGGCACAAAAAAACCGGGACGTGCCCGGTTTCGAGATTTTAGCAAAGTCACCAACAATGTGGCAGGAGTTTTTACGCTAATTAGGCTATCGGGGGCCAAACAACATTAAATGGCCCTAAATAGCCCAAAAGCATAAACACATCCAACCGGCTCAGAGCCGATTATTTACCGTCTTGATTCTGCAAATACTTAAAGAAGTCACTGTCCGGCGCCACAAGCATTATGTCGCCCTTATTAGAGAACGAGTTCTTATAAGCATTGAGACTGCGCACAAAGGAGTAAAACTCCGGATCCTGCTGATAGCTTGTGGCATAAATACCCGCCGCCTCAGCGTCTCCAGCTCCACGCAACTGCTCGGCGTCGCGATAGGCATTGGCCAGTTCAATAGTGCGCTCGCGATCTGCCGAAGCGCGAATACGCTCAGCTTTTTCCTTACCCGTAGAACGCAGCTCAGTGGCTTCTTTCTCACGCTCAGCAGTCATACGTCTAAATACCTGACTGCTCACTTCCTGAGGAAGATCGATTCGCTTAACTCGAACATCGACTACTTCAATACCCAGACTGCCGAGTACCGACTCATTTAGATCAGAGGTGATATCTTCCATCAGCGCATCGCGCTCACCAGAGACCACTTCGTGTAACGTGCGCGTACCAAACTGATTTCGCAGCCCGTTGTTAACACGATTGGCCAAACGGTTGTGCGCGACGGTTTCAACGCCACCGGTAGCCTTGTAGTAAGTCTCAACATTGGCAATGCGCCACTTAGCGTAGGAGTCAACGATCAGACGCTTCTTCTCAACAGTGAAGAAACTGGCTGGCTGTGCATCGACAGTCAAAACCCGCGCGTCAAACAGTCGTACATCATCGGCAAACGGCATTTTGACATGCAGGCCAGGCTGAATATCCGCTTCCACTAAACGTCCAAAGCGCAATTTCACGCCGCGTTCCGTTTCACTCACCACATAGAGTGTGCTGCTGGCCACCATTAACAAAACAGCGACGACAATTACAGACTTTAATAAATTGCTCATCGTCTTCTCCCCGCTGATGTCGGCTCTACGTTACGTTGCAACTTCTCAAGAACCTGATTGGTAATTCGATCGATCATCTGGCCATTGCCCTCATCGGATCTAAGCTTCGACTGACTGCCCTCTTGGATCAGTTTATCCAGCGGCAGATAGAGCATATTGTTGCCGCTTTCCGCATCCACCAAGATCTTGGTGCTGTTCATCATCACCTGCTCGACTGCATCTAAGTAGAGACGATCCCGGGTCACTTTTGGCGCTTTGGCATATTCGGTGTAGAGGTTTGTAAAGCGCTGAGCTTCACCCTCTGCCTTAGAGACTACCTGAGATTTGTAGGCACCGGCTTCTTCACGCATACGCTGAGCGGCACCACGAGCTTCAGGAATAATTCCGTTGGAATAAGACTGGGCTTCGTTGACCAAACGCTCGAGATCTTCTCGTGCCTTGATCACATCATCATAGGCAGACTTGACCTCATTGGGTGGTCGCGCCTCTTCAATATTGATCTTTACAACATTGATGCCGCTACCATAGGTGTTCAGCAGATCCTGAAGCTTTTGAGCCGTGGAGATAGCAATCTGTTCACGGCCGGTCGAGATAACACCATCGAGACCGGTGCTGCCGACCACATGGCGCAGGGCGCTGTCAGTGGCGTGTTTGAGACTGGTCTCTGGATCGCGAATATTGAGCACAAAACCTTTAGCATCATCGATGTTGTACTGAACGGTCAGAGAGATCTCAACAATATTTTCATCCTGAGTCAGCATCAATCCCCGCGCCGAGTACTGGCGCTCTTCGGTGACCCGAACGGTGTAAACATTGTCAATTAACTTGGGATTCCACTGCAGACCTGAACCCAGAGTTTCGTGATATTTACCAAGACGCAAGACTACTGCCTGCTCTTTTTCATCAACCTGGTAAAAGCCCATCAGTCCCCAGAGGACCAGCAGTACTACAACCACAATTGGGAGTAAATTTTTGCCATCAGAGGCACCGGATCCATTTGATCCACCACCAAAGCTGCTGAATTTTTTCTTCAGTTGATTGAGCGCTTCATCGAGATCTGGCGGGCCATCATTACCACGCTTTCCACCCCATGGGTCCTTGCCACCACCCGGTTCATTCCAGGCCATAATTATTCTCCAATTAAAGTAAATGTCTTACCGGCGTCTAAACAATTTAGCGCCGGCATAATTCTAAAGCCTTTGGCTTCAACTAGCTACAGTGTCACCAAATCGTCTAAGTCCAATCCCGAGGTCTTAATCAAGCGCAGAAAATCGATTTCTGATAGCTTGACCTCTAGGTTGATCCATCCGTTTTCATCCACCTGCTCATCTAATACGGCTTTGTGACTATAAAGGGATGCACGCAGTGCACCCTGATCCGGTTTTAGACGCAGGGTTTTGTGAACAAACTGTCCCGGCAAACGCTCGGCCACCGCCTGCAACAGCAGATCTAGGCCTTCATTTTTCAGTGCTGACAACCACACCGCTACCGGCTGACCCTCGGCATTGCGGTCAATGCGGGCGCTAAAGTCTTCCAGCAGATCTACTTTGTTATAGACCATTAGGGTCGGCAATTTGTGGGCATCAATTTCTTTCAGCACCTCTTCAACGCGCTTGATATTGGTGGCGCGATCCTCCGCCGCGCCGTCGACCACATGCAAGAGCAAGGTGGCATTCGCCGCCTCTTCCAAGGTGGCGCGAAAGGCGTCGACTAAACGGTGTGGCAAATGGCTGATAAAACCCACGGTGTCCGCAAACACAACTTCTCCCTGCTCGGGCACCTCGAGCTTGCGCATGGTGGGATCGAGGGTGGCAAATAATTGGTCCGCGACAAATACATCTGCCTGAGTCAGGTTGTTAAACAGTGTCGACTTGCCAGCATTGGTATAACCCACCAGTGAAACTGCAGGCACCTCTGCTCGCACTCTGGCACGACGCCCCTGAGCACGTTGCTTGCGCACTTTTAACAGGCGACCCTGAATCGACTTTATGCGATCGCGAACCATACGGCGATCCGACTCAAGCTGGGTTTCACCTGGACCGCGCATACCGATACCGCCGCGCTGACGCTCCAAGTGAGTCCAACCGCGAACCAGTCGTGAGGATAGATGTTGTAGTTGCGCCAGTTCGACCTGCAGCTTGCCCTCGTGAGTGCGGGCGCGCTGGGCAAATATATCGAGAATCAAACCGGTGCGATCGAGCACTCGACACTTGAGTTCGGCTTCAATATTGCGCTCTTGGCTGGGAGAAAGATTGTGGTTAAAGATAACCAACTCGGCATCGTGGCTGTTGACCGCCGCGGCAATTTCTTCGAGCTTGCCGGTGCCGGCAAATAATTTAGCGTGGGGAGCAGAGCGAGAGCCGGTGATAAGATCCACCGGATCGCCGCCCGCAGATAATACTAATTCTTCAAACTCCCTCGGATCTTCGGGTTCGGATTCACTCTGCAATTTTAAGTGAACAAGAATTGCTCGTTCCCCAAATTCGGGTCGTTCGAAAAATAATGACACTCTAATTAATAATCGTCAGCGTAATTTCCGCCATCGTCATCAAAACTTCCCTGACCAGGCGATCCCGCCCCACCAGAGGTTGGCAGCTTAACTACGCGCGATGGGACAATTGTTGAAATAGCGTGCTTGTATACCATTTGGCTAACAGTATTTTTTAGCAGCACTACAAATTGATCAAATGACTCTACCTGTCCCTGTAACTTGATTCCATTAACCAAAAAGATGGAAACTGGGATGCGTTCTTTCCTTAACACATTAAGAAAAGGGTCTTGTAAATTATGCCCTTTTGACATTTATACTTCTCCTTATAATTTAAATAAAGCTGCCATTCCAACAGCAAAAAGGCAGATCAAACTTGATCTGCAACTACATCACTAACATTGACCGCCAACTTCCATTAACTTTCCATGTTGTCACAGTATATGGGCGCTGAAGGCAGTTTTTTCAAGGCCAACTGACAAATATTATTCACTGACAGTAGTTCGGTCTCATTATCCACTTCTATTTCGCAACTGGAGGGCCAGTTGCGCAGCCAAGTAATTTGCCTTTTGGCCAACTGGCGGGTAGCGATAATACCTTTCTCGACCGCCTCATCTAGACTGCACTGTCCCTGTAAGTACTGCCACAACTGACGATAGCCCACTGAACGAATCGCCGGCAGGTCCTCATGAAGATCGCCGCGCTGAAACAGTGCCCTAACCTCCGTCTCAAACCCCCTATCCATCATCTTGTGAAACCTAGAGTTTATACGATCGTGGATAAGCTTTCGATTATTTGGCAGCATAGCAATTTGCTTTATCGAGTAGCTTTGGGCAACACCGCCAACATTTGGTTCACGGCGCAGGGTCGACATGGGCACACCGCTAATTCGATAGACCTCTAGAGCTCGCTGAATACGCTGGGAATGATTGGGGTGCAAACTGGCAGCACTCTCTGGATCCACTGCACGCAACTGCTCATGCACGGAGGCCCAGCCAAAATCTTCTGCCTGTTTG
Organism: Porticoccaceae bacterium; assembly: GCA_029250825.1. Classification (GTDB taxonomy): domain Bacteria; phylum Pseudomonadota; class Gammaproteobacteria; order Pseudomonadales; family Porticoccaceae; genus HTCC2207. The sequence continues at coordinate 24,242 of JAQXEN010000091.1, forward strand.
AGTATCTCCGCGCGAATATCGGCATCCCCTGAAGGCATATCAGACAGCCCTTCAAGCAGTGCTTTAAAATACAGCATGGTGCCGCCCACCAGCAGCGGGATTTTACCTCTACTACTAATCTCCGCCATCTCCCGGGTGGCATCGGCAATAAAGTCTGCCGCGGAATAGGTTTCCAGGGGATCGAGAATATCGATCAGGCGATGAGGGGCAGCTTCCAGAGTAGCTTTATCCGGCTTGGCGCTGCCAATATCCAGCTGCCGATAGATCTGGGCTGAATCCACATTGATCAACTCGACCGGCAGGTGCTGCTGCAAAGCGATGGCCAAATCGGTCTTGCCGCTGGCAGTGGGGCCCATAACAAAAATCGCCGGCGGCCGCTCGGTGCTTGCCAAAGGATTAACGCCCTCTCAAAAACAGTTTATCCAGTTGATCGAGAGTCAACTGGGACCAGGTGGGTCTTCCATGGTTGCACTGGCCGCTGCGTTCAGTGGCTTCCATATCCCGTAGCAATGCATTCATTTCGGGGTTGCTTAATTTGCGATTGGCGCGCACTGAGCCGTGACAGGCCATAGTCGAAAGAATTTCATTGATATGATCCCTGATCCGCTCCGAGTTGCCGTGTTCAAGCAAATCCGAAAGCACATCCCGCAACAGTGCTTCCACCTCAGAGCCGCGCAATATGGCTGGAATTTCTCTGACGATCACACTCTCCGCCGCGGCCCGCTCGACCACAAAGCCGAGTTTGGTAAACACGTCATTGTGCTGCTCAGCTGCATCGGCTTCCCGCTGGCTGACGGCAAGACTTTCTGGCACCAATAGGGGCTGAGAGATTAGTCCCTGATCATCAAATGCTCCTTTCATGCGCTCATAGGTAATGCGCTCATGAGCGGCGTGCATATCGACAATAATTAAACCCTCGCGGTTCTCGGCGAGAATATAGATACCTTTTAGTTGGGCAATTGCGTAGCCCAGAGGCGGGATATCCTGCTGGTCCCCCAAAGTATTATCGGACTCTGGCAGATTGATGCCATTGGTAGAGTAGAGACTCTGGTAATTTTGCATTGATCCAGCTGAACCCGATGTAGCACCAGATGAACTGCCACCAAAATTAGGCCGCGAGGAAAACTGCATCGCTGGCTGAGACTGCGGTGCCGCCTGCCAGTCCGGTGAAGGCTGATTGACCATGCCGGGAAACTGTTCGCCGCCTTCAATAAGCTCCCCAGCACTGTTTGACTGCAGATGATCCTGAGGACGGTCTTCCGCCAGGGCCTTCTTTAAGGTGCTGGAGATAAAGCTGTGAATCGAGCCGCTTTCCCGAAAACGCACTTCGTGCTTGGTGGGGTGCACATTGACATCCACATCCGCCGGGGTGATTTCAAGAAACAGTACAAAAGCCGGATGACGACCATGGTAGAGCACATCCTGATAGGCCTGGCGCACAGCATGGGAAACCACCTTGTCGCGAATACAGCGGCCATTGACAAAAAAGTGCTGCAGATCCGCCTGGCTTCGGGAGAACGTTGGCAGACCAATCCAACCCCAGAGGCGCAGCCCAGGACGGGTATTGTCCACATACAGCGCCTGTTCCATAAAGGTGGTGCCACAGATATCCGCAACCCGCTTTTCCTGTTCCAGCTGGGTCTTGGCCGGGCGCAGACTGAGCTGTGCGCGCTGGTTGTGACGCAGACTGAAGGCTACATCAAAGCGGCTCAGGGCGAGCTTTTTAATGCTGTCATCGATCCGGTTATATTCGGTTTTTTCAGTGCGCAGAAATTTACGTCGCGCCGGCGTGTTAAAGAACAGATCACGCACTTCAACGCTGGTACCCTGAGGGTGAGAGGCGGGAGTCACTTCCACCTGCATATCACGGCCTTCAGAAATTGCTCGCCAGGCACTGCTGCCACCGTTGTTGGAAGTTAAGCTGAGACGCGACACCGAGGCGATACTGGCCAGTGCTTCGCCACGAAAACCGAGAGTGGCGACGGCCTCGAGATCTTCAAGGTCATCAATTTTACTGGTTGCATGACGACTCAGAGCCAGAGCTAAATCGTCATGGTCAATGCCGCCGCCATCATCGCGAATACGGATTAGCTTAACACCGCCCTGCTCAATATCGATCTCGATACTTTGGGCTCCGGCATCGAGGCTATTTTCCACTAGCTCTTTCAGCACTGAGGCCGGACGTTCCACCACTTCACCGGCGGCAATCTGATTGGCCAGCTGGGGGCTGAGAATTTTGATAACTGACATATTCGGCGGCCTTTTATCGGCGTATTAAAAATCGGATGCTAATTTAAACTGGGGCGATACTCGCGAATATTATCCGGCGGGAATCATTATTTTCTGACCAACTTTAATGGTGCTGGAACGCATTTTATTATAGCTCAATATACGTTTCACCGAGGTGTTGTAGCGCTGGGCTATACCGGACAATGTATCGCCCCGTGCAATCACATAGCTGCGGACCTGAGTATTCTTTGCCGCCTTGAGAGCAGTACCCGTTAGTGGATTATCGTGGAAATAATCTGTCAGGCCAGTATATATCGCTTGGGCCATGCGCTGCTGATAGTTGCCATTACTGAGACGACTTGCCTCAGTGGGGTTGGAGATAAATCCTGTTTCAATCAGCAGCGAGGGAATATCTGGCGATTTAAGCACCAAAAAACCCGCCTGCTCCACCTTCTTTTTATGCAGTCTCGCCACGCCGCCCATATTTCTCAGCACATAGTCGCCGGCCTCTAAACTGCTCTTAAGAGTATTGTTCATAGACAGATCAAGCAACACCTCAACCAGCGCATCATCTTTATCATCAAGACTCATAGACAGAGAGCCGGCACCACCGATCAGGTCGGCGCGGTTTTCCTTGTTTGCCAAATAGCGGGCGGCCTCACTGGTAGCGCCTCGAGTAGAGAGCGCATAGACAGAGGCACCATTGGCTTTGGGATTGGTGAAAGCATCGGCGTGAATAGAGAGAAAGAAATCGGCGCGCTTATCATGGGCGATATCGGTGCGCTTGCGATGGGCCAGATAATAGTCTCCGGTGCGCACTAGCTCGCCGGCAAAATACTTATCCTGATCAAACAGTCGCTCCAGACGCTTAGCAATCTGCAGCGCCACCACTTTTTCACGGATCTTCTTCGGACCTAACGCTCCAGGGTCTTCACCACCATGACCGGCATCGATAGCAATCACGATCCGACGGTTGTCCACTGGCACCACTTTGCTAACAGTTTTAGTGGCGCGTGCTTTTGTGTCGAAAATATCGACAACCAATCGATCGCCATATTGTGCAAGGGCTTTTAGCGTAAAGTGTGTATGTGTCACCGACTCTGTGAGATCAAACACCAATCGCAGATCGGCAGTGCCGCGCAGGCCTGAACGTATAGCTTTAATCGGTGTAGAGGTCAGATCGAGCTTGTCAAAGCTGGCTTTTAGCGTGCTATTTTTAATGTCGATAACCAGTCGATCAGGGGCTTCCAGAATTGAGATCTTGTATTCCACCGGGCCACTGAGATCCAGCACTAGACGCGTATTGTCCGGCGCCCTCCAGAGTCTCACACTGTCCACTTCAGCGCTGTAACTGGGGCTGACCCAGAGCATTGTTAAGCAGGCTAAAAGTAGATGGGCTATAAAATAGCCGGCCAGAGCAGTATTTTTAACCACTGAAGTTTCTTTAAATACTGAGGCGATTTTAAATACTGAAGCGATTTTAATCTGCACCACTAACTCCATAGGTTTCTCTATCGAGCTGAGAAATTATTACTCTAGCCTGTTGTGACTTTCCACTTAGAGTGACTTTGCGACCCTCATTAAGTTGCACAATCTCAACTAAAATATCTACTTCGGGCAGAAAGCCGGCACCGCGTTCCGGCCATTCTATCAAGCACAGTCGCGATTCCACCAGATAATCTCGAAAGCCCATATACTCAAGTTCTTCAGGATCCTGCAGCCGATAGAAGTCAAAGTGGCATACCTGACCCATCACCAAATCATAGGGTTCCACCAAAGTATAGGTCGGGCTTTTAACCGCGCCACTGTGCCCTAAGCCGGTTAAAACACCGCGACTAAGAGTCGTTTTTCCAGCTCCCAGATCACCCTGCAAAGCAATTAAAAGAGCTGGCTCTGGAGTCTTCCCTGGGCAGTCATTTTTAAGAGTGTTTTTGAGCCCACGACCAATCGCCTCAGCAATGCGATTGCCAAACTCTAGCATCGCCGCTTCATCGATTAACTCCAAAGAAAAATCTAGAGTCAAATCTAGGACAGAACCTGAAGTCAGTTGCGTTTTGTGATCAGTCACCAAACTGCACTCTCATCTTGTTATGACGTTTTAATAACGCTGTTGCAGGAGCTTTAACTCAGCTCACCATTTAATAATTTGCGCAGATAACCGAGCAAATCTGTTGCCGTCAGTCCGCGTACGCCCTGCTCTTCCACAGCCATATCCGCCGCCGCGGAGTGCAGGCAACAGCCCAATTGGGCAGCCAGTTTTGCCTCGAGACCCTGAGCTAAGAGAGCACCGACAATACCCGAGAGCACATCGCCCATACCGCCAGTAGCCATTCCTGGGTTGCCATAGGGGCACACTGCAATAACCTCATCACCGGGGGCAGCGATTAATGTGCCGGCACCTTTTAGTAAAACCACAGCATTGTATTTCTCTTGAATCTGACGTACCGCAGCAAAGCGATCAGCCTGCACCTCGGCGACACTGACATTTAACAGTCTCGCGGCTTCAGCTGGGTGAGGTGTCATAATCCAGCCACTGCCTTGAGGCTGTGGCACAACTCGACCCTCGGCAATAATATTTAGCGCATCCGCATCTACCAGCATGGGCAAACCGGTGGCAACGGCCTTTTGCAACAACTGCTCAGACCAGGGTGAACGGCCGAGACCTGGACCGACAATTAAGACTGAGGGCTTGTCTAACAGCGGTTCTAATTCCTGACCCGAGATAATCCCACTAACCATTACCTCTGGCTGACGCGCCAGTGCTCCGGCAACATGGACTGGGCGAGTGGCCATGCTCACCAGTCCCGAGCCAGTGCGCAACGCCGCTTCCGCCGCCATCATTGCGGCGCCACCAAAGCTGTGATCACCGCCGATAACCATGCTGTGACCAAACTGATTTTTGTAGGCATCCACATCGCGAAGCGGAAGATATTCCATCAACTCATGGAGATCCATCAACTGTGCTGAGGGGGCCACCTGTTGAAAAATGTCTTCGTCCACATCGAGGGAGTGATAGATAACTTCGCCACAGAGGGCCGGACCGCGACCAGTAAACATACCCTGTTTGGCGGCAATAAATGTCACCGTAATATCAGCGCTAATAGCCACTGCTGCGGTGGCGCCGGAATCCGCATAGAGTCCCGAGGGCAGATCGATGGCCAAGACTGGCAGAGCTGCCTGATTAATCATCTCGATAGCTGCACCATATGGCTCGCGCATTGGGCCACTGGCGCCTATGCCCAATAGCGCATCCACTACAACGCCTTCGGACAGATCTATGCTCTCGTTAAACGGAGCAAAAATAACTCCCGCATCGACTGCATAGTCTCGAGCTGTCAGGGCATCTGCTGATAGTTTGGCTGGGGTCGATAATTCTACTACGCGCACGGCGAGGCTTTTCTCGGCAGCCAGTGTGGCCACTATATAGCCGTCGCCGGCGTTATTGCCTGAACCGCAAAATACAGTGATCAGTGAGGGAGTGCCAAAGGCTTCAAGTAGCTCATTAAAGGCTGCGCGGCCGGCACGCTTCATCAGGACAATACTTGAGCTGTTGGTTGGGGCAGCCCCCGGCCCACCGACCGAAGCTGTAAGCAGCGCATCAAGCGCCAACTGATCTAGTTTGCGGACTGATTCAGCCCCATATAATGCGTCTTGAATAACAATGTGCGACATAACCGCGAGTTCCCAGTAAGATTAGCGCGATTATATGTCAGATTAGCCCTGAAACCATGCCCGAAACCGATAGACTCAAGGATCTCGCGAAAAAAGTTAAAGCCTGGGGCTTGGAGCTGGGCTTTCAGCAGGTGGCTATTTCGCAACCGGATCTCAGCTCCGCATCAAAAAATCTTCTCGACTGGCTAGATAAGGGCTATCAAGGATCCATGCAGTGGATGGGAGAACATGGCGAAAAGCGCTACACCCCGAATCAACTTGTGGAAAAAACCTTGCGGGTGATTTCGGTGCGCATGGATTATCTCACCGATAGCAATATGATCGCAGTCTTAAAGGATGACAATAAAGCTTATATATCAAGGTATGCCTTGGGCCGTGACTATCACAAGCTGATCCGCAAACGGCTCGCAAATCTGGGCAAAAAAATCGAAACCGAAATAGATTTTCACGGCCTCAATCATCTGCAATTAACTCAGCGGCCCTTTGTGGATAGCGCCCCAGTGATGGAGAAACCCATCGCCGAGCAGGCTGGACTGGGCTGGATTGGCAAAAATACTCTAGTGATTAATGACCAAGCCGGCTCCTGGTTTTTTCTTGGGGAGATTTATATTTCTCTTGAGTTGCCGATTGATCAGAGTGAGCAAAGCAATAAATGTGGCAACTGCCGCGCCTGTTTAAAAGTCTGCCCCACCAATGCCTTTCCTGAGCCCTATGTGCTGGATGCTCGGAAGTGTATTTCCTATCTGACTATCGAGAGCCAAGAACCGATTCCGGAAGAGCTGCGTCCGTTAATGGGCAATCGGGTATTTGGCTGCGATGACTGCCAGATTATCTGCCCTTGGAATCGCTATTCTTCAAAAACAAACGAAATAGACTTTTCCCCCCGGCACAATCTCGATAACTCGGATTTAGTCACACTGTTTGAATGGACTGAAGAAGAGTTTTTGAACAACACCGAGGGTTCACCGATTCGCCGCATTGGCTATCAGCGCTGGCTGCGCAATCTTTCAGTGGGTCTGGGCAATGCGCCGCCATCACAGCGGATTACCGATGCCCTCAATAAAAGAGCCGATGACCCCTCTGCTCTGGTGCGTGAGCATGTTCTCTGGGCGCTCAATCAGCAACAGACGTCTAAGCAGAAGAACAGAGATAGCAGCATAAAAGAATTTAAAGTTTAATAAACACTTCGCGATAGTATTCCAACTCGCGGATCGAATCGTGGATATCATCCATCGCCAAATGACTGCCACGCTTTTTAAAGCCATTGGCCAGTTCCGGTTTCCAGCGCTGAACCAATTCTTTGAGCGTACTCACATCCAGATTTCGGTAGTGAAAAAAGCGCTGCAAGTCGGTCATATAGTTAGCCAAAAAACGTCGGTCCTGACAGATCGAGTTACCGCACATGGGGGACTTGCCGGCGGGCACCCACTGACGCAAAAATTCAATGGTAGCGATTTCAGCCTCGGCTTCAGTCACGGTACTTTGACGCACTCTTTCAGTGAGACCAGAGCCGCCATGCTGGCGTGTATTCCACTCATCCATGCCATCGAGTAATTGGTCTGACTGGTGCACCGCGATCATCGGTCCCTCGGCGAGGACATTGAGATGTTTGTCGGTGACTACCGTGGCAATCTCAATAATCCGGTCATGTTCAGGACTCAATCCAGTCATTTCCAGATCGATCCAAATTAAATTTAGCGGGTCGGAGTTGGCATTGGCGGTTGCAGCGGTCATCTAAATCTTCCAAGTGGGGTTAGCAAAATGTTCCTCGAAGCAGATATGCTATATCCTTGCAGCCGATAACGCCAGAGATGGCGTACAACCCAAATCCGCGAGAGCATTAATGGCGAAACGCAATCTCAGTAAACAGCAAAAAGGTCGTATCCAATCGATCCAAGAGCGACGCCGCGAGCGGGCTATTGCGAAAAAATCGGTCTCCGATGACCAGCTTGAAAATCTCACCCAACTGGGTCCGGAGATTCTGGGAACAGTAATTACTAACTTTGGCGCCCAGGTAGATATCGAAGGGCTTGAAGATCGCTTTAAGGGCAATATTTACCGCTGTCACCTGCGCACCAATCTCGAGCCTCTGGTGACCGGCGACCGGGTGGTCTGGCGCTATGCTGAACCAGTGGGTGTAGTGGTGGCCCGAGAGCCGCGGGATTCAGAGCTATTGCGCCCCGACCCCTATGGCAAGCTGCGCCCAGTAGCAGCTAATGTGGACCGAATTGCTATTGTCTTTGCGGCCAAGCCGACTCCCTATAGCAATCTGATTGATCGCTATCTGATTGCCTCTGAGGCGCAGGGCATTCAACCTGTATTGATTATTAATAAATTCGATATGCTCAGTGACAGCGACTTTCCAAAGGTTCAACAGCTGTTAAAAGATTACCGTACTGTGGGTTATGAGGTGCTCTGTGTCTCCGCTGCCACTGGCGAGGGCCTGGAGGAGTTGAAAAACTATATGGCCGCACACACTTCGGTGTTTGTCGGTCAGTCTGGTGTAGGTAAATCATCGCTAATTAATGAGCTGCAACCGGAGGCCAATATTTTGGTTGGGGAACTCTCAGCGGGCAAGGATAAAGGCCAACATACCACCACCGCATCGCGACTGTTTCATCTCGAAAATGGCGGCCATCTGATCGACTCTCCCGGTATTCGAGAGTTTGCTGTAACCAATTTAAGTGATGAGCAGATTATCGATGGTTTTATCGAATTCAGGCCTTTTCTAGGCTACTGCAAATTCAGAGACTGCAAACATTCGGTTGAGTTGGGTTGCGCGCTGCTTGCGGCGGCGGAAGAGGGAAAAATTCTGCCGATTAGATTGCTAAATTATCGCAATATCCTTGCCAGTCAGGATGAAGAATAATGGTGGCTGATATTCCACGTCTGCTGGAACCGGCGCTCTTAGAAACCCTCTTAGGCTCAGAACCCAAAAGCGCCAATTTAATTATTGTCGATCTCTGCACTGATGCGCTCTATCCCCATAAACATGTTCCCGGCGCAGTGCATTTGCAGCCCGGCGTCTTGATGGCAGGCACTGCACCTTACCCTGGCAAGCTGCCCGCTATGGAACAGCTAGAGAATATTATTCGCTATCTGGGTATCAATGCCGACAGCCATATTGTGATTTACGATGATGAGGGTGGCGGCTGGGCTGGGCGCTTTGCATGGACATTGGATCTGCTCGGCTTTCAAAACTGGTCTTATCTAAATGGTGGTATTGTTGCCTGGATAAAAGAAGGTTTTGTCACAGAGAGTCAGATCAATCAGCCAGTGGCTTCGGACACTCAGGTTAGCATTGCCAACCCAGAGGTGTTGATCAGCTCAGATAAGATTATCAGTCAGCTGGAGAATGCCAATTTTGCGGTTTGGGATGCACGCAGTCCCGGCGAATACAGCGGCAATATGGTGCGCTCTGCCCGGGGCGGACATATCCCCGGGGCAATTAATATTGAGTGGACAGAGCTTATGGATCGACAGCGCAATTTGCGGATTCGCGAAGACAGCCAAGAGATCCTCGATAGGGCCGGCTTGGGCAGAGAGAAGTCTGTAACAACCCACTGCCAGAGCCACCATCGCTCCGGGTTTACCTATATGGTGGCGCGGATCCTGGGTTACAAAAATATCAGTGCCTACGATGGTTCATGGGCAGAATGGGGTAGTCTTGACCAAACGCCCATTGAACGCGGATAGAGGCTTGCTTGCGAGACTTATAAAATACAGCGGTTAAATCCGACTTAATAAATAGATCAATAAGAGTTTGAAACTATGAATCACCAAGCAGAATTATTTGTTGCTCTGCAGCGACTACTTCCAAAGCATGCCCTATCAAGACTGATTGCTCGAGCTGCTGAATCAAAGATCCCCTGGCTAAAAAATTGGCTTATCGAGCGCGCGATTGCCGCCTTTAATATCAATGTCCATGAAGCCGCAAGCAGTGATCTGGATGATTACGAAAACTTTAATAGCTTTTTTACTCGGGCTCTCAAAGATGGCGCCCGTCCCATTGATCGGCATGGAGACACTCTTATCTCACCCGCCGATGGCGCAGTGAGTCAGGCCGGCCCAATTACTCAACAGCGTATTATTCAGGCCAAGGGAAGTGATTACTCCACCAGCCGTCTGCTGGGCGACTCAGAAGAGGCCAAGCTCTATAACAATGGCGCCTTCACGACCATCTATCTGTCGCCGAAGGATTACCACCGTGTACATATGCCAATAGCAGGAACCCTGGTTAGCACCCGCTATATTCCCGGAGATCTTTTTTCGGTAAATGATAAAACCGCTCAGGCTCTTCCGGGTCTGTTTGCACGCAACGAGCGGCTTGTGTGCCAGTTTGATTCAGAACTGGGGCAGTTTGCACTGGTATTTGTCGGTGCCATGTTGGTGGCGGGCATAGAAACAGTTTGGGGAGGTTTTGAAACCCCGGGGCGCGGTGCTGTGCGAAATGCCGATTTTTCAGGTCGTGATCTGTATTATGACAAAGGGGAGGAGATCGGGCGCTTTAAGTTTGGCTCAACGGTTATTCTGTTATTTCAAAAGGATAAAATTGATTGGCAAGAATCCTTTGTTCCTCAAGCGGCGGTGCAGATGGGCGAGAAAATCGCCAGTTGCAAATGAGTCTCGCGCTAACCTAAGAGGCGCTCTTTTAGGGCAGCAAAAAAGCTATTATTAAGATGGCCTGCCTGCTGATTCTGTGCCAGAGGGCCGGCATTTGAGGCGAGAGAGAAAGGCTTAGTGATAAGTTGATTGAGCATATTCTCATCGACACCGAGACTCTCTGAATCGATATCTTTAACAATCGCCAACTTGGCAACATCAAAGGCCCGGCGGGTGCCAAATTTTTGCAGCTGGGCACGAGCCCTATCTTCATTTTTTAGATCCACAAAGATGTAGTTGTCGACATTGGCGCCCGCTTCGGTGGCTTCAAATACTGCCAGCCTCGGCGACAGTCTCGACTTGGGATTTTGTTCAATCACCATGCCTTGATCACCGGTGGTTAACTCCACTACGGTTCCCGCGGGATAGAGTCCCACCGACTGAATAAACTCAACCACCAGATCCTCGGCAAAGGCTTTGTCGCGAAGTTCATAGAGTCTGGCTGTAGCTTTCGATGGTGTCAGCACCTGAGAGACTTCTCGGGGATTACAGAGGCGGTCGAACTCTGAGGCTATGCCCACAACTGCGGCCAAAAACGGAATACGCTGACCACTGCAACCCTTGGGGAATCCACTGCCATCAAAACGCTCACAGTGGAATTTAATAATATTCATAACTCGCCGATTATCAAAATCAGACTGTTTTAGCTTCTCTAAACTGGCACTGACAAAGCCGCGATACTCCGCCTCTTCCTCGGTATTGCGATCGGACTTGCGCAGTAGCATGCGGTCCATGCCCGCCTTGCCAACATCTTTTAACAGGGCGGCGAGACAGATATCTTTTAGCTGGTCTATTTCAAGACCAATATGGCGGGCAAACTGAGTCGCCCATAGACCTGAGCGAATACTGTGATCGTGAGTGTGACGATCCTTGGCACGGAGCTGTAACAGCCAGGTAAAGGCGTCGGGGCAGCGCACTACACTATCCACCATATCGTCAACGGACTGTTGTAGTTGGCGCAGATTAAATGGTCCACCCTTGGCGACTTGGCGAGTGGCAACACTCAAACAGCCGACTAAATTATTCATCACTCGGCGGGCGGCGGGCATCTCTTTGGAGAGCTCAATGGTTTTTTTGTAGATATCCGGATTAATCACAAAGCTGCGCGGCTCGGAGTACTGGCGGCTGTCCATTAGGCCCCGAACCATCGGGCTGATGTCCTGCGCTTTGTTGCGCAGGTCATTGTTAAATTGGCGGCTACCGGCAGAGGGGGTTTTGAAATCCAGTGGTGAGGTGCCTTTGGCGATGTCGATATAGACATAGTCGCAGTAGGCTTTGACCCGAGAGGCATCGGCGACATTCTTAATCAAAAAACCCTGAATCGGAAAGGGTGTCTCCGCCCACGGTTTGTCGAGAGCGGAAATAAACATCCCCACTTCAAGCTCATGAATAAAGACTTTAAGTTGCTGTAGTGACATACGGTGCCAGATCTCTATCAGTGCTAATTATACAAAACCGAACTACTGCAAAATGTAACGCCTTCACCAAAGTAAAAGCGTGCACCGGTATGGTTTTAATAAATATAGACTAAGAAGAGCTGAGGTAAATCAGTACTTTGTAGAAAACTTGTGAACAGCGTCAATAAATACTTTTACATGGTCTGGGTCGATATCGGGGGTAATGCCGTGGCCGAGATTAAATATATGCCCAGTACCGCCGCCAAAGCCGTCCAAGATAGACGCTACTTGGCTTTCAATAACCGCTGGACTCGCTCGTAAAACGGCCGGATCCATATTGCCTTGTAGCGCTACTCTGTCCCCTACTCGGCTCTTGGCCGCAGCTATATCGGTGCTCCAATCGAGACCTAGAGCATGACAGCCAGTGTCGGCCATTTTTTCAAGCCAGAGTCCGCCACCCTTGGTGAATAGAATAACCGGCACATCGCGACCGTCGTGGTGGCTGATTAAGCCATCAACAATTTTCTGCATATAGGCGAGGGAGAATTCTGCATAAGCCGCGTGACTCAATGCGCCACCCCAGGTATCAAATATCTGTACCACTTGGGCACCGGCGCGAATCTGGGCGTTTAAGTAATCAATTACCGACAGGGCTAATTTTTCAAGTAGCTGGTGCATCAGTTCAGGCTGGGTATAGAGCATGGTTTTGGCCCGCGCAAAGTCACGGCTACTCTGACCTTCGATCATATAGGTGGCGAGGGTCCAGGGGCTTCCGGAAAAACCGATCAATGGCACATGACCATTGAGCTCCCGGCGAATCATGGTCACTGCATCGGTGACATAGGAGAGGTCGCTGGCGGTATTGATCACTTCTAGGGCTTCGATATCAGCCTCAGTTCTCACCGGCTTGCGAAACTTAGGGCCTTCTCCCGTTTCAAAATAGAGCCCCAACCCCATAGCATCGGGGATGGTCAAAATATCGGAGAACAGAATTGCCGCATCCATCTCGTAGCGCTCGAGAGGCTGCAGGGTTACTTCACAGGCCAGCTCGGTATTCTTGCACAGACTCATAAAGTCGCCGGCCTGAGCTCTCACTGCTCGGTACTCGGGCAGATAGCGACCCGCTTGGCGCATCATCCATACTGGAGTGCGGTCCACGGGCTGGCGCATTAGCGCCTTGAGGAAGCGATCATTTTTTAACTCAGACATGCAATTTCCAAAATAATAAAGTTGCGTTCAATTTGCTTACAGGCAATGTAGTCAATACTGATCATTGGCGCCGTTTAAACGTCGAGATAATCCAAAATGCCTTTGGCGGCCTCGCGACCTTCCCAGACTGCAGTAACCACCAGATCTGAGCCACGCACCATATCGCCACCGGCAAATATCTTAGGGTTAGTGGTCTGGAAGGGGAATGTCTGCTCTTCTGCGGCCATAACTGCACCCCAATCAGAAGTCTTCACTTCGATACCGGTGAGCCAGGCTGGAGGACTTGGCTTAAAGCCAAAGGCCACCAATACTGCATCCGCGGGTAAAACCTCTTCACTGCCGGCTATCACTTCCGGGCGACGACGACCATTTTGATCCGGTGCGCCCAGTGATGTGGAGACGACTTTCACTCCTTCAACACAGCCATCTGCATCAGCGATAAGTTCCACTGGCTGCATATTAAATTTGAACACCACGCCCTCTTCCCGAGCGTTTTTTACTTCTTTGCGCGAGCCAGGCATATTCTCTTCATCGCGACGGTAGGCACAGGTCACACTGGTCGCGCCCTGGCGAATTGAGGTGCGGTTACAGTCCATAGCGGTATCACCACCACCGAGCACCACTACACGCTTGCCCTTGAGGTCGATAAAGTCATCCTTAGATTTTTCAAAGCCAAGGTTGCGATTAACATTGGAGACCAGGAAGGAAAGTGCTTCATGAACCCCTCCGAGATCTTCACCGGGAAATCCGCCTTTCATTGTGGTGTAGGTGCCCATACCCATAAATACGGCATCGTATTCACTGAGCAGTTCTTCGACCATGATGTCTTTGCCGATCTCGATATTTAAACGGAATTCAACACCCATGCCTTCGAGGATCTCGCGACGGGTGCGAATAACCGACTTCTCTAACTTAAATTCGGGAATACCAAAGGTCAGCAGTCCGCCAATTTCTGGGTAGCGATCAAAGACTACTGGCTTGACGCCGTTGCGAATAAGAATATCCGCGCAGCCGATACCTGCAGGTCCAGCACCAATTATCGCGACCTTTTTATCGGTCCAGACCACATCTGACATATCGGGACGCCAGCCCATAGCAAAGGCAGTGTCAGTAATATACTTTTCCACGGAACCAATAGTTACAGCACCAAAACCATCATTCAATGTACAGGCACCCTCACAGAGGCGATCCTGTGGACATACACGACCACAGACTTCCGGCAGTGAGTTAGTCTGATGACTAAGCTCCGCAGCTTCGATCAAATTGCCTTCGGCAACCAGCTGCAACCAGTTGGGAATATAGTTGTGAACAGGACATTTCCACTCACAGTAAGGGTTGCCACAGGATAGGCAACGGTGAGATTGGTCGGCGGCACCCTCAGCATTAAAGGGGTCATAAATTTCAACAAACTCACCGACACGACGCTCCATAGCGCGCTTTGGTGGATCGACACGCTTGATGTCGAGAAACTGAAATTGGTTATCTAATCTTGTTGTCATAAGTTTTATCTCTGCTCTCTAATCAACGCTATTGCGGGTTGTCATGGGCCTGAGCTAACAGGCTGCTCAGGGTCGCCGCTTTTGGCTTAACTAACCAAAACTTCGATGCGTAATCAGAAAAATTGCTAATAAGCTCTTGTCCCCAGGCACTGCCAGTCTCTCTGACATGCTCGCGGATCATATTTTTGAGGAATACCCGGTGGGATTCAGTGGCCTCAGCAGTAATCCGCTGAATATCAACCAGCTCCATGTTGTAGCGGTCGACAAAGTCACGATCCATATCCAGCACATAGGCAAACCCACCGGTCATACCGGCGCCAAAATTGTATCCCGCGGCCCCCAACACAGTGACTATGCCACCGGTCATATATTCACAGCAGTGATCGCCGGCGCCCTCTACTACAGCGGTGGCACCGGAGTTGCGCACAGCAAAGCGTTCGCCAACAGTACCTGCGGCATGCAGACGGCCTCCCGTGGCGCCATACAGGCAGGTATTCCCCATAATCGGTGTGTCGTTGGATGCAAAGGTACTATCGCTCGGTGGACGCAAGATGATCTTGCCCCCAGCCATACCCTTGCCCACATAATCATTGGCATCACCCTCGAGATAGAGCTCTAGGCCTCCGGCATTCCAGACTCCCAGTGACTGTCCCGCTACACCTTTCAGGTTCAACCGAATCGGCGCAGCCGACATGCCAGTGTTGCCGTACCGCTTGGCGATTTCTCCGGACAGGCGAGCACCAATGGAGCGGTCGCAGTTATTCACGTTAAAGTCGAATGTGCCACCACTTTGCGACTCAATAAACGGCAGTGCCTGTTCGACCATTTTCTCAGCCAGCAAACCCTCATCGAGGGGATTGTTTTTTGGCTCTGAACAGGTCTGAGGCTTGCCATCTAGTTCGGGGCGCACTTCCAGCAGTGGCGACAGTTCTAAATGCTGCTGCTTGCTGGTCTCACCGGGCAGAACCTCAAGTAAGTCAACACGGCCGATCAACTGCTCCACAGAGCTGACGCCCAAGGTCGCCAGCCACTCACGGGTCTCCATAGCAATAAACTTGAAGAAGTTGGTCGCCATAGCAACCGTGCCGCGGTAGTGATCGTTGCGCAGACGCTCGTCCTGAGTAGCGACACCAGTGGCACAGTTATTCAGATGGCAGATGCGCAGATATTTGCAACCCAGAGCAACCATAGGCCCGGTGCCAAAGCCAAAGCTCTCGGCTCCCAGAATGGCAGCTTTAATTACATCCAAACCGGTTTTTAATCCACCGTCAGTCTGAACTCTAACCTTGCTGCGTAGATCATTAGCGCGCAGAGTCTGGTGAGTTTCAGTCAGGCCCAGCTCCCAAGGGGATCCAGCATAGCGAATCGAACTCAGTGGGCTCGCCGCAGTACCGCCATCGTAACCGGAGATGGTGATCAGGTCGGCGTAGGCTTTGGCCACACCGGCGGCGATAGTGCCAACACCGGGACGTGAGACAAGTTTTACCGAGACCAGTGCAGTGGGATTGACCTGTTTTAGGTCAAAAATCAACTGAGCAAGATCTTCAATAGAGTAAATATCATGATGTGGTGGTGGTGAAATCAATGTCACCCCCGGCACCGAGTAGCGCAGTCGAGCAATAAGCTCATTGACCTTGCCCCCTGGCAACTGACCACCTTCGCCGGGCTTGGCGCCCTGAGCGACTTTAATCTGCAGTACTTCAGCACTGGACAGATAGGCCGGTGTTACACCAAAGCGCCCAGAGGCAATCTGCTTAATTTTCGATGACCTAATGGTGCCATAGCGCGCGGGATCTTCACCGCCCTCACCAGAGTTAGAGCGACCGCCGAGGGTATTCATGGCTTCTGCCAATGACTCGTGAGCTTCAGGTGAGAGTGCACCCAGCGACATACCGGCAGAGTCAAAACGCTTGACGATATCCGCCACAGGTTCCACCGACTCTATATCGATGGGCGTGTTGGCATCATCCAATTTGAGCAGGTCACGGAGCGCCGCAACCGGTCGGTTATTCACCAGACCTGCATATTCGGTGTAGGCTTTGTAATCACCATTCTGAACCGCTTGATGCAGGGTCTGCACTACATCGGGATTGTAGGCATGGTATTCCTGACCGTGGACATACTTGAGCAGGCCGCCGGGTTCGATTGGCTTGCGCAGCTTCCAGGCCTGCTTCTTGAGGGCGCTCTGATCCACTTCGATATCGTCAAAGGTAGCCCCTTCAAGGCGACTGACAAGGCCGGGGAAACAGAGATCGATAACTTCAGTGCTGAGGCCAATAGCTTCAAATAACAGCGCTCCGCGATAGGAGGCAATGGTGGAAATGCCCATTTTCGAGAGAATTTTCAAGAGGCCTTTATTAATGCCTTTGCGATACTGTTTAAAGGCTGTGTCCACATCCACCAGGAGTTCACCGCTACTGATAAGGTCGCAGAGTACATGGTAGCTAAGGTAGGGATAGACCAGTGAGGCACCGCAACCGATGAGGGCAGCAATTTGGTGGGAATCTCGTGCGTAGCCGGTACTAGCGACTAAGTTAGCATCGGTACGCAGACCCTGTTCTATCAGGTGATTGTGCACGGCACCCACTGCCAACAAAATATGAATTGGCTGTTTTTCGGGGCTAATATTGTGATCCGAGAGGATACAGATAACCGCGCCGTCTCGAACCGCCGCTGCCACTTCAGCGCAGACACGCTGAATAGCTTGTTGCAGATTTTCTTCACTGGCATCGTAGTTGAGAGCAAATTTGGCGACTGGGAACTGCTCAAATTCATTGCCCTTTAAGGCGTAGTATTTGCGCGGCGAGAGCACTGGGCTAGACAGACCAATTCGTGCACCCAGATAAGGGTTCTCGGCAAAGACACTCTCTTCCTGACCCAGCTCGACTCCCAGGGACATGACGATGGCTTCGCGCAATGGATCAATCGGCGGGTTGGTTACCTGAGCAAACTGCTGTCGGAAATAATCAAATAGGTTGCGCTGCTTTTTCGACAGCACGGCCATAGGAATATCATCCCCCATAGACCCTGTTGCTTCTTGGCCGCCTTCGGCCAAAGGACGCAGCACCTGATCTCGCTCTTCGAAGGAGACCTGGAACATCTTCATATAGCATTTAATTTCTTCGCGGCTCAGGGTGCCTTCGATATCAATGCTGTCCATATCGAAACTCGATTCGATAGCATAACGACCCTCCTTCAACCACTGTTTGTAGGGGTGGCGAGCGGCCAGCTGATCTTCGATTTCATCGCGGAAGAAGATTTTTCCTTCCTGAGTATCGATAGACAGGATATCCCCGGGCCCAAGGCGGCCTTTGGATACCACATCTTCACTGCGGTAGTCGTAGACGCCGATCTCTGATGCAACCGTAATCACATCATCATTAGTGATCACATAGCGGGATGGGCGCAGACCATTGCGATCCAGAGTACAGACCGCAAAGCGGCCATCGGTGATAACCAGACCTGCCGGACCATCCCAGGGTTCCTGATGCATGGAAAGGTAGTCATACAGGGCACGGTGATCGGGATTGCGATCTTCAACATTCTGCCAAGCTGGCGGAACCAGGGTGCGCACAGCTAGGTGCAAATCCATTCCACCAGTAACCAGCATTTCAAGCATATTATCGAGGCTGGATGAATCCGAACCAGTGCGGTTTACCAGAGGTGCGGCTTCAGCCAGATCCGGTAATAAATCAGTGCTGTATTTTGGCGTGCGCGCTACTGACCAGTTGCGATTGCCAACAATGGTATTGATCTCGCCATTGTGTGCCAGCATCCTAAAGGGCTGGGCCAGTGGCCACTGGGGCATGGTGTTGGTTGAAAAGCGCTGGTGGAATACACAGATCGCTGTTTCAAGGCGCTCATCGGCCAGATCCAAATAAAATCCAGGCAGATCAACGGGCATCATCAGCCCTTTATAACTAAGAATATTGGTGCCCAGACTGGCGATATGGAAGCGATTGTCATCCATCAGCTGTTTTTCAGCCTTGCGACGACCCATAAATAGACGGGCGCTGAAACGTTTTTCGTCAGTGATCTCACCGGGACCGACAAATACCTGCTCAAAGGCTGGCAGCGACTCAATCGCAATTGGGCCCAAGCAGTTGTTATCGGTAGGTACTTCACGCCAAGCCAGTACTTTCAAGCCCTGAGCAACCAGCTCTTGTTCAAGAATCTTTTTTGCTTTAGTGCTTTTCTCTACGTTGGTGTTTAGCATCACTGCACCCACGGCATAGAGTTCAGGAAGCTCTATTTGCAGGCTATCTCGCAACACGGTACGCAAAAAACTGTCGGGCTTCTGCATCAGCAGACCACAGCCATCGCCGGTTTTACCATCAGCGGCAACGCCGCCGCGGTGAGTCATACAGGTAAGTGCCTGAATCGCATTCAGTAACAAGTTGTGGCTTGTCTTGCCCTTAATATGGGCAATTAAACCAAAACCGCAATTATCTTTAAAATCGTCAAGCCGACATAAGCTCTGAGCCATAAATAAACTCTATTTAAAATTCCAAGTTAAACTCTCAATACAGCGCTATACCAGCGCCGGGATGCGCTAATCAAACAGCACTAGAGAGCAAAGTGATAATAGCCTTGAGAAACACAATTAGGCTAAGCAGACAAAGTGAGGCGCATTCTACACATTGTGAAACTATTCGACAATTCCCTTATACGCAGTAAACAGGGCTATGGAGCCTAATTGAGGGCAAAAAATCGAACAATATATGGCGTTAATCGGTCATTTACTGATACAGGCTTTGATTAACACCTGATTGAGGTGGTCAATTGAAAACTGCCCCGTAACAGTGGCCTCACCAAGACGCTTTAATAGGACTAGGCGCAACTGACCATCGAGAACTTTCTTATCCCTGATCATTAGCCCAGTGAAATCGTCGGGTTGCATATCGGCCGGCGGTGTTATGGGCAGCGAACAGCGCGCTAAAAGATCCTTGATTCTGTGTAAGTCAGCTTCAGACAGGTCGCCACTGATCACCGATAACTCGGCAGCCATCACCATTCCCGCAGCCACCGCTTCACCATGAATCCACTGTTTGTACTGCTGAAAGGTTTCAATCGCGTGGCCAAAGGTATGGCCTAAATTCAAGATTGCGCGAATGCCCTGCTCGGTTTCGTCTTCCGCAACAATCCGCGCTTTACTCACACATGACAGTTCAATGGCATAAGCCAGTGCCCGCTTGTCACGCTGGAGTAATAAGTCGACATTGTTTTCCAGCCACTGAAAAAAGTCAGCATCAACAATTAACCCGTACTTGATAACCTCGGCGAGGCCAGCATAAAACTCTCGGTCTGGCAGGGTGGAAAGCGTATCGGTGTCAATAATCACCGCTTGGGGCTGATAGAAAGCGCCGATCATGTTTTTGCCCATAGGGTGATTGACCGCGGTCTTGCCTCCCACGGAAGAATCAACCTGCGCTAGCAATGTGGTTGGAATCTGAATAAAGGCTACACCACGCTGGTAAGAGGCCGCGGCGAAACCGGTCATATCGCCCACCACGCCGCCGCCGAGGGCAATTAATGTGGTCTTTCGATCATGGTGGTCGCCGATTAACTGATCAAAGATCAAATTCAGGGTATCGAGATTTTTATATTGCTCACCATCGGCGAGAATAACGCGGCTCACCTGCTTATCCGTTAACTGCTGCTCCAACCGCTCCAAATACAGGGGAGCAATAGTCTCATTGGTGACGATCAGGACTTTTTTGCCGCTGATATAGCGGCCTATATCGGCATTGAAAATTTCATCGGAACCAATAGAAATAGGGTAGGAACGATCACCCAAGGAAACCTGAACTTGTGTCGATTTTGCGGTCATGAATCACTCTAACTGAGGCTAGTAAGGGACGCAGCCACAGAGTGGCAGCAGAAATTAGACTCAAGAGTTTAGCATAGGGCCGAAACCGCTTCAGCCAGTTTTTTTGCCAGTTTGAGAGGCTGTGTCGAGCCTGAAGGGAATACCAGATCGGCGACCTGATTGTAGAGAGGACTGCGGGTTTCGATAAGTCGCTTGATCACCCCTTCACGGTCAGCCACCTGCAGCAGTGGTCGAGACTTGTCGCGCTTAGTTCGCTCAACCAACTGTTCGAAAGTAGCCGAAAGATAGACTACCAGACCACTAGATTGAAGGACTGATCGATTATCACTGCTGAGGATAATTCCACCGCCGGTGGCGATAACTTTAGCCGGCTTATCAGCCACCAGATCTATCAATACCTTGCTCTCGCGCTCGCGAAACCCGACCTCCCCCTCCATATCAAATATCCACTGAATATCGGCACCAGCGCGGGCTTCAATTTCAGAATCCACATCGACAAAGGACAGGCCCAGCAGGACTGCCAGATGTTTGCCAATGGTCGTTTTGCCGGCACCCATAGGGCCGACGAGGAAGATATGTTGAGGTTTCATCGATCCAGTAAATTATCGTCAATTATTTTAGGCGTTATAAAGATTAGTATTTCACGTTTCTCGATATTGCGCAGTTCATTTCGAAACAGCTTGCCCACCAGAGGTAAATCACCCAGCAGCGGCACTTTATCGGTGCCATTAACTTCTTCTGTTTGAAAAATACCCCCTAATACCAGTGTCTGACCGTTTCCGACCAATGCCTGCGTCTCAATCTGAGTGATATCGATCGAGGGCTCGCCTGTGGGAGTAAATGCACCTACCGAGTCTTGAGAAACCAGCAAATCCATAATAATTCTATTATCCGGTGTGATTTGAGGGGTAACCTCTAGTTGCAACACCGCCTCCTTGAATTCTATGCTAGTTGCGCCGCTCGAGGTAGCCTTTTGGTAGGCTATTTCCGTTCCCGACTTAATCACCGCTTGTTGTTTGTCTCCGGTGAGCACTTTTGGCTGAGAGACAATCTCACCAAATCCATCGGATTCTAGGGCGCTTAACTCAAGATCAATAAGGAAGTTATCGGTGAGATAACCGAGGCTAAAAGAGCCAGTGGGATTGGCAACACCGAGATCCACCGCCAGACTGTCACCCAGACCAAAATCAAAATTTCGGGTGTAGGTAGTGGGCCCATCATCTGCCGTGCCAGCTAATCCATCGGCGCCATCATCGGCCTCGATCTCATCGGCGGAATAGGTGAAGCTCTCCGCCACACCGGCCCCGGGTGTCAAGCCGGATCGGCGTCCGGAAAAGCCCAGAGTTCGATCGCCAAAGGCACTGCTAGTGGTGCCGCCAGCTAGCTTATCGATGCCGGCCAAGCCCCAGGTTACGCCGAGTTCTTTTTTAAAGTCGGTATTGGCAATAACAATACGCGCTTCAATTAACACCTGTTTAATCGGCACATCAATCTCATCGATCAGCCGCTTAAAGGCATTAATTTTATCCTCTGTGTCAGTGAGAATAATGGTGTTGGTGCGCTCATCGACTATGGCACTACCACGCTCACTCAAAATAGTAGTCGTGGCATTGCCCTCGCGGCCTCCGCCGCTAGACTGGCCTTCATCGGTACGGCTAGCGGTAAATAACTCGAAAATTTCGGCGGCGTCAGCATATTTAATTCTGACAAAGGTGGTCTCCAAAGGAGCCAACTCCTCAAGCTGCTTATTGGCCTCAACCTGCAGACGCTCCTGCTCGGCAATTTCAGCTGCCGGCGCAACCATCAGCACATTGCCTTCTCGGCGCTTATCTAAACCCTTGGCTTTAAGAATAATTTCCAGTGCTTGATCCCAGGGCACATCGTCCAGCCACAGAGTAATATTGCCTGTCACTGTGTCACTGGCCACCAGATTAAGAGAGGTAAATTCGGCGATAATCTGCAGCACAGATCGCACTTCAATATCTTGAAAATCTAGAGTTAGCCGCTCGCCACTAAAGGCAAACTTTTTCGACTGGGCTTCCACTTCCGCATCACTGAGTGGTTTGATATTAACCACATATTCACCATCCGCCTGATAGGCGAGATAATCGTATTGGCCCGACGCATCGATAGTCACTGTGGTCGCAGTGCCCTCTTGCTTGGTATCGACTGTTTCTACTGGGGTAGCAAAATCCACGACATCCAAACGCCGATCAAATTGATCGGGCAGATCGGTCTGATAAAAAGACAGTTGGATCTGGTTGTTACTGCGATCCACATCGACATTTACCGAAGGCTGGCTAAGGCCAATGATAATGCTGCCGGAGCCGTCTTCACCGCGGCGAAAATCCACATCCGTTACCGCTAAACCACGACGCTTAAACTGGTCTGCCTGTGAACTGTCTGTGACGCTTTTTGGGGAGCGGTCTGATGAAGGCTCTAAAGAGCTCGATGCTTGGGAGAGAGCGGTCGCCGTGGGCAGTGGAGAGTCCGATTGCGCTAATCCTGCAACTCCGGCGCCTGCCCGCACCGTGACACTGCTACTGTCGCTGTCTATCTCAAAGGGAATAGATTCCTTTAAATTGACGATAAGTCGGGTTCGCGTGCCATCGGAAATAATCACTGCGGCGCTGGCATTTTCAAAACCCAGAGCATATTTTTTCTGTGGCAAACTGCTTTCCACTCCGGGAAAATCCACAACCAGGCGCGCCGGATTGCCAATTTCATAGGCGCTGGTCTGAGGCGGCTGCTCGGAAAATTGCAGCTTGATCTCAAACTGATCGCCCTGCAAAGAGGCGAATTCGATATCCGTTACCTGAGTTGCTGCACCAGCAAGCCCCGGTAAAAGCGCCAATAAAAAATAGATATTGCGTTTGATTCGACTGATCATTTTTCGATTCCCTAGCGAGTTGCTCATTCTTCTATAGCCATAGTGCGCGGCCGATTAATCCATCCGCCTTTGCCATCTGGAACGGTTTCCATAATTTCAAGCTCGCGGCGATTCACCTGAGTGATTAAGCCAAAATTTCTGCCCATGTGATTACCCCGCTCAACGCGATGAACCTTGCCGTCACCGTCATCTACAAGGGCCCATATTTTGTCGCCTCGGGCCAAGGTGCCAACCATCGACAACTGTGCGTAACTGACTAATTCGAGAGATTCTTTAGGTCGCGATTGGTCTGGTGCCGGCACCGCATTGCCAGAGACCTTTTCGTCACCAGTAATAATCGCTGGCGGCTCAAAAGGACTGCGCAATGCCAGTGCGGAATAATTAAAGCGCTCCGCCTCTGGATAGACAGGAAGTGGCTCGATAACGCCCTGGGGGCGGGTGCGAGCATCGCTCATCTGTTTATCCAGATCGCTGTGCTGGCGATCATTGGCGCAGCCTGTGAGACCTACCAGAGAGACTAGAAGCATAGCCATGAAACCCTTGCTCACTGTTCGACCTCCGCTTTATATCTATAAGTTTTGGCGTCGATCTGCATATTAAGACGGGAGCCATCGGACTGTTTGATCACATAATCATGCAGGGTGACAATTCGCGGCAGTGAGGCAACGCCGCTGACAAAGGAGCCGAAGTCATGGTAGTCACCGGTGACATCAATTTTGATTGGCAGCTCCACATAGAACTCGGAGACTTTTTCCGGCTGCAGATTAATCGATTTCATCACCAGCCCACTGCCATAGGCGACCTCGGTAATATCCTCTAGTAATCCGGGCACCTCGGTATCTTTGGGCAACTGCTCGAGTAGTGCGCCAAATGTTTCGTCCAGCTCAATCATCTGCTGTCGGTAGGCATCGAGATTGGCAGCCAAAAACGCTTTACTCTGATACTCCTGCAACAGCTCGCGCTCTTTTACCGCTCCGCGCTCAGTTAGTAAGCTGATATCTTTGACCTTTAAAAAATAACCCAAGCCAACAATCACCAACACAATAGATACCACGAGGATGGTTTTTAACGCGGCAGGCCAGACGCCAATCTGCTGAATATCCAGATCGGCAAAGTCGATATCCTTGAGTTCACTTAGACTTTCTTTAAATGACATAACATCCCTGCTATTAATTTAATTCTGCTGTAATAATTCTATTGAAGAGTCGTTTCTTGAACTGATTCAGCAGTGCTCTCTATCTCCACCTGCAAATCAAAAACGCTACCCTGCTCGCCTAATCGAGCATCATGCTGAACCCTAGTGAGGTTTGAATTGATATATTTATCGGAGCTATCCAAATTTCTCATAAGGGCCGAAATTCGATTATTCGATTCGGAGTAACCTGACACTTTGATCATTGCACTGCTGAGATTGAGGGATTCCAAATAGGTGCCATCGGGTACAGCACGAACCAGCTCATCAAATATTTTTACAATCTCAGACCGATTGCCCTGCAGGTCTTGAATCACTTTCATACGCGAAAGCATTTCCTGTTTTTTACTTTTCAACTGGCTAATCTCAGCAACTTTTTTATCCATATCGGCAATATTGGACTGCAGGTAGCTGTTCCTTGAGTCTTGATTATCAAGCTGGTTTTGAGCCAATAAAACCCATACAACCACCAGTGCAAAACCACCCACAGCAGCCGCTAACAACTTACTGAGAAAGGCTTTTCGCTGCAGTTCCCGCGCCTCTTCCCGCCAAGGAAGTAGATTAATTTTGGTCATTTATTCAAAACTCCTCATCGCCAGGCCCACGGCGAGCAGCATGGCTGGCGCGTCATTGGCCAGCGCAGTCGGATTGATCGACTTGTGCAATTGCATATTGGCGAAGGGATTGGCCACCGCCGTGGGCAGGCCAATCACTTGCTCGACTTCATCGACTAGCCCTTCCAGTGCCGAAACACCCCCGGCTAAAAACAGCTGGTCGACATAATTAAAGTGGCTAGAACTGTAAAAGAATTGCAGTGAGCGAGTGATATGTTGAACTAGGGACTCTTTAAAAGGGGCCAAGACTTCCGTGGCATAGTCTTCAGGTAGCCCCCCTTTGCGCTTCGCCTCCCCGGCTTCTTCCCAGGAGAGTCCATAGCGCCGCTGAATCTCTTCGGTAAGCTGTTTGCCACCAAAGAGCTGTTCTCGGTTATAGATAATTTTTCCATCCACCAGCACGGTAAAGCTAAACACGGTAGCCCCAACATCGGCGATGGCGACCACCTGATCGCTGACGTCGTCGAGCTGACCCTCGATTAACTTGTAGGCACGCTCTACGGCAAAGCTCTCTACATCAATCACCTTGGGATTAAAGCCAGCCATTTCCAGCGCCTGACGGCGGTGTTCAACATTCTCTTGGCGACAAGCGGCTAACAGCACTCTCACAAGATCGGGATTATTTTCCACCTCCCCCAAGACATCGAAGTCGAAGGCCACCTCTTCCATTGGGTAGGGTATATATTGATCCGCCTCCACCTCGATTTGCATTTCCATTTGCAGTTCAGTGAGACCGGCGGGCAATTCAATTTCTTTGGTGATCACCGATGAGGAGGATACCGCCGCCACTATATCAGTGAGCTTGCTCCCCGAGCGCTTGACCACAGCGGTAATGGTCTCTGATAAGGCATCGAGATCAGCGATATTTTTGTCGACAATGGTATTCGCAGGAAGGGGAAGGACTCGGTAGGCCTCAACTTTAAAATCGTCTCCGGCTTTGCTCAATTCGATCAGTTTGACCGCTGATGAGGAGATATCCACTCCGAGCATAGGCTTAGAGGGTTTGGCTAAAAAATCGAAAAAGTCCATTTTCTTATATTAGTCCTTTAATTAGGCTACTCTATGTCTACAAATTTCCATAGCAGCTCACGGTAACAACCGATGGTAACCTTGCAAATGATGCACTTCACATTCTCTACACCCTATAATAGACCCTGAAATTTCTCGGTGCCTGAAATCCGGCGGCCTTTAAATATTATTTATGCGTTAGTGTATTGGTGCATATATTAGTTAAGCGGAAGTTAAGCGACAGTTATGCGAAGACTCATTAAGCCCCTAGCTCTGCTAGCCCTCCTCGGAACAGGGGGTTTCCTTGTTGTCGCCTCCTGTTTGTATCTCTACCTTAGCCCAAAACTCCCATCAGTCGAGGAACTAAAGGAGATCGAGTTACAAATTCCACTGCGAATCTATTCACAAGATTTGAAAGTTATTGCGGAGTTCGGCGAAAAAAAGCGTTCGCCGGTATCTTTTGATGAGATACCTCAACCTATGATCGATGCTTTCCTCGCCGCAGAGGATGACAGCTTCTTTGAGCATCGTGGAATCGTTATTACAGGGCTTCTTAGAGCTGCAGTGGAGCTGATCACCACAGGCCGAATACGCAGTGGTGGCAGTACCATTACCATGCAGGTTGCACGCAACTTCTTTCTCAATAACCGTCAGGAATTCACGCGTAAATTTAATGAGATACTGCTCGCCTTCAAAATTGAAGAGGGTCTGACCAAGCAGGAGATACTCTCTCTCTATACCAACAAGATTTATTTTGGCAATCGAGCCTACGGTATTGGTGCCGCCGCTAATGTCTATTACGGCAAAAAACTCAACCAGTTAACTCTGGCCCAGACTGCCATGATTGCGGGTTTGCCAAAAGCTCCCTCGGCCTACAACCCCATAGCCAATCCCGAGCGCGCGCTGATCCGCCGCAACTGGATTCTCAGCCGAATGCTATTACTGGACAATATCACCGAGGAACAGTATCAGTTAGCCCGCCAAGAACCAGATCAGGCTTCTTACCACGGTTCTATCTCCGAACTCAGCGCCGCTTATATTGCCGAGATGGTGCGTCAGCAGGTGGTGGATAAGTTTGGTCTCAAAGCCTACACCGAAGGCTATTCTGCTATCACCACAATTGATTCGACAATGCAAAAGCAAGGCGTCACAGCGCTGCAGAGCGGCATTCTCGCCTATGATCAGCGGCACGGTTACCGCGGCCCAGAAAAAAGCGCTGTTGCCGAAGGAGAGTGGACTGAGCTGCTCAACAAGACCACTACCTTTGGCATACTTGAGCCGGCGATTGTCAGCGATGTCTCTGAGGACCGCCTCACCCTGCTCAACCGCGATGGTGAGCTTGAAGAGCTCAACTGGCTGGATGGACTCAAGGATCTACGCCTCTATAAAACAGTCAATGCTCGGAGTGCACCGATCACTAGCGCCGCTGAGCTATTTAGTCGTGGCGATTTGATTCGCATAGTCCGCAGAGTCGACAATTCGCCCACTCTAGCCCAGATGCCCGAAGTGCAGGCTGCACTGGTGGCTCTAAATCCCGAAGATGGCGCGATCCGCACCCTAGTAGGTGGCTTCGATTTCCGCAGCAGCCGCTTTAATCGAGTGACTCAGGCTCTGCGTCAACCCGGCTCTAACTTTAAACCCTTTATCTATGCCACGGCTCTCGACAGCGGTTTTACACCGGCCTCAATTATCAATGATGCACCTGTGGTGTTTAACGATAAAAATCTAGAGGATATGTGGCGACCCGAAAATGATGGTGGCAAATTCTACGGCCCTACCAGACTCCGCGAAGCACTCTATCGCTCGCGTAATATGGTCTCGATCAGATTACTGAGACGCATGGGCATTGACCGTACTCTAGAGGGGCTGCAGGCTTTCGGCTTTGATACTGGAGAGATGCCTATCGATCTGTCCCTCGCTCTTGGCAGCCATGCATTGACACCCTTAAAGGTCGCCAGTGCCTACAATATGCTCGCCAATGGCGGCTACAGTGTCTCGCCTTACTTGTTAGACACAGTCATCGACCGAGGCGGTAACATCATCTTTGAAGCTACTCCCAAAACGGTTTGTAACAGCTGTGAAGTGGATGGTGGTGAAATAGATGGTAGCGACAGCGAACTAAGCTCTGGAGATTTGGCCGAAGGCCAACTAGTAGCGGATATAACAGCCTACTCTGCCAATGTTAATGCGGTGGATCTGCAGCTGGAAGAACTACTGAACAACCTCGCCAATGAATCAATTGCCGAAGAGGAGCGCCAGAGCTTAGAAGTCATTAAACGGGCGCTGCAGCAGCGACCCACCGACATCGTCAAGCCCAATGCCCCTAGAGTAATTAATAGACAAACCGCGTTTTTAATCGACTCGATGTTAAAAGATGTCATCTTGCGCGGCACTGGGGTCAAGGCAAAAGTGCTTAAGCGAACTGATCTAGCGGGCAAGACCGGCACCACCAACGGACCTCGCGATGCTTGGTTTTCCGGTTATTCGCCGCATCTCACCGTCACTACCTGGGTGGGGTTTGATAATAACTCCAAACTTGGCCGTAATGAATATGGTGGCTCTGCGGCATTGCCTATTTGGATCGACTTTGCACGTCAGGCACTGGATGGTAAACCTAATATAGAGCGGCCGCAGCCAGATGGTATTGTCATGGTGAAGATAGATGCTAAGACCGGCAAGCGTGTGGCGCCCAATCAACAGGGTATCTTTGAGTTCTTTAGAAGCGAGAATGTACCTGAGTTAAGTGCAGGTAAAACACTGCCAGGAGAGGCTGACAACGCCTTACCCGATGATTTATTCTAGCCCCGATAACCCTATTCAAATGCTGGATTAATAGTAATGACGCTAGATTGGCACAATATTGACACTGTACTCTTAGATATGGACGGCACCCTGCTCGATCTGCACTTCGATACGTTTTTTTGGCTGCAACATCTGCCCAAGCGCTATGCCGAGCAACACAATATCTCTGTGGAGCAGGTCGCCGAGAAACTGGCTCGGCGCATGAATGACTTTCAGGGAACATTAAATTGGTACTGCACTGATTTCTGGTCGGAGGAATTTGATCTCGATATTCTCTCCCTAAAACAGGAAATCGAACACCTTATCGGCTATCGCCCCCACGCGCGTTTATTTCTCGAAGCTCTCGGCACACACAACAAGCAGCGCGTATTGGTAACCAATGCCCACCGCGACAGTGTTGACCTAAAGTTTTCCATCACCGGTATTGATGCCCATTTGGACTCAGTTATCTCCTCACACGACTATGGTCAGCCGAAAGAAGATCAGCGCTTCTGGCAGCAACTGCAAAACAATATTAACTTTGATCCCGAGCGCACCCTGTTTATCGATGACTCAGAAGCAGTCCTGCACTCTGCAGAAAAATATGGCATTGCCCACCTGCTGTCCATCGAGCAGCCCGACAGCAAGACCGCTCGACATACGCCATCCAAATTCCCAATGCTCGATTCCTTTGCCCACCTTATGACGAGTGATGGGTTGGCTTAACCTATGGACAAAGTACGCATTGACAAATGGCTCTGGGCCGCGCGTTTTTTTAAAACCCGCTCTCTGGCAAAGTCTGCCATCGAAAGTGGCAAAGTGCATATAGATGGCAATAAATCGAAGGCCAGTCGCCAGATAGAGCTGGGCATCATCATCACCATCAAACAGGGCTTTGACAGCAAGACCGTGGAGGTTATCGGTCTCTCTGAACAGCGCCGTGGCGCACCAGAGGCGCTCTTGCTCTACGCTGAGACAGCTGAGAGCATCGCCCTGCGAGAGAAAGACAGTGCCCTGCGCAAGGCCGCCAATGGCTCATCGATCAGCGATGGCAAACCGAATAAAAAACAGCGCCGCCAAATTCATCGATTTCTCAGCAGTTAGGGCCGCATAAATAAGCCGGAGTTTTGGTTAATTAAGATAGGCCCGCTGGAAAATATCAGTACAATGCCGCCTATGAAAAATAACAATGACAGTCTTCAGCGTTTTATCTTTGAGAGCACCGACATACGGGGTGAAATAACTACCCTGTCCTCAAGCTATCAGGATCTTCTGGCGCTACAAAAATACCCACCTCAGGTTGAACTTTTGTTTGGCGAATTTCTTGCCGCCGTGACCCTGCTAAGCTCGAGACTAAAACACAGCGGTATGATCACTGTGCAAGCCCGAGGCAGCGGCCCCATAACCACGATCATGGCGGAATGCTCTCAGGACAATAAACTGCGCGGCATTGTGCGCGGCGACTTTGACACCCTAGACGGCCTGAGCACCTTGCAGGAGTTGCTCGGCAAAGCCACTCTGGCCATCACTCTTGAGCCAGAGGGTAAAGAGCGTTATCAAGGCGTAGTGCCATTGGATGAAGCGCAGCTCAGCAGCTGTCTCGAATTCTATTTTTATCAATCCGAACAGCTGCCGACCAAAATTAAACTGACATCAGATGCTAATAGCGCCACTGGATTGCTGATCCAGCAGCTGCCCTCATCCGGTGATCAGGAAAAAAGCCAAGAGGACTGGCAGCGAGTTTCTAACTTACTTGAAACCCTCTCCAGCGAGGAACAGTTACATCTCTCCCATAATGACCAGCTATACCGGTTATTCCACGAACAGGATTTGCTCTTATTTGAGCCTACCGAGATGCAATTTTCCTGTAGCTGCTCCCGTCAGCGCACCGAAAATGCCCTGCTTTCTCTGGGCCGCAAAGATGTCTTAGAACTGTCTGCAGAGCAGGGCCTGATTATGATTAACTGCCAATTCTGCTCTCAGGAATACCGCTTTACCGCCGCCGATGTAAAGCAGCTGTTTGACCCGTCGGAACCACTGCTACACTGAACCTGTTACGCCGAGTGGGGTAGGAAATCGCACTTAGATTCACAGGGCTTTTCTGGCATAATTGGCGTCCATTTTAGATCGCAACACCGACCATCAAATCGTTCACCCTTTGGAAGAGAGGAAGAGAATGACCAACGCTGCTGTATACAGAGATCCCGGCTCGACTGAGCTTATTGAAATAGCCATTAAACGCGGGGAGGGACATCTTGCTGATACTGGCGCTTTTGTTGCCACCACCGGCCACCGCAGCGGGAGATCCCCCGCCGATAGATTTATCGTCGACGAACCCAGCTCATCTGACGCCATAGACTGGGGTTCGGTCAACCGTCCCTTTGATGCAGAACGTTTTGATGCGCTCTGGGAGCGCGCCTCTGAGTATCTTGCCGATCGCGAACGATTCGTAGCAGAGCTTCATGTGGGTCAGGACTCAGAGCACTATATTCCGGTAAAGGTGACCACCGAAACCGCCTGGCACTGTCTGTTTGCAAGGAATATGTTTATCCGTACAGACAAATACAACCCTTCAAATAAAGCACCGTGGAAAATTTTACATGCCGCCAACTTTGTCTGTGAGCCGGAGCGCGATGGCACTAACAGCGATGGTGTAGTGATTATCAACTTTGCTCAGCGCAAAGTGCTGTTGGCCGGTATGCGCTACGCCGGTGAGATGAAGAAAGCCATGTTCTCGGTACAGAATTTTCTGCTGCCAGAAAAAGATGTAATGTCTATGCACTGTGCTGCCAATGTGGGTGAAGACGGCGACACGGCCCTGTTTTTCGGCCTCTCAGGCACCGGTAAAACCACCCTATCAGCGGACCCTGATCGCTATCTGATCGGCGATGATGAGCACGGCTGGGGCAAGGGAACAGTCTTTAACATCGAGGGCGGTTGTTACGCCAAGACCATCGATTTGAGCCAGAAAAACGAACCGGTAATCTGGGACGCGATTCGCTTTGGTTCAATTGTCGAGAACGTAGCGATATCCGAGGGTCAGCGAACCGCTGATTACTCAGATACCAGCCTCACTGAAAATGGCCGCTGCAGCTATCCTCTGGAACATGTGGAAAAGCGCTGTATCGAGAACCAATCTGGTGAGCCGAAAAATATTATCTTCCTTACCTGCGATGTGACCGGTGTACTGCCTCCGGTTTCAATGCTCAGTAAAGAAGCCGCTGCCTATCACTTTTTAAGTGGTTATACCGCCCGCGTGGGTTCCACCGAGCTGGGGGCAGAAGCGGGTATTCACCCGACCTTCTCAACCTGCTTTGGCTCACCCTTTATGCCCCGCCCGGCAAGTGTCTACGCTGAACTGTTGATGAGGCGTATCGAAGATTTTGGCTCTCGAGTCTATCTGGTTAACACTGGCTGGACTGGCGGCTCTGGTGGTGCTGGCGGAGTCGGTAACCGATTCCCTATTCCGGTAACCCGCGCTGTAGTGACGGCCATTACCAATGGATCCCTTGAGAACTGTGAGTCAGAGCACCTGGATCTGTTAAATCTGGATATTCCCACGAAAATTGACGGCGTTGACAGCAAGTATCTCAACCCACGCAATGCCTGGGATAATAAGGCTGCCTACGACAAACAAGCTGGGATATTAGCCAAGCTGTTTGTCGAGAACATCCATAGCTTTGCGCCCTCTCAGGATATTATTGATGCAGGACCGCAGCTCTAAATTAACAAGCTGTAACTGAATACCCGCTTTGAAAGAAGCGGGTATTTTTTTGCCTTTTATTTGTCCTCGCTATTTAGCCCATAAACTCAAGACGTAAAAAAACCCGCCTCAGCGGGTTCTTTAAACGACTAAAGATCTAACTGACAGGCTGCTCTACTTGCTGCCGTCCAGAATATGATCCACTGCAGCCTTTACTTCGTCATCGCTGCAATCCATGCAAGTGCCGCGCATTGGCATACCACGAATACCGTTGATAGCGTTGGTGTAGACTGTTTCCAGACCCTGCTCAAGGCGCGCAGACCAGGCAGCCACATCGCCCATTATAGGAGCGCCAGCAACACCAGAACTGTGGCAGGCAACGCAGTTGGTAGTATAAATATCACCGCCGTCACGGGCTGACTCAGCGCCGCCAGAGGCTACAACTGCAACCTGCCCAGCCATAGAGACATGACCAGCTGGGGCTATTCTCGCAGCAACCTGCTGTTCTTGATTGGCGGTCAAATTAACCGTTTTATCACCGGATCCACAGCCCCACAAAACGGCACTGGCAATAGTGATTAAAACGAGGTTGGTCAGTCGACTGCTCATGAATATTTTCATCAAAGGTCATCTCCGGTTAAAGCTTGTTAGCAAATTTTGGCGGCATTATAGCGCGCAATCGTTCAATTCTCATTAGCAATACGTTGAATATTTCTCTTCGTATCCCTGCACTGCATTTATTCTGCTTAACTAGTTTTAAACTAGCTGCCCACTAAAGGTCTAATTCCCACTGCATGGCGCACTTTAGCAATCAGCGCCTGACTCTCAGCTCTAGCCTTTGCAGCACCCTGCTGCAAGATCTTTTCTATTTTAGCCGGGTCTTGCATCAATATTTCATAGCGTTCACGGGCATCGGCCAACTCTGTATTGACCAGTTCGAAAAGCTGCTTCTTGGCCTCGCCCCAGGCTATGCCATTAGCAAACTGTTCGCGCATGGCAGCGGTCTGCACCTCTGAGGCAAAGGCTTTCCATATCTGGAACACCGCCGATGTATCCGGATCTTTTGGCTCACCGGGTTCCAGCAGGTTGGTTTTGATTTTATTAATATGTTTCTTCAACTGCTTCTCAGTTAAAAACAGTGGAATAGTATTGCCATAACTCTTGCTCATTTTACGGCCATCCAAACCCTGTAACACCGCAACATTGTCGTCTACCACCGCCGCTGGCAACACAAAGTGCTCGCCGTAATGGTGATTGAAGCGCTGAGCCACATCTCGGGCCATTTCCACATGCTGAATTTGGTCGCGACCTACGGGGATTTTGTGGGCATTAAACATCAGGATATCCGCAGCCATCAGTATTGGATAACTAAACAGCCCCATATTTATACCGAAGTCAGCGTCTTCGCCAAGCTCTTCATTGGCTTGCACTGCACCCTTGTAGGCGTGGGCGCGGTTCATCAAGCCTTTGGCTGTCATGCAGGTAAGAAACCAGGTCAGCTCTGGAATTTCTGGAATATCCGACTGGCGGTAAAAGGTTACCTTATCCGGATCCAATCCCAGTGCCAGCCAGGTAGCGGCAATCTCCATAGTCGAGCGCTGCACCAGCTCGGAATCTTGGGACTTGATCAATGAGTGATAGTCGGCCAAAAAGAAAAATGATTCAGAATCACCACTGCGACTGGCTTCAATAGCCGGACGAATAGCCCCTACATAGTTGCCCAAATGGGGGGTTCCGGAAGTGGTGATACCGGTTAAAACGCGCTGCTTACTCATATTGACTCAATACTTTTCTAGGTTGGCAAATAATGCTGCGTATAATAATCGATCTACGATAACACTGCAGGTAAAGCTTATTCCTTTACTGGCCTTTTTAATTCTCAGTCATTCACAGCCACTTGCAAGCGTCCAGGACGATTAAAAAACTGCGTCAGCACCCGGGTAAGACGCTGAGGATCCAATGTGCCGGTTAATTCACGGCAGGAGTGCATTGCCAACTGAGGTATTCCCACATCCAGTGTTGGGATGCCTAATTTCGCCGCAGTGACGGGACCAATGGTGCTACCACAGCCGAGATCCGTGCGGGTCACAAAGGACTGCACCGGCACATCCACCTCAGCACAGAGCTGACGGAACAGGCTCGCAGTGACACCATTAGTGGCATAACGCTGATTGGCATTGACCTTGATAACCGGGCCAGCATTGATTTCCGGCTTGTGGCCAGCTTCGTGTTTATCGGCAAAATTAGGGTGCACCGCATGGGCATTGTCACAGGAAATTAACAGAGATCCGTCAAGCACTCGTGCCCTATTACTGGCTCGTGCATCGCCACACAGATCATTGCACAGACGATCCACCACAGACTCTAGGAATGGCCCATCGGCGCCCACCGAGGAAACGCTGCCAACCTCTTCGTGATCATTGCAAACCAATACTGATGTGCAGTCTGTATCGGCATTAATCAGCGCTTGGGTGGCGACAAAACAACTGAGCAGATTATCCAGTCGCGCCGAGGCGAAAAATTCTTTGTTTAAGCCAACCGTTGCCGCGCCCTGCACATCATAGAAGCAGAGTTCGTAGTCCAAGACCTTTTCTCCTTCCGCCAAAAAACGCTCCGCCAACAGCTCGCGAAAATCAGTTTTTTCTTGGGCCTGCATCAGAATTGGTGGAATATCAGTCTGGGCATTAATCGTGCGATCTTTATTGGCAGTGCGATCTAGATGAATCGCCAGACTGGGAATAATCGCAATCGCCTCATTGAAGTTGATCAGCTGTTGCTTTAACTGGCCACTGGTATCGCTGTAGACCAGACGCCCAGCAAGGGATAGATCGCGATCAAACCAAGGGTTGAGCAGCGCCCCACCATAGACCTCAACACCGAGCTGGAAGTATTGGCTGTTGAGCATCTCAGGCTGGGGTTTAACCATCAGGCAGGGACTATCTGTGTGGGCACCGGCCATGCGGATCCCAGTTTCAGCGAGATCTTCGCTCCCCGCCACAAAGGCGATAATCGAAGAGCCATTGCGGGTGACAAAATATTTTTCGCCCGACTTTAGAGACCAGTCTTGAGATTCGCTGAGGGATTGGAAACCCGCCTCGCGCAATAAACTGGCGATATTGGCAACCGCGTGAAATGGCGTTGGCGAGCCATCAATAAAATCCGCCAAGTGCTTATTAAAATTCTCTACCTGAGTATCAACAGG
The DNA here is from genome assembly GCA_029250825.1 of Porticoccaceae bacterium. GTDB lineage: Bacteria > Pseudomonadota > Gammaproteobacteria > Pseudomonadales > Porticoccaceae > HTCC2207. The sequence continues at coordinate 60,130 of JAQXEN010000091.1, forward strand.
ATTCATTTTCAATTCCTTGTTATCGGTTCGCGATAAAATAATGTGCTTTAAGACTAACGCTTATCCTGCTCAAGTCTAGCCAGCAAGCTTGAGGTATCCCAGCGATTGCCACCCATCTCCTGAACCTGCTGATAATAATGATCAACTAGTTGGGTCAGCGGCAGATCACTGCCATTGGCTTTGGCCTCATCTAGAGCAAAGGCTAAATCTTTGCGCATCCACTGCACGGCAAAACCATGCTCATATTCATTGGCCAACATAGTCTGATAGCGATTTTCCATCTGCCAGGACTGGGCTGCGCCTTTAGAGATAACCTCAACCACCTGATGCGCATCGAGGCCGGCGCGCTTGGCAAAATTAAGGCCCTCGGCGAGTCCTTGAACCACGCCGGCGATGCAAATTTGATTGACCATTTTACACAGTTGACCGCTGCCCACATCACCCATCAACTGGAGAGATTTGGCGTAGCTCTCGATCACTTCTGTCACTGCGGAAAAATGATCTTGCTGGCCACCACACATCACTGTCAGCTGGCCGTTTTCGGCGCCCTGTTGGCCACCGGATACCGGAGCATCAATAAACCCAAGACCCAAGGCATCTGCCTGCTCAGCCAACTCTCGGGCCACCAAAGCAGAAGTTGTAGTGTGGTCGACCAAAATTGAACCGGGACTCATTGCAGCCAAGGCGCCAGTTTTACCAGCAACCACAGCGCGCACATCGTCATCATTGCCAAGGCAGCTAAAGACAATCTCAGCACCCCTGACCGCCTTGTCTACTGTATCAGCAGACTCGCCAGCATATTCGCTCAGCCAGCGCTGACTGACGCTGTTGGTACGATTGTAAACAACCACCCCATAGCCCTGCTTGCTCAGCCATCCGGCCATGGGATAACCCATTACACCAAGCCCCAAAAAGGCCACAGATTTTTGCATCAGAGTTTCCTATAAATTACTTATCCGGATTGGGAATAGATCAGTCCCACCAGCAGAGTCCCTAACAGCAACCGATAGATTACGAAAGGCATCATGCCGACCCGCTGTACCACCTTCAAAAACACTTTAATACAGAGGTAGGCAGTTGTTGCCGAGAGCACTGTGCCAAGCGCAATGAGGCTCCAGTCAACCGATGGAGTCTCGACCAACTGCAGACCTTTGTAACCGCCGCTCAGCATAATGATTGGAATCGCCATCAAAAAAGAAAACCTTGCTGCAGTCTCCCGATTAAAACCCAAAGCCAATGCCGCAGTAATAGTAATACCGGACCTAGAGGTACCGGGAATCAAGGCCAAGACTTGAGCGATACCGACAATAAGGGCAGTTTGCCAACTGAACTGATCGATACTGCGGTGACCGCCGCCACGGCGATCAGCCCAACCCAACAGTAGGGCAAAGAAGATAGTGGTAAATGCAATCACCGCCATAGAGCGGAGATTGGCTTCGATATAATGGCTGAACAACAGTCCAATCACTGCAGCCGGCACCGTGGCTAAAAGAATATACCAGGCCAGATGACTCTCAGGTGTCTGACGGCGTTGAAAAACGCTATCCAGCCAAGCCTGACTGAGCACTGTTAGATCCTGGCGAAAATAGGTTATTACCGCCACAAGCGAACCCACATGAACTGCGATATCAAAGGTTAAACCCTGATCGGGCCAGCCCAATATCTCAGAGGGTAAAATCAGATGAGCGGAACTAGAGATCGGCAGAAACTCTGACAACCCCTGAATAATGGCCAACCAAATAGCTTGCATAAAATCCATTTTTACACTGCCCTTAACTTAGTGTGTTTTTTCCACGCCTCTGTTCCACGCAGATAGACCAGCTCAACCGAGTCGATATCCACAGCCTCATCCCGAGCCTGTTTTATTACTGCAATATCCAATAGATCAAGAGCATCCGGATAGATGCTTTGATAGCTGGGCTGGTCTGTGGCAGCCTGGTTAACTATAGACGATGCATCGCCAACTATAGCGTAAGGTTTTAAATGCGCTATAAGCTGCTCTGCGTCTTCCACACTGAGCAGTTGATCTTCTATAACAGCTTGATACTGTCCAGCCCTATCGAGCTTATAGGCGCCACAGTTAAACTCTCCCATACGCGCATCTAGCAGCGGCATTAGAATACCGGAGGCTTGATCACTGGGATCATATTTACGTCTATGAGTGTGAGCCATCACCTGCAGAGTCGATACGGCAATAATCGGGATCTGCGCCCCAAAGGCCAAACCCTGCACGGTGGCAAAACCAATACGCAAACCGGTAAAGGAGCCGGGGCCAACAGTAACCGCGATGGCATCTAGTTCTGCTACTGCTATACCAGCCTCCACCAAAACAGCGTCGATCATCGCCATAATCAGTTTGGTGTGGGAGCGGGGTTCTTCTGAATAGCGGGAAAATCTCGACTCACCGACACAGAGGGCTACTGAACAGGCGGTGGTTGAAGTTTCAATCGCTAAGATGGATGCCATGGCAGAAAGTCTCACTGTACCGAGAGGTATCACTAGAGTCCGATTTTAAGTAGGCAGAAACAAAAATCCCCCACCATTAGGCGAGGGATTTTACAGGTCTCAAGACAATTAAACTATCTACAATTTCTCGCCATAAGACCTGGCAGCTTCAGTCGTAAAATTACTTTTTAGCGGCTGGGGCTTTCTTAGCTGCGACTTTCTTAGCAGCTGGTTTCTTCGCTACAGCCTTCTTTGCAACTGGCTTCTTAGCCGCTACTGCTTTTTTCGCCACTGCTTTTTTGGCAGCTGGCTTCTTGGCAGCAACTTTCTTAGCCGCTACTTTTTTAGCCGCTGGCTTCTTAGCAACTGCTTTCTTAGCTGCTACTTTTTTAGCCGCTGGCTTCTTAGCTACTGCTTTCTTAGCTGCTGGCTTCTTGGCAGCAACTTTCTTAGCTGCTACTTTTTTAGCCGCTGACTTCTTGGCTACTGCTTTCTTAGCTGCTGGCTTCTTGGCAGCAACTTTCTTAGCGGCTGCTTTCTTAGCTACTGGCTTCTTAGCTACTGCTTTCTTAGCTGCTGGCTTCTTAGCAACAACCTTCTTAGCCGCTGGCTTTTTCGCTACAGGCTTAGCAGCAACCGCTTTTTTAGCTGCAGGCTTTTTTCCGGCGGCTTTTTTCGCTGCAGCTTTAAGCTTTGCAACTACCGCTTTTTCAGCTGCCTGAACTTTAAGGGCTGCTTTCTTTTCGGCGGCTTTCATTTTCTTCGAGGTCGCTTTAGCGCGAGCCTTTAACCAGCGCTTTTCAAATCGCTTCATTGCGGCGGCCAGATCAGCATCCTGAGCAGCCTGCAAACGCGCTTCGGTTTTCAAGATAGCAGCCTTGGCAGCAGCTTCAGCAGTTGCAACTTTTTGCTTCAACTGAATATCTTTTAGCTCAGTCTTAGCATTGCGCAAACCGTCGCGCAATGCAGCGGCAATTTTACGGCTAGCAGAAGCCTGTTTACGAGCTGTAGCCAAACTGGCTTTAGCAGCAGCAGTTGCTTTTACGGCAATTTTTGCTTTAGCTTTGTTTACTTTAGCAACAACAGCATCATGTTTTTTGTTATGAGCTACCATTTGCTTTTTAACTGAATCAACAAGCTTCGCTGCACTTTGAACAGGTGAAGTCTGTGGCTTTGCTTTTGCTTTAGATACTTTAGATACTTTTTTCTTGGCTGGGCGATTCATTTATGCGTTCCTCAGGTATATAAATACAAATTTTACCATCATGATAAAAAGACATTGGTACTTGTTAGGCGGGAGTTTAAGCAGTTGTGGAATGTTTTTCCAATTAAAACACTAATTTTGTACAAAATTAGCGCTCTAATTAGAAAATAAAAGCAGATTTTAAGATTTTTTTAAAAAAAACACTGATTTTCCACAGTGTTTTTTAAAATCGTTAAGCCAGTGCAGCAACTAGCCTAGTCTGCACTTCATCGAGACTACCAAGACCATTTACGGTGGAGAATTTTGGCACATCAGTTTCGGTGGCTGACAAACCCTGATAAAACTCAACCAATGGTTTAGTTTGGCTGTGGTAAATACTCAGACGATTGCGAATGGTTTCTTCTTTGTCATCGGGACGCTGAATCAATGGATCTTGCGTCTCGTCATCAAGTCCAGCAGTTTTCGGCGGATTGTGTTCAATGTGATATACACGTCCAGAGTCTTCATGGACACGACGACCGCTGAGGCGCGAGACAATTTGCTCATCATCAACAGCAATTTCAACAACATATTCTATGGGAACATTGGCATCTACCAGAGCCTGGGCCTGGGGAATAGTTCGCGGAAAACCGTCAAACAAGAAGCCGCCGATACAGTCTGGCTGTTCGATGCGCTCTTTAACGAGAGCAATAATGATCTCGTCAGAGACCAGACCGCCAGAAGCCATAATATCTTTTACTTTAAGGCCGAGTTCGCTGCCTGCTTTAACTGCACTGCGCAGCATGTCGCCGGTAGATATTTGCGGTACCGAATATTGCTCAGTAATAAACTGTGCTTGAGTACCTTTACCTGCGCCGGGAGGCCCTAACAAAATAACTCTCATCAATATGATTCCTTAAACTGTCAAAACTATATGGGAAGTGGTGAAGATGCCTAAGCTTGGAAATTAAGATTCTAGGACTTTGACAACCTAAGACCTTAAGAGCCTTGAGAACTAGGCACTTTAGAGGTTAAAAACAACCTCTAAATACATCTACGATCCCGAAAAGGTCGCCCACAATACACGTATTAAATTAACCAGACAAGTTACAGTTCAGGCGGGGGAAACTGGCCGTAAAATGCCAAGACTTATTCAGCTAGTTTAACCTCAACCCAGAGCTGTTCCATTTTATCCGTGCTCAGTTGAGAAAAATCATTACCAGCCTGTTCCGCCAACTCCTCCATTGCTTGAAAACGCCTCTGAAATTTGTCGTTGGCTCGGCGCAGTGCCCGCTCTGGATCCACTGACAAATGCCGCGCTAAATTGACACAGCTAAAGATTAGATCACCCAGCTCATCCTCAATCGCCGCCCTGTCATTAAGCTCGATTTCTGCCTCTAACTCTACCAACTCTTCGCGAACTACCTCTACCACTTGATCCAGATGCTGCCAGTCGAAGCCTTTGGTTGCGGCTCTCTTTTGCAGTTTCTGGGCACGACTTAAAGCAGGTATTGCCAGAGCAATATCATCGAGGGTCTTGCGCTCACCCTTAGCGGCGCGTTCCTCAGCTTTAATATCTTCCCAGGCTGTTTTGATGCGCGCTTCCTCTGCGGCATTATCAACTCGACTACCGGGCTCAATAACACTCTCTAGGGTGCCCTCTGGAAACACATGGGGATGACGACGAACAAGCTTTGTGACTAGGCCGTGAACCACCGTATCGAAATCAAAAACCTGCTCTTCTGCGCCAAGTTCTGAATAGAAAATAATCTGAAATAACAGGTCACCTAACTCTTCACTCAAATGTTCAAGATCATTGCGCTCAATAGCGTCAATAACTTCATAAACCTCTTCAAGAGTATGTTTGGCAATACTGGAAAAAGACTGTTTCAAATCCCAGGGGCAACCGCTTTCAGGATCACGTAAGCGCTTCATTAAATAACGCAGATCATCAACTCTGTACTGTCTTGCCATTGAGGTAAACCTTGATAGAGAATTTGTCAGAGAACTTAGTCGAGCATGTAATAGAGCACTTAATAAAAAGCCTCCAGAAACACAGCGCCAGTAAATACTCAGCCTAGGGCCAGTCTAATCGGTCACACGCCGGGCTGCTACTACGTTGGGAATTTGATTTAGCTGAGACAGTACCGCGCTCAATTGCTCGAGACTGGGAACATCCAGCGCTAAAAGAACATGAGAGCTGTTCATGGACTTTTTGCGGCGCGCTTTTTCATCGCTGGTCATTGAGGCTATATGCAATCCCAGTCGATCGATAGTTTTGGTGATATCCAACAGCAGACCACTGCGATCATAGGTATCCAGAGCAATTTTTACCCGGTAACTTTTTTGCGGTTGCCCACCCCACTCAACTTTAATAATGCGCTGTGGATCGGCACTTTGCAGGCGCAAAAAATTACCACAATCTTGACGGTGAATTGAAATTCCGCGCCCCTGAGTTATATAGCCGCCGATACTATCACCGGGCAGCGGACGACAGCACTGTGCCATCTGGGTAAGCAGGTTACCGACGCCATGAATATACACATCTGAGGATTCAAAGCGCTGGGCAGTGGCGGGTTCCGCAGCAGCAGTCGAGTCGAGGGATTCTAGAGAGCCAGAATGTTTACTTTTTCCCTGACGACCCTGAACTAAATTGATAACCTGTTCGATGCCCACATCACCGGCGCCAATAGCGGCATAGAGACCTGACGCACCCTGTTTATTGTAGCGCTGGGCGGCTTTTTCCAGATCAATATCGGTGATATTTAACTGTGCCAACTCGCGATCAAGAAGTTTTTTTCCCTCGATCTGGTTGTGCTCTTGGTTTTGTTTGCGAAACCAATACTGCACTTTGCTTCGGGCGCGGCTGGTCTTTAAATAACCCATAGACGCAGACAGCCAGTCCCGTGACGGCTGGCCCTGACGAGTGGTGATAATGGATACCTGATCTGCAGTGCGCAGGGCGCGACTGAGGGGCACAATACGGCCATTGACCTTGGCACCGCGACAGCGGTGGCCGAGATCACTGTGTACATAATAGGCGAAATCCAATGGCGTTGCCCCTGCGGGTAAATCCACCACATGACCCTCGGGGGTAAATACATAGACTCGATCTGCACTTACAGATTGCTGAGTTTGAGCCACCGAATCATTGCTTTCAATTTCCTTGGACCAGTCGAGAACATGGCGCAACCATTCAATTTTTTCTTCGTAGCTTTTATCGGCAGATTTTACATTGGCGCCACTTTTGTACCGCCAGTGGGCGCAGACACCGAGTTCCGCGGCACTGTGCATATCAAAGGTGCGAATCTGGATTTCCAAGACCTTTTCTTGCGGTCCAATCACCGCGGTGTGCAGGGAGCTGTAACCATTTTCTTTGGGCGCGGCGATATAATCATCATATTCACTGGGAAGGTTTTCCCAGCGACTGTGCATCCAGCCCAAGACCGCATAACAGTCAGCTACGGTGGGCACCAAGACACGCAGCGCACGAATATCATAGACCTCAGTAAAACTGAGTTTTTTGCGCTGCATTTTCGACCATATGGAAAAGATATGCTTTGGTCGTCCGCTCACCTCACCTTTTATATTAAGGGCGCTTAGTTGCTCCTCAACACAGCTAATGGTGTCGGCAATATAGGCTTGGCGATCAAGGCGTCTTTCCGCCAGCAAACTGGCCACAGTGGCATAGTCGAGGGGTTGCAGATAACGGAAGGCGAGGTCTTCCAGTTCCCATTTAAGGTTGCCCAGACCCAGGCGATGGGCGAGCGGCCCATAGACATCCACCACTTCTCGGGCAACGCGTATTTTTTTATCCGAGCTGGCTGTTTTAACCGCTCGAATGGCACAGGTGCGCTCGGCAATTTTAATCAGGGGTACGCGGATATCATCAATAATAGAAACTAACATTTCCCGAGTTTTATTTGCCTGCTGCCCTGCAATATGACCAAAAACAGACCTGTTCTGACCATTACTCAGGGTGCTAATGACCGCCATGCGCAAGACTTTATCCACCAGCCCGGCGATTTCGCTGCCAAATTCTCGGCGCACTTTATCCAGAGATATGCGACCTTCGCGAACCGCACGATAGAGAATTGCCGCCTGAAGCGCGGCGCTGTCGAGAGACAGTTCAGCAAGGATCTCGGCCATTTCAAGGCCGGTTTGCAGGCAGCCAGTGGCAGAGTTCCACAGCCTTTCGGGATCAAACTCTTGGCTCAATGCTCTCTGGGTAAATTCGCAGGCATGGAGCAGGGCCTGAGGATCGCTCTCAGACATTTTATGGCGCTGCACAAGGTCGCTTACCCAGTGTTGAAGATCAACCTGATCGGCATCATCCTGAGGATGCTGTTCGCGAACTTTGACCATGCCATTGATCTCCAGTTGTAGCGCCGGGCTTTCCTGCTTGTTACTGACTATTCCCTGCTAGCAGCGCCTGCCTGAGTTTGCTGTTATGGGTCCCTATCAATAAATCCCTGAAGAGAGATATCGATCACCCCGATCACAGATAATAGCAACGATAACGGCATTTTCCACCTGCTGACTTATCTCCAAGGCGGCGTAAACTGAGCCGCCAGCTGAAACACCACAGAAGATACCCTCTTCGGTGGCCAGACGACGCATGGTCTGCTCAGCATTTTCTTGTGAGATATCTAAGGTTTGATCTACTTTGGCAGCATCAAAAATGCCCGGCATATAGGCTGCCGGCCAACGTCTAATACCTGGGATTGACGCGCCCTCTTGGGGCTGCAGACCCACAATCTGAATATCCGGGTTCTGCTGCTTTAAATACGCTGAGGTACCCATAATGGTGCCAGTGGTGCCCATTGAGCTAACAAAATGAGTAATGCTGCCTTGGGTATCGCGCCAGATTTCTGGCCCGGTTCCTTCATAGTGCGCCAGTGGATTGTCCGGATTATTAAATTGATCCAAGACCTTGCCCTGACCCTGCTGCTGCATCTTTCGGGCCAGATCCCGAGCACCCTCCATGCCCTCTTCTTTGCTCACTTCAATCAACTCGGCGCCATAGGCGGTCATGGCCCACTTGCGCTCATCCGTGGCATTGGCCGGCATAATTAAGGTCATGCGATAGCCCATCATGGCCGCCACCATTGCCAAGGCGATTCCGGTATTACCACTGGTGGCTTCGATCAATCGATCTCCCGGTTTGATCTCGCCACGGGCCTGAGCCTTTTTAATCATGCTCAGAGCCGGACGGTCTTTGACCGAGCCTGCAGGATTGTCCCCTTCCAGTTTGGCAAGAATAATATTCGAGGTATTTCCTGGCATGCGCTGCAGCTGGACTAACTTGGTGTTGCCGATGCCTTGATCGATTGTCGGGTACTGCATGAACGCTACTCTTTATTGGAAAATTATTGGGTGAAAATTATTCTGACCATTGTGCCTCAACGGCTGGCCTCTGGCCTCTGCAAGACTGTTATAGCCCATAATTGTTTGGCATATAAAGCCGGGCTAAACGTTTACTCAACATTTAACTAAGCGGCACCTCGAGCGCTTTTTACTAACACAGCGTAGCGTAAGCTATGGCGTAATCACGCTCGTCAGCAAGGCTAATTAATACACGCTCACCACCGCGACTCTGGGCTACTTCGGCGGCCCCGCCAGTAAGGGTTACATGGGGAGCACCCTTATCATCCTTAGTTATCTGCATATCCTGAAAGCTTACGCCGTGTCCTATGCCAGTACCCAGGGCCTTGGCGATTGCTTCCTTGGCGGCAAAGCGCGTGGCCACAAAGGCCACGGAATGGCTGCGGGCGGCATATTGCTCGCGTTCGGCGGGACAGAGTACGCGCTCCACAAAACGTTCGGGCTGCCGTTCTAACAGCTCGGCGATCCGGGCAATTTCAACTATGTCGGTACCTATGGCAATGATCATTGAATATCCTTTTTGCGACTCTGATTACGCGTATTCTACAGGGAATATTAAACCGAACTCTGTAATATTAGATGCTGGCGATAAAGCTCGCGGCTGTGCAGCTGTCGGCCACCGAGATAAAAGTCGATAACACTGCGCAGCAACTGCTTGGCGGTTTTCTGGGCGCTGCCGCGAGAAAATTCACCACAGGCGATATTCATCAGATCTGCACCAGAATAACTGCCGGGGCTAGCTTCACGCTGATTAATCGACATAATCAGGCCCTGCTCTGGAATGTATTGATAGTATTTATCGGCAATCAGCGCGGTGCCGGTCTGCCCCTCGCAGTCCAGTACTAGACCGTAACCCAACTCTTCCAGCAGGGTCATCTCCAACTGCCGCAGGCGCCTCTCATCGGGCTGAGCACCACAAAGGATAGCCATAAATTGCTGATACTGCTGGTAGAGATATTGATGAATATCCTGTTCTTGCAATAGGCGATAAAATAATTCGTTGATATAGAGCCCGGTGAAAAGACATTCTTGTTTGAGAAAAATTGGCGCTTGCACTACATCGGCTTTGGTCAGGGTCTTTAATTCACCGCGACCCTGCCAGCTGAAATGGTGCTCGGTATAGGGAAATATGGAACGGTTAATGCCCTGCTTGTTGGGCTTGCGAAAGCCCTTGGCTACGCAGCGCACACGACCGTGATTGGCGGTGTACAGATCCACCAACAGGCTGGTGTCACGATAGGGCGTCGAGTGCAATAAAAATCCCGGCTCAGCCTCAATACGCACGGTGCTTACCTGTCGGTGTAGCCGAGGCTGCGCAGTGCGCGTTCATCATCGGACCAGCCGCTGCGAACTTTGACCCAGGTTTTGAGCATGACTTTGCAGTCGAGCAGGCTTTCCATATCTGCCCGCGCCTGCTGGCCGATACTCTTGATGCGCTCGCCTTTGTTGCCGATAATAATTTTTTTCTGACCCTCGCGCTCAACCAAAATCAATGCGCCGATATGGGTGATATTGCGCTCTACTCGAAACTCTTCAATTTCAACAGTAACCTGATAGGGAACCTCGGCACCCAACTGGCGCATAATTTTTTCACGAACCATTTCGGCGGCCAAAAAGCGTTCGCTGCGATCGGTGATCTGATCATCGGGAAACATATGCATGGCTTGAGGAATAAATTCACTAATCTTGGCTTCGAGTTGCTCAAAGTTGGTTTTGCGCAGTGCTGACAGGGGAATCAAATCCGCTGCCTTAATCTTGTCCGAGAGAAACTGCAAATGTGGCAACAGCTCTTCTTTATCTTCAATAAGATCGACTTTATTGATCGCAATAATCACTGGCACATCATAGTTGGCAATATATTTGGCCACATACTCATCAGCCTCGCTCCACTCAAAGCGATCCACCACAAACACCACCACGTCCACATCGGCTATGACACTGGCAGCTGAGCGATTCATAACACGGTTGATGGCGCGCTCTTGGTTGGTGTGAATCCCTGGGGTGTCGACAAAAATCACCTGAGTTTCATCTACGGTCTTAATGCCCAACAGCGTGTGCCTGGTCGTTTGAGGTTTGCGTGAGGTGATACACAGCTTCTGCCCCAAAATATGATTGAGCAGTGTCGATTTGCCCACATTGGGACGACCGACTATGGCCACATAGCCACAGCGTGTTGGTGTATCAGTCACTAAATATTCTCCAATTTTTTTACTAATTCTTCGGCAACCAGTTGCTCTGCCTTGCGGCGGCTACTGGCAGTTGCCTCGGCAGCTTCTGCCACTGCATCGATTTTACAACTCATGGTGAAGAGGCGACTATGATCCTCTCCTTGGGTTTTTACAACCCGATACTCAGGCAGGGGCTTGCCGCGGGCCTGCAACCACTCCTGAAGTGCGGTTTTGGCATCTTTTACCGGCGAGTCCAGAGTCAGGGTGCCGAGAGATTCCTTAAACCAGTTTTGTATACAGGTTTCTACGGCCTCTAAACCCGAATCGAGAAACACGGCTCCGAGCAGCGCTTCAACCGTGTCACCGAGAATCGAGTCGCGACGATGGCCACCACTTTTCATCTCTCCGGGACCGAGCAGCAACTCCGGGCCAAGGTCGAGCTGCCGCGCAATTCCAGCGAGGGACTCGGCGCGCACGATCTGCGAGCGAATACGACTGAGATCGCCCTCCCGCGCATCGGGAAATCGTTTAAAAAGAAAACTGGAAATAGCCATACCAAGAACGGCATCGCCGAGAAACTCGAGGCGTTCGTTATTACTGCTGCCGCAGCTCCGGTGGGAGAGTGCCAGGGTCAGTAGCTGTGGATCGCTGAACTGATATTGCAAGCGGTCCTGGAGTTGCTTGGCATTGCTCGCCACGAAGTATCCTCAAGTTAATTATGTCACTTAGCACTATCATATTGGTTGCTAAAGCTCAGCACTACGTCAACATTGCCAAACATTTCAATGCGCTTTTCATAGTCCAGACTGATACGAGTTGCTGAGTCGGCACGGGCTATGGCGATGGTCGCTATATTGACTTCGCGAATATTATTAATGGTAAAAAAGTTAGCTATTTTATTGCGTATTTCAGTATCTGACTTGCCATTGATATCGGATTCGCCAACTTGATCAATGGTGGCTTGGATCATCCGGTTATCCAGGTAATGGGGTGCCAATTTAAATATTACGGTAAAAAAGAACCCCACAATGGCGACCAGAAAAAGAGTCGATACTGTGGTCATGCCCGACTGCTTATTACGCCTCATATTGCTATCTCCCTTTTCGCTCTATTGACTACATCCTGCAATCACGATTAATGAAACTGTGCTTTTAAGGCCTCGATATTAGCCTGGCTATACAGTCTTAATCTATTTGTCCAGCTCGCTCAAAACTTGGCAGACTCAAAAATTCATCCCAGAACATCCAGCGGGCAAAGGCTCTGCCGACAATACGCTCTTCCGGAACCGGGCCCCAGACACGACTATCACTTGAATTATCGCGGTTGTCGCCCATCATAAAGTAATGCCCTTCCGGCACTACAGCGGTAAAGTTTTGGCTCAAGCGAGTCGGCAATATACGTCTCTGCATGGCGTGCTCGAGGCCCTCAAGATCTTCGGTCATAACTACTGAACGGGGTGCAGGCTCTTCACCGTCTAATATTTTCTGACTCATCTTGTTGCCATTAATATATAGCACGCCGCCTAATACGTGGATCTCATCGCCGGGCAGTCCGATCACACGTTTTATAAAATAACGTTCTTCGTGGGGCGGAAAGAAAACCATCACATCGCCACGCTGCGGTGAATTGAGCTCAATAATTTTAGTGCGCAATACCGGCAGTCTTATACCGTAGGTCCATTTATTCACCAGAATAAAGTCGCCAACCTTTAGCGTTGGAACCATTGATGAAGAGGGAATCTGAAACGGCTCAACCACAAAAGAGCGCAACACCAGAACCAAGCCTAAAACCGGAGCCAGCGAGGCAACAAACTCTACAGCCCCTTCAGTCTGGCGAACCACAAATTTATTCAGTAACCAAAAAAGCGCTGCGACTAGAAAAATTACAGTTAAAACTAGCTCAAAATTTAGATCCATAGCGGTGTAGCTCCTTTTTGATTAATAGTCATCCCACTGATCAACTTTTTAAAACGGCGAGGAAAGCATCTTGGGGAATTTCCACATTACCCACCTGCTTCATGCGCTTCTTACCAGCTTTCTGCTTTTCCAGTAGCTTCTTCTTACGTGACACATCGCCACCGTAACATTTTGCGGTAACATTTTTGCGCAGTGCTTTAACCGTTGTTCTAGCCACCACACTGCCGCCAATAGCAGCCTGAATAGCAACGTCAAACATCTGTCGCGGAATCAGGTCTTTCATCTTATCGGCGAGGGTGCGACCTTTATTCTGTGAGGTGTCCCGGTGAACAATGGCTGCCAGAGCATCGACTCGATCGCCGTTGATCAAGACATCCAGCCTTACCAGTGAGGCTGCCTGAAAACGCACAAAGGTATAGTCCAGAGAGGCAAAGCCGCGACTGACCGATTTAAGGCGGTCAAAGAAGTCCATTACCACTTCGCTCATGGGCAACTCATAGCTGATCGAAACTTGACCGCCAACAAATTGCATATCTTTTTGGACACCACGCTTTTCGACACAGAGTGAGATTACATTGCCCACATAGTCTTTCGGCACCAGAATATTGGCTTCACAGATTGGCTCGCGCATTTCATCGATCTGAGCCGGATCTGGCAGCGC
>JAQXEN010000011.1 GCA_029250825.1 Porticoccaceae bacterium
CGCTCAAGAAGTTCGCAACGGTATGGAATGTGGTATCGGTGTGAAAAACTATAACGATGTGAAGCCTGGCGATCTGATTGAGGTCTTTGACGTCACTCAGGTACAGCGCTCACTATAAGCCCGGACTGACATGCCAAGAGAATTTACTCGCGCAGAACGCGTATCAGACTCTGTTCAACAGGAGTTGGCCACACTGATACGCAGCGAAGTTCGCGATCCCCGCGTTGGCATGGTCAATGTTACTGAAGTGCAAATTAGTCGCGATCTAGCCTACGGAAAAGTGTTCGTTAACTTTGTCGGTGATCGGGAACAGCAGCAAATCGATGAAGCTATGGCTGCCCTTAACGGGGCATCCGGCTACCTGCGTAAGTTGCTAGGCGCCAGCATTCAGCTGCGAATCGTTCCAAAGCTAAACTTTATCTATGATGAGACTGGCCGTCGCGGTCAGCACCTCTCGGCGCTGATTGATCTAGCGGTATCTAAAGAGATGCCGGCAGATGATGGGGACTCAGCAATCACCGATCAGCAAGACGCGCGGCCGGATAGCGAGGAAGCCTAAGTTTGGCTCGCAAGCGCACCCGCGGCCGTTCGGTGAATGGTCTTTTCTTGCTCGATAAACCTTTTGGATTATCTTCTAATCATGCGCTGCAGCGTGTTCGGCGACTGTTTGATGCCAATAAAGCGGGGCATACCGGCAGTCTCGATCCACTGGCCACTGGCGTACTGCCAATCTGTCTCGGTGAAGCGACTAAATTCAGCCAGTTCTTACTCGATGCTGAAAAAGGCTATCGCAGTACCTTTAGTTTGGGTCTTCGTACCGAGAGCGGCGATGTTGATGGCGGCGAAGTATCACGCATTGATGCGTCTCATATCACCCTTGAGCAAGTTGAGCAGGCGGTTGAGACCTTTAGGGGTGATATAGAGCAGGTTCCCTCCATGTACTCGGCGCTCAAGCACAATGGTCAGCCGCTGTATAAGCTGGCTCGCCAAGGAATAGAAGTAGAGCGCGCAGCGCGCAGTATTACTATTTACGACTACAAAATTTTAGACTTTAGACCCGGTGTTATCGCCGAGCTGGATGTTGAGGTGCGCTGCAGTAAAGGCACTTATATAAGGTCTCTAGCCGATGATCTGGGTCAGATGCTCGGTTGTGGCGCGCATGTCAGCGCCTTGCATCGTACTCTCGCGGGGCCGTTCCACGAAGCTGAAACCCTTACTCTGTCGGCACTCGAAGAGCTGCGTGAGAACTCCGAGCCAGAGCAGTTAGACCATCTTTTAAAGCCGATGGATATCGCCGTTGCCGACCGGATGGCAGTGGAATTGAGTGAAACTGTCGCCAGCTACTTTCAGCTGGGTCAAGAAGTAATGTCGGGCGAGGCCTTTCGCAATGGACAAGAAGGCGATATAGTGCGCGTCTTTCGCGAGGGCGGAGCATTTTTGGGTGTGGCCACGGTCACCGAAGATGGTCGAATAGCTCCGAAAAGACTGGTAGTTGAGACATAACTGCCTAAATAAATCCTAAGTTAGGTTGTCTGTAAATATGCGCGGGCATCCTGAATTTTTTTAATTCGCATATTGGAGTAAGTAACATGGCACTGAGTGCAGAAGAAAAAGCAGCAATCGTATCCGAGCATGCAACTTGTGAAAATGACACAGGTTCCCCTGAAGTTCAGGTCGCATTGCTAACCGTAAATATTAACA
>JAQXEN010000015.1 GCA_029250825.1 Porticoccaceae bacterium
GCAAAACCAATTACCGCATTACCCACCGGCACCAACCCCACCGACATAAACATTAAAATACTCATCACTCGGCCCAACAGTTGTTCTGGGCAAATACGCTGTATCCAAGTATTAAAGTGCACATACATATAGCTATCAAAAATCCCTGCAAAAAAGAACAGCAGCATTGCCCACCAATAGGGCTCATACCAGACAACAAGGCCGAGGCTTGCCCCACTGTAGATAAACGCACCAAACATCAGTGGAATTAAATTGCGATTACTGGGGCTGCGCAGCAAGCCGCTTAAGGTGGCGCCCAATAGTGCGCCAAGCCCATAGGCGGCAAGTTCGAGACCATAGATATAGGCACCGTCGGCAAACCGCGACTTGGCCAGGACTGGCAGACCCACATAGATAACCGGCATAAACAAAAAGTGGATAATTGCCATACCCATAAAACCGAGGCGCACCGCAGGAATCGAAACAACCCATTGCACCGCCACTTTGATTTCACGGTACAGAGACCCCCCGCGTTCGGACTTTTGATCGCCACCAAGCTGCCGCGCTTTGACAAAAAACAGTGATATCAGCGACAGCGAAAAGGTTATGGCATCGACAAAAAAGGCCCGCGCCAAACCCTCTCGATCTTTTTCATAAGCATCGCTCAGTCCAGTTCCGAGAGTTTCAACAGGAGACCCAAGAGGCTCGTGAGATAAGCTATTGAGTTCACCGGCAATAATTAAACCGGCTAATACGGGACCTGCGGTCATGCCCAGATGAAGGGTGACTTGCAGTACTGCATTGCCCTCACGAAGCATATTTCTGGGCACAATACTGGGTAATATAGAAGTACTGGCTGGATAAAAAAAGGCGTCCGCTATACCAAACAAAAATGCGATCACAAACACATTGGTCAGGTTCACCAGATCATAGGTAATCATGTAAGCAAGGCCGAGCACCATAACCAGGCGCGCCGCATTGCTCAACATCATAACCAGACGTGGACTAGAGCGGTCGACCAATGCACCCCCTGCAAGCATCAGGGCGGCTCGCGGAATACCCTGCACAGCAAATACCAATCCAGTCATTAGCGCGCTGCCGGTCATCTGCAGCACCAGCCAGGGGAAAGCCAGCAGACTGATATGATCGCCAACCACCGAGGTCATCTCTCCAAACCAAAAAATGAAGAAATTGCGATCTTTAAAGATTTTTAACATAGGATTTTTATTATTTAACTCAGAGTATTTTATTCACAACAGTACAGTGTGCACCGGCAGCTTTGAGCCACAAGTGTACTTAAAATAAGTCTATTAGGTGGTAGTTTTAATCAGCAGTCGGCATCTAGAACCGGGTAACTAATGCCCATAACGCCAGACCAGAAATCAGACCCAGGAGAAAACCAGCCGCAAAACCCTCCTTGGTTAAAACGCCAAAGGGGATCGCAAATATAGAGCCCCGTGATTCAGGGCCACTGGCCGCTATATCATCGGAACGGCGATGAGCAGCAAAGGTCTTCTCTAGACGGCCGATCTCGTCATCGGCCCAGGGTTCGAGACTTTTCAGTGCATCTCGCGTCTTATCAGTGGTGCATTTATTAGACATCCATCAAGACAAATTCAGTTAAAGCCTTCTCTGTCTGTCCCCTGGCGCAGTCGATATGAGTGGATATTAGCGCCTCAGAGGCATTCATGTGCCGTGCAATCTCATCGGCAGGTAAACGCTTAAACTGGTGTAACAGATAGATATAGCGAGTCTTTTCCGGCAACTGCGCAATACTCTCTTTTAATGTTTCACACTTAAGTTCATCGAGTAACACACGGTAGGCGCAGCTATTCTGGCTGAGTTGTCGTGACGGGTTTTCCCTTTGGCCATAGTACTGACTGTCCATCTTGCGCTTGCGCAACACATTTAGAGCCAGTCTCACGGCCATGCTAAACAAATAGTGACGCAGATCGCCAACATCCTGATTGTGCTTAACACGCAGTAATTTCAGGTAAGTATCCTGAGCCAGCGCCTCGGCGCCCTCTTCATCACCCAGCTTACGCACCAAAAGGCGACGTAACTGATTGGATGTATCTTTGTATAGTTGATCGATTTCGGTCTGGGTAATGCCCGCACCTGCGGCTGTCATATCCAAAATAAGTCCCTCTATTTCGAGCCTATCCCGATCCAGCAGAATCTGCTTTTCCGCCCTCAGGTCCAACTGCTCTGTCTCTTGCTGTTTATGACTCACCTTGTCACCTATACATCCGTTTTCTAACCTCAATCCTGAGGCCAGTATTTACCAAATAATCCTTATTTTGGTCTGCCTTACCAAGGGCATACTCTATAAGACTCCAAAAGCAGCATATTCCCCACCTTATCGCAGAATAATTTATTAAAGATGGGGAGTCGATTAGCACCTCAAAGCGCATAAGCAAGGTGATATCTGGTCTACTATAAATTTATAGCCAGTCATTGATATTCCACAGATATTCCATATTTGAGAGGTCGTTTTGCCCAGTACAGATAACCAACTTCGGCGCTCGTTAACCTTGCCAATGTTGATTCTCTATGGTCTTGGGACCACTATTGGCGGCGGCATCTACGCCCTTGTGGGTAAGGTTGCGGCGCGGGCCGGCATGCTCGCGCCCCTGTCTTTTGTCGCCGCAGCGCTCCTCTCTGCCTTCACCGCCCTCGCCTTCGCAGAACTCTCTAGCCGCTACCCCAAGAGCGCTGGCGAAGCAGTCTATGTGCAGCAGGCATTTAACAAAAAGAGCCTGACAGTGGTTATTGGAATGCTTGTGATACTCAATGGCTGTATTTCAGCCGCTGCACTGGCCAATGGTTTTGTCGGCTACCTTCAGGTATTTGTCTCGATCCCCGACTGGATAGCCATTGTCACGGTCACCGCAGCCCTTGGACTGTTGGCCATTTGGGGTATTGGCCAATCAGTTATCACCGCCGCAGTGATCACAGTTATAGAGATAATCGGCTTGATACTGATCGTCTGGGTCACCCGCAGCGATCTCGCCACCTTTCCAGTGCGCCTTAATGAATTCAACCCGGGACTAAACAGTGCGATGTGGTTGGGGATTCTCAGCGGATCCTTTCTCGCCTTTTATGCCTTTATTGGCTTCGAAGATATGGTGAATGTTGCTGAGGAAGTGGTGGATGTGGAGAACAATCTGCCCAAGGCGATCATTATCACCTTAATTCTGACCACATTGATTTACTGTCTAGTGACTCTTGCCGCAGTCTTAACTGTGCCGCCAGAGCAGCTCGGTCAGCAGAGTGCTCCACTAACGTATATCTATGCCGCTAAAACGGGATCAGACGCAACGCTGATTAGCCTGATCAGCATTCTAGCCATTGTTAATGGTGCCCTGATACAGATGATTATGGCCTCGCGGGTGTTGTACGGCATGAGCCGTCAGTCAATGATTCCCGCCCAGTTAAACTTTATGGCCGAGATCAATCCACGCACTCAAACGCCAATCAAAGCCACGCTTTTAGTGATGCTTTTAGTCTCTGTTTTGGCTCTGAGTTATGCCATTGAAAGTCTCGCCGAAACGACCTCGTTGATGATTTTAGTCATCGCCGTAGTAGTCAATACAGCGTTGGTTCAGATCAAATTGAGGGCGGAAGAACAGCCAGAGAAGAAGGGAATTCGGGTGCC
>JAQXEN010000053.1 GCA_029250825.1 Porticoccaceae bacterium
CTGTAGTGGGGCAAGATTGGCACGCCCGCTAAGCCTTCAGTACAGTCCAGGTCGGCAAATTTATCTGCCCCACTTTTCGCAAAGCGATTAGACATAGCCTCTTGATCTGCTGCAAGCACATGAATAGCATAGGACTCAGCACCAATAAAGTCATCAAAGCAGTTGGCGTCGCGAGCGACACTCCACAGCACCAAAGCCGGGTCCAGGGAAACCGAGTTAAAACTATTGGCGGTCATGCCGACCTTTTGCCCATCTTTACCCAATGCGGTAATAACGGTGATACCTGTGGCGAAACTGCCCAGTGCATTGCGGAAGTCGAGGGTTTGCTGTTTTTTATCAGACATAGTTTTTTATTAAGTTCTTTTGGCAAGTTACTTTTGATAGCTTCTTCTGTTCGGCTCTTCGTTGAAAGCTGCTGGTGATAACATTAAAAGTCAGCAACGGTGCGCCGTTTAAACAAGCGCGCATGATCCGTTGCTTGACTCTTTGTTGCAAGGACTATCTATTGCAAGAGCTGTCTATTTCAGGAACTCTCTATCACAAGCGCTATTCCCCGCTAGTTACATTGCGGCAGCTAGGCGCGTGCCTTGGTTGATTGCGCGCTTGGCATCGAGTTCAGACGCTAGATCGGCGCCGCCGATCAGATGGTGCGGAATATTCAGCCCCTCGACTAATTCGCGCAATGGATCCTGACCCGCACAGATAATAATGGTATCTACATCTAGCACTTTTGGCTCATCGCCGATAGTGAGATGCAGCCCCTGATCATCAATTTTCTGATAGTCACAGCTAGGCATCAATCGCACACCTTTCATCTGCAGGCCGGCACGGTGGATCCAACCGGTGGTTTTACCCAGACCTGAGCCGACTCTGGAGCTCTTGCGCTGGAGCAGGTAAACCTCGCGAGGGGAGGGCTCTGGCGCTGCAGTGACACCCTCAATTCCCGAACGCGAGCCAAAGCTCATATCAATCCCCCATTCCTTCATAAAGGCAGGGATATTTTGACTGGTGGCTTCACCGCTGTGAGTGATGTACTCGGCAGTATCAAAGCCAATGCCGCCGGCACCAATTATCGCAACCTTATTGCCAACGTGTTTCTTGGCGCCAATCACGTCTAGATAATTGAGCACCTTGGGGTGATCTATGCCTTCAATGTCCGGCATTCTTGGTGAGATGCCGGTGGCGATAACCACTTCGTCAAATCCGCCGTTGTTAAGTTGCTCTGCTGTTACCCGAGAATTCAGTTTCAGCTCGACCCCAGTCAGTTCGATTTGCTTGCCGTAATAGCGCAGTGTTTCATAAAACTCTTCTTTGCCAGGAATCTGCTTAGCAATATTAAACTGGCCGCCAATTTCGCTGGCAGCGTCAAATAATGTCACGCTGTGACCTCGAGATGCGGCGATGGTAGCTGCCGAGAGTCCAGCTGGACCAGCACCGACCACAGCAATTTTCTTCGTTGCCGCAGTAGGATTGATATGCAGTTCAGTCTCGTGACAGGCGCGGGGGTT
>JAQXEN010000056.1 GCA_029250825.1 Porticoccaceae bacterium
CCATTTCCAGGAAATACGCCAAATGGGCCAAAAAAGTCACCGAACAAATCACTGCGATCTGCACCACCAAAAGCGGTAGGCGCATTATTTAAGGTCGCGCGATCTGCCTGACAGGCGTCAGTTAATTCATAACCATAAAAAGTCGCACTAGTACCGTCCGACAGTAAATACTCGTCCAGATCGCTGTAGCTCAAGATTGCAGTAACATCGACACCCTCTCGATCCCAGTCTGCTTTGATCGAAAACTCAGTGGTTTCCTGCTCATTTTCACCTGGCACATTATTCGAGAAGATAAACTCATGCTCGTTGACATCTTTAAAGAATGTGGGGCCAAAACCGGCAGCAAATGCTGGAATCGCAAATACCGCATTAAAGTTAATCGCACCACCACTCACTTCACTCATACCACCGCGAAAATCTAACGACAACTCTTCATTGACATCCCAAATAAGACGCCCGCGAACAGTGGTGTCCTCAAGAAAGTCTACCGAACTCGCACCGGTCAGAGCGTTACGATAATGACCATCAGTTTCACGTTGACTAACGCTGACACGACCCAACAGACCCTCGGCCAAACCACCGCTTAGGGTTAGGCTAGAATTGGTCGAACCATTGTTACCGGCGCCGACTTTAATCTTGCCTTCAAACTCTTCATCAGGGCGATTTGTGGTGACAATAATCGCACCAGCCACCGCGTTGCGGCCATAGAGTGCCCCCTGAGGACCTTTTAGAACTTCAATCTGACTCACATCCATCAGCTCTTCATTAAAGCCATTGGGGTTAGTGACCAGCACACCATCCACCACATAGGCAAAGGTGGATTCCGCATCACGGGTTGAAACAATACCGCGAATACTGACCTGAGTATCACCCACGTTAGCGGAGTCAACCATAGTCACATTGGGCATCAGGCTAATAAAGTCAGCTGGACGCTGAATACCGGCACTCTCAATTTGAGCTTCGGTAAAGGCGGTTACCGCAATAGGCACTTCCTGAAGGTTTTCCGCACGTTTCCGCGCTGAAACCACAACCTCTTCGATAGTTATCTCTGCCACCGAGGTGGTGGCTAAACTGGCCATTACGGCCATTGCCATAACATTTCTACTGTTAATTGCTTTCATACTATTTCCCCTCTTCCACTATTTATGGTTTTACTTCTTTATTTTTAGTATTTATTTTTAATATTTATCTTTCTGATTTTTTAATAGGTTTAGTTAATTACTTTGCCCCCACAAACGTCGGCTTCACCGGCGCTGGCAAATGGGTTTCCGCTTCACAGCGACTGCGAATATCTTCTAGTTCACCACCAAAGTTAAACAGCGCACTGTTATCGCCACGCGCCGCAATCAACTCCGCGCGAAGCACGTCAGTCGCCGCTTGATCAACCGTTTCATCCGCCGCTATCACTACACCGTAGCGCTTGGCACCTTCAACGGAGACCAATCGACGCGCCACGTCCTGACGCACCAACTGAGGATCGCGGGCAAAGGGATCACCCCAACCACCGCCACCCCAGGTATTGAAATAGAGCACATCACCGGTTTTTACCTTGATACCTTCAACCTTGGCCGCCAACCATTCCTCAGAACCATCGGCACGGACTAACTTTTTGGTTGAACGCAGTCCAGTTTCTCCCCCGAGCACACCCCATGGATGAGTCAGCCAGCGATCATCGTGAATACCAATATCGCCATCACAGAGAAAGCGATAGGCGACACTTAAACCATTGCCGCCACGGTGCAGCCCCGCACCCCCGGAATCCGGAATGGTTTCGTAGCGCTCAATACGCAACGGGAAATAGGACTCGATAAACTCATTGGGCACATTGGTAAAGCCGGGCCATAGGCTGTGGCCATCGGGACCATCGCCCACAGGGCGACCGGGAACACCACCAAAACCAATCTGGAATAGCTGGAACCATTCATTGCCCTTGCCTTCGCGGCTATCATAGCCCGAGAAAAACAGGTGCGGCGAATCGGAGAAGCCCGCTGCATTGAGCATCATCTCTGGCGCGCCCATACCCAGTAGCGCACCCAGTACATCAAAAATACGACCCAGAGCATGGGTTCGGCCAGACAGTGCCGCAGGGTAATTAGGCTTTAACAGCGTGCCTTGAGGAATGCGCACATCCACCAGATCATAAAATCCATCGTTAAACACAATCTGCGGATCCACAACATTGATAGTGAAAGAGCCAAAGAACATTTTGAACATATCTTCGTTAAGGAAGAAGTTCACCGAACTCTGTGCTTGAGGATCAGTTCCGGCAAAATCAAAGATCGCCTTCTCCCCTTCCCGCCACATGGTGCACTTGATTTTATAGGGTCCCATGCCCATACCGTCATCGCAGATATAGTCTTCAAACTCGCGTGGCTCTTCGGGAATAAACATACCAATAATATGTTTCATCGCCTCGTAGTTACGCTGCAACATAATATCCATGGTCGAGAACAGCACATCATCACCAAAGCGCACCGCCAACTCGACACAACGCTTGGCTGCCGTATTACAGGCTGCCACCAGTGCATTGAGATCAAAGCGGTTCCACTGAGGCGTGCGAACATTGTGCAGAATCAGCTCTAGCAGATCCGCCTGCAGCACACCTTTCTTATATAGCTTGGTGGGAGGAATACGAATTCCTTCTTGGAAGATAGTCGTTGCCTGAATAGGAATCGATCCCGGCACCATACCGCCGTTATCTGACATATGACCGAACATAGCCGACCAAGCTATATGGCGGCCATCTTTAAAGATTGGCACCAATACTACCCAATCCGGCAGGTGAGAGACCGCCGCATTACACATATAGGGGTCGTTGGTAAGGATAATATCCCCCTCTTCAATCTCTTCATCGTAGGCTTCTAAAAAGGGTCCGATAAATGAACCAAATTGGCCCACGACCATCTTACCTTCTTTATTGGCAATCATAGGGAAGCAGTCACCCTGCTCTCTGATACCTGGAGACATTGCCGTTCTAAACAGCACCGCATCCATTTCTTCCCGAGCATTACGCAGTGCATTCTCAATAATATCGACCGTAACGCCATCCACATCAATACGCTTTAAGGGATCATTGTTGGTTTCTAATAGTCTTGCCGTCATGATTATTTACCCCCCTGTTGGCTTGAAGACTGAGTAGCTGAGGTGCCTGGATTAATCAGCAAGTTGCCAACCTTATCTACAGTGGCTACATAGCCAGGTAGTACCACGGTAGTGGAATCCATCTCTCCGACAATAGCTGGGCCAACCACCTCTAACCCTGTACTGAGTTTATTGCGATCGTAGATAGTGGAGTCGTACCAGTCCCCCTCGTAGTAGAAACGGTTGGTGGCAATCTTGCACTCTTCAAGACTCATGCCGGTCTCACCAATTTGGCGCTCGGCAATGGCTTTGGCTTTAGCCTTAGCTAACGCACGAATCATTAGAATCTCGTGACCATCATCCAACTTAAAGGTAAACAGCTGCTCGTGCTCGGCATCAAACTGGCCGGTCAATAGTGCAACGCCCTTCTCTTTAAGCTCTGCTTCGGTGAAGTCGATGGTGATTTGGAAGGCCTGACCCGCGTAGCGCAGATCAGCCTGATAGGAAATTTCATGCTCTGAAGTGGGAATACTGTCTTTTAACAGTGCATCCCCAGCCCGCACCTGCAACTCCATCAGATCCGCCGTCAACTGCGCATCAGTGAGATCGCCAGCCATCGTCAAATAGGTTCGTGCTGCCTCATCCTGCACCTGAGTAGTGGCGTCTCCATAGGCACAGAGCACACCGGGGCCCGGGGGAATAATCACTGGCCAGGCATCGGTAAGAACACCCAGCGCGTTGGCATGCAAGGGGCCTGCACCGCCAAAGCCCACCAGAGCGAAGTCTCGGGGATCATAGCCCTGCTCCACTGACACTAGACGCAGAGCGCCAAACATCGATTCGTTAGCAATCTTAATAATGCCTTCCGCCGCGGCCATCAGATCAATACCCATCGCATCGGCAACCGACTGCACTGCCGCCACTGAAGCCTCGCGATTGATCTCCATCTTGCCACCGAGCTGCACATCCGAGGGCAGATAACCCAGTACCACATTGGCATCGCAGACAGTGGGCTGGACGCCACCTTTCATATAACAGGCAGGACCGGGAACCGCACCGGCTGACTCGGGACCAACACGCAATGCTTTGGTTAGCTCTGGCACAAATGCAATGGAACCGCCGCCGGCACCCACGGTACGCACATCAACTGAGGGAGCACGCACACGCACATCCGCAACAATGGTCTCGCGACGCACCCGAGCACGGGAATTTTGGATTAATGCCACATCGGTAGAGGTTCCACCCATATCGCAGGTCAAGATATTGTCGTAACCCGCGCGACTACAGAAATAGATGGCCCCAGAGACACCCCCAGCCGGACCAGACATCAACATATTCACTGGCGACTCCGCCGAGGCGCGAGCCGAGGCCAGACCACCATCGGAACGCAGGATCGATAGCTGAGTATCAGCACCCATTTTATCGTCTAATGCGGCCTGCAAATTACTCACATAGCTGGCTACTTCAGGACGCACATAGGAGTTCACTACCGTCGTTTCTGTACGCTCATACTCCTGCATCTCCGGCACCACATCGCTGGAGATCGAAATCGGTGTATCGGTAAAAATCTCAGCGGCAATTTCACTGGCGCGCTGCTCATTGGCGCCATTAATGTAGGCATTGATAAAGCAGATGGTTAAGGCTTCCACCTCACCTGTGGCATGCAGCGCTGTCAGATCTGCCCGCAGCTGATCCTCATTCAACTCTCTAACCACCTTACCATCGGCACTCATGCGCTCATGGGCACCAATGGTTAATTCGAGAGGCGCCAAAAGAGGCTTCTTCACAAAGCTCACCCAGCCGCCCAGCCCGCCGGGGCAGAAGGATCGCGCCACCTGCAAAGTATCTTCATAGCCCGCAGTGGTTACCAGACCTACCTTGGCACCCCGACCAGTGAGCACGGCGTTGGTCGCGACTGTAGTGCCGTGCATCACCCTACTGACGTCCGCCGGGTTAATACCCGACTCGTCACAGATGCGGGCAATACCATTGAGTACGCCGATAGAGGAATCCTCTGGCGTGGAAGGCACTTTGGCGGTGTGGGTTTCCCCGGTCCCCTCATTGATTAACAGAAGGTCCGTGAATGTTCCCCCTACGTCTACCCCTAGTCTGTAACTCATCTTTATCTCCGAGCTTTGGTCTTTTAATGATTAAGACCTTATATTTTTTAGTATTCTAATTATTATTCAACGTTGCGTCGCAGTTGTACTCTTTAACTCGCCTGCTTGGCCAAATAGCCCTGCAGCCAAGCCTTTGAACGACCTCCCGGAGCCGTGCCCGTCAAGACCTGCGCCAAATCGGAGGCCTGCATTAATTTATCCAAATCGACGCCGGTTTCAAAGCCCATCTGTTGCAACATCATGACTATATCATCAGTCGCCACATTACCGGATGCACCGGGTGCGAATGGACAGCCACCAAGACCGGCAATGGAACTATCAAAGCGCCGGATACCCGACTCCACTGCGGCATAGACATTGGCCAACCCCATAGCGCGGGTATCGTGAAAATGGCAGCCGAGCCGCTCGGCACCATGGTTAGCTACCAGCGCCGCGGTTAATTCACGCACCTGCTGGGGATGAGCTGCACCGATGGTGTCGGCTAGCACTAGTTGGTCGGCACCGGCAGCAAGAAACTTAGCCGCTATCGTTTCTACAACGGCAGGATCCGTGGGCCCATCAAAGGGACATTCAAAAGCCACAGCAATCGTTGCTATAACCTCTATCCCATCCTGCTTGGCTAACCGGAGAATCTCTAAAGTGACCTCCTCAGCTTCAGCCATGCTCATGGCGACATTCTTTTGCGCCATACCGTCGCTGGCATAGAGCACCATAGTCACGGTTTTAACGCCAGCGCCCCGCGCCAGCTGATAACCTTTCATATTGGGAATCAAGGCAATAGTGGAGGTCTTAAAGCCAGTTGACTGCAGGGAGCCAAAAACCTGATCGGTGCCCGCCATCGCCGGAACGGCTTTGGGAGAGACAAAACTACCCGCCTCTATCTGTGGCAGGCCAGCAGCAGAGAGAGCCTCTATCAATGCGATACGCTGCTCTAACCTAAGGACTTTCGGTTGATTCTGCAGGCCATCGCGCGGCCCCACATCGGTAATAATTATCTGCTCAGGTGTCATTTGATGATTCCCTGCTCTTTCATTTTATCTATTTGATCTACGCTCAAATTAAGTAATTGGGTCATTACCTCATCGGTATGCTGCCCCAGAGTAGGAGCCGCGGTAAACACTTCATCACTGCTACGAGACAGCTTAATTGGATTGCCCGGCCCCTTGGTGGAACTGCCATTGGGATGTTTTAAATCAATCACCATATTGCGGTGTAACACCTGAGTATCAGAGAGTGCCTGACTGAGGCTATTGACCGGTGCACAGGGAATACGCTGCTCCTCAAATAACGCCAGCCAATGGGCGCAGGTATTCAACACCAATAACTCATTGAGTTTGGTATTGATCATTTGACGATCTTCCCAGCGACCCGGCTGGGTATCGTATTTCGGATTATCAAATTCAGCACAGTTTAATAGCTGCTTTAGGTTGTACCAGAAATTGTCGGTAATCACCGCAATCACTATTGACCCATCGGAACAGTTAAAGGTGTCGTAGGGTACATGTACAAAGTGACTATTGCCTATGGGATAGGGATCCTCTCCGGAGAGAAAATGCATAGTCGCCATATAATTCAGCATCGAGATCTGACAGTCCAGCATGGCTATATCCACATGTTGCCCCATCCCGCTGCGCTCACGCTCATAGAGTGCCGCCAAAATACCCATCACCCCAAACATGCCTCCGCCGAGGTCCCCTATAGGAATGCCCGCGCGCACCATTGACTCGGGACCCGGCCCGGTAATCGACATACCACCGCCCATGGCCTGGGCCACTTGATCAAAAGCTGGCCGTTTGCTGCCAGGACCCTCTGAGCCAAAACCCGACACCGTGCAGGTGATAATGCGCGAATTAACCTCAACAAGCGAAGCGTAGTCGATACCCAAACGTTCAGGCACACCGGCACCAAAATTACTGATTACAACATCAACCGTTGCCACCAGACTTTTAAACAGCGCCAACCCCTCAGGGGTCTTGAGATCCATGGCAACACTTTTCTTATTACGGTTGAGGGTAATGTAATAGGCACCCATGCCATCGAGAGAATTTTTCGGGTCAGTGGCCAAGAGTTTTCGCGTGCCCTCGCCATAACAGGGCTCAACTTTAATCGTCTCGGCACCCAAATCAGCAAGAATCATACTGCCATAGGGGCCGGAGAGCATATGAGTTAGATCGAGAACACGTATTCCAGCAAGAGCTTGGTTAGGAAGATCTTGTTCAGGAAGAGCTTGGTTAGAGTGAGCCTGGTTCATGCAACGTTCTCCTCTAGAGCCAGACAGTGCAGCAAACCCTGATCAGGGTAGGCATCTAGTTTGCCAGTCACTGGCAGCCATTCCACAGTGGCTAGCAGCATTTCATTCACAGAGTGCAGCAGCGACGGATTGCTCTGAAGATTGTGGTGCCACCAATCCACCAACAGCGGAAAGTCCTCGAAAAGAGATGTATGGCCGCAAAGCTCATAGAGCGCCTGAACATAAGACAGTGAAATCACCGCACAGAAATCACCAATATGGACTTCTCGTTCTCGGTAATCAGGTTGACTGATAATTAACTGGTTGAATTTTGTTAACTGCTCGCGCACAGACCTCGCGGAATCCCTCGGGGAACTGGAACCCGATATCTTCGCCCTGCGCATAATCTCTGTCACCGTGGACGCCAAATGAGTGTCGGACCAGCGCAGCATCATATTGGCTCTAGCCTTATCCAGTGCTGACTCCCCCCGGAGAGGACGCTGGGGATAAACCTCCTCCAAATAATTGAGAATCACTGTGGACTCCCCGAGCAATTCACCCCCTGCAATCTCCAGTACAGGAAGCTGCCCTAGGGGAAAGGTATTTTTTAACGCCTCTCCCCGCAGCTCTGGCGGACTGACAAATTTGATAGGAAGACCCTTGTAGCGAATCTGCGCCCGGACTCTTGTGGAATAGGGTGAGTGATTTAACGTATATAATTTCATTTAAATCCATGAAAGAGTAGTGATGCGGGTCTGTAGAGAAAAGCACTATCAAGACTTTATTTTGCCCTGTAGACTAAGGTTAACCAAAGGGTCATTCGACACTCCCTCAATAATGGTATAATGTTATATCAAAGTATCATTAATTCGCAACACTAATCGATAATTAAAGAGAGTTCTATGAAGGCCCACACAGGCGCAGTACTGTTTAGCAAAAGTCAGCGCAATAAAGTTTCGGAAGACTTGCCCTCGCCTCTCTATTACCAACTCTACAGCCTAATCAAAGGCTACATTATCGATGGCACATTTCATCTCGGTGAAAAACTCCCCAGCGAAAAACAACTGGCTGATGCCTTTGAGGTTTCGCGCATTACGGTTAAAAGAGCCGTCAATGAACTGGCCGCCGAAGAATTGGTTGAACGGGCGCGGGGAAAAGGTACTCATGTCACCTACAAATACACCCCCAAACCTGTGCAGGCGCCGCTGCTAGGTGTTCTTGAAGAGATAGACAGTATCGCCCGAGACTCCGTAGCCAAAATGCTCGACTGTCGCGTGGTAGTGCCGCCACAAAATATTCGTACCGAATTTTCCCTCGGCAACAATGACTCGCTATTTCATTTAGTGCGCAAGCGGGAGCGTGCCGGTGCTTTCTTCGGCTATTTTGATAGCTGGAGTGCGGGTATCGATATGCCCAAGAATACCGATATCTTTATCAACCAGTCGCGCCACCAGTACTTTCGTGAAAGTGGCATGGCAGTGAGCCATATCAACCAGACAATCAGCGCAGTGCCGGCCACCGAAGTTATTGCCGCCCACCTGCAAATCCCAGTGGGCTTTCCCCTACTCAGCCTAGTGCGTCGCTCCTTTTATCAGGATGACGACAGAGAAGTGTTGGTGGACTACCTAGTCGCCCTCTATAACACCGAGTTATTTCAGTATCAGATGGATCTTAAGCTGGACTAACAGCCACCTCAACGTCCCCTACTCTTAACCCGATAGCCAAAGCAGAATCAGAATCAAACCAGCAATGCAGCTTACGTTGACGTAAACGTTAGATATTAACTATACTGCCGATCTATCCTTTACCTCGATCGACCTCTCAATGGAAAAAGCTCATTCAGACATCGGCACCGAATACAGCATCTCGCAACTCTCAAAAGAGTTCGATATCACCACCCGCAGTATTCGTCACTATGAAGATATAGGCCTGCTATCCCCCGCCCGCCGCGGCCAAACTCGCATCTATAGCCAGGCAGACCGAACCCGACTGCGGCTTATATTACGCGGCAAGCGACTCGGACTCTCTCTTGAAGACTCCCGGGAAATCATCGATATGTATGAGCCGGGTAAAACCAATATCGACCAGCTGAAAAAACTTATCGACGCCATACAAGTTCAGCGTGGCAAGCTCAATCAACAGCTCAACGACATCAGCAAACTACTCAAAGACCTCAATCAGGCCGAAGCGGACTGCATCGACGCCCTAAAAACCAACGGAAGGCAATAAGCCATGAACACCATCTACCCCAGCTTAAATTTTAATCTCGGCGACGACATCGACATGCTTCGGGACAGCGTTTTCCAATTCTGTCAGGCCGAGATAGCCCCCCGAGCCGCCGAGATCGATCAAAACAATGAATTCCCTATGGATCTTTGGCGCAAATTTGGCGATATGGGCCTATTGGGCATTACTGTGGACGAAGAGTACGGCGGTTCTGGAATGGGTTATCTGGCCCACTCCGTAGCCATGGAAGAAATCTCCAGAGCCTCCGCCTCGGTGGGTCTATCCTACGGCGCCCACTCCAACCTCTGTGTTAATCAGCTCGCCAAAAATGGCACCGAGGAGCAGAAACAAAAGTACCTGCCCAAACTCTGTTCCGGGGAACATATAGGTGCCCTCGCCATGAGCGAACCCAATGCCGGATCCGATGTGGTGAGCATGAAACTCAGCGCCACCAAAAAAGGTGACAGCTACCTGCTCAATGGCAACAAGATGTGGATCACCAATGGTCCCGATGCTCAGACCTATATTATCTACGCCAAAACTGACACCAGCGCCGGCTCCAAAGGCATCACCGCCTTTATTGTGGAGCGGGATTTCCCCGGATTTTCCCGCCATCAAAAACTCGACAAACTCGGCATGCGCGGTTCCAACACCTGTGAACTAGTCTTCCAAGACTGTGAAGTGCCAGCGGAGAATATACTCGGCGGTGAAGGCCGCGGAGTCGCCGTGCTGATGTCCGGACTCGACTATGAACGCACAGTACTGTCCGGTGGCCCAGTGGGGATTATGCAAGCCTGTCTGGATGTAGTGCTGCCCTATATTCATGAGCGCAGCCAGTTTGGTCAGGCGATTGGAGAATTCCAGCTAATGCAGGGCAAGATCGCCGATATGTACGCCGATCTAAACGCCTCCCGCGCCTACCTCTACGCCGTCGCCCGAGCCTGTGACTTAGCCCAGGACTCACGCAAAGACGCCGCCGCAGTCATTCTATTTACCGCTGAAAAAGCCACTCAGATGGCCCTACAGACAATTCAGGCACTGGGAGGCAATGGCTACACCAATGAATATGCCGCAGGGCGCTTACTGCGAGACGCCAAGCTCTATGAAATTGGCGCCGGCACATCAGAAGTGCGGCGCATGCTGATTGGCCGGGAACTATTTGCCCAGAGCTGATGATTTATCGCTTTTAAGAGGTGGCTTTTAACCAACGACTTTTAGCAAATGACTTTTAGCAAAGAGCTTGTAACAAATCGAGGATCGAGAAACCTATGCCGATTATCAAAACCAAAATAAACAGTAAAAGCGCTGACTTTGCCGTCAATGCCGATGCCATGCAGGCCAAGGTCAATGATTTAAATAGCACTTTGACAGTGATACGCCAAGGCGGCGGTGAAAAAGCCTGTGCACGGCATATAAGCCGGGGCAAATTACTCCCCCGAGAGCGCGTTGAAGCACTTTTAGATCCAGGCTCGGCATTTTTGGAACTCTCCGCCCTCGCCGCCCATGATGTTTATGGTGAATCGGTTCCAGCCGCCGGCATTATCACCGGCATAGGACGGGTCAGCGGTCAGGAGTGCATGATTGTTGCCAACGACGCCACAGTCAAAGGGGGCAGCTATTACCCCCTCACAGTAAAAAAACACCTTCGCGCTCAGGCCATCGCCGCCGAAAACAACCTACCCTGCATCTATCTAGTGGACTCCGGTGGTGCCAACCTGCCCCGTCAAGATGAGGTGTTCCCGGATCGCGATCACTTTGGCCGTATCTTTTTTAATCAAGCCAACATGTCGGCACAGAACATCCCCCAAATTGCCGCGGTTATGGGTTCCTGCACCGCGGGCGGTGCCTATGTTCCCGCCATGGCCGACGAATCGATTATCGTCAGAGATCAGGGCACCATTTTTCTCGCCGGACCGCCGCTGGTTAAAGCCGCCACCGGCGAAGTGGTCAGCGCAGAAGAACTCGGCGGAGCAGAAGTTCACTGCCGCACCTCCGGCGTCGCCGACCATCTGGCCAACAATGACCATCATGCCCTTGAGTTAGCGCGCAATGCCGTGGCAAGACTCAACCGAAACAAGCCCGTTAATGGCGACCTAAAAGCCGCCCTCGAGCCACTGTATAACAGTGATGAAATCGGTGGTGTAATACCCAGTGATTCGCGCAAGTCTTACGATGTTCGCGAGATCATTGCCCGCATAGTCGACGGCTCTGACCTTGATGAATTTAAAGCTCTCTATGGCACCACGCTAGTCTGTGGTTTCGCTCGAATATTTGGCTATCCAGTTGGCATCGTGGCCAACAACGGCATCCTTTTCGGCGAGTCAGCCCAGAAAGGCGCGCACTTTATAGAACTCTGCGCCCAGCGCAAAATCCCCCTAGTATTCCTGCAAAATATCACCGGTTTTATGGTGGGAAAACAGTATGAAAATAATGGCATCGCCAAGCATGGAGCCAAGATGGTCACCGCTGTGGCCACCGCCAATGTACCCAAGTTCACAGTATTGATTGGCGGCTCCTTTGGCGCCGGCAATTACGGCATGTGTGGCCGTGCCTATGACCCAAGGTTTATGTTTATGTGGCCCAATGCGCGCATCTCCGTAATGGGTGGCGAGCAGGCGGCTGGAGTATTGGCTCAGGTGACTCGCGATAAATACGAGCGCGACGGTGTTGACTGGAGCGCCGATCAAGAAGCGCAATTCAAGCAACCCATAATCGACAACTATGATCATCAGGGGCACCCCTATTACGCCTCGGCAAGACTATGGGACGATGGCGTGATTGATCCCGCGGATACCCGCATGGTTTTGGGACTATCCATTTCGGCGAGTCATAATCGGGTTATAGAAGAGACTAAGTTCGGGGTCTTTAGAATGTGACGCCCCTGCGGGATCACAGCTTGAATCCAGAAGCCCGAAACCTAAAATAACCAAGACAGATAGACTCCAACCCGCAACCAATGGACTGAAAAAATGTTTAGCAAAATATTAATTGCCAACCGCGGTGAAATCGCCTGTCGTATTATTCGCACAGCGAAAAAAATGGGCATCGCAACCGTCGCCGTCTACAGCGCTGCCGACCGCAACGCCCTGCATGTAAACCTCGCCGATGAAGCCATTTATATAGGTCCATCCCCCTCCACCGAATCCTATTTGGTGATCGACAATATTATCCAAGCGGCACTCAGCACCGGCGCTCAGGCAATACACCCCGGTTATGGTTTCCTCTCTGAAAATGCCGACTTCAGTCGTCAGTGCGATGCCAATAAGTTAGTTTTTATCGGCCCGCCGGTGGCCGCTATCTTGGCTATGGGATCTAAATCCGCCGCGAAAAATATTATGGCAAAAGCCAATGTGCCACTGGTTCCCGGCTATCATGGTGATAACCAAAATCCCGCTATCCTCAAACAGTCTGCAGACGAAATGGGCTACCCCGTGTTGCTTAAAGCTGCCGCCGGTGGTGGCGGAAAAGGCATGCGCGCGGTGTATCATGGCGATGAATTTGATCAGGCTTTAGCCGCCGCCAAACGTGAGGCCACAAACAGCTTTAACGATGACATCATGCTGGTGGAAAGATATCTGCAGCAGCCCCGCCATGTGGAAATTCAAGTATTTTGTGATCAACACAACAATGCCGTGCATCTCTTCGAACGCGACTGCTCCCTGCAGCGCCGCCACCAAAAAGTGATCGAAGAGGCACCGGCCCCCGGAATGACCCCAGAGCTACGCCAGCGCATGGGTGAAGCCGCTATTCGCGCCGCCAGCGCAATCAACTATCAGGGCGCTGGCACCGTGGAATTTTTGCTCGACAGCAGTGGCGAGTTTTTCTTTATGGAAATGAATACCCGTCTTCAGGTCGAGCACCCAGTTACCGAAATGATCAGTGGTCAAGACCTTGTAGAATGGCAGCTCAGAGTCGCCAATGGCGAACCCCTGCCCTGTACCCAAGCACAGTTAAATATTCGTGGCCACGCCTTTGAAGCTCGAATTTATGCGGAAGATCCCGAGCATGACTTCCTGCCCTCCACAGGCCAGCTAACGCAGCTGCGAGCGCCTCGAGAAACCTCCCATGTGCGCATCGACAGTGGCGTTATTGAAGGCGATGAAGTGTCGGTTTTTTACGACCCCATGATCGCCAAGTTAGTGGTTTGGGACAGCGACCGGGATCGTGCCCTAGAGCGTTTAACTGACGCCCTCAGCGAATATCGTATAGCCGGCGTCACCACCAATATCCCATTTCTTTACAACCTAGCCAGCAGCGGCCCATTCCGCCGCGGCGATGTGGACACGGGCTTTATCGATGAACATCAAGCCGAAATATTCCACCGCCGCAAAGAAGATCTCGACTACGCCGCACCACTGGCAGCTCAGGCAATTTTAGCGGCGCAAAATCAGTCCGCTCAAAAAGTCGCCGAGCAATCCAGCGAACCCAACTCCCCCTGGCATCTGATGAATCATTGGCGCAATAGTAATAGCAGCCCACAGCAGCTAAGAATCAATATTGGCGAGCAGCAGGTTAAAGTGACTGCAGAAACCCGACAACTGCCCGCCAATATAAAAGTTGTCAGGGATAAGGCCGGCTTTAATCTGTTTACTCCCCAAGGGGTTTTTCACTGCAGCAAAAGTCAACCGGATCTCGGTCTCGACCAGAACCAAGACGGCAGCGGCAACCTAAATGCACCGATGAATGGCACAGTGGTTACATTGCTAGTCGAAGTAGGCGCAGCAGTGATAAAGGGCGAAACTCTGCTGGTTATGGAAGCAATGAAAATGGAACACAGCATCACCGCTCCCAATAATGGCAGGGTAAGAGAATTCTTTTATCAGCCTGGGGAGTTAGTGGATGGTGGTGCTGAGCTGTTAGCTTTCGAGATGGAAGGCTCTTGAGTTAGCAAACACCTAAAACAAATAAGGAACAGACCCGGAGACTAAAACTTACCCTGCAGCCTCGCCAAACCCTTGGCACTGCAGGCCAGTAAGCTATACTAGCGCCCTTTCAACCCCTTCGGAGTAGGCTCCTTGACCGCATTTCGTCCATGTATTGACCTTCACCAAGGGCAGGTAAAACAAATTGTCGGCGGCAGTCTCAGTGACGCTGGCGCCAAAACCAACTTTGTTAGCACCCACAATGGAGCCTACTATGCCAGTCTCTATAGACAGCAGGGTCTCACCGGCGGCCATGTCATAGCACTGGGTCCCAACAATCAGCAGCAGGCTCTAGAGGCCCTCGCCGCCTACCCCAACGGCATGCAGTTTGGCGGTGGCGTCAATCTTGAAAATGCGACAAGTTATCTTCAGGCTGGCGCCTCGCACATCATTGTCACCTCCTATTTATTTGAAAACAGTGATTTTTCTTGGTCGCGCCTAGAAAAAATAAAAGCCGAAGTGGGTGCCGACAAATTAGTTCTCGACCTAAGCTGTCGCAAAACTCAAGATGGCTGGATGATCGCCACGGACCGCTGGCAAACCATCACCACTATGCAAGTTAACCAACAAACCATTGCCGAACTGGAAAGCCACTGCGCCGAGTTTTTAATTCACGCCGCAGATGTAGAAGGACTTCAGGGAGGAATCGACAGCGACCTTGTAAGCCTGCTGGGGGACTGCTGCACCCTACCCACCACCTATGCCGGCGGTGCCCGCTCCCTCGCCGATCTCGAGCTAGTGCAGACACTCTCCAAGGGCAAAGTCGACCTCACCATTGGCAGCGCCCTCGATATCTTTGGCGGCACTGGGGTCACACTTGATGAATGTGTGAAGTGGAATCAACAGCCCTGAGCCGATAAAAAGCCCTGAGCCGATAAAAAGCCCCAAGCAGGTCAAAAGCCCCAAGCAGGTCAATGGGCACCCAACTTAGATGTCACAAACAGCAATGAGATCCCTCGTCGCTTCGCTCTGTCGGGATGACAGTAGTCGTGTGTTTTTTTGGCGGGGAAGTTGAAAGTCCTGAGACCGCAGACATCAGGCACAATCATAAAAATCTCGCCAGACCCATATCAAAACAATGTTAGCACTACGATAGTCCAGATAGACTCTGAGGATAGTCTTGCGATCAATCAGGGCCTGCTTATGGGTGGCATTATTTTCAGGAAAAGAGAGCACTTGTCTGAGCGTCAGCGAGTTGTGGGAACGCTGAAAATAATGGCAGTCATGGGACCGATCGCAAGGCTATCCTCAGAGTTTATTGGCGCCCAACTTAGTGCCACAAACAGCAATGAGATCCCTCGTCGCTTCGCTCTGTCGGGATGACAGTAGTCGTGTCTTTTTTTGGCGGGGAAGTTGAAAGTCCTTAGACCTCAGACATCAGGCACAATCATAAAAATCTCGCCAGATCCATATCAAAGCAATGTCAGCACTACGATAGTCCAGATAGACTCTGAGCATAGCCTTGCGATCAATCAGGGCCCGCTTATGAGTGACATTATTTTCAGGAAAAGAGAGCACTTGTCTGAGCGTCAGCGAGTTGTGGGAACGCTGAAAATAATGACAGTCATGGGACCGATCGCAAGGCTATGCTCAGAGTCTATGGGCGCCCAACTTAGATACCACAAACCGCAATGAGATCCCTCATCGCTCCGCTCAGTCTGGATGACAGTTACAGAGTTTCGGAGAACGTTGAAAACCCAACCCAACTAGATACAGGGCAACGTTCTCAAACTCACTTATCCAACTTATTGCGAATTCTCTTCACCAACATCAGCGCCCCAGTAAAGATAAACGGCGTAATAATCGCCAGCGCCATAGTCTTAGAAATCAACAAATATTGTTCGATAGGCAATGGCGCAATCAGCAGCTTAATCAGATTCATACTGTAGTAGGTCATAGCCACCACCGATAAACCCTCCACCGTCTGCTGCAGACGCAACTGCAAAGCACTGCGCTTATCCATTGAAGCCAACAGACGCTGATTCTGTAACTCCAGCGATAACTGCAACCGCGAATTCAACAGCTCAGTCGTCCGACTGATCCGTTTCGACAAATCCTCCTTGCGCTTAACCACCGACATACAGGTGTGAAACGCCGGAATAAAACGCCGCACATGAAATTGCTTTAACGTACGAAAGGTCGGCAGCTTCTGCTCTCGCAACATATCCAAACGACTCTCAGTCAAACTAAAGTAAGCCTGAGTCGCCGAAAAGCGAAAATTATGATCCGCAACCAACTTCTCCAACTGAGTCGCCTCCTCAATCAACTCAGTCATCAACCTCTGCTCATCCTCCACCGTCTCCAGCAAATTGAGCTTCGCATTGGTGCCCACCAACTGCCCCTCCAACTTAGTCACCGCTGGAATCAACTCACGGGCTATAGGCAGTGCCAGAAGCGTCATAGCCCGATAAGCAGCGATCTCCAACAGATTGCGGATCGCCCGACCGGCCTGCAATGCATCAATACCCTCATCCACCACCAGAGTGCGAATAAAGCCATCCGCATCATCCCGCACCGAAGTCCACACCGTCGCCAAACCATCATAAATCTTGCTGCCGACCAAACGCTTGCCATCAAAATAATCCTCCAACTGTTGCGGACTCAGGGAAGTCGGACGCAGATCAATATGATTGGCCGCAATCACCTCACCGGACATCCCATCCAACCACTCAGCATCAATTAATGAAAACAGATTGCGGCACAGCTCACCCTCGGGCTGACGCTGACAGATCACCGTGTAAGTTGAAAATTCATTGTGCCGTTCCCAGCGAAAATCAAACTCTTTAAAACTCTGGTAATAACAGCTTTCACCGGGCTGAGGTGGCGCAACATTGTCCCTGTTGGCTAGATCTGTGAGTCGATCGATTTCTGACTGGCGGTCGCCAGGATTGAGAAGCACCAGGCTAGAAACCTGAGCGGGTAAGTTTACCACCGGAAAATTACGGTTGTGAAGTTCTTTAATTAATGTATTTTTTTGTGGGTGGAATTTCATCTTGACTACCCCATTTATTATTTTTTTAAAATACAGTTCCTTTTTATAACAAACTAATCTCTACAAGCTAATCGCTACAAACTAATTATTGCGGCGACTTAATACAAGCTTTTAACAACAATTTTAACCGCCAAAGTCCTAAAAAGTGCGACCACCAGTTCAATCGAATGGCAGCCGCACTTGATTCTCACTAAGACAACAGTCTATCAATTACTCAGATTCAACAGTAAAAGTCAGACCTGCATTGGCCTGCAAGCGCTCAATCAATGCATTACCCATCGCCGGAGCCGAAGTCCAAATGCCACCGGAAGCCAACTCAGGATTGAGCACCAAACAAACCGCACTCTCGGCAATCATCTTTGAAGTGGAACCGTAACCTGGGTCCATATCGCCTTTGACACTGACCCGCACCGAGCGACCATCGCTAGCTTCACCGATCAACAGCACATCATAATGGCCATTAACACGCTCATCGAGATCTGGGCCTTCGCCAGGTTGACGTGGATCATCCGCCATAGAGGTATCTTCAGTCACCGCCTTAGCAATAGCTTCACCGCGCTCACCGGGGCCGGTGATCAACATCTCATCGTAGACAAAGTCAGTGCCATAAGCATGACCCATCAACATGTTTGAACGATGAATATTCTTAGTGTTAATGCTTGCCATTACAAAGGGCGCAATCCAACTCTGCAGCGCCTCATCAAACTCAGGCTTATTACCCAGAGGCTGATCAGCGCCAACAAAACCTTCAGTCAACGAAAACGGGTTGCGCAGCACATTGATCAGCTCGCGATCTTTGCCCGCCGCCGCCATAGTGGCGCGAAAACTCGCCAGCGTGCCGCCAGAAAAAGTACCCTTCATTGAACGTACACGACCCTTGGCACGAGGCACCATAGCACCCAATTTCTGCTCCGCCGTCTGCTGTAAAAACAACACCCCCAGATCAAAGGGAACCGAATCAAAACCACAGGAGAAGACAATCCGTGCACCGCTGGCCTCAGCCGCTGCAGAGTGCGCCGCAATCATCTGATGCATCCAGGCAGGCTCGCCACAGAGATCCACGTAATCAGTACCATGTGCAGCACAGGCTGCAACTAACTCATTGCCATAAAGCTGATAGGGACCCACAGTGGTCAAAATAACCTTACTGCTCAGCACCATTGCATCTATCGATGCCAAGTCAGCGGCATCCGCAACAACCAGCGGCACATCTGCAGAGATACCCATCTCGTCACGCACGGCCTCCAGTTTGGTCTGACTGCGTCCCGCCATAGCCCACTTAATCTCGCCATTGACACCGTATTGGTTATTCAGGTATTCCGCGACCAGCCGGCCAGTAAAACCAGTGGCACCGTAGACCACCAAATCAAAATCTCTGTTATTCTGCATTGTTATTATTATCCCGTTGGAGTAAATGTTAAAATCGCTGTCGCAAAAGTATATCAGCCAACAGCGCAGAGGGGCTTGGAGAAAGTGACTGAGCAACCACCGACTTGGCTGAGCAGCTAAAAACGAGATAGATAAAAAAAGCAGCAGTAAAAAAAACTATTAATAAAAAATACTAATTGGGGAAAATTATGTCAGTCACAAGCTATGAAGTGCGCGGTGAGATCGGAATCATCTGGATCAACAACCCACCTGTCAATGCTCTATCTCAAGCCCTCCGCGATGGCATCTATGGCGCTGTCAATGCCGCACAGAATGACGCCACTAAAGCCTTAATACTGATCTGTCAGGGCCGCACTTTTATTGCCGGCGCCGATATCTCCGAGTTCGACAAAGCCCCCACCGAACCTTCCTTCAACCATATTCTCGAAACCATTGAACAGTCATCAAAACCTGTTATTGCAGCCATACACGGCACCGCGCTGGGCGGCGGCTTAGAAACTGCCCTCTCCTGCCACTACCGCTGCGCGGTTAAATCCGCAATGGTCGGTCTTCCAGAAGTTAAACTCGGCCTCCTGCCGGGTGCCGGTGGCACCCAGCGTGCACCGCGCCTAACCGGTGTTGAAGCCGCCATTAAACTGATTACCAGTGGCAACCCCATTAAAGCAAAGGCCGCAGTGGGCCTAAACCTGATCGACCATATTATTGAAGGCGATGACCTGCTTGAAGGCGCCCTAGCTTACACCCAGCAGTTGCTCGCAGAGAACGCACCGCTGCGTAAAGTGCGCGATATCAATATAGATCCAGCCTCCTTTGACCCAGCTATTTTCGACAATTCACGTAAGCAGCTGAGCCAGCGTGCCCGCGGGCAATTGGCACCTCAGCGTATTGTCGACTGTATTGAAGCCGCAGCCACAGAGTCATTTGATGAAGGCTTGGCCACTGAAGGACGCCTTTTTATGGCGCTCAAAGACGGTAGCCAGTCAGCGGCTATGCGACATATGTTTTTCGCCCAGCGTGAAGCCAACAAGATTAAAGGCATAGGTAGAGAGACCGCCAAGCGCCCCATAGAGTCTGTAGCGATTATCGGCGGTGGCACTATGGGCGGCGGTATTGCTATGAACTTTGCCAATGTCGGGATTCCCGTCACCATGCTCGAAATCAACGACGAAGCTCTGCAGCGCGGCTTGGGCATTATCGACAAAAACTATTCCATGACAGTGAAAAAAGGTCGACTGAGCGAAGAGCAAAAACAGGGTTGCATGAGCCTGATCAGCGGCACTACCGACTATCAGGATCTGGCCAATGCAGATCTCGTCATCGAAGCAGTATTTGAAAATCTCGAGATCAAACAGCAGGTTTTTGCCAAGCTTGATAAAGTTTGCAAACCCGGCGCAATTCTCGCTAGCAACACCTCCTATCAGGATGTCAATGCCATTGCGGCCGCGACTCAGCGACCCGAAGATGTCATTGGCCTGCACTTTTTCAGCCCTGCCAACATTATGAAACTGCTGGAAATTGTCCGCGCTGATAAGACTTCTGACGAGGTCATTGCAACCTCTATGGCCGTGGCTAAAGCGATCGGCAAAGTACCGGTTCTGTCTGGCGTCTGCTTCGGCTTTATCGGTAACCGCATGTTCAGTGAATACGGACGCGAAACTCAGTTATGCCTGATTGAAGGTGCCAGTGCCGAGCAGATCGATCGCGTAATGGAAGGCTATGGCATGGCTATGGGCCCCTTGGCAGTCAGTGACCTCGCCGGCATTGATATTGGCTACAAAGTTCGCGAAGGACTATCTGAAGAGGAAAAAGGTGATCCACGAAGCTTCTGCGTCGCCGATGCCCTCGTGGAACAGGGCCGCTTGGGACAAAAGAGCGGCGCCGGCTTCTATCAGTATGACCCCCAGACCCGCGCCCGCATTAGCGATCCAGAGGTCAGCGCACTGATCGAAGCCAAAGCTGCCGAATACGGTGTTAGCCGTAGAGACTTTAGCGATGAGGAAATTCGCGATCGACTGCTGTTACCGCTTATTAACGAAGGCGCCAAGATTCTTCAAGAAGGTATCGCCCAGCGCTCCGGTGATATCGATGTAGTCTACGTTTTTGGCTACGGCTTCCCGGTCTATCATGGCGGGCCAATGCAATATGCCGATCACCTGGGTCTGGAAACGGTCTATAACAAGCTCAACGCCCTGCACCAGCAGAGCGGCCAAGACTATTGGCAACCCGCTGACTTAATCAAGACACTGGCCGAGAGCGGCAGCAGTTTTGCCAAGTGGTCACAGGATTAAGCCTACCCAGCCTTAATCAATGGAAGCAAGCCCGACATGGATTAGTCGGGCAGTTTGGCAGCGAACGTGAAACAGCCATCCCAGCTACCGTAGAGGCTTGTTAGCCCCAATATCCAGTTGGCCCAGTGCCCAGCTTATTGAGTGCCCAGCTTATTGAGTGCCCAGCCTATTTAGCGCCCAGCTTATCGAAAGCCCAGTTCACCACCACCCCTAATCACTGATACAATCGCCGCGCCGGCACAGCACCAGCCTATTTCTCGTGGCCACAGACCGAACTATCTATTAAAAGGACCTCTCTATGCGGATTCAGCTACTGCGCTCTTTTATCGCGCTTACTCTGCTGTTTATAACCTCTATTTCCACTGCCTCATCCCTCGAATCAAGCACCAAGACATTTGTCTTTAGCGCCATCCCCGATCAAGATGAAGCTAATCTGCAAGAGCGCTTTGATAAAGTAGCACGCTACTTAGAGAATCAACTGGGCATCAAGGTTCGCTATATTCCGGTTAAAAGCTATGCCGCAGCGGTCACCGCCTTTCGCAACAACCAAGTCCAGCTGGCCTGGTTTGGCGGACTCTCCGGCGTTCAGGCACGCCGTCTAGTCCCCGGCAGCCAAGCCATTGCTCAGGGCACAGAAGACCCCTTTTTCACCAGCTATATTATTGCCCACAGCAGCAGCGGACTGGCACCAAGGGAAGACTTTCCAGCCGCTATCGCAGGAAAAACCTTCACCTTTGGTTCCAAGGGCTCAACCTCTGGACGACTGATGCCCGAATACTATATCCGTGAAAATTTAGGCGATACCCCCGACAACCTATTCAGTAAGGTCGGCTACAGCGGCGATCACAGCCGTACGATTGCCCTAGTACAATCCGGCGCCTATCAGGTTGGCGCGGTCAACTATAAAGTCTGGGACAAGCAATTGGCCGCTGGAAAAATCGACAGGGATAAAGTCAAAGTGATTTGGCGAACGCCCAGTTACCCCGACTATCAGTGGACAGTGCGCGGTGATGTAAACGACAGCTGGGGTCCCGACTTCCAGGCGCGCCTAACTCAGGCTCTGTTACAAATGGACGACCCGGATCTGCTGGCAAGCTTTCCCCGCAGCGGTTTTATTGCCGCAGACAACCAACTCTACCAACCGATTGTCGATACCGCGATTACCGTCGGCATTATCGATGCGGACCAATAGGCACT
Source organism: Porticoccaceae bacterium (assembly GCA_029250825.1). Taxonomy (GTDB): domain Bacteria; phylum Pseudomonadota; class Gammaproteobacteria; order Pseudomonadales; family Porticoccaceae; genus HTCC2207. The sequence goes on from JAQXEN010000056.1 coordinate 22,446, forward strand.
GCCTTTGAACGACAGCCCAACGCCGCCACCAGCGCTGTTCCAGTTTCGTCAGAAAAGCCTACAGTACGAGGGCCGCAGCGTACTGGACAATGTCTCACTGAGCATTGCCGCCGGTGAGCGCGTGGCGCTGATCGGCGGCAGCGGTGCGGGCAAATCTACCCTGCTAAAAGCCCTGCGCGAGCAGCGTCCCGATACGGTTGCCTGGTGTCCTCAGCAGCCAGGCTTGGTGCCCATACTCAGCACCTTTCACAATATTTATATGGGCGCACTAGAGCAACATTCTCTGCCCTACAATCTGCTCAACCTGATCAAACCCCTGGCTGGGGCGCGGAGTATTGTCGAACCTATCGCTCAGCAGTTGGGACTTGAACAGCAGCTTTTCAGCTCCATCGACAAGCTCTCTGGGGGCCAACAACAGCGCACCAGTATTGGCCGCGCACTGATTCAACAGCGCGCCATTTTTCTGGGTGACGAGCCAGTCGCCAATGTCGATGAATATCAGGGTGAAGCGCTGCTAAAACTAATCTGCCAACGGCACCAAACGGTGGTGTTGGCACTCCACGATATAATCCAAGCCCTGTCTGTATGCACACGTATTATCGGCTTGCAAGACGGCGCCATTGTCCTCGACGCCCCCAGTGAGCAACTGCAGGCCAGTGATCTTGCCGGCCTCTACGGGGCCAGTTGATGGCCCTGTCAGCCAATCGCAGCATAGCTAGCTCAGCCAGCGCCCTGCGCAATATCAGCCTCTGGTTTGCTGTCTCGGCACTGCTCTGCCTTGTGCTGGTGGATATCCAGATTAGCAGTGCCGATCCCTGGGCGGAACTGGCCCGGATGACCGCTGGCGCTCTGAGCCCCTCGGTTTGGTCGTGGCCGACGTTACTAAGCGGCCTCGCCAATACCTTTGCCTTTGCCCTGCAGGGTGTAACCCTCGCGGCGATAGCTGGGTTTGTTCTGGCTTTGGGCTATCGCTTTGCCCTGATTCGGGCATTCTGTGCCTTTGTACGCTCCATTCATGAGCTGTTCTGGGCGCTTTTGTTTATGCAGGTGGCAGGACTCTCATCCCTGACCGGTCTGCTGGCTATCGCCATTCCCTACGCCGGCACATTGGCAAAAATATATGGCGAACTGTTTGAAGAGGTGGATCCGGCACCGGCCAATAACCTGCCCCACCGAGAACCTGGATTAAGTCATTTTTTCTATGCTGTGCTGCCCCTAGCATGGCGCTCTATGGCCACCTACACCAGCTACCGTTTTGAATGCGCGATCCGCTCCAGTGCGATCCTTGGGTTTGTCGGCCTGCCAACCCTCGGCTTTCATCTGGAGACCGCCCTCAGCGATGGCCACTACAGCGAAGCAGCAGCGTTCTTTTATGCCCTGTTGCTGCTTATCGGCACTCTGCGCCTGTGGCTGCACAAACGACTGCTGCCGGTTTATCTAGTGGCTGTGTTCTACTATCTTCCCCCCCAGGCAACAATTTCTTGGCAGCTGCTGGTGCGCTTTGTCAGCGAAGATATAGTGCCGGCACCACTGCGCGGCGAGGCCCTGTGGAACGGCGAAACCATAAGTCATTTTGCACAGTGGTTTAACCTGTTATGGCAACAGCAGATCTGGCCCGGCCTGTTCAATACAGTATTACTCGGGCAAATAAGCTTGGTATTTACCGGCCTATTGGCACTGGCCTTACTGCCGCTCAATTCGCCGCTTTTTATGCGCCCCAGGCGCTTGATTAGCCGCGGGCGCTTTATGAGCCACGGGCGCTTGATGGACAGAAACTGGAAACGCGGCATCGGTGACTCAATCCTGATTCTGCTGCGCACACTGCCCGAGTATCTGCTGGCCTTTATCGGGCTACTGATATTCGGCCCCTCAATGTTGCCAGCCATCTTGGCTTTGGGTATTCACAATGGTGCAATTATCGGCCACCTGCTCGGCCGCTATACCGAAGAACTCAGTCTCCGCGCCGACGCCAACTCTGGCGTTACATTGTATTTCTATGAAGTGCTACCGCGAATTTATCGGCAGTTTTTAGCTTTTCTGTTTTATCGCTGGGAAGTGATTCTGCGGGAAACCGCGATTCTCGGCATTCTCGGCATTGCCACACTGGGCTTCTATATCGATTCCGCCTTTGAGACCTTTCGCTTTGATATTGCCCTATTACTGATTTTGGTCAGTGCCGCCCTGAATATTAGTGTCGATCAATTTGCCCGCTATCTGCGCCAGCGCCTGCAACTCAAGACGGTGCCTGAGTCGCTTTAAGCTGCAGAGTTTCAACCTTATCCATGTGTCCACGCATCCGCGAGATCAACTCCGGCAATACAGTCTCCGGCATGTTGTGACCCATATCCTCCAGCAATACAAATTCCGAGCCCTGAATTAACTCAGCCGTATGCACACCGTGTAGCGGCGGCACCAGAGTATCATCGACCCCGTGCAGAACCAGAGTGCTGGCCTGAATACCAGCCACATCCTCAGAGCGATCACCGGTCTTAAAAATCGCCATCAGCTGTCGCGGCATTGACTCGGGAAAGAAACCCCGAGCGCGCATCATCGCATCTCGTTTAGCCGCCGCATCACCTGCCGCAAGCTCCCGCAAATTGCCCTCAGCTCCGCGGGTTGGCCTAGGCAAATGACGAGCCCCAGTTGAAGACATAATCGAAATCAAACTGCGGGTGTGCTGCGGATATTGCGCGGCCACAACCTGAGCGATCATACCGCCCATAGAAGTGCCAATAATATGTGCGTCTCGATAACCCAGATGATCCATCAGTGCCACCGTATCAGCCGCCATATCATCGAGGGTATAGGGCGCATTGACCGGCAAACCAAGCTTTTGCTTAATCAGCTGCAACCACAGAGTTGGCTGACCCCAATCATCAAAACGGGTGGAACCGCCGACATCGCGATTATCAAACATCAGCAGCTCATAGCCCCCCTCCACAAGGCCCTTGACCAGAGTATCGCCCCAGACAACATTAGAACCACCGAGGCCCATAATAATCACTACCTTAGGGCTTTCTGGGTTTTTCCCAACCACCCGATAGGCCATCTCAAGGCCGTTTACCGAAGCCGTCTGCAGTGGGTAAGACTCGATATAGGTGCGGGTATACTCGGCACTTACCAGAGGTGCTGCCAGCGTTAACAGAAGGCCTAAAATAATTTTTTTCATAACCGTTTCCTTAATACGTTCTCTATTGCGCTCTCAAACATGTTCTCAATCATATTCTCAATCATGCGACCAGCGAAGCCAATACAGCCCGCTGCCCCTCAAAAGGACGCCGCCCATGCATGACTAAAAAATTATCCAAGATGGCAACATCACCGGACTGCCAGGGAATATCAAAAGTCAGCGTGTCGGCTAACTCAATGGCCACAGCCATATGGCTGCTGTCGATAGCGGAGCCATCACCAAAACAGATCGATTTTTCACCGCTGTTGCGGGCGTCTTTCCAACCACGAAAAGCGGCGATCAGCTGATTAAAAAACACCGTCCGGCCATCATGCAGTTGCCGTACCGCAGGCAGAACAGGCGTTATCACACACAGGGATCCCTCTCCCTGCCACTGCCAGTCGTAATTCAGACTATCAAGCTTGCTCTGCGCCTGTTCGCGACTCTCAGCACTGAGAGTACTTTTCCAACTGCGACCCTGACCTGAGGCTAAATCCTCTTCTAACGGCATGGTCTGGGAATAGCGCACACCTTTCTCTTCACAGTCCCTAACAAAATCCGGCAGTTGTTCACGCAGCTGCTGAAGCAAAATATCGGACCGGCAAATAGGTGTAGCGCCGCCCTCTTGCGCCGCATGCTCACAGAAGAAAAATAGCTTTGAGGGATACACCGGCGTCTGCGCCATCTCGTGATGTAAAAAAATCGATACCGATGGCGGCGCCTCATTGGCGGTAAACACCAACTCAGTGCGATTGCGCCTTACCGCATTGGATAGAGATTCGGCATAGGTAAAATTTGGCCAGTCAAAAGCGCGAATAAAGTGGTCAAAGTCGCGATCATCTTTAAGACCAAAACCGCGAAATAAAATCGCCCCGGTGAGCGCCAATTGATCTTCAATAGCCTCGCGGTTCCCGGCGATCCAATCGGCTATAGCGGATTGACTAGAACCTGTATCCCCACTAAATACCAAAGGAAAGTCACCCTCTCCATATACCTGCTGTTGAGCTACTTTGATCGTTTCTACTTTTAGTTGCGGCATAGTTATTAATCGTAAATAGAGTGAAAAGTATTAAACGCAGCTTCACAGAACTGCGCCGGATCATTAAAGCGACGGTTTTGATTAAGAGCTGAAATAGCCTCCATCTCCTCATCGTTTAAAGTGAATTCAGTGAGGCTTAAGTTTTCTATTAAGCGCTGGGGATTATTGGTTTTCGGAATCACCGCCGTGCCCCGCTGAATGCCCCAGCGCAACACCACCTGAGCCGCCGTAACCGCGTTGCGCTGTGCCGCCGCCAACACCGAAGGATCGGTTAATACCGTGTCATTGGTACTGGCCATATTCAGTGCCACATAGGACAGAGAGCCGAGGGGCGAGAACGCCGTGACTGCCATATTGTAGGACTGCGCAGTACGCAATAAGGCTTCCTGAGTCAGGTAGGGATGAGATTCAATCTGCAACATGGCCGGTTTAATACGCGCATAGCTCATCAGATCGTGGAGCAAGCCAGCATTGTAATTACAGACGCCGATTTGACGCACCAAACCCTTTTCAACTAACTGCTCCATCGCCCCCCAGGTTTCACTCAGAGGAACCTGATCAAGCTCCATACCCGGGTTCTCTGCGCTGGGATCATGGATCCACTCCGCCGGATAGCGATCATTAAAATCCACATAACAGAGAGCAATCGGGAAATGCACTAAATAGAGATCGATATAATCCAAACCCAGATCATCCATTGATCGGCGACAGGCTGCCTCAACATGCTCTGCCCGGTGATAGGTATTCCACAGTTTGCTCGTTACCCACAGCTCTTCACGGCTGCAGAGACCATCGGCGATAGCTCTGGCGATGCCCTCACCGACCCGCTGTTCATTGCCATAATCTGCGGCACTGTCGAGATGTCGATAGCCCACCTTAATTGCCTCATAGACTGCATCTGCAGCGCTGTCTTGATCGATCTTCCACAGACCCAAACCCACTGCGGGCATAGATTTAGACGAGACTTTAATAACCGGGACCTGTATAGCTTGAGACATAATATTCCTAATCGTTGGTGTAATGGGCCAAACCATTGGCCGCCATAAATTCATTAATATCCACTGCCTCGCCTCGGGCCATTGAAGCCTGAGCGGCACTGGCAACAATCATTGACCAGAGTCCCTGAAGTGGCGTCGCCGCCGACACAGACTTATCTTCAAGCTGATCGACAAAGGCAATATGTTCAAAATAGGTGGCACCGTGATGACCGCTCTGCTCTATCAGTGCAGGGTAAGTCACATCCATTGTTTTTGATGGCCCCAGCTCACCGGCCTCAATTGCCAGAGTCGCTTTGGAGCCCTGCTGCTGATGAAAATTAAACAGTTCTTTGGCGGTTAGACGACCGCGATCGCCACTGACAATTAGCTCTTCACTAAAGTCATGACAAAACATATTGAGAGTAAAATTAGCCCGAGTGCCATTGGCATAGTCAATCACCACAAAGGCATGATCATCGATATCAGACTTTTTGCCAACCCGCTGGAAGTCCACAAAGTTAACCCCCTGCCCACCACTGGCATAAACCTTGATCGGCTGAGACTGTGCCAGCAGATTAATCAGATCAAAGTAATGGCAGCACTTTTCCACCAAAGTGCCACCGCTGGTAATATTAAATTTATTCCACTGCTCGACCTTATCCAAAAACGGCGGTCGGTATTCACTCAGGCTAATAGTTTTGATTTCACCCAGAGAGTCTCTGCCCAAAGCCTCGTGGAAGGCTTCTATATACTGAGCCTTATAACGGTATTGCAAACCGATCTGGATAAACGAAGAGTAGGCTCGGGCCATCGCCTCTATAGCTGCGGCATCTGCTAAATCCGTGGCCATAGGCTTTTCTAAAAAGATCGCCTTGCCCGACTTAATGGCGGTTTGCAGAATATTGAAATGGGTATAGTTGGGCGTGCAGATAAACAACGCATCCACCGCCGGATCATTGCACGCGGATTCCAAGTCCGGGTAGCGCAGCAGCGACTTATCCGAGTAACCGGCGAAATTCGCCTCGGCAATATCCATGCTGTGTTCTTGAGCATCGTAAATACCATGGATTTGAGCGCGACCCAGCAGCGTCGCTACACGCATGTGCTCTTGCCCAATAGTGCCAGTGCCAATCACCACCAGATTATGGCGCGCTGTTGGACGCTGATATAGGTACTGATCGGCTGCAGTTATATGCTGTTGACCCGGCGCATCTTCGAAGAAGCGCAGTCTCGGCTTGTATAGGCTATTTTTTTTCAATCGAGGATCCGCATTTGTTATATTTTTTAGTGTGTTTTTTATTCTGTTCGTGCGAATTTCTGTCTGCCGGCATTCCACCAAGACAGTATATTAATGCCAACTAGCGTTAATATCAGTGGCCAAAATGCCACGCTGATACCATCCACCAAACCAATCGGCGAAAATAGCAGATACAGCCCTGTCACCGATGAAGCCAGAGTCAGCGCACAGGGCATGGCATAACGCCAGCTCCGTAAGTCTAATTTGTCACTGCGCTCAAAGCTCCACGCCTTATCACGAGGATAGAGCTGACCAATCACCAGCATCATCGCCACTTCAATCACAAATAGGATCGCATATAAGTGCAAGAAATGAATTGTCACCCAGTCATCGAAAACAAACTTCAACAGTCCATAGGCGATCACATGAAACACAATCGCCAACTTAGCCGCCAGGGCCGGAACACGGCGGCTAAATAAGCCAACAATCACTATCGCGATCACCGGAATATTATAGAAGCCGGTAAAAATACGGATAATCTGCCACAGCCCCTCGGGGGCGAATTGCAACATCGGCGCCACCACAAAGGAGAACAGAGCAATCACCACCGAGGCTCGCTTGGCCACCTTGACCAGCTGCTTGTCCTCCACTGCTGGAGCACCCTGGCGCTCTTTTAGCGGAAGGTAAATATCCAAACAGAACAGTGTCGCTGCACTATTTAGTAGGGAATTAAACGAGCTAAATACCACGCCCAACAGAACCGCTAAAAAGAAACCCATGGCATAGGTAGGCAGCACATCTCTGACCAGCTGAGGGTAGGCCAGATCAATAGAAGGCAGACCGCCCTCCGAGCCAACCGGGCCGTAGAGATGAAAGGCAACAACGCCGGGAATCATCATGATAAAAGGCACCAGGACTTTAAAAAATCCTGAGAGCAGCACACCCTTTTGTCCCTCGGCGAGGTTTTTCGCCGCCAAGGTTCGTTGAATAACATATTGATTGGTGCACCAATAAAATAGATTGGCAAAGATCATGCCGGTAAACAGAGTGCCAAAAGGTGTTGGGTCGCTGGGCCCACCAATGGCATTGAGTTTCTCGGTGTGGCTATTAGCCACTATATGCAGCCCATCGCCAACACTGCCATCACCGAGAGCAGCCAGTCCCAGCAGAGGTACTGCAAAACCGACTAACAGCAGACCGATACCGTTTAAGGTGTCTGACACCGCAACCGCTTTAAGGCCGCCAAACACTGCATATAATCCGCCGGTGCTGCCGATCATCACAATTGTCAGGGTCAGTGCCTGGCTGTAAGGCAGATCAAACAGTTCCGGAACATCGAATAGCCGCAGCACTGCAATAGAACCCGAATAGAGCACCGAGGGAATCGTCACCAAACCGTAACCAAACATAAATAGCAGCACGGTTAGGCGTCGAACATCATTGTCAAAGCGGCTGTTTAGAAACTCAGGCAGTGTGGAAAAAGCTCCGGCCAGATAGCGTGGCAGAAAGATAAAGGCCATACAGATCGTCGAGATCGCCGCCGTAACTTCCCATGCCATGCTACTGAGATTAAAACCATAGGCCGAGCCATTGAGGCCGACCAACTGTTCCGCAGAGAGGTTAGTCAGCAGCAGAGAGCCGGCGATAAATACCGCCGTCAGTCCGCGACCAGCGAGAAAATAGCCATCACGGGTGGCCACCTCGCCCCTGCTCTTGCGATAGGAAACCCAAGCCACCAGCAGCATAAAGAAAAGGCAGCTGAGTAGTGTTGCGCTCAAATCCGATGTATTGATAGCGTCCCCCAAAGTGGCTGGCTAGCAGCCGAATACTGATTATTCTAATTATCCTGCCATTCTAGCCTATCTAAGCCAAACAATAACCGTTGAATTGAGCAGTGTCAGTGTTGGACTAGGTTAAAAAATCCTACCTGACTGACATTAGAAATATAGAGCATAAAGCATAAGGAACCAATGCTATTCTCTTTATTTAAGTTCTGGGTTAATATGCTTCATACCTTAAAAGGATCCAACAATGAAAAACTTCAACACACTAATTACGCTAGCATTAATGACTATCTTCTTATCTGGCTGTAGCCTCTGGCCCGGGTCTGACGAGTCTACTTCATACCAAGAAGAATCACGAAAAATTATCAGTTACCTGCTGGCTGATATGCCCCTGCCTGATGAAGCTGAGATTCAAAAGACGCCGACAGTGATCCTCGGAACGGGCGCTGGCATAGCCGGTCGCATTGTCTTGACCTCCAATGTCAGCCCAGCAACAAACTTGATTTTCTTTAGTGACGCAACACTGGGAACGGGCTGGTCGCTTATTTCTTCTACTGTTGCTGAAGAGATTGTCCTGATCTACACCAAAGATGGCCGTTACGCGACCATCGAAATCGTCAAGACCAGTGAATCAAGTGGCTGGTTTGGCAGCGAAAGCAATAGCCAGATCAATATCTCAGTTGTCCACCCAAGTGCGATTCAACAGCAAAATCCGTACATGAGTTTAAAGCCTGCTAGTGCGGCTGATAGCTTTGTTGTACAGGGTGATTGATTCACTGAAGTAGCTGATTTTAGACTTTTAAAAAGCCTCGATTTATCGGGGCTTTTTTTCGCCTGTTATTTAGAGCTTTGTTTTTCCTAGGGTTGTTCTACTGCTGTTTAATTTTTCATACCGATAGAGTCGTTTTATATCATCTCGACAGAGCCTCCATGTGTCATCTCGATAGAGCCTCTATATGTCATCTCGATAGAGCCTCTATATGTCATCTCGACAGAGCGCAGCGACGAGAGATCTTATGCCACTTACTACAAGATCTCTCACATGCGTTCGAGATGACGAGGAAGTGGTTCGAGATAACAAACAGAGCCCCTTTTATGTCATCCCGACAGAGCGCAGCGACGAGGGATCTCTAACCCTCCATAACAACGCAAATCCTACCAGACAACCCACCAGCAAGACGCCACTACAAAGCCGGCTTTAGGCTCTCAATCTTCGCCTCAATATCCGCTGCAGAAGATCGGCTTGCATTATCTGCCACTACGCCATCAATCAACGTCTCCCCTCGCAGACCAAATAGATAGCGCAACACCACAAGCCCGTCAGTCAGAGCATCTGCATTCCCATCGCCGTCTATATCGATCAGCTCGCCGAGCATATCTATTCTTGCAATCACCGCTTCGGACGTGGAGTGGACTGCACCCGCACCTATCGCATTGCTGATCAGCGCAGAGTCGGAGAGCTCAAACATCGCCCTCAAAAGCAACAAACCATCGGTGAGAGCGTCGTAATTACCGTTTCCATCTATATCCAATGAACCTGCAGGAATAGTGTCTGCGAAAAACTCATCGAGAGACGAGACACCGTCGCCATCCTGATCAGCTGCAGCATCTTCAGAATCATTTGGATCCAAACCATAATTGATCTCCCAAATATCCGGCATGCCATCAGCATCCGAATCCTTGGTGTACAGGGCATTCTCCGGAAATGCATCAGCATTATTACCAATGCCATCAAGATCAGTATCCAGTGTCTCAGAGGCATCCAGAGGGAAGGCATCCATCGGCAGAGAGCTTGCATCAAGTCCTTCATAATGTGTTACCCAAGCGACATTATCGAGGCGATACACTATCTCCGTATCCTGCCCCTCAAGCAAATGACTAATCGAAAATGGAGACTGCACAAAGAAAAAACCAAACTGTGGCTCAAACTCATAGAGCGGGATAGTAATAGTGGACCAGACTCCAACCTCCTCAACAGTGAAAGGCTTCGGCTGAAAGCCAAAGTCCTGCAGCAGGTTAAGACTGAATAGGTTATCAGTTGGCGCTTCAATCACCTTGATATCAAATCTAATAAAGCCATTGGTGATGCTACTCAGGTTTTGAGACGCCGTAGCAGCTATCAGCAGCATCGATCCCTCACCCGTCTCATAGGGCTGATGACGGACTTCTAAAACACTGCTGCGATCACCATCAGCAACAAAGTTCCAGTCAAGCTTGGTGCAATCTAGACCTACAGCCTCCCCTACAACATAGCCACAGGGCTGAGTATTACCGGAACTGTCATTTTCAAGACCCAGCAATCCAAAATCCCATCTACTGGAAAGATCACCCTCCCTCAAGACGATAATTTCAGAAAAATCTCCAGCACCATCGTTATCATCATCGGGATCCGCGTTATTGCCTATACCGTCTGAGTCCGTATCCAGAGTCTCTGTTCCATCGAGGGGAAAAGCATCCGCCACTTCGGTAAGGCGATAAATTGCAATGCGGCCCGCCTGCTCGAAGCCACCAATGGCCCCAGTTGCAACAATTTCTCCATCATCAGACAGGGACTGGGACCAGCCGTTATAATCGGCCATCATGGTGCCAGAAATAGATTGCCCCTGTTGAATCCAGCCTTGTGCCGCGCCATCCCAATCGTAGATCTCCACATAACCCATACCGGGTCCCAAGGCGCCTTGGAAGGCACCAATTGAGATTCTAGACCCATCAGCTGAAAGACTGGTTGACCAACCGAAAAAATCCCCCTCAGCAACACCGTCAATATCCTCTCCCCGCTGCACCCATCCAGCAGAGTTATCATAGGAATAAATCCGCACATGGCCCGCGCCAAAGCCAGTGGCATAGCTATTATTGAGGAACGCACCGACCGCGACAATCGATCCATCATCTGAAATCGACACCGAACTGCCACTTCTATCGCCAGCAGCCTCGCCATTAATATCCTCGCCACGCTGAATCCACAGCTGATTGATTTCACTCCAGGCATAGACACGCAGATGACCCGCATCAAGACCACTTGCATCGTTACCCTGCCCGCCCACCGCCATAAAAGATCCGTTAGCGGTTAGATCAAAGTCATAGCGACCAATTAGATCACCCGCCGCTTCGCCATCTATAAATTGGCCACGCTGAAGCCAACTTTCACCATCCCAACGATAAACCCTAACCTGTCCCGCATCCTCAGCATTGCCCTCATCGCCGTCATAAAAAGGCGCTGCAATCGCCAAAATACTGCCATCTGCGGATAACTTAGTGCCATTCCCGGTGCCATCCCCGAGTGCCTCACCGGCAATATCGTCGCCCCGCTGGATCCAACTTTCCCCATCCCAAGCGAAGACACGAATGACCCCCGCAGGCACCTCACAATCGAGACAGGCCCCGCCAAAGGCTAGAACAGACCCGTCACTGGAGAGTGATGGAGAGAAACCAATACGCTCAAGTTCAACCTGTCCAAAAAGGCTTTGACCGCGCTGAACCCAAGCTTGGCCATCAAAGGCATAGACACGAACCCGACCCGTATCAATGCCGTTTTCATCGTTGCCCATAGCGCCAATGGCAATAATAGAGCCATCGGCTGATAGGGTTACTCTGCCCGCAAGGTCTTCGACATTCTCGCCACCAATATCCCCACCCAATTGCACCCAGCGACTTATATCCGGCACACCATCGTTATCATCGTCGAGATCAGCATTATTGCCCACCCCATCTAGATCCGTATCTACAGTCTCATTGACATCCAGAGGGAACTCATCCAACTCATCGACAACACCGTCGCCATCATTATCCGGATCGGCATTATTGCCTATGCCATTTAAATCCGTATCCAGAGTCTCTGTCGCATCCAAGGGAAAGGCATCCGCTGGGCCAAGAGCATAAACTGCAACCCGGCCTGCCAATTCAGCGCCACCGGTCGCCCCAGTTGCAACAATTACACCATTGTCAGACAGAGACTGAGACCAGCCGTTAAAGTCGATCTCACTAGAGCCAAATATCGATTGCCCCTGTTGAACCCAGCGCTGCGCCGCCCCATCCCAGCTGTAAATAGCTACATAACCCAAAATCAATTCCGTACCGCCTTGGGTGGCGCCAATTGAGATCCTCGAGCCATCAGCTGAAAGACTGGTTGACCAACCGAAAGAATCCCCGGCACCAGCGCCATCAATATCATCACCCCGCTGTACCCATCCAGCAGAGGTATCATAGGAATAAATCCGCACATGGCCCGCATCTAAGCCATTGCCATCATTGAGGAATGCCCCCACTGCGACAATCGATCCATCATCTGAAATCGACACTGAACTGCCACTTTCATCGCCAGCAGCCTCACCGTCTATATCTTGACCACGCTGTATCCACAGTTGATCATTTTCGCTCCAGCCATAGACACGTAGATGTCCCGCATCAGGCCCACTTGCATCATTGCCCTGACCGCCAATCGCCAAAAAGGATCCGTCAGCGGCTAAATCAAAGTCATATCGACCAATGCGGTCACCCGCCGCCTCACCTTCTATATATTGGCCGCGCTGAAGCCAACTTTCACCATTCCAGCGGTACACTCTAACCTGCCCCGCATCCACAGCAGTGCCCCCATTGGTGTCGTAAAAAGGCGCTGAAATCGCCAAAGTGCTGCCATCTGCGGATAACTTAACCCCATTGCCGACACCATCACCGAGAGTCTCACCGGCAATATCGTCGCCCCGCTGAATCCAACTTTCCCCATCCCAAGCGAAGGCGCGAACAACCCCCGCAGGTACTTCACAATCGAGACAGGCCCCGCCAAAGGCCAGAACAGACCCATCACTGGAGAGAGACAAAGAGAAACCTAAGCGCTGAATTTCGGCCTGCCCATAAAAGCTTTGGCCACGCTGAACCCAAGCCTGACCATCAAAGGCATAGACGCGAACCCGACCCGATTCAGCGCCGTTTTCATCGTTGCCAATAGCGCCGACGGCAATAACAGAGCCTTCAGCTGAAACCGTTACTCTGCCCGCTAAGTCTCCGACATTCTCGCCACTAATATCCCCACCCAGTTGCTCCCAGCTGCCGGTATCAGCCACACCATCATTGTCATCATCAGGGTCGGCATTATTGCCCACCCCATCTAAATCCGTATCGACGCTCTCGCTGGCATCCAAGGGAAACTCATCCAACTCATCGACAACACCGTCACCATCATTATCCGGATCAGCATTATTGCCTATGCCATCTGAATCCGTATCCAGAGTCTCTGTCGCATCCAGGGGAAGGGCATCCGGCGCTCCTGTATGGGCATAAATTACAACCCGGCCTGCATATTCGACGCCATCAGCGAATCCAGCGGCGCCAGCGGCAATAATTTCTCCATCATCAGACAGGGACAGGGACCAACCGTTTAAATTGTTCTCGGCGTTGCCAAATATAGATTGGCCCTGTTGAATCCAGCGCTGTGCCGCGCTATCCCAGCTGTAAATATGCACATAACCCACACTTAGTACCGTGTCGCCTTGAATGGCGCCAATTGCGACCCGAGATCCATCGGCGGAAAGACTGGTTGACCAACCGAAGGAGTCACCGGCACCAGCACCGTCAATATCATCACCCCGTTGCACCCATCCAACAGAGGCATCATAGGAATAAATCCGCACATGGCCCGCGCCAAAGTCACTGCCATTATTGAGGAACGCACCGACCGCGACAATTAATCCATCATCTGAAATTGATACCGAACTGCCACTTCCATCGCCATCAGCCTCACCCTCAATACCCTCGCCACGCTGAACCCAAAGTTGATTGATTTCACTCCAGGCGTAGACACGCAGATGACCCGCATCAAACCCACCTACATCACTACCCTGTGCGCCAATCGCCAAAAAAGATCCATCAGCGGTTAAATCAAACTCATAGCGACCAAGTCGGTCACCCGCCGCTTCGCCATCTATATATTGGCCACGCTGAACCCAACTCTCACCGTCCCAACGGTAAACCCTAACCTGTCCCACATCCTCAGAATTGCCATCATCGCCGTTATAAAAAGGCGCTGAAATCGCCAAAATGCTGCCGTCTGCGGATAACTTAGTGCCATTGCCGGTGCCATCCCCGAGTGCCTCACCGGCAATATCCTCGCCCCGCTGGATCCAACCTTCCCCATCCCAAGCGAAGACTCGAATGACCCCCGCAGGCATCTCACAATCGAGACAGGCCCCGCCAAAGGCTAGAACAGACCCGTCACTGGAGAGCGAAGGAGAGAAACCAATACGCTCAAGTTCAACCTGTCCAAAAAGGCTTTGACCGCGCTGAACCCAAGCTTGACCATCAAAGGCATAGACACGAACCTGACCCGTATCAATGCCGTTTTCATCGTTGCCCACAGCGCCAATGGCAATAATAGAGCCATCGGCTGATAGCGTTACTCTGCCCGCCAGATCTTCGGCATTTTCGCCATTGATACTCTGCCCCAACTGCTCCCAGCTACCCGCATCAGGCACACCATCGTTGTCATCATCGGGGTCGGCATTATTGCCCACCCCATCTAAATCCGTATCCACAGTCTCACGGGCATCCGAGGGGAAATCATCCAGCTCATCGACAACACCGTCGCCATCAGAATCAGTGTCCGAGTTTGCAGGCTCCAAAAGACTAGACCCATTAGGATCTGCATTGATAACATAAGACGCAAGGTCGTTATCAAGGGCAGGGGTTAACCCAGATAGCGTCAGAAAATACAGGCTGAAGAGTAATTTGGGTAAGTGGCTTCTTATAGTTAGAGCTTTCATTTTGAGAGAAACCCCAAATGCATGATAAAAAAGTATAACCCATGCTAATTTATTTTAATATTGCCAGAAAACACTGTAATAGAAGCGTAATTATCCCCCTATTTTAAACTCTCATTCCAACCTCTCAAACTAAAATCCGAGTAAGGGTATTACAGCCCATACCAAATAAGGAAAAATTCAGTAGCATCTTAGTAGCACTCGAGTAGCAGCCGCCCTCCTGTTAACCCAACCCCGCCAGCCTAGTTTTTATCTCCTCCCACCCCAGCGACAAGGGGCTAAAGCTCACCTCCAGCAGAAGACATTTTGACAGGGCAGCAACAAGCGCAGCACGCGATTATTACTTGAATTGCCCGAAATCAAAGAGCACACTGAAATATTCAACCCAAAGGGGCAATGCATGACAGTCAGATTCAGAGTAACCGCTTCCAGGCAATCCTGTGGCGCTAGTATAGAAGGCTTAGACCTATCCCAACCACTGGATGACGCAACCATAAAAGGGATTCGCGCAACTGGCGGCTATCAGGGTTATGAGCGAGTATTGCATCGCACGGTGGTTGGCTGAACCCGTTCTGAATTGAGCGACTGTCAGTTGAAATAACCTTGCCTTATAGGTTGATATGTAGGCTGTAATGTAGGCTGTAATGTAAGCTCAGTAAAAACACTTAGATTAACTTTCAAAGGTTAATCAACAGGTAACCAACGTCAACTAAAAGCATCGAGCGCCGTTGAAGTTGCAGTTAGCCATAGCACTAATGATTAAAAGTTCCAAAGATCATAAGCACCAAGATCAACCAAAAAATAATAATAAATCAACAGTGGGGAAATAAAGCAATGGCCAATACTGAGCTATCGCGCCGACGGTTTCTAAAAAAATCCTCACAGCTTTCACTGGCTACCGCCGCTGCGGTCAACTCTATGGGTATGCTCGGGCTGCTCGGAGCCAGCCAAAGTCTCGCCGACTCCACTGATCACAAAGCCCTAGTGTTTATTATGCTGACCGGCGGCAATGACTCCTACAATATGCTGGTGCCCACTGGCGACAATCAATTGCGCCGCAACTATGAAAACCATCGCGGCGTAGTCGCCCTGCCAGAAGCCGACCTGCACAGCCTGCAACTTGCCAGTCCGGCCGCGGTTTATACTGGTAACGATAGCCCCCCTACCAGCTCAACTGAATTTGCCATGCATCCAGCCTGCCCCGCTATGGCCGAACTATTTAACAGTGGTGAACTGGCAGTAATTTGTAATACCGGAAATCTCATTGAGCCTACCAGCAAAGTACAGTTCGACAACGGCGGTGTTGCGCTGCCACCGCAGCTGTTCTCTCACTCTGACCAACAGCGCCAGTTACAGAGTGAACCTAGCAATCCGTTCCGCTATGGTTGGGGCGGCCGCATGGCCGAGCTACTCAGCGATTACAATTTAGATAACAATGTATCACCATTAATTGCCGTGGGCGGACTCAACTCCTTTCAAGTAACCCAAGACGGTCTTATCAATAGCTACAGCCTTGGCAACAGTGGTGCACCCTCCCTCTATGGATACTACGGCGCGAGTCAGCAGATACTGGAAGCCTCGATGCAGTCAATTGATGCACAGGCCCATCTTATGGCACAAAAATATCGCAGCACCTTTGACTCTGCCATTAAAGCGCAAAGCATTGTTCAAGGTGCTTTTGCTCAAGCCGAGTCACTGGGTGTCGACTACGATGGCATCTTTGCAGCAGCCGGCGCCGTCGCGACAAACAATTCCACTAAACGGCTTATCACCGTTGCCAAAATGATCGCCGGACGCTCGCTGACCAACAATCAGCGACCGGTGTACTTTGTTGAAATACCCGGTTTTGACAATCACCAAAACTTGCTCAGCGACCATCATGATTTAATGGCCGAACTCAATGCCGCACTCAAGGGTTTTCACGATGTACTCGTGGCACAGGGTGATTTTGATCAGGTACTCACCCTAGTCGGCTCTGAGTTTGCCCGCACCTTTACCCCCAATGGCGAAGATTCAGAAGCCGGCACCGATCACGGCTGGGGAGGCCACAGCATGGTGATGGGCGGCATGATCAATGGCGGTCAACTATTTGGCACCCACCCAGATCTGGCCTTAGATCAGGGACTCGATACTGGACGCGGACGCTGGATACCCACCACCACAAATTCCCAGTGCTCAGCGGTTGTGGCTCACTGGATGGGCATTCCACAAAACCAGATAAACCAGCTGTTTCCCTCCCTAGAAAATTTTGCCAGCCCGTTTGATGCCACCTCTAACCTCGACTTTATTACCTAGGACTTTAGCCAGCATGCTTAGATTAAATCAGTGCGGATTATTACTCAGCGGTTTTTTACTGATCAGCTGCGGCGGTGGCGGTGGCGGTGGCAGTGGCGGTTCTTCAGAGCCTATAGCGCAACCGAACCCGCCACCAGAAAAACCCACAGTCTCACTTAGCTCAGTCACAGAGCAAGCTTATGAGAAGAGCAATCAGATCGCCAAATTTAAGCTTGAGCGCAGCAGTTCAACATCTCAATTAAGCATTAAATACAGCATTAGCGGCGACGCCGATATCACCAAGGGCTCTGCCAGCAGCAATGACTACCAACTCATCTATAGCGACGACAACAGTGCCGTGGGTGCCAACTTTGAAATCGGTGCCAACCAAACCTATCGAATTATTGAAGTGATACCGGTCAATGACAGCCAGCACGAAGTGCCGGAGAGATTGATTTTTACACTGAGTGCAGATTCTGCCTACAGCATTGCCAGCGACCGAGAGAGCGTCAGTTTAACCATTAGCGACGCCGATAACTCCATTGCCAATGGCAGAGTTTTTATTGGCTCATTTGCACCTCAGGGCGGCGCCACCACTATCGGCAATGGGCAGCTCAGCTTTATTCTACAGGGCGACAACGACAATGGCCTGCTGAGTTACAGTTTCTCCAATCTCGGCAGCCAACAGACCGATCAGCATATCCATCTAGCGCCCTCCGGCACCATGATTAAAGATATTGAGACCCTCGGCAATCTGTCTAACTTTGACTGGGATTTAGCCCCAGGGGGTATTTTTCGCACTGAACAGGAAATGCTCGATACGCTGTTTGATGGCAGTTTTTATGTCAATATCCACAGCGCCAACTACCCCTCTGGAGAGATCTCTGCCCCGCTCTCCTATCAGGCCTCAGTGATCCCGGAAACCCCTACCGAGCTCAGCGCAGAAGAAGTCGATCAGGATATACTGCGTTTTTTAAATCAAGCAACCTTCGGCGCGACACCGCAGCAGTATCAGCAGCTAAGAGCTCAGATAGATAGCGACGGCGACAACCGACTGGTGGTTTACCAGCAGTGGATTGATCAACAGATCGGCACGCCTCAGACTAGCCTGTTGGCGCTGACCGACGCCACCCTCGAAAAATTTGGCAACGATGATATTAGCGTCACTCGTGATCGCGATGAACCGGGTGAGAATATTCGCAGCGATAGCTTCTGGCCCATCGCACTCTATGGCCGCGACCAACTGCGCCAGCGCATGACCTTTGCCCTCAGTGAAATTCTAGTGATCAGCGACCAGGATGCAGGTGTCCGCAGAGCCTACCGAGGCACCGCAGACTACTGGGATATGTTGGCCAGAAATGCCTTTGGCAGCTATAGCGAGACCCTCGAGCAGGTGACTCGACACCCTATAATGGGAACCTATCTAAGCCACCTCAGCAACCAAAAAGCGGATCCGGAGAGCGGCTATTATCCCGATGAAAACTATGCCCGCGAAGTGATGCAGCTGTTCACCTTTGGTCTTGTTCAGCGGCGTCAAAATGGATCAATTATCCTCGGTGAGAACAACCTGCCGATACAGACCTATGACAATAGCGTGATCAAAGATATGGCTCGAGTGTTTACCGGCTTATCCTTCAGTCACATAGCCAATAGCAGTGGTGAAAAGGTCGCCAATAATAATTTCTTCCGCGGCAACAATGCCAATGACTATCAATTTCGCTGGATAGAACCGATGAAGTTTTTTGCCGACTATCACGACTATGAGGCCAAGGTACTGTTTTCCGACAATGGCAACAGGCTGACTATTGCCTCTGGGGACCCATCGGATCCCAGTTCCGCAGACAGTGAATTAACCGGTCTAATGAACAATCTGGTGGCCCACAGCAGCACCGCGCCCACCATTGCCCTCAAGCTAATCCAGCGCTTTGTCACCTCCAACCCCAGCCCTGAGTATATAGAGCGAGTAGCCAATGCCTTTGGCACCGAAGGAGATCTCAACGCCACCATCAAAGCCATACTCCTAGATGCCGAAGCGCGCAATCCCGCGGTCGCCAGCTCACTGACCTTCGGCAAAATCAAAGAGCCAATTTTAAAGTTCAGTGCACTGTTGCGACTACTCCAAGCCGGCTCATACATACCCCTGGGCAGTTCTAACGACGACGCCATCAATGGCTTAAATTACTCTCAAGCCGACCAGTTTGATGATGGCGCAACCCTGCTCCGCGCCGGCACACCGGCACTTGGGCAGCGGGCCTTAGCCGCGCCATCGGTGTTCAATTTCTTTTCCCCCGACTTCTCGCCATCTGGCGCTCTGTCGCGCAATGCATTGGTCTCACCAGAACTTCAGTTAACCACCGAAAGTCAGCTTTTTGATAGCTTTAATAGCCTGTTTTTATTGCTCGACGATCGCTTCTATCGCGACAATGCCTTTGTAAAGTTCAATACAAACTTCAGCCTAGAGCAATTGATAATACGTTTGGACTTCAGCCGTTTAGACAATATTTGGAACAGTACCCAGGGTTCCGACAGTGACAGAGCCACTGCAGTGGTAGATTATTTAGACTTCTACCTCAATGCCGGCCAACTGGCTGCCGCAGGCAATAATGTCACTCGGGAAGCAATGATCAGTAATATCGCCGCGGTAAGCGATGAGTATCGTTACGGCTTGGCGGTCTATGCCGCGGGCAACACCGCTGAGTTTCAATTGCAGAAATAAAAAGCGGGCAAATATCTGTAGATATTGCCCGCCAAAATAAACTTTTCCCACCCTCGACTATCACTCACAGTGGACTCTCGCTCACAATGGATTAATTAAAACTCGGATCCATCTGCCCTTTTAAACAGCCCATAATGTAAGGGTAAGCGTCGATAACAAAATACCCATAGACGCCACTTACCTGCATACCATTGCATTCGTCGAGATCACCGAGACCCTCAACATACTCATAGTCATCCCTAAAAGTGCCATCATAATCACCGCTTGGTGTCGTATAACCGCCTATGGCCTGACGAGCACCGGCCTTTAGCCTATAGCTCGACAGGGCTTTTCGCACAGTGCCATTATCATCAAACCAGCTGCCAAAAATTGGAAAGCCATCGGCGGCAAAGCCGACTACTGGAGACTCCACAGCGGTATCCTTAGCAAACATTGCATTCGGCGTGCCATGATAATGATAACTGCCATTGGGCTGAACATGGGCATTGTGACTGTCCACCCTAAAGCCATTAGCCGCAAACATAGGATCAAAACGCCACGGCTGTGACATATCGCCACAGCCGGTTTTTTCATCGCCGACAGCAAAACAGGCCGCTGCAAGCAGATCAATTTTGACCCCATTCAGCATAAGTCCGTTGTCATTGCCAATGGCCAGCGCGGTATTGGTGCTGGCAAATACTGGGCTGGTGGTTATCTGGTAGTTATAAGCTTGCTCACTCAGATTGGTCGGAAAGCTCTGCTGCCCATCATTAAAATCATGATTGGGTACACCGTTTGACTGTAGCCGGCATTTTCCTGCGCTAGTTGAAATCGTCAGATTGCCGGAAAACAGCACAGAGCGAAAAACATCCATAGCGGTCGATTGGTAGCTGGCAATATAGTCCTCGCAGTTAGCGCTGCGCTGAGTAAATATATCCCCGGTAATATCGATCGCCAGAGTTTCCCCATCGCCCCCGGTATCGGTATCGGTATCACGAATCACCGTAGCCACCGCCGCAAGCTGCTCAACAATAGCTGAATAGTCGCTGGAACCGCCAACCAAGTTATCAGTTTCAAGCGGATCAGAGAGCATATCATAGAGCTGCATTTGCCCATCGATAGTGGCGATCAGCTTGTATTGAGCGTCACGGATTGCCCAGCCGGAAGCCGATTCAGCCTCAAAATCACTGTATATATAGTCTCTTTGATCAGCGTCAGCATTGGTCAGCAAGCCTTTAAAGCTCTGACTGTCCTCTAGAGCAGTGATACTGCTGCCGGCTAAATTGGCGATGGTGGCAAAAAAGTCGCTGCTATTAATTAGCGCAGTTTCGCGAACATTCAGTCGCGACACACCGGCCCCAGAGACCACCATGGGCACCCGCAGTCCGCCTTCTGTCAAACTGCCCTTGCTGCCATTGCCATAGACTGAGGCATCCACCACCCGCCGTGGAGTGCCATTATCGCCAATATAGAGAATAATCGTATTGTCTAACTCAGCCTCAGTCAGAGTTCCCAACAGGCGACCAATTTCACTGTCCATCGCTTCAATGGCCGCTAGATAGTAGGCACGTGGATTAGCCTCAATATCTGCTTCCGTTCCCGATAGAGTCTGAGTATGCAGCGCAGCCGGGGGCAGGTGAAAAGGACTGTGGGGAGCCACATAGGCGAGCCACAAAAACCAAGGCTGAGCCTGATCATCTATCCAGTCGATCGCCAAGTCGGTTATGGCACTACTGTGATACTCAGTGGAGACAGTCGTCTCGCCGTTAATCGTCAGATCCCACTGATTGTAATCACTGATCGCCCCAAGCAGATTACCGGCAAAATAATCAATACCCACCGTTGCGGGATGACTGGCATCCGGCGGCGTGCCACTCAGATGCCACTTGCCAATCACAGCGGATTGGTAGTTATCGGTATTTTCGTCACTGGCGAGAAAGCGTTGCAGGGTCAGGGCGTCGTCGGGCAATTTGTCGCCCACATCAAGCACCCCAGAATTAACCCCATACTGACCAGTAATCATGGTACTGCGTGTTGTGGTACAGGCCGGAGTCGCCCAGGCGTTGTCAAAGATAATACCCTGAGATGCCAGCTGATTAAGCGTTGGGGTAACCGGAAGATCAGAGCTAAGGGCGTATTGCGCCGAGGCATCGAGACCCTGATCATCAGCAATAATCAGAAGAATATTGGGCTGGTCTGGAGTCGTATCGGTCTCTGGGTTACTGCCACTATTATCGCCGGTCAAATCCCCATCCGTTATCGGGTCCCCTTGGCCAACAGATCCACTTCCACTTCCACTTCCACTTCCGCCTCCGCCACAACCCAATAGTAATAATGACAGTAACGTAACCACTAACGGAGCTGAAGTAATCATGGAATATCCTTGCCATGCAGTTTTTATAGGTTTTTAGCTTCAGCGATACAACGCCACAGTCTAGATAGGGTTGACCCAGAAATAGAGTATTTTATGACAGGGAATAGCAGCAATAGTCTTGGCTGAAACAGATTAAAGAGATCCCTCGTCGCTGCGCTCAGTCGGGATGACAGGTTAAGAGGCTCAGTGGGGACGACAGGTTAGGAGGCTCAGTCGGAATAACCTGACAACAAGCTCTGGCGTAGTAGCATTAAACAATAATAGCTCCAGCAGTACCGCAATAATCCCTATAGACCCTTGCCATACCCTTGCGATCAATTAAGGCCCGTTTATGGGAGTCATTATTTTCAGAAAAAGAGAGCACTTGTCTGAGCGTTAGCGAGTTGTGCGAACGCTGAAAAGAATGGCACCCATGGGACCGATCGCAAGGGTATGGCGAGGGTCTATTCGCGCCCAGTTCAGTCAGTCAGTCAGTCAAATACGAAATCCCTCGTCTCGACCCTCAGTCGGGATAACCTGACAAGAAACTCCAAAGGAATAACAAGATAGACGACACTGGCGGAATGCCAGGTAAGATACCACCCCGCAAAGATCCAAAGCGGCGACCGCTCACGTAGAGATGACATTGGATACTCTAGTGAATAATGGAAAGCGGTTATGACCAATTTGAAAAAGGCGCTATTACCCTATGGCACCACTTCCAGCTCGCCATCCATAGTCCTACCTGATACCGCATTATTCCTCTCCGAGCGCGGCTCCTTAACGAAAAATTATTTCGAAAATGCAGTCGAATTACTCAACCGAGAATATGAAGCTATAAGAAGCCTTGCCGCCCTAAATGAGCTTATCTACAACGCCTCATATAACTTCGTGCCCCGGGTCGGGCAACGCTATCATCTCTACAGAAAAGTCGATGGAAGCTACCTATTAAGCATGATTGAAAGCTGGACAGCATATGAATTTGTCGTCTCGGTAGAATATACCGCCGACAGTGTCTGGAAAGATATTACCGCGCTTTAAGCAACAGTCAGAAAAACCACAGACAGCAAAAAAGCGCGACTTAGCGCACCACCCGATTGAGCCCCCAACCTAATTTTGCCTAGACAATAGAGCGCAACAAGAGTTTGCACGCGCCAAACATTCCTTACCCTGATTGCAACTGACCGACTACCCTGCGGTAATCGGCCAGCTCAAATCAATCAGCCTGTACTGTTAAAACCTTCTTAGCAATAGGCTAAAGCTTCAACACTCTTCTTCTTAGAATCAACCCAAGTCCAATCATCATCAACAACAGCAATGAGATATCAGGAGACTGATTCACCGCGACAGTACAACCACCGCCACCACTCGACTTATTAATGGTCAAAGAACCAGAGGTTTTAGTTGTTGAATCAATACCATCACTAATCGTTGCCGTAACAGTCAAACTACCACCCGTTTTACCCGGTGTAAGCGTTGCGGTATAGACGCCCTCGCCCTGCTCAGTAAAGCTGCTTACTACCGCGTCAGCAATAGTTGAGGTTGCAGTAACATTCATACCTAACAATGAACGACCATCGGAATCCACCGCTGTCACAGTTACAGTAGCAGTTGTAGAAGAACCCGCATCCAACTCAATTGCACTTAGCTCAATCGAGCTATCGCTGCTTGGAGGACCAAAGTACAGCGTGGCTAAACCACTGGGATCAGTAAGAGTGCCATCGGCAGCACCGTCAGCATCGTTCGGACCACCGTCTTCGATCTGCAACTGAATGCAGTTATCGCCGGCGGTCAAACCATCGACGTAGAGCTCACTACCGGGTGCAGGACAGGCTCCGTCAGAGGCTGCTGCTGACGCGATAGCATTGGTTGCATCGACAACAAACTCCTGCCAGCCAATAACCTCATCAATAAACTTCCTGTACTCAGCGTTAGCGGGAATCGCACTCTCAAGGGGCAGCACGAGATTGTAAGAGGCTCCATCAAGATCACCTGACAGGGTAAAGTCAATCAGACCGCCGAGGTAGTCATAGTCAGCATCAGCTACTCCGCTTAAGGCCACCAACTGATCTTCATCAATCCCTACCGAGCTAGCACCTGAACAGAACGCCGCATTACCCAGAGCAATGCTAGTCCCTACCGGCGCCTGCATTACTCGTGACGAATCAGCATCCACCGACGCGAGATTGGATTGAGCAATAGCATCTAGATAATCAGCAATACCATCAGCATCAGAGTCACCTAAGCCCTCTGCAGCGTCAAAGATACCGTCACCATCTGTATCCACTGTTGCCGAGAGAACCGGCTGCGACGCCACCACTCGAAGCATCACTGCTTTAGAGGCAGCTAATAGCCCAGTACCATCATCGGTAACAGTAGCCCCAACCAGTGGGCACTCGCCAGATATCGCACTAGGATCAAATGTCAGCACCTTGTCAGTGATAGAGACACCGGCAAGATCATTAGCGCTAGGATCCCACTCAAAGGTATGGCTATCACCTGGATTTTGATCCGTATAACTTGCGGTCACGGTAACCAGACCACTGTCAGCAGCGACAGTCCGTCCACCCTGCTGATTTTGCGTTACTGCAAAGGTCAGCTGCGGAGCAAGATTTTCTTCCACAATATTAAGGGTACGATCTGCCACAGAACCTCGCGCGGCGTTGGTTGGCTCACCCAGAGTGATAACGATAGTCTCCGGCGATTCAGGTTCACTATCAGCTGCAATCTCGACCATTACCGATCCCGAAGTCCCTTCAGCAATCTCTAGACTGGCACCAATCGCAGTGAAGTCAGAGGGCGCCGACGCAGTTCCGCTGACAGTGAAAGGAATAGTCACTGGGTAGTCAGGGGCGTTGCCACTCATAACAAAGCTGACCTCGACCTGGCTACCTTCAGTGGTCACAGAGGATGGCGTTAAGTTAACCAATGGCAGGACTTTCACAGACTGATCTTGCGACTCCGTATTACCCGCCGCATCGGTTACAGACCAAGTATTGATGTAATCCCCTGATGCCAGTGGCCCCTGCAAAGTAGAAGTTGGAGTCAACTCACCATCTTTGTTATCGATAGCAGAAGCTTGCATATCAGCGTCAAAATCAACAGTGGTCATAAGACCCGTTGCAGACACAACAATATCATCAGGAATGGTTAACGCAGGTGCCAACTCGTCCGCATTGGGATTTGTACCGGCAGTGTATTCATCAAGATTAGACACACC
Source organism: Porticoccaceae bacterium (assembly GCA_029250825.1). Classification (GTDB taxonomy): domain Bacteria; phylum Pseudomonadota; class Gammaproteobacteria; order Pseudomonadales; family Porticoccaceae; genus HTCC2207. The sequence goes on from JAQXEN010000056.1 coordinate 47,946, forward strand.
GTCGCCATCTAAATCAGAGTCGCCATCGGACGGGTCATTCGGGTCAAGACCATCGGTATTATCTTCATAGAAGTCAGGCATACCGTCATTGTCTGTATCCAGAACCGCAACCGACACTACAGCCGTTTTAGACGTCGAATTTGACGCGGCATCGGCTACTGTAAAGGTCACCTCGGTATTTCCTATAGGAAACTCAAGTGGACGGTTATCAGTGATACTGCCACTAATATCGCCATCCTTATTATCACTGGCCGCCAGTGCAGCAAAGAAAGCAGTCAACCTGTCGTCATCCGCAGCCACCACATCACCAGGCATAGCCACAGTCAGGCTAATCGCTCCCGGAACCGTCAACTCAGGCGCTATTACATCCAAACTGACGGTTACCGCGGTCTCAGCTGTCGCCTCATTACCGGCTGCATCAGATACAGTAAAAGTCAGTGTAGACGTACCAAAGGGGAAGTTTGCCGGTGCATTGTTAGTGATGCCAGAAACAGCGCCATCAACATTGTCAGTTGCGGAAGCCGAGGCAATCAATCCGGCAATCGCGTCTACTGAAGCCGCTACGCCCGCCTCTGTGCCAAGCACCGAAAGCGTTGCAGGCACAGTGATCACTGGCGCCGTCTGATCCGCCACTGTCAGGGTTGAGGTTGCTGTTGCAGCATTGTTGCCAGCAGCATCTACCGCGCTAAACGTAATCAGATTATCGCCAAGGGCGAGAGTCGTTGCTGCGTTATTGGTTACCGTGACCGAACTATCAACATTATCGGTACCGCTGGCAGCGGCTAAGAACGCTGCAACTGCGGCATTGGCCTTAGGCGTTCCTGTGTCATCCACAGCGGCAACCGTGATCGGCGCTGGTGCGGTTAATGCGGGTCCAGCCTGGTCAGTCACCGTAACGGTGGTGCTTGCGGTATGAGACAAACCCATCGCATCCGTCGCGCTAAAGGTTACTACAGTAGCACCCAGCGGGAAGACATCCGGTGCATCATTGGTCAGAGTCAGACCCGTGTCGAATGTAGAGACATTATCCACTGCGGAGGCTGCCGCCAAAATAGTCGCCACAAGGTTATTACTCGACGCTGTGCCATCGGCATCAACAGCCGCAACTGTGGTATCTGCTGGTGCGGTAACAACTGGAGCGGTTTGATCCACAACCGAAATTACTGCTGTTGCGGTGTCAGTGTTACCGGCCGCATCTGTCGTTGAAAAAGTCACTGTGGTATTACCGAGGGGCAACTGACTTGGCGCATTACTGCTTACCGAAACAGCGACATCAACATTATCTGCGGCGAAGGCACTGTCGATCCAAGCGGCTATCGCAGCATCAGATGCTGCTGTGCCCGTAGCATCAACCGCTGCCACTGTCAGTGTGCCGGGAGCCGTTATTACCGGTGCTGTCTGGTCGCTGACTGTCACCGTCGAATTGGCCGCGCCGAAATTACCCGATGAATCGGTAGCACTAAAGGTCACAGTAGTAACACCGGGGGAGAAGAAGCTATTAGCATTGTTAGAAATATTGATAGAGCTATCGACATTATCAAGACCCGAAGCACCATTTAAATAGGCAGCAATGGCGTCGACAGAAGCAAGGGTACCCGACGCATCGGTTGCCGCGACTTCTATGCTTGCGGGAGCAATAATTGCAGGAGCCGTAATATCTTTAGTAATCGTTGTTTGCGTAGTAACTTCGTCGAGACCGCTCTGACCCTGTGCACTGACGGTAACAACACCCTCAGGTAAGGCGCCAGCATCAAGACTGTTCTGAGCCCAAACACCATCAACACAGGCGGTCGGTGTTGCCGCAGAATCTGATATGTCGCCACTCGATATAACAACAACAACTGCCACTCCGGCACGGTTACAGGTCCCTGAGACAGAATAGCTGTCGTTATTATTGGCTATATTGATCAACGGTGCTGAAGTGATCGCCAACACCAGAGGCTCTTCCCGCTCGATGACTAAGTCATAAGAGGTTGAGTCAACACCGTTTTCAGCAACGATAGTGATTTCAAAGGTATTTGTGCCCACGTCCAGCGCAAGATTATTGTCATCGACCGGGTCTCCATCGAGACTAACCTGAGAGGATGCCAGTGCGTCTGTCAACGACAGTGCCAGGTCAATCTCTGCTAGTGCATTATCGACGCTCTCAGAATAGCTATTGCTATCCGCATCGAAGCTTGGCACCAGGTTATCTTGTAGCAAATCGGAACTCAGGGTCAGAGATGCTAGTGACGAGTTATTGCCGGGTGCTCTATCCAACGCGACCGCATCCGCCACAAATGTGTAGCCTGCCGCATTCGAGGACTTGGTAAAGTTAAACTGAGTGCCGACAAAGCCACTCTGGGCGGTGAAAGGCGCGGAAAAGAGGGTCGCAGGCTGAGCAACGCCACTGGGCCAAGCACCACCGAAAGGATCAGACCAGATTGCGTTAATAAACTTGTCCGTCTCGATGTCACCATCGTAATCATTGGTATCAGCTTGCACTACAACCGCAATCCTACCCACGCTGAGTTCATCGGCAAAATCACCAATCGCCACCTGAGAGCTATCAAAATGCACTCTCAAACCCAGTCCGGTAGTCAGAGCATCATCTGTCGCCGCATAGTTAACAGTGAGATTTACAGTATCCCCAACGGACACTTGCCCTTGAGACAACAGGCCAGTAACCGTTTGATTCTGAGCTGAGGCAAATCCTGACAGTGATGACAGCAAGACCAAAGAAATTATAAAACGACGCATCGGAACACCTTCAAGTTTAGAGCAGCAAGTTTTTGACACACATTGACCCTATAGTATTCAAGAAAGAATCAATTGTCCAAGCAAAAACGGGGTTTAGATACTAAAATTAAGCTTTGCAGTGCTTGTTATATTATTGAATTACACTGCTATTAAAGTGTTATTAATGGCGTGATTGACTATCTTTCGCCGACAGTTAAGGCGGGGTGTCGGACTTATAGAAGTTTGATGAGGGAGTAGAGTATTAATCGATAATGTAAATACTCTTGTATATGAAGGTGAAATTTTAGACTACTTTGTTTTATACAAACTGTGAGCTACCATTAATAGCGTAATAGGCTGTATAGAGAGAGTTTATCGTTCTAGAACAAAATCTTTCTACTATGGTCTCGACTGAGTATGGAGACGCCGGATCTCTTGAGATCTCTCACATTCGTTCGAGATGACAGACTTCGTATATCATTGTCATCCCAGCTGAGCCTCCTAACCTGTCATCCCGGCTGAGCCTCCTAACCTGTCATCCCGACTGAGCGCAGCGACGAGGGATCTCTCACCCACCCTTAAATAACAGCATTAAATTGGATTGCGACAACCCATAAAAACCGACTATCACACTTCAAAACGTCATTACTCAGCAGCTAATAGTGGCTGTCTCTGAAGAACATTAGCTCTGTAAAAGGTAGGAATTGGAATAGACTTTCGCGTCTTGGGGTCGACAAATACCTGAGTCACACCGCCTTTCGCCAACAGGGTCCCATCGGCACTATTATACAGCTCAAATACCGCATCAGCGCTCGACTTACCTAGCCGCGAGTAACCCACAGCCACCCTAACCTCACTGTTACCCCCAATTTCATTGAGATAATCACAGTGAATATTCACGGTAAAAATCAGACAGGGTGCAACAAGCGGATCCATAATATCTAACCCCAGCGCCTCCATATAGGCACCCAGAACCTCATCCCCATAGACTAAGTAATTGGCAAAATAGAGATGCCCCTGAGCATCCAAATCTCGGAACCTGACAGTGACACTATCGCTGAAGGGTAATTGGCTATGCATTGAACTCGTATCCTTTAAAAATGACCAAAAATAAATCTTGAGACCAGTCTACGGCATAGAAAAAAACCTGTAAATCAGACGCGACAACTGACGTTCACCGACCTACTTCCAAGCTCCTCAACCCTCAACTGTGACTGGAATGCCCTAAGGTTTCAGAGTTCAAATATCTAATCAGACCAAGATATAGAAGCGGCGTCAGAATTAACCAAGGCAGCTGACTTCCCAGCCTGATACTGCGTTCACCAAACTGAAATAGAACAGGATCGAACCAGGGTCCTGCAGGTGACAGAGGCGCCCAGGAAAGCTGCTTTCCCTCGGCCAACTGATCATGATAGAGAAACATTTCAACAATGATATTTTGACCGATAAAAAGAACCAATAGCACAGCGAATACCTGCCAGCTCCACTCTCTATACAAAGAGTCGCTACGCCCCATAAGCAGCCAAACCAGCAATAAACCTCCGCAACAAATCGTTCCTGCATCAGCCAGGGAATTGAGCAATCCATTAATATGCAGAGGGATTAACTGATTTAAGATATCCACCCGCCGAAGACTGACACTGTCGCCAGCCACCAAACCATAATTAAACCAAAGCTCCCAGCCCAGTGCGCAGACCACAAACATCGCCATGTAAAAGCCCAGCACCCAAGATGGAATCAACTTTCGACTGTGTAAAATAGGAATAAGAATCAGCGGTGCCAATGCAGACACATAGACAACAATCACCAATCGCAGTTGCTCATAGGTTAATAAATCCAAAACAGGCCTCCATTAATTCGGGGATCAATTGACGATTTCCCGAGCAAAATACTAACTCAGAACCATCAGACAAAACAGCATAGGCAAAATCTCTCCGCGCAATCCACTTTCGCCATTTGGGAGTAATAGACATATGGCTATTAGCGAACGTTTACTCAAATACTTTAATCGGAAGAAGTCAGACTCGACCGATAAAAACCATACCCGTTACAGAAATGATATCTGCAACCACTGGGATTTGGATTATATGTCCCTCGAAGAAATCGACAAGATGCTTGAAGATGGCGCCATTGAAACGACTGTGGTGCGAAAAAAAAAGGACCGTTAAGGCGTGGCTCCGGCAAGAGCGGGAGCAACTGACTCAACAAAAAAGCGAAAACGCACTATGAAGCTAGTCATTGCAATCTGTCTGTTTGTCCTGAGCGCCTGTGGTGGCGGTGGCGGCAGCCAAGCTGGGCAGAACCCACCGCTTCAGACTTCTGAATCCATCCAAACAGCTCCTGAGGCATCAACAGGTGCGTCACCAGATACTACAACAAACACTACAACAGAAGCTCAGGAAACCATCACTCAGACAATCGATGGCGAGCTCGTTAGCCGCAGCTACCATCTGCGTTACCCTGCCAATCCCACAGAGAGCAGCTATCCAGTGGTGTTCTTCTTTCACGGTGCCGGTGGTAATCGAACCGATTGGTTAGAACAGAACCCGAGCATCGCCGAGCTAATCGATGCCGGTGAATTTATTGGCGTCTTCCCCCAGGGCTATCAACAGCGGTGGAATGTCAGCAATGAGACCAATGCCGATGATGTAGAATTTATCAGCCTTATTATTAACAGTCTCGACCCTTCAGGGTTATTCGATCTAAACAGGGTCTATGGTGTTGGCGTTTCCAATGGCGCCGGCCTAGTCAATAGAATTGCCAAAGAGACAACAATTTTCAACGCCATAGCTCCTCTGATCAGCCAACAGACTCTGGCGCTAGGTGATGTGGTTCCCCCTAGGGCAGTTTCGGTTTTCCAAGTCAGCGGTGCCGATGACAACCAAGTTCCATTAAATGGTGGGTCTGGCGCAGCTGACACTGTCTTTTTATCGGCTCAGAGCAGCGCCGAAAATTGGGCATCCAATGCCAATTGCAATGCGACCCCCACCAGCACAAGCGAGCTTTGGGGTGATTATAGCGTTGATAAAGCGTCCTTTAATGGCTGCCTAGACAACACAAGAATTCACGCCATTATTGTCAGAGGCTCAGGGCACAGCCTTTCATTTGGCGACAGCTTCAATTTGTACAGTGAAATATGGTCATTCTTCCAAGCAACCGAGACCAGCGGCCCTCAAAATTTTAAACTCTTAACCCTAGGAGATAGCTACACCATCGGACAAGGCGTCTGCGACAACTGCAGCTTTCCAATGCAACTTAAAGAGAGCTTGCAATTACAGCTGTCGGAACAAGACAGCCTTGATGTGCAGATTATTGCCGAAACTGGCTGGACCACAACCAGCTTAAAAAATGCTCTGACCACTCAAATGCCCGCAAATGATTTTGATCTCGTCACCCTGCTTATTGGGGTCAACAATCAGTACCAGAACCGACCCTTTGGCCTCTATGAAACGGAATTTGTCGAACTGGTGAACTCCGCGATTACCTTTGCCGGAGGTGACCCCAGCAAATTGATCGTAATCTCAATACCCGATTATGCCTATACGCGATTCGGTCAAGGCAGCAATCCAGAAAAAATCAGTGCAGACATCGAGCTGTATAACACCTTTGCCGAGCAATACAGTGACGAAAATGGTCTTTCATTTGTATCTATAACCGATATAACCCAGCAGGGATTAGAAAACCCAGAACTGATTGCAGAGGACGGTCTGCACCCCTCTGAACTTGCCTACAGTCAGTTTGTAGAACGTTTACTGCCCCTGGCTATTGAAAAACTCAAATAGACTTTGGCGACAAGAGAAACCGTCTATAGCAGAGGCAGCAATTAAATAGTGCCTGTTCAAGGCATTGGCATACCAGCTTTGCAGATTCACGAAGCCAAGGCGGCGAACTCACCCCTTAAGCAGAAATACCGTACGAACTGCGCTACTCTATTGCCTTAATGGCAATAATAGACTGCATACTAAGGGTATTTCTCAATATGGATCAATTAAGAGCGCTGCGATATTTCAGCAAAGTAGTGGAAACAGGCAGCTTTACCCGGGCAGCTAAAGCCTTTGATGTGCCCACGTCCTCCCTGTCAAGACGCATTGCCGACCTCGAGAAGACCCTCGGCGCGAACTTACTAAAGCGCAGTACTCGAGTGGTACAGGTGACCGAGATTGGTCAGCTCTACTACAAGCAAGTTCAGGATATTTTGCATCAACTTGAACAGAGCGATGAAACCGTGCGCAGCTATCAAACCAAGCCCACAGGTTTCTTGCGCATCAGTGCCATGGTCAGCTTTGGTGAGCGCCTCTTACTGCCCCTGATGGACGAGTTTAAAACCCTTTACCCAGAGATTATTCTGGATATTAGGCTTAGCGATGAGTTATCCACTCTATCCCGGGACGATGTCGATATTGCCATTCGCGGCGGCTATGCGCCTAACGAGCGAGTACAGGCAGTGCGCCTGATGGATAATGAATTTATACCAGTGGCCGCGGCCAGCTATCTAGCGGATCGTGGCACCCCCAAACAGGCTCTTGAACTAAAGCATCATCAAGGCTTATTTTTCCGCACACCAGCAGGCCCCAATCCCTGGCTCTGTGAGCTCAATGGCCAGTGGTTAGACGTGTCGGCCTCCCCTGTTGCCATTTCAAATAACGGTAAATGGTTGGGCGAGCAAGCTATAGCCGGCCGCGGCATTATGATGGCGCCAAGATGGTTGATGCAGGACTATTTCAAGAGCGGTGAATTGCAGGAATTATTTATCGAGCCAACACTGAAAGTCAGCCAAAACCCGCAACTGGCCATTTATCTGCTCTATCAAAAACAGCAGTATCTGGTACCGAAAGTAAAAGTTGCAGTGGACTTTTTGGTCACGCAGTTTGCCAACGCTGAGATCTAGCTCGGCATTGGCTTATGGAGACGCAGGGGTTCTATCAACTTACCCCCCTGCTCTCTATATATCAGCCGCTTTTGCCCTAGATCAAAGTGCCTTTGGCACAATCAGCACCTTGCCATTTCTTCCGCCGGCAGCAGCTCGAGAAACTGCCTGAGTGATCTGGTCAACGGTAAAACGTGAATCCACATCCGCTTTTAGAACCCCCTGAGCAATCAAAGGAATAATCTGCCCAAAAGCCGCCTGCTTGGTTTTCATATCGGCGGTCTGGTACCACTTATACAGCCAAAAGCCCCGCAGACTAATATCGTTAAAGATAATCTTCCCGGTATTCAAAGACGCAGGCTGTCCCGACAGTACCCCATAGGCAACCAGCGTTCCGCCGTAACCAAGACTATCTGCCAGACGAGTGTAAGTCTCACCACCTACGGGATCGAGGGCCAGCACAACCGGCGCATTGCCCGTTGCTTTAGCAATTTGTGCGGCAAGATCCGGACCATCGATCAACACCACATCGGCACCCTTGGCGAGCAACTCCTCGGCCAGCCCTTCGCGGCGCACAACATTGACCGTCTTAATACCACGCTGTTTTGCCAGCTGGATAACATAGCCGCCAACCGCTGAATTTGCAGCGCTCTGCACGATCCACTGCCCCTCTTCGAGATCGGCAAAGGAGTTGAGCATCAGCAACGCGGTGAGAGGATTCACCGCTGACATGGCCAGCTGTTCAATCATTGCAGCGTTGAGTGGTCCAAGGTTAGGCAGCGGCAGAAAGCCGGCAGCCGGGGCAACTATTTCTTCACTCCAGGTGCCACCGCCGGCGAGCAGCACCAACTGACCCACCGCCAAATGTTTTACCTCAGCGGATACCTCGAGCACTCGACCCACACCCTCACTGCCGGGTCTGTAAGGTAGCACTGGGTCAACGCCGTATTTGCCGGCAATCTGCAATAGATCTGATGGGTTGATCGGCGCGGCTAAGACTGCCACCCTCACCTCACCGCTCGCAAGCGCTCGAGCACTTTCCTGCTTTATCTGGAGAACCTCTGCCGGGTTGCCGATCTGACTAAACTCGATATATTTCCGACTGCCTTCCCCGGACCCGTCCCCCGCAACCGCGAGAGAAATAGAGCTTAAAAACAACGTCAAAATTGCAATAATAGAGAAATTTTTCATGGTCTTAATCCGTTACCTATTTTGTTTTTTTATTGAATTACTCAACGCAACCTAACCTGAGGCCATAGACCCGAGGTTTAGTTGGTGAGTGACATATTGTCAGTGACAAAGTTATACAGAGCTATGGTTTTCTGTGCCGGCCATAGCGGCTTTATTCTGGTCCTGAATCTGAACCGATGAAACATTATCATCCCGTTCAAACCAGCGACCCAGATAGACTCCAACTAGGGACCAGAGCGCGGCTATGCCAGCCCCCACCAGAGCCACTGCAGCCAAACCTAAACCCAGGCCCTGGGTCAAACCAGTGAACAACCAAGCCATCAGCATATCGCCACCGCGATAAGCGACAATATCGATAACCGGCTTAGCTTTAAAGCGCGTTTCCCGATCAACCCGGGTAAATAACATTTCCCGAGCAGGGCGAGTGACGGCATAGTTGCCAGCACGGCGGATTACCTGCAGCGCCACCACGGCCCCTAACAGAGGAGAAACTGCCAGCACCAGCAGACCGATACAGATCATCAGCGGCACTAGGGCGATAGTGGTGGGCATACCAAATCTGCTGACAATACGGCTTGTGGCAAATAAGCCTGTGGCGATGGAGAGAATATTTACCGCCAGATCCATTTGCGCCCACACCGCGGTGCGCTCTGGACGGCTCAATATGCTGAGTAGATTCTTTAACTCGAAATAGACAAAAGAGCTGATGCCGGTGTAGAGAAAAATAAACAGGCCGATGGCGAGTAAATAGGGGTTTGAGAAAAACATTTTGAAACCGGCGAAAGGATTGCCACCAATGGTTCCGCTGGAGGGCTGGTGCTCTCTATCACTAGGTTTTCTATCACCAAGCTTTCTATCGCCCTGCTCTCGCGATTTCAGCGCCTGCAGATAGAAGATAATTGGAATCGGGATCAGCAGCATCAGACTGGCGATCAGCATAAGATTATCGGTACCCAGAGATGCGGAAAAAAATGACGGTATAGAGGGCCCAATAAGACCGCCGACACTGGCGCCTACGGCAATAATACTGAACAGTCTGCCAGCCTGCTCCCTACTGAACAGATCCGACATAAAGCTCCAAAACACAGAGAGATGGAACAGACTAAAGACACTGACCCAGACATAAAACGACTTATCGATTAATGTCCGCTCTTGAGAGTTTGACGCCAGCAGAAAAAACACCACAAAGGTCAGGGCAAAAATGGCGTACATGGCCGGCACCAAAATGCGGAAGCGAAAGCGTGAAACCGCGATGCCATAGACTGCAACCACCGCCGTGCTAATAAAAAAGTTGAGCGTCCACAGCCAGCTCACCTCAGCATCGGTCCAATCACTGGCCATCGCATCGCGCACGGGACGTAGAATGTAGTAAGCAGACATAAGCACCACTACAAACAGGAAAGAGCTAGCGACAGCTTTTCCTTCCGAAGCCTCGACCTTTGAGACTCTGATTAAAAAGTTAGCAAGCGGGTTGTTGCTGGCGGACATTAGTCTCTCCGAGGCTGAAAATGGTTGGGGCTCATATTCAACCTATTAATATTTCTATTATTCCCTAGGCGCAGGGGCATAGGCGCTAGTTTTAGGCGGTGCATTATTACTCTGTTTAAGGCTGGGATAAATGCCGAGATATGGATATCTTTGTTGCTTTAAAGGCAATAGTCTGGGAATTAGTGTCTCAGTTTAGGTTGGTATACCAAAAATGGCCAGTCATAGCAGAGCGCTTGCCAATACCCTCAATTCACCCTCCCACCCCAGCTATGTCATCCCGCAAGAGTGAAGTGACGAGGGATCTCGAGATATCTCACATGCGTTCGAGATGACAGGGTTAATAGCAGGGACAGGCTTAGTACTTTTTACAGAGTTGGTAGTTGGCACCGGGCCAGTAGCTGCCACTCCAGCTATGTCATCCCGACTGAGCGCAGCGACGAGGGATCTCGAGATCTCTCACATGCGTTCGAGATGACAGGCTTAGTAGCAGAGACAGGCTTAGTAGCAGGGACAGCTTAGTACTAGGGACAGGCTTAATAGTAGGAACAGAGTCAGCACTTTTTACAGGGCTGGTAGTCGAGATAGGGCCAGTAGCTACCACCCCATCTATGTCATCCCGACTGAGCGCAGCGACGAGGGATCTCATACACAGGCTACAGCCACCCTTACAACAAAACCACCCATCCACAAACCCCCAGACAAAAAAAGCCCTGCGTTAACAGGGCCTTTTAGAGGGGGAGTGTAAACGTGTATTTTCTTTGGGGAAGAATCATGCACATATACTAAGACCGCTGTTTTCGGAAAAGTTCACCCGCTGATAGTTTTTTTTCATTTACATACTCGCCCCAGAAATATCCTGCTATCCCACGGATATCCACAACAGCTCCTAACCGAAAAAAACCTTGCCCGCAAAGGTGGTTAAAGCGCCCTGATAATATCTTTAGTCTGTCGAATACTCGCCGGTGTGGTTCCAGACCAGCGCTTAAATGAACGGCGGAAATTAGCTGAGTTATTGAAACCCAGCAGCGCGGCAATTTCTGAGGCCGGCAAATCTGTACCCTGCAAATACTCGAGTGCAAGGCGATACCTCACCTGATCCAAGAGTTGCTGAAAGCGACTGCCCTCTTTCGCCAGCCGCCGCTGCAAGGTACTTTCACTCATGTACATCTGCTCCGCCACAGTCGCAGCAGTGGGAAAATCGGAGCGCGACAACAGCAGCAACTGCACAACCCGCTCACTCACGGCGCCAGAGTAACTATCGTTGGCCAAAATACGATCGCACTCACGGCGAAATACATCCTGCGCAACAGGATCCGATGTGGATATGGCCACTGCCAAACTCTGCGCATCAAATATCAGCCCACAGCGACTCGAATTAAAGTCAATGGCGGACCCAAATACCGACTCATAGAGTGCCCGGTCTTGGGGCTGGCCGTAGTTCAACTCCAGGGTGGCACTGGGCACGTGATTGTCGGTAAGCAATTTCAGATTAGTCACCAGACCAGTATAGAGCGCGTCTTTGTAAAACTGCTCCAAGGCCTGAGGAAGATGAGGCGCGGCGCTGCGGAACTCAACAGATCCCTCCCTAGGTATTAGCTCAATGCGCATGCTTGGCAGCAGCGCACGCTTGTAACGCACCAACAGTTTGAGCACATCATCCACTGTGGCACTGGTCATCAAGGCATAACCCAAAATGCCCAGAGAGACCATATCCAATCGGGTACCCAACTTAATGCCCAATAAACGGTCACCGGAGAGCGCAATCGCTTTACCGCAAACCTCATCCCCTTCCGCGGCATTAAAAAAATGCGCTTTGCTCAGATCCAAGCCCTCTAAGCCGGTGTTTTCCAATAACTGAGTTTTAGAGATGCCCTGCTCCCGGAGCAGATCGATCAATACAGGCAGTACAAAAGAAATCATAAACCCCTCAACACTGTGACGTTAAACCCATACAAAGCCCTTAAAAGATCCCTGAAAGGCCAATAAAAAGCCATAAAATTGATGGCAAATGACTCCCTTATTGACTGCATTTGACACTCCGAAATAACTCATTGTCAACTACAATCTTGGAAAACATTCTCATAAAACCTAAAACAAGGAGAATCTAATGGCAACTTATACCCTTGAGCACCCTGACAAAGGTCTGATCACCTACACCGACAAGAAACGGTACCTGTGGCTAATATCCATGTTTATGCCAGCATTCCCGCTAATGGGCGTGGCGATTTTTTATCAAACAGGAATGCAGTGGACGCTTGCTCTGCCCCTGGCGATAAACTATCTGGTACTGCCCTTTGCCGATTACCTGATCGGCAGCGATATCAACAACCCACCCGAAGAACTGGTGCCTCAACTAGAGGCTGATCGTTACTATCGTATTCTGACCATGCTTACGGTGCCCTTGCACTTTGTCGTATTAGGCGCAATAGCCTATGTGGTCGGTACCAATGACCTCAGCCCGTGGGTGGTCTTGGTGATGGCAATTATTGCCGGCGGCTACAGTGGTCTGGGCATTAACACCGCCCATGAGTTAGGGCACAAGCAAACCGCCCTTGAGCAGTTACTCGCTAAACTAGCCCTGACGGTTCCCGCTTACGGACATTTCTGTGTCGAACATAATCGCGGTCACCACGTGCTGGTGGCGACGCCTGACGATCCTGCCAGTTCGAGACTGGGTGAATCTATCTATGCCTTTACCCTCCGTGAAATCCCCGGCACCTTTGTACGCGGCTGGAATCTCGAAAAAACGCGACTTAATAAACAGGGCAAGGCAACCTGGTCGGTGCACAACGATATTTTACAGTCCTACCTTATAAGCCTTGTATTGCAGGGTACCCTAATCTACTTGTTCGGTTGGATTATGCTGCCATTTCTGGCGGTACATAACTTCTGGGCCTGGTATCAGCTGACCTCGGCCAACTATATTGAGCACTATGGCCTGCTGCGCAAGAAAAACGATAATGGCCGCTACGAGCGCTGCCAGCCACACCACTCTTGGAATGCCAATTACATAATGAGCAATCTGGCACTGTTTCATCTGCAGCGCCACTCCGACCACCATGCCAATCCTATCCGCCGCTATCAGAGCCTGCGTAATTTTGACGATATACCGGAACTGCCAAATGGCTACTACGGCATGTACCTTCTCGCCTACATTCCATGGCTGTGGTTTGCAGTAATGGATAAGCGCGTATTGGCACTGCCCCATATCAATGGTGATCTGACCAAGGTAAATATCCTGCCCTCAAAGCTCGAAGCGACCTATAAGCGATATGGCCAGGATCAGGAAATGCCACAGCAAGACTATCCCGCTCAAAAGTCGGCAAGAGCTTAATTTTGCGCTTTAAACCACAGGAAAATTGATAAGAGCGTTTATATTGTTGCCACATTCATCATTCACGATCCCAGCGAATATGACCGATATGAGAATGGTTTTGCTGAGATCTTCGCGATGTTTGACGGCAAGATTTAAGCGTTGAGGAGAACCCAATGGTGCTGGCTGGAGACTGGCAGGCCACAAGGTCAGTCATCATTGAGTTCCGATCACAACAGCGCGCCCTAATTTCGACCACGTCTGACGAATATCAGGCCATTGCCGAAGATCGCAATGCCGGTAGCACAGTCACATCCAGATTGGTTAAGGGCTTATAATAAGTTATTGATAAACTGCAAGCCCAGCCCCACAGGGCCCTCCTAAACCTCAGAAACGATAGCGAATCTTAGCAATAACCGACTCAACCTGAACACCATCCCAGCCCTCGCTAATCAGCGTTCCCGGACCCTCATCGCCATTGTCACTGGCGAAGTAACCGCCGCGGCTATAGACCAGAAATATATTCGACAAGGGGGCTAACTGATAGCGGTAACGCAGCTGCAGCGCGGTGTCACTGAGACTGAAGTCAGAAGCGGAACTAGCGGATAAGGCCAGACTGCCGTCGCCATTGAGCTGATAACTATCGACCTGCTCGGCGTCTATACCCACCCACTGAAATTTTAATCGCACTTCTTGACGAGCCGATGGGTACCAATCAAAACTCAGATCGGCATTAAAGCGGTCGGCATCAAAACCAGCCAACTGGACTGTATCGAAATCCCAGATTAACCATTCCTGTAAGTTTTTATAGCTCAGGTCGCCGCCCAGGGTCACTGTTTCGCTGAGATAGAGCTGGGCACTGAAGCCAAGACTTAAGGTATTTTTTTGAATTTCATCATATTTAATCTTGGCCTCAATACTGTAGGTAAAATCATTCCCTCTCGGGCTTGAGTATTCTGTCTCTAACCAGTAACGGGCCGGTTTGGCAAACAGGCCATTGCCGCGGGTCAGTCGATCGTCCCAGCTGGATGCCGAGGTGCCGGCTTTGAGGCCAAGCTTGCGCGTGGATTTATAGGTCCAGGTATGGTCAAAATTAGCGCGCAAATCAAGGCGTTGTCCCTGAGTATTTTCAGTCATGCCATATTCAAATACGCTGCTACTGGAGAGAATATTTGAGTCCGCTTGATACTCCAGACGATCATGGCGAGTGCTACCCGAGAACTCTCGATAATCATTGCGCTTCATAAAGCCCATATCATTCATATCAAATTGATCCCCATAATGGGAGAGATAAAGGCTGTGGTACCACTCATCATTGGGTGCATAAGACCAGCTCGCCCAGCCGGCAAAATCTTGGTTGTCGATTGACTGCTGATTGTTAGCGCTATTGCCTTGCTGCTGAACATCCGCGTGGAGAACCTGGCCGCGAAATTCAGTGGTTTCATTTTTACGCCAGATCATATCCAGCACCTGAACTGTCGCTTCTCGGTTCAGACTAGATCGCTCGGCATAGGTCAGGCGATGCCCAAGGGTCAACCCATCGGTCGTGTACTGAACCCTACTGGATAAAAAATCCCCGCCAAAACTGCCCTCAGAATCATCTTCTCTGACAACAAAAAGGCCTAGGTCGGTAGCCTCGCCGAAATGGGTCACCTTGGCGGCCAAATCAATATCTACTAGGCCACCGCCCTGCCCCGCTGGACCCGCGCCAATCCGCCGCGTGTAGAGGGTTTGATCACCATTGGGGATATTGCTACTAAACAGCGATTGATTTTCGGTAAAAAAAGGCCGTTTTTCGGTTACAAATTTTTCAAACGCAGAGAAGTTAACCACCAAATCATCACTTTCCACCTGACCAAAATCAGGATTGATCGCACCGGTCAGCTGGCTGCTGCTATTGGGTCGCCAGATAAAATCCAAGCCCCCATTAAACTGCTCGCTGGAAACCCCCGGCGCACTGCTCTGAAGATCACTGCTGTAACTGAGGAACGGAAACCAATCGAGTGTTGAGGTAGATACCTGCTCCACTTCTAATGGCTGCCAGTCCTCCATAAAGGTTGGCCGCGAGTAATAAGCATTGGGAAAGGCAAAACGCAGCGATTCATCAAACACCACTCTGGAGAACCACAGAGCAATTTTCTTGCGGCCATCTCCGGCATCTGTCATTGGCGCGACAGTCCAGGGAATATGCATTTCACTGTACCAGTAGTCTTTATTCGACGAGGTCTGCGAGTACCAGGTGCCGTCCCAATCCCCGGAGTAATCTCCTGGCGTAACGATACCGTCCTGCTGCGAATTAGCCGAACCCACGGTAAAGTCATAGCCTGCAAGGGCAGTGCTATCGAAGTCGATGCTAACGATATTTCGGTCTGCTTCAATCTGTGAATCGCGAGGAAATTGGCGATTTACACGCTTTACCGAAGCTGGTTGATAGTTGCTAAAACCAACAAATATACCCTCGGAATTGGTGATCACACGCACCTCTGTGCGGTATTTCGCCGAGTCACCAGTAAGTGGCTCTACGGTGACAAAGTCCCGATATATCTCAGCACTGTCCCAGGCTTCTTCGTCGAGAATTCCATCAATAACTATGTCAGCGGAAACAGTCGGAACAGAAAGTAGACCGTAACAGAAAAGCAGCCAGAGGTGGCTAGAGGGCTTAATTCGCATAAAAAATCTATTTATTATTGTTATAGGTAAGAGCCGTTAGTCTATGGGATTTCAGCCACATAAACAGCGCTAATTTTTAGATCGGGCTAACGCCGAATGGGGAGCTCACCCGCAGGACTCCAACCCGACGAGTGAAGCCCACAGGAGGAGTGATTGCTGGCGCAGACGGCACCGCCCTCTGGGGTTATTTAGCCCCTATCCATTGTCACAGATGCGCTACCGTCACTTTATAGTTCAGCACCGCATAAACGTTGATGTGTGCGTAAATCACCCAGCCTACAGATTAGCCGCTAGGTAAATCTCAACTACACAAGCGCGACCAACTGCAACCCCCCTCAATGACACTGCTCAGATTAGAGGCATCGCCAGGAGCTAAATGCTGCAGGTATACAAACCGCCCAGTCAGGGCCGTAATTTGTCCCTGCAGTTTCCAACCCCCCCCTTAAATAGGCCTCGCAACCTTATCTCTTAAAGAAAACATTAAGGCAAAGGGGGCATAAGTGTCTCGATATAGCCCTCAATTTGTAGAGCTGATGCTCTAGTCGCACCCTCTGCAACCACACCAGCGACCATGTTATCCCCAGATAAGTCGAAGAGGTATCTGAGGACCAGCAAACCGTCGGTCAGAGCATCGATATTGCCATTACCATCGATATCGACCTGGTCGCCAAGCGCAGTAATACGAGATTGGATTTCCTCAGCAGTGGTATAAGTCGCATCGTCGGCAATAGCGCCAGCTATTAGCGCATCTCCGGTTAATTCGAACATTCCCCTAAGCATTAGAAGACCATCCGTTAGCGCGTCATAACGGCCGTTTCCATCGAGATCAAGATTGCCGGTTATACAAACTCTTGCCGCAGGCGTATTCGGAATCGGGGCCTCTTCGGTACCGATATCAAAGCTACCCCCCCAATTCTCAGTGTCATCGCAAAAGGTAATGTCGGCTAGATTGGGATTTTCAACAAACATATTCAGGTTAAACGTGCCAAAGTCACCCTCAAAGGCCACGCTGGTGA
>JAQXEN010000032.1 GCA_029250825.1 Porticoccaceae bacterium
CTTTAAATCTAAGACTACTCGATCAATCTTTTCACACTGCAGTTGTGCAATGGCTTGGTCGCCATTGCTGGCTGTAAATGCCTGCTCTCCACGCCGCTGCAATACTCTGGCAAGCACTGTATTAAATGCTGGATCATCATCGACTAAGAGGTAGTTCAAGATACTTCAGCCGTGACTAGAGGCAGGTTTATTTGAGTGAGGGTTCCGCCTTCAGGGGCATTCTGCAAACTCACTGTGCCACCAAAACGGGTTAGGGTGGCCTGAGATAAAAACAGACCCAAACCAAGACCATCAGCTTTATCGGTGACAAAGGGCTGACCCAGCATTTTCATTTTATCGGTATCTAGGCCAGCGCCAAAATCACGAATACTGATCATCGCCATCTCTGTATTCCAGCCGAGATCTATATTGACTCTCTCACTGGCATCGGCAGCATTGTTTAATAGATTGAGAATTGACTGGGCAATGGTTGGATGAAACACCGCACTAACAGCTGAGCTGTCGGTGAATTGGATGCGAGTTTGCAGCAGCGGTCGCATCAGCTGCCAGCGCGCTAATACATTGTCGAAGTAATCTTGCACCGGTTGCGCTTCGAGCTTAGTAGACTGGGATTCTTCAGCGGTGGTTAGCAGCTGCTTTAAAGTGGTTTTACACTGTTTGATCTGTTGATAGAGCAACACCACATCGGCTTGATTGTCAGTATCCAAGAGCATTTCATCGACAATGAGCTTCATAGTATTTAGCGGTGTGCCCAGTTCATGGGCTGTACCTGCAGCTAGTGTTCCCACGGCTAGCAGCTGTTCATCCCGCAGCTGGGCGTCTCGACGCATAGCAATTTCTTGCTCTTGTTGTTTAAGTGTCGCGGCCATACGGCTAATAAAGTAAATAATAATCGCTGCGCTGATAGCAAAGTTAACCCACATGCCGAGGATATGCAGACTGTTGCCCGTTGTTTGATGGTGGCTCGGGGCAAGGGCAGCAATGGCGACATAGTACTTTAGTAACAGGCTGTAGCAGAGCAGGGCGATCACTGCGATGGCAATACTGTAACCCCGTGACAGGGTGGTTGCGGCAATACTAATTGGAATCAGCAGATAGGAGACAAACGGATTGGATGCGCCGCCACTTAAAAATAACAGTATTGAAAAGAACGCTATATCGGCGAGCAGGTGAATAAAAAATTCCGTATCACCTATGGCTACTGCGCGGCGGCTACGGACCCAAATTGCAGCTGTCAGGGGGGCATAGACACTGAGAACAAAGGCAATTGCAGCCACTGGCAGGCCAATCGGCTGCACCCAGGTGAAAAAGATCAGCGCCAGTACCTGGCCCAGCAGAGCAACGCCGCGAATCATACTGAGAATATGTAGATTCTCTCTGGTGGCGGCGTTGTTATTTGTCGGCTGGGCTTTTTCCATAAATCAGATGGTACTAGAAATTTATCGCCATTGAGAGATAAACCGCGCGACCCAGACCAGGTATTGCTGCGCCCAGCGCGATATCGCTATCGCCAGTGCGGTTGCGACCACTCAAGTGGGGTGCATAGTATCGATCAAATAGATTTTTAACCCCAGAGCGCAGTTCTATACTCTCGCTAAGGGACCAGTTGGCGCCAATATTAATAATGCCGAAACCGCTAGATTGCGTTTCATCGTTATAACTGGCGACATACTTTTGGCGTCCATAGATCACTGATTCGACCATTAATTGCACCGGGATTTGATCGGGTCGGTAACGCAGGCTGAGGCGTGCATTGGCTGGTGCGATTCGATAGAGGTTGTCAGCAACATCAGTTCGCTTGCCGCGAACATAGCTGAATATTCCGTCCGCTGACCAATTCGAATTAATAGAGTAATCCCAGTTGGCATCGGCGCCATAGATCTCGGCATCGGTATTCTCGTAACTGAGAGCAGTGGCTCCGCTCATCATATTACTAACCATATTGGCGGCCATATTCATGCTCGGGACACCCTGGATATAGTTGTCGATCTGACGGTAAAAAATCTGTGGGTAAAGGCTAAAGCGCTGAGCTCTTTTACTCAGACCAATGCTGATCTCGCTGGCAGTCTCATGCTTGAGCGATAAGTTGCCAACATAGCTGCGCCCATCGGCAAGGCCAGCGGATATTGGCAGTGGCAGCCACAGAAAAGTCTCTTGATAAGAGGGAGCACGATTTTTAATGCCGAGATCAATAGTCAGTGCTGTCTGAGGATCTAGGGCGCGATTTAATTTCAAAACCACATCGGTGGTGTCGTAATCGAGATTGCGGTCAGCCTGATTAAACTGCATAGCAAGCATATTTGCCGTGTCGCCCATCATTGCCATCATTCCGGAAGAGCTTACGGTACCGCTATCCAATGTAATGCGATTCTGTCGGATACCAGCCTGATAACCCCAGTTACCCATATCACCATTGAGTTCGGCAAATAGACCGAGGATATCTCGCTGAGTGCCAGCAAAGTTAAGCAGCTGAAACATCGCATTAGTCGGGTTGGTGATCGTTGAGTCATGGCTGCTGAGATTGCCATCGGTACCGATTTTTAATTCACCAAAGGACAGTGGCAGTTGAGCATCTAAGCTCCAGGAGAGATTGTCTGCAGTGGCCAGATTACTGCGGTATCCCATGGTCATAGGCGGGGCAGCACGCAGGCTAAAGTTATCCATGGAATGAGTCACGTCGGCCCATGCCACAGCCATATTGATACTAGTGCCACTTAGGTCGGTACCATTTAGATAGGTACCATTTAGGTCAGTACTCAGAGTCATGCCGGCGAGATCGGTTTCTACCGAGGCTATATCCATTGCCAGTGCCGGAGTGCCGCTGTCGCTAATATCCAGCTGGCCGGCAAAGATAGTTAGCTCAGTGGAGCCGGATGTCCAGCCATAAGCCAGATCAAAACGATCCCGTTGGTGCTGACTGCCAGCAACGGTTTTATTATCGCCTGCTTCAATATTGTCGCCCTCATTATAGGAGCCGAGGAATGAGAATTTCTGTTGGTTATTGGCGATCACCAACTGCAGATCCGAGTTCGACTGATTACCGTTCTCAGTTAGCTGGGCGCGAGCAAAGCCGTTGATTTCAATCTCGCCGTTTGATCCGAAATTTCCACGATTAAACTGTGCCGCCATATGGCCACCAATACTTTCCTGAGCTTGGCTAACTGGCGTAATGCCTCGATAGACAATAAGTTCTTTGAGCAGGCCAGCGGGGGCATATGAGAGCGGTGAGTCCATGGCATTGGGGCCTCCACTCAGAGTTGGTGCCTGATCGAGTTTAACTGAGACTCTGTCGCCGTACATACCGCGATACTGAGCAATGCCAGTAATAACGCCATTGGAATTATTATTGGCTCCGGGAATTCTTTTGAGCAGTTCGGCGCTGTCTGGGCTGTGCAGCGGATTACTCTGTGGAGATACGCTAATCTGACTTGCGAGAGGGAAAGCCTGAATGGTGATTTCTTCGATGGAGTGATCATGATCTGCCAGTGCGGAAGTAGTGGTAGAGGTAATAATAAAGGCACCGAGAGCGAGAGCAGTTTTAGCGTGCATAAGTAGAACCAGAGGGTAATTTTTGGAAGACACAATTCTAGATATTTGGCGATTGTGGAACAATGTGACAAATTGTCGCAGCACGGCGCTATTCGGCGGCCCAAAAAAACCATTAACGGGCCTTGAAGCAGAGTCCAGATTACAGTTGGGACAAAGTGAAAAAGCGAGTACCATGCGCGCTTGTTAACTTGCTTGTGAGCTGTAGCCATGGAACCACTGTCTGAAGATCTTCAAGAAAACCTCGATCGCATGATTGTTGAGAGTTTAGAAACTGGTT
>JAQXEN010000049.1 GCA_029250825.1 Porticoccaceae bacterium
GAGTAAATCATCACAGACTGGCATAATCTCATAGATACCTTCACGCCCCAAGTATCCAGTGTTGCGACATTCCAGACAACCCACTGGCTGATAGACTGTTTTAGGTTGCCTAGAGTTTCCGGAAAGTTCTCGCCAAGCTTCCGGGTCACATTGTACTTCGCTGCGACAGTCCGGGCACAGTGTTCTCACTAAACGCTGGGCCATTACGCCATTTAGTGTCGCTTTAATCAGGTGTGCAGGCATTCCCAGATCCAGCAGCCGACTGATGGCCGTTGGCGCGTCGTTAGTATGCAGGGTCGAGAGCACCAAATGACCGGTAAGTGCAGCCTGAACAGCCATCTCTGCGGTTGCCCGGTCGCGAATCTCGCCGACCATAATTATATCCGGATCCTGACGCATCAGGGTGCGAATGCCGGCGGCAAAATCGAACTCAATGGCCGACTGAATCTGGCTCTGATTAAAGGCATCGACCACCATTTCAATGGGGTCTTCTATGGTGCTGACATTGACTGAGTCTGTCGCTAGCTGTCTCAGGGTTGAGTAGAGTGTGGTGGTTTTACCCGAGCCGGTGGGGCCGGTAACCAAAACAATACCGTGGGCGCGTTTGATCATTGACTGCCACTGCTGATAGTCCTCAGCCACCAATCCCAGCTGAGAGAAGCTGCGCAACAGAACATCCGGATCAAAGATTCGCATGACCAGTTTTTCGCCAAAGGCGGTGGGCATGGTTGAGAGCCGCAACTCCACTTCACTCGCATTTGGCGCTTTGGTTTTTATACGTCCATCCTGGGGGCGACGTTTTTCCGCGACATCCATACGACCAAGAATTTTTAGGCGGCTAATCATGGCGGTCATGACATTGCCCGGCAGCTCATAAACCAGGTGCAGTAAACCATCGATTCTAAACCGTACCTTGCCTTTGCCGCGACGTGGCTCCAAATGAATATCACTGGCACGCTGCTCAAAGGCGTACTGCAATAACCAGTCGACAATATTGACTATATGCTGATCCTGAGCATCGGCGTCTTTAAGCTTGCCGACCTCGAGCAACTGTTCAAAGTTGGAGATGCCGGTGCCGGATGCGGTCGAGGAGCCAGCGCCAAACACCGACTTGGCCAGTGAGTAAAACTCGAGTGTGTATTTTTTAATGTCGGTGGGGCTGGCCAGCACCCGACGAATAGTGCGCCTTGAGGTCTGCTCAAGACTTTCAATCCAACTGTTGTCGTTTGGCTCCATAGTGGCGATAACCAACTCTTCACGACTAACTTCTATACACAGAATGCCGTAGCGTTTGGCATAGGCAAACGACATTACCGCGGTAACTGCAGGCACATTAATTTTCAAGGGGTCGATATGGGCTAATGGTAGTGCTGCTTTTTCCGCCAACCATTGACTGAGCAGCTCAAGATTTAGCGGCCTGCCGTCGGTGGCATGGAGCAGCTGTTTGGCGACAATAATCTCGAGGGGGTGCAATTGCGCTTCGTCGCGACTGCGACGAGCCGTGGCTATATCTGCGGCATCTGCTTTGCTGAGTATTCTGTCCCTGACCAGATCCTTTAAAACTCCACCAAGATCGATACATCGTCCTTTTGCCAGCGCCTCACTCATTATTAACTCCTGTTGGTATTCTGTCCTTGGTATCATTTGATTTTAGTATGAATTGGCGCTGGGGGTAGCAGAAATTAATCTATGCGCTAAACTCATTGCGCACCAACCCGACTATTGAGTAACTCATGGAACTTAGCGACTTATTAGGCCGCATTATTCACTGCAATTCGATCAGCAGTATTAACCCCTCCTTAGATCAGGGTAACCGCGACGTGATCGACCTGCTGGCAAACACCTTGAGCGAGCTTGGTTTTGCCATAGAAATCATGGATCTCGGCAATAACAAAGCCAATCTTATCGCTACCTATGGCACTGGCCCCGGCGGCCTTGTGTTGGCCGGCCACACGGATACGGTTCCCTGTGATGAAGCCCTATGGCAAAGCAATCCCTTTGCTTTAACTGAGCGCGACAATCGCTGGTACGGTCTCGGCAGCTGCGATATGAAGGGTTTCTTTCCTCTCGCTATCGAGGCCTTTAAATCTCTACCCGACAAAACATTGAAACAGCCGCTGATTATTCTTGCCACCGCCGACGAGGAGTCTTCTATGGCGGGGGCCAAAGCTTTGGTCAGTGCCGGCAAGCCCGTTGCGCGCAGTGCCTTAATTGGCGAGCCGACCAATAATCGCCCGGTAAAAATGCACAAGGGCATTATGATTGAGAAGCTGACCGTGACTGGCAGATCCGGCCACTCGAGCAATCCGGAGTTGGGCAACAATGCGATGGAGTCCATGCAGCGTATTCTCGGCCAACTTATGACACTGAGAGATCGTATGAAAGAGCAGAAACATGCGGGCTTTTTGATTGACCACCCCACTTTAAATCTTGGCTGTATTCAGGGTGGCGACAATGCCAACCGTATTTGCGGTCACTGTTTTCTGGCCTTTGAAATCCGTCCCTTGCCGGGTATGGACCTCAATCAGTTGCAGAGAGATTTAGAACGTCAGATTGCTGTCACCGCTGAGGCCGATAATATGGGCTGGTCTCTGGAGAAGCTGATCGTTCCACCTTTCACCAGCGGCGACCAGTCGGAAATCGTCGCGCTCTGTGAAAAACTCACCGGCCACGCCGCGGAATCCGTGGCCTTTGCCACCGAGGCACCCTATCTCCAACAATTGGGAATGGATGTGGTGGTGCTGGGTCCTGGGGATATTGATGTGGCTCATCAGCCGAATGAATTCCTGCCACTTGATCGCGTGCAACCAACTATTAATTTTTTATCTCAACTTATTGGCCGCTGTTGCTTATAATCGCCCGATGACTACTCAAAAGTACGTACAATTTTTCCGTGAGACCTCGCCATATATTCATGCGCACAGGGGTAAAACCTTTGTTATCGCGATGAGTGGTGAGGCGGTTTTGGATGCCAACTTTGACAGTATTGTTCACGATATTGCGCTGATGCAAAGTCTCGGGGTCAATATTGTCTTGGTTCACGGCGCGCGGCCACAAATCGATCAACGTCTGCAGTTGGCTGGATTGCAGAGCGATTTCCGCGAACAGGTGCGCATCACTGATGCCAGTGCCATGCAATGTGTCAAAGAAGCGGTGGGTTCTACGCGCTTCCAGATCGAGTCGGCGCTGTCTATGGGACTGCCCAACTCGCCCATGCACGGTGCCCGTGTGCGAGTCATCGGCGGCAACTTTATTACAGCGAAACCTGTAGGTATTCGTGAAGGTGTGGATTTTCAGCGTGCCGGGGAAATTCGCCGCATTGATCGTACTGCTATTCAGCAGCAACTTGAAGCAGGTGCTCTGGTGCTGATGTCATCGATTGGCTTTTCTCCCACCGGGGAGGCATTTAATCTCAGCTATCAGGATGTGGCTACGCAAACTGCCATTGCCCTCAGGGCTGAGAAGCTTATCCTGGTGACCGAGGCTGCGGGTATTATCGATGCCGACAACAATCTTCAGCGCAATCTATCACTGCCACAGGTGAGTGATCTCAAGGCAACTCTAAAACATGCTGATGGCCAAGACTCTGCCACCTATTCTCTGCTCTCTGCGGCCTATCAAGCCTGTCGCAACAATGTCGATCGCGTGCATCTGGTCGGCTGCAGTGAAGACGGCTCTCTACTCAGCGAGCTGTTTACCCGAGAGGGAAGCGGCACCTTGATTATGCAGGATCACTCGGAAGTTATTCGAGCTGCCACCATCGATGATGTAGGGGGTATTCTCGATCTGATTTCACCGTTGGAGCAACAGGGTATTCTGGTAAAGCGCTCGCGGGAGTTGTTGGAGACGGAAATTTCACGCTTTATGCTGGTGGTGCATCCAGAGGGTACTCTGCTCGGCTGCGCGGCGCTCTACCCGATAGCAGATAGTGCTGCCGGCGAACTCGCCTGTGTCGCCACACACCCGGAATTTCACAATCAGGGCATTGCCTCGCGATTGCTTAAATCCATCGAGCAAGACGCCATAGAAAATCAGCTTAAAACTCTGTTTGTGCTAACCACACAGACTGCACACTGGTTTAGAGAACAGGGTTTTGCCGAGGCCGCAGTGAGTGAATTGCCGGCGGAAAAACAGTCACTTTATAATTATCAGCGCCAATCGCGAATCTTCAGCAAGAAACTTTAAGCATATAGGGCACTCCGGCCGGTTTTGACTGGGCGGGGTTTCTGCTATTCTTGCGACCTTTACCCGTAGACGAGATATAAGATGCCAAAGTATAGATCACATACCACCACTCAGGGCCGCAACATGGCGGGCGCTCGAGCCCTTTGGCGCGCAACGGGCATGAAGGATGATGACTTTAATAAGCCGATGATTGCCATCGCCAACTCCTACACCCAATTTGTACCCGGTCATGTACACCTTAAAGATATGGGTGATCTGGTTGCAGCGGAAATCTCCAAAGCCGGCGGTATTGCCCGTGAGTTTCACACCATTGCTGTGGATGACGGAATCGCCATGGGTCACGATGGCATGCTCTACTCTCTGCCCTCGCGAGATGTGATTGCCGACTCGGTTGAATATATGGTCAATGCTCACTGCGCCGATGCGCTGGTGTGTATTTCTAACTGTGACAAGATTACTCCGGGGATGTTAATGGCTGCTATGCGGCTTAATATTCCAGTGGTATTTGTCTCCGGTGGTCCTATGGAAGCAGGCAAGACCAAGCTTGCTGACCACAAACTCGACCTTGTGGATGCCATGGTTATTGCGGTTGATGACGATGCCAGTGACGAGAAAGTCGCTGAGTATGAGCGTTCAGCATGCCCTACCTGCGGGTCTTGCTCCGGTATGTTTACCGCTAATTCCATGAACTGTCTCACCGAAGCGCTGGGTCTCTCCCTGCCGGGTAACGGCACAGTGCTGGCGACTCACGCTGATCGCAAAGAGCTGTTTGAAGAAGCAGGCCGCACCATCGTTAAGCTGGCCCGCGCCCATTATGACAACGATGATTACTCGGTGCTGCCCCGTTCAATTGCCAACTTCAAAGCCTTTGAAAACGCCATGACTCTGGATATTTGCATGGGCGGCTCAACCAATACCATCCTCCATCTTATGGCCGCAGCTCAAGAGGGTTTTGTGGATTTTGATCTGGGCGATATCGACCGTCTCTCACGTCTGGTGCCCCAACTCTGTAAAGTGGCTCCCAGCACACCGGAATATCATGTGGAAGATGTCCATCGTGCCGGCGGCATTATGGGTATCATCGCCGAACTCAATCGCGCTGGATTGATCCATAGTGATCTGCCCACGGTGCACTCAGCGACTCTTCAAGAGGCCTTGGATAAGTGGGATATTATGAGCGGCCATGTCAGCGAGGAAGTCAAAACGTTTTATAAGGCTGGCCCCGCTGGGATTCCAACCCAGACTGCCTTTAGTCAGAGCACTCGCTGGCCAAGCCTAGATGCGGATCGTGCAAATGGCTGTATCCGCGATATAGATCACGCTTTTAGCCTCGACGGTGGTCTTGCAGTACTGACCGGCAATCTTTCACCGGATGGCTGTGTAGTTAAGACCTCTGGAGTGGATGAGTCTATCCATGTATTCGAAGGCCCGGCATTTATTACCGAGAGCCAAGATGAGGCAGTGGAGAAGATTCTCAATGATGAAGTGAAGGCTGGCGATGTAGTTATCGTTCGCTACGAGGGTCCCCGTGGCGGACCCGGTATGCAAGAGATGCTCTACCCAACCACTTATATTAAATCGAAAAACCTCGGTGCCGCTTGCGCTCTGATTACTGATGGCCGCTTTTCCGGCGGTACCTCGGGGCTTTCTATCGGACATGTTTCTCCGGAAGCCGGTGCTGGTGGCAATATTGGTCTGGTACGTCAGGGGGATACGATTCGTATTGATATCCCCAATCGCAGTATCGATGTGTTGGTTTCCGATGCCGAGTTGGCGGAGCGCAGAGCTGAGCAGGATAAGCTCGGATGGAAGCCTGTAGAAGATCGTCCACGCAAAGTTACCGCCTCTCTCAAAGCCTACGCCAAGCTGGCGACCAGTGCCGATAAGGGCGCTGTGAGAGACCTCTCTCAGCTCTAAGAGATCGACGCGATTAGGCTGGGGCTTTGAAAGGCCCGGCCAATAAAAAACCCCGGGACTTTTCAGTACCGGGGTTTTTTATTGAGTCTTTAGCAGTACTGGCTAACTAGCCGTTTTTAGCACAACCGGGAACAGTAGCACCTACATCGCGCAACTTCTGTAAACGAGTGCCCTCAGCTTCTGCATACTTTATCCACTGTCTTGGATAGCGCTTGCCCTTCTTGTCTTTGGCAACTTTCAAAGACTTCTTAAAGGCGCCTACCGCATCCTTATAGCAATTCAGGTTGATCAGTGCATTGCCCATTACCAAAAAGTTGGAGTCAGGCTTCTTCACATCACCTTTCTTGTCCGCACGAGCAGCTGCTTTAAAGGCTGCAGCATCACGTCCCAAATCAAGATAAATACCTGCCAGACGCGCCTGAAGATTTCCGGTATCAGACTTCTTCGAAGCATTTTCCAGTGCCTTTACAGCATTGTTAAGATCTTTGGCTTGGTACCAAGCTGTACCCAAGATTTCGAGATTCTTCGCGGAACGTTTAATAATTCCGTCCTTCATGCCTTTCTCGATAATCACTGCGGCACGATAGGGAACCTCAGCACCGAGATACATATAAGCCATGCTCAGAACTTGACTCTCTTTATCCAGCTGGCCATTTAAGTAGACGACTTCTGTCGCTACCAACCGATCCATCTCACGCTCGCGCTCGCCGTACATGCCACCCAGTTGACGCCAGTAGGTCCATTTTGGGTAGTGCTTAACCAACTTCTCGAGAATACTGATTACTTTTTTGTAATCATTCTTTTCATAATAGAGCACACGCTGCAAACCCCACCAGCCTTCTTTCGGCAGGATCGCTTTGGCTTCAACATCGGCAATCGCTTCGTTTACAAAACGCAGTGAATCGTTTTTGCGCTCGAGCTGATAGTAGATCTGAGCAAGCAGCATCTTAGCATCAGCACCGACAATCAACGACTCTGCCATCCAAGCTTCAAGCTGCAGTGCGGCGTTCTTGTAGTCTTCCTGCACGGTGAATAGCTGAGCTAGAGTGTAACGCGTGTCCAAGCGCAACTCAGGCGGCGTACCAGCGCCATCGACGACTTGCTTATAAGAGCGGATAGCGCTGTTGTAGTCATCTAAGGAGTAGTAAACATAGGCTGAAAACTTCCACACCTGAACCTGCTCATAGTCACTGGCACAGGTCTTTACATTGGCCTCAATGCCTTTCAGCATCTCAAGGGAACCGGCCCAGTTCTCCAGCTCTAGCTCAGGCTGTACTTTCTCCAGAGCCTTGGAACACTTGGCGCCTACAGACTGGCGTTTACGTGTCTTAACATTTTTGTACTTTGGCTCTGCCTTTTCCTCAGCAGCGATTGCCGCGTTGGAAAGGCTCACGCCTGGCGCAACCACCGCCACGAACACCGGCAATAAAAAAGCAACGCCGAACACAGCTAGAAATTTTGAGCTTCTAGACATCATTGACTCCTTATTTTGCCATCTGGAAAGTAAATTTATACAGCACACCAGGAACTTCTTGGCCTACGCCATCGACAACCCGGGGGTTGTACTTGAGCTTCGCGGCAGCTTTCAGTGCAGCGCGACCAAAGCCCCAACCCTCTGGGAATTCTTCGACCATGATCGGATCGCGAGTACCACCAGTAGTGGTAATAATCACTTCGATCACTGCGTAACCTTCTTTGCCGCGAGTTTGCGCACGACGTGGATACTGTGGCTGGGGTACATAGACAGGAATATAGTCAGAGTCACGTGCAAATCCGCCAGCGCCACCAATTTTAAGATTGGCGTTGGTTGCCGGAGCTGCCATGCTGATCGCATTGTCGGGAACCTCAAACTCTATATTGTCTTCTGGAATATCCGGTGGAGGAGTCTCCGGATCTTCGGGCTTTTCAACTTGGGTCTGTTTCGCATTTTCGGTCAACTGTCTGTCGACATGGAGGAAGTCGGCGATTTTAATCGACTCTTTTTCATCCAAATCTTTGTTGCCCGAATCGATCAATTTATACATCAAAATGATCAACGCGAAGGTAACCAGAACACCAAGTGCAGCAGAAATACCAATTCTGAT
>JAQXEN010000059.1 GCA_029250825.1 Porticoccaceae bacterium
AATTGGGAAAGGACTCTGTGGAATGACAATTGGGAAAGGACTCTGTGGAATGACAATTGGGAAAGGACTCTGTGGAATGACAGTTGGGAAAGGACTCTGTGGAATGACAGTTGGGAAAGGACTCTGTGGAATGATAATTGGGAAAGGACTCTGTGGTATGAAAATCGCGAAACGACTCTATGGAATAGCAGTGGGAAAGGGCGCTGCCGGAATAATACTTGGGCGATGGCTCTATGGAATAACAATAAAAAACCGCTCTGCCATGATAACAGAGCGGCACTTACGGAGATCCTTCCACTAAGGCCAGATCAACCAGCCTTTGAAAGGCTTATCGCTTATCCAGACTCCAAATCCCTGCGCCGCGTACAGCAATATACAAAAAGGCAAAGCAGAATAACGCAGCTAATTCGCCTTTGTTCATAATGGGAAACAGACTGTTCATGCCATGGGCCATCCAGTATGCCGCAGCCATTGTGCCACTGCAGATAAACGCCGCAGGTCGAGTAAACAGTCCAATCATTACCAACACACCGCCGACCAGCTCAATGGCGCCAGCGGAGTACATCAATGGGCTGAGGGGGTAGGGAAATTCCATGGGATAGTTTGCTAATTTCATGGTGCCGTGCCAGATAAATAAGAACCCAGTGATGATTCTCAACAGTGCGTAGGACTGCTCTTCACGGCCATCTAATAGATTGTCTAAAAAATTCATATATATCCCTCTTTGATTTTATTGTTTTAGCATTAGCTTTTGGCGTCAGCCTTAAGCGGGTAACAACACTCTATGGGATCTATGAGAGAACAACAATAATTATCAAGCTGAGAACAATCGGTACCGAGATACAGCTAGCGGCAAATATCAGTATGTTGCGTGTGTTTTTAGTCATAAGTAGTGACCTCCCTGTGCTATTAAAGCTAGTCACTAAATCGAGCTTTTTCCACAGAGGATGTCAGCTGCTATCACTAAAGGCCGCGCTGCCACTCCTCGCGCAGGGGGATAATGCCTGGCTGATTAATCGCGGTGGTGACAATCGATAGCAACTGCTGCTTGTCTTTGCCGAGTACACCTTTTAAAACCAAATAATTTGAAGCGTGATCACTTCTAAAAATGGTTTTCTCCAATTCCAGATTGCTCAGCAGTGTCTGCATCTCGTGAAACAGCTCCAGCTTACCGAGCTTGCGCCAGCGCCCCTCAAAGGCCTCCTCAAAGCGTTCGCTGCCGCCGGGAAATTCCACCACCAGAGTGGAGAGATAGTCTGGCTGCGCCGCATTCATCAGTCTGGCGGAATTTAGCGCGTGCTGTTCACTGAGTTCGGGGCCGCCGAGACCATTTAAAATCATTACCGAGCTTTTCATACCCGCCTGTTTGATCTTCTGCAGTGCCACCAGAGAGGAGTCGTAATCCTCCCCTTTGTTTACCAGCCTCAACACCTCATTGTCGCCGCTTTCACAACCCACATACATCAGGCTCAAGCCAAGATCACGGAGATCAGCCAGTTCTTCAACGCTTTTCTTTTTTAGATTGCGCGGCAGGCAGTAGGAGGAGACACGCTGCACATCGGGATAGTATTTGTTGATCATCTGCAGAATATCCACCAATCGCCGAGTGCTCAGGGTCATGGCATCGCCATCGGCTAAAAACACGCGTTTAACCGGATAGCCGGCCTCCACAAGTCCACGCAGCTCCGCTTCGATCTTCTCGATGGGTTTTGGGCTAAAGCGCTTTTGCTGGTCAGTGTACATTTCACAAAAGCTGCATTTATTGTAGGAGCAGCCATTGGTCACCTGCAAAATCAACGAGCGGCCCTCACTGGGTGGGCGGAAGACCGGTTGAATATAGTCGAGTGGATACATAGAGAATTATCGGCGATTAATAGTTGGCTCAAGTTTACAGGTTTTCGCCTCTGTGCAGCGAAGCGCAGGCTTTTTTTGATTATTAACTGAATTAATCAAACTTTAGCTTAGCTAGCCAAAAAATTAGTCTAAAATGCTGCCATTATTTTGATTACCAGTGATTTTCAGCCATGCAAAAAAACACCTCTGACAGGCCACTTAAAACCGGCATCGGTATCGACTTTGGCACCAGCAACAGCGCTGCTGCAGTTTTTGATGGCGAGCAGTTAAGGTTGGTGCAGCTCAGTGAACTCAACCCGATTATGCCCTCGGCAAACTATATTGATCGAGATTTTGCCTCGACCATCGGCCAGCCTGCGATTGACGATTATATTAGTGATAACCAGGGTCGCAAAGTTGAACTCAGCGTTGAAGTGATTGGTGAGGCGCGCACCAGTGCCGGGACCGCAGATGGCCCGGCCAGTGAGTCTGAGACCACCAAGGTATACGGTCAGGCATTTAATGACGCCAGTCTCCCCGGACGGCTATTCCGTGGCACCAAGCGTCTGCTGGGTAATACCGCCAGTGACAAAACTGTGATTTTCAGTCGGCCGTTTCGCCTTGTGGCACTGGTTACGCCGATCTTGGTGGGTATTCGCAAAGCCTTAAATCGCAGTGTCGGTCAAAGCAGTCAGGCCTGTATAGGGCATCCGGTGAATTTCGAGGGCATGGAGCAGGGGCGCAACAATGTTGCACTGCAGCGTCTCAGTGAATCCTATCGCCATGCCGGTATCCTGGAACAGAGTTTTTGTCCGGAACCCACTGCGGCGGCAATTAGTTATCTGTATAACTATCCCCACAGTCGCGATCAGCTGATGCTGACGGTGGATTTCGGTGGCGGTACTCTGGATTTCTGTATTCTGCGCCGCAAGGGCACAGAGTTCTCTGTGGAGGCGACCCACGGTATTGCGCTGGGTGGCGATAAGATCGATCAGACTATTTTCCGCGAGCTGGTGTTTCCACTGCTGGGCAAGGGTGAGCGCTGGTCGCGTATGGTCGATGGCTCCCAGGTGGATACACTATTTCCCTTTGCTGATTTTGAAGAGCTGCTGATCAATTGGCCGGTGAGCTATATGCTCAATCAAAATAAATACACCGCCTCGGTAATGCAGCGAATGGTGCAGACGGATGAGGGGGCGATTAAATTTAAGCGTCTCTACGATCTGATCAAACAGAACTACAGTTATCAGGTATTTGAGGCGATCAAAGCGTTTAAAGCGGAGCTGTCAGTGGCTGATTCCGCAGTATTGGATATTCCCGAGATCGATATCGAAGTGCGGTTGGAGCGCTGGGAGTTTGAGCTGATGATTACTGATCGGCTCTTCGAGCTCGAGCAGGCGATTAGCTTAATTCTCAATAGAGCCGGCCTACAGGCGGATGATATCGACTTGGTGTTGCGCACCGGTGGTTCGTCACTGATCCCCGCGGTTAAAGATATTCTCGAGAATCAGTTCCCGGGTAAAGTGGTGGAACACGATCCCTTTACCAGTGTGGCAGCGGGTTTGGCGATTGCCGATTACTTTGGCTATGGCTCTGATATGCCTCAATAGGGCGCTCCTCTTAAGTGCCCTTTATTTATCGGCTTCCTGAAACCTTTCATAAAAGCCAGCCTAAAAGCCGTCCTTAAAGCGGCTCAATGTACCCTTCACTTTTTCGATAAAGGTCAGTTAGATTATCTGTGGTGTAAAAACTTACTTGCATGCGACAAGCAAGATAATTAAACTCTCGCCATTGTTAATCTAAATGGAAGATCACATGACCAGCTCTACAGTTTCCGCGAGCAATGCTCCTTCAGCGCCCTCGACCCCAGCACAGAAAAAGGGAATACCCCTGCGGTTTGTCACTGCTGCCAGCCTATTTGACGGCCACGATGCGGCGATCAATATCATGCGTCGCATTCTTCAGGGTGCCGGTGTTGAGGTGATTCATCTTGCCCATAATCGCTCGGTTGCCGAGGTGGTGCAGACTGCACTACAGGAGGATGCTCAGGGTATCGCTATCAGCTCCTATCAGGGCGGTCATGTTGAGTACTTTAAATATGCTGTGGACCTGCTTAAAGAGGCCGGTGCTGAGCATATTAAAATCTTTGGCGGTGGCGGCGGTGTGATTGTGCCGGAAGAGATTAAAGAGCTTGAAAGCTATGGTGTCGAGCGCATCTACTCCCCCTATGATGGCCAAAACCTCGGTCTGGTTGGCATGATTGACGATATGATTGAGCGCTGTTCGCTGGGTGCTTACGGTGATGTGACCGTGGCCGCCGATGAACTCTCTGGTGACAATGGACGCAATAATCTAGCTCGCCTTATCACCGCTATTGAGCGGGATGAACTCAATGATGAGCAGCAAAATGCACTGCGCGAGCAGTCACAGTTTCTCAGCTCCACCGTTCCAGTATTGGGTATTACCGGTACCGGTGGCGCAGGTAAGTCCTCGCTAACTGATGAGTTGATTCGACGTTTCCGCCAGGACAGTGCCGATGAACTCAAGATTGCCGTACTGGCCATTGACCCCACTCGGCGCAAAACCGGCGGTGCTCTGCTCGGCGACCGTATCCGCATGAATGCCATCTATCACCCCTCTATCTATATGCGTTCCATCGGCACCCGTGGTGCCACCGGCGAAGTGCCTGCAGCGCTGAAAGATATTGTCTGCGCCATGCGCCTCGGCGGTTTCGATCTAGTGGTAGTTGAGACGCCGGGTATTGGTCAGGGCGATGCTGGCATCGTGCCCTATGTGGATGTGCCGATCTATGTGATGACGCCAGAATTTGGCGCCCAGAGCCAGCTGGAAAAAATCGACATGCTGGATTATGCCGAGCTGGCGATTATCAATAAATTTGATCGCAAGGGCAGTGATGACGCCTACCGCGACGTGTGTAAACAGGTACAGCGCAACCGCGAAGCTTGGACTCAGATGCCGGACGAGATGCCAGTGTTTGGTACCATTGCCTCTCGCTTTAATGATGATGGTGTCACCGCCGCCTATCAGGAACTTGTCAGTCTGTTACAGCAGCGTGGCTTACGCAGCTTTGAGCAACATCTGGCCAAAGTCGATCGCCGCACCCCATCGGAGAAAACTGTAGTTGTGCCAGCAGACCGTCAGCGCTATCTGGCTGAGATTGCCGCCGGTGTGCGCAACTATCACAAGCAGGTTGTAGTGCAGGCCAATCTGGCTCGTGAGCAGCAACAGCTTGCGGCTGCTAAAACTATGTTGTTAGAAAATGGCAGCGATGCACCAGAGACTATCGATAGCCTGATTGCCGAGCGCAAGCAAGCCATGGATGTTAAGGCGAGCAATCTCTTGGAGAACTGGCCTGCGGTAGTCGAGGCCTATAGCGGCGATACCAAAGTCGATGTATTGCCCAATGGCAAAGAAATTGTCACCAAGTTAAATACTATTTCCCTGGCCGGCAACAAAATCTCCCGCGTGTCACTGCCGCGCTTTGAAGATCACGGCGAACTGCTAAAGTGGCTGATGCGCGAAAACTTGCCCGGAGAGTTCCCCTACACTGCTGGTGTGTTTCCCTTTAAACGTGAAGGCGAAGATCCGGCGCGCATGTTTGCCGGTGAGGGCGATGCCTTCAAAACTAACCGCCGCTTTAAGGCGCTGTCGGAACATGCCGATGCCAAGCGTCTCTCTACCGCGTTTGATTCCGTAACCCTCTACGGATTTGATCCTCATGAGCGTCCGGATATTTATGGCAAGGTGGGCAATGCCGGTGTCTCCATCTGTACGCTGGATGATATGAAAGCCCTCTATGATGGCTTTGATCTGTGTAATCCAACCACCTCGGTTTCCATGACCATTAATGGGCCAGCACCGACTATCTTGGCAATGTTTTTAAA
>JAQXEN010000070.1 GCA_029250825.1 Porticoccaceae bacterium
CAGTTAGCGATTGATTTTGCCGGCTTCCAAAAAGACCCAAAGCCAAAACTCGAACATCCGGTTATCCGAGTCTTTGCCGCTGATCACGGTGTCGTGGCCGAGGGTATTTCGGCATTTCCTCAGGCTGTGACAGGGCAGATGATTTACAACTTTGTCGGTGGTGGTGCGGCGATTACGGTGCTGGCAAAGCAGCAGGATGCCGACTTTGCCGTGATCAATCTGGGCACAGTCGAAGCACTGGCTGAGATGCCCAAGCTGGTGAATATTCAAATCGCTGGGGGTACGGCAAACTTTTGTCAGGGCCCGGCGATGACCCTTGAGCAGATGACAGTTGCCCTTGAATCGGGGCGGGATAGCTGCGCTGATCAACCGGTGGATTGTTTTGTCGGTGGCGAGATGGGTATAGGCAATACTACCGCCGCGGCGGCGATTTTTTGCGCTCTGCTGGGTACCGATGTGGATGATATTGTCGGTCGAGGTACTGGTGTTGATGATGCCGGCCTGCAGCGCAAACGGGAGGCTGTGCAGCGCGGTTTAGACCTGCATACCAGTGGGGATAATAGTCCTGAAGATATTTTGCGCTGTCTTGGCGGCTTTGAAATTGCGGCGCTGGTGGGGGCCTACATTGGTCATGCTCAGCGCGGCGTGCCGAGTTTGGTAGATGGTTATATCAGCACTGCCGCTGCGCTGCTGGCCTGCAGAATCTGCCCCAGCGTTGCCGACTGGTTGCTGTTTTCACACTGCTCCGCGGAATCGGCCCATGCTCTGGTCTTAAATGCTATGCAGGCACAGCCGCTGATCGATTTAGAGATGCGCCTAGGTGAGGGCAGTGGTGCCGGTGTGGCACTATCACTGATTCAGTCATCGCTGTTACTTCATTCACAGATGGCAACTTTTGCCGAAGCAGGTGTTAGCGAAAGCTAAATAGAATATGACTAAAACTCCTTCCCCAGCAGAATTTACCTGTATCGATTTTTTGCGTCATGGCGAATGCCAGGGGGGCGAAATATTCCGAGGCAGTGGCAGTGATGTTGCGCTGACCGAAAAGGGTTGGCAGCAGATGCGCAGCTCTGTGGAGGATATGGTCGGCTGGGATTCTATTATCACCTCGCCGCTGCAGCGCTGTCGGCGTTTTGCCGCTGAGCAGTCACAGCGCTTGGCTATTCCATTGGTCGAAAATGCTGACTGGCGTGAAATTCATTTTGGTGATTGGGAAGGGCGACTTATGGCGGATGTCTGGAAGCAGTCTCCCGATTTGGTGGCCAGCTATTTTAAAGATCCCAATCAGTCCACACCCCATAATGGCGAACCCTTTGCCGAGGTCGCCGAGCGCCTTAAAGGTGCTTGGGAGACGCTACTAACTGAGCATCGCAATCAGCATGTGCTGGTAGTTCAACATGGCGGTACTATACGAATATTACTCGCCTTAATTCTCGGAATGCCGGCTACGGCAATGAATCAATTTGAAGTGCCCTTTGCCTGTTTCAGTCGCATCAAGGTATTTCACCACAGTGATTACGCGGATTTTCCGATGCTGGTGTCACACAACACTGGGAGTGCGGTTAAGTGAAATTCCTTCTCCGAGAATGGCGTGCTCTGGCCTGTGCAATGCAGTTTTTAACCCGTCTTCCGGTGGCCACAAAAACCATTTTTGAGAGTAAAGATTACGCTAACTCACTGGCCTGGTATCCCTTGGTCGGGGTGGTCTTGGGCTTCTTGATTTGGCTGTTTGGATGGGCTTTGGTGGATATTTCATCTTCGGCATTGGCCGCGGCACTGGTACTGACCCTCTGGGTTTTGCTTACCGGCGGCCTGCATCTCGACGGTGTTGCCGACTGTGCCGATGCCTGGGTGGGCGGTTTTGGCGACCGCGAGAAAACCTTTCAAATTCTTAAAGACCCCCGCTCTGGTCCTATAGCGGTAGTGGTATTGGTGCTGGTGCTACTGCTCAAATGGGCTGCCCTAGAGCTATTGCTCAACTCGCCACACTGGCCGATTGTTGGGTTGATTCCAGTGCTGGCTCGCAGCGCTATGCCGTATATTTTCTGGCGTCTTGACTATGCCAGTGCCAGCGGTCTGGGTTCGGCTCTGGTTGAGGGGCTTTGCCGGCGGCGTATTTTAATGAGTCTGCTGTCGGTGGTCGGAGCGCTGGCACTTGTCTTGGCTGCTCAGCTAGATATTTTGCTGCTGTTGGTGGCGGTATCTGTAGCGATTTATCTATTGTGGAAGCGCGCTAGCTACCAGAGGTTAGGTGGCTTTAACGGCGACTGTGCCGGTGCACTGGTGGAGTTTCTCGAATTGGGCCTATTGCTAGGCTTGGGGATCTACACTGGTCTTAGCCTGTGAGTGCCATAGCTATATTGTTGGGTTTGCTGATTGACCATCTAGTTGGGGAACCCCGGCGCTGGCATCCCTTGGTGGGCTTTGGCAAGGTTGCTTCCAAGCTGGAAAAAATAGCCAACCCTAACAGTGAAATTGCTGGGAAATTACCTGGGTTTATCTGCTGGGCCTTCATGGTGCTGATCCCGGTGTGCGCGGTTGCTCTGCTGGTCGGGCAGCTCTCGGGGCTGGCTCTGATAGTGATCAACTGTTTGGTAGTTTATTTTGTGGTGGGCTTAAAAAGCCTCGCCGAGCACGGCCGCAGGGTGGCTGAACCTCTGCTTGTCGGTGATCTGCAGGGGGCTAGGGAACAGATAGCCATGATGGTCAGTCGCGACACTGCCAATTTGAATGAGCAACAGGTGGCTTCGGCAACCTGTGAATCGGTGCTGGAGAATGGCAGTGATGCAATATTCGCCGCGCTATTTTGGTTTTTAGTACTCGGTGCTCCCGGTGCGATGCTCTATCGTGGGGCTAATACATTGGATGCCATGTGGGGCTACAAGACTGATCGCTACCATCACTTTGGCTGGGCGGCGGCGCGAATTGATGATGGTTTAAACTGGCTGCCGGCACGTTTAACCGCTCTGAGTTATGCGCTGATGGGCAACTTTTCCCATGGTTTGGACTGTGCCCGACGACAGGGTGGTCTAACCCATAGTCCCAATGCCGGCTATGTGATGGCCGCCGGTGCTGGCGCCCTAAATATTACTATGGGCGGTGCGGCGATCTATGGTGGTGAAGAACATCAGCGACCAGTCTTTGGCGCGGGGCCGCTGGCCGAGGCTGTGGATATTGAACGGGCGATCATTCTGGTGCAGCGCACATCTGTATTCTGGGTAGTGTTGGCTCTCGGGTTTAGTGCTCTGCCGGTTGTATTGGTATGGCTTTAACCATGAGCATCAAATCCCCAAGCCCTTTCCATGGTGGCGCTCTGCA
The DNA here is from genome assembly GCA_029250825.1 of Porticoccaceae bacterium. Taxonomy (GTDB): domain Bacteria; phylum Pseudomonadota; class Gammaproteobacteria; order Pseudomonadales; family Porticoccaceae; genus HTCC2207. Next base: position 3,319 of record JAQXEN010000070.1, read on the forward strand.
TAGAGCCAGTAAGGAATTTTCCATAGCCCCTGAGCATTGGATTGACCTCTCTACAGGCATTAGTCCAGACCCCTGGCCAGTGCCCGCGCCGCCAATGGAAGCTTGGCGTTCTCTGCCGGATACTGAAGATGGACTAGTCCCCCAAGCCGCAGATTATTACGGCTGTAGCCCCAGTGAAATTCTACCCATTGCAGGTTCCCAATTTGCCATCGAGCAAATCCCTCAGCTATTGCCCAGTGGTGCGGTGGCGGTTCCTGTGTGGGGCTATGCGGAACACAGTTATCGCTGGCAGTTGGCCGGGCATAGGCTGTATTGGTACAGCAGTTACTCCGAACTGGCACATTTGGTGGAGAGCAACACCGTTAGTTATGGTGTGGTGATTAATCCGAATAATCCCAGCACTGAGTTATTTGCACTCTCAGAGTTGCAGTATCTCTTGGCTATTTTGGCGGCGAATAATGGCAAGCTGTTGGTGGATGAAGCCTTTATGGATAGTTATGGGGACCAGTCTCTGTGCACTGTTTTGGTCAATAAGCCCTGCCCAGAGGCATTAATTATTTTGCGCTCGGTGGGCAAGTTCTTTGGTCTTGCCGGGATTCGACTGGGCTTTGTCATTGCCGGTGCCGAGTTTATTCAGCGCCTTGAGCCACAGCTCTCCCCCTGGGCGGTCAATCATATTGCTCGCTGGGCCGGACAGCAGGCTCTGGCAGACCGTAGCTGGCAACAGGGTCAATGTCAGCGGCTGGAGGAGAATTCCATTGCTTGGCACCGGCAGTTGATCGAACTGTTTCCGACATTTGACTGGCAGCGCTCAGATTGTTTTATTACCGCCTTTGCCGATCCTCAGCGCTGTGAGAGTCTCTATCGAGAACTGGCTGAAATTGGAATATTAGTCAGGCTGTTGTGCAGTGCCCGAGAGGGTTTGCTGGGGGGTGATAAGGATGGCGCGGCACTGCGCTTTGGCTTGCCTCGACTGTGCCAACAGCAGGCCGTTTTAGATAGAATTAAATCCCCTAACTGGAGACCCTTATGAGCCGTTTAAAAGTAACTCTGTTACTTGTTCTCAGTTTTACTAGCCTCAGTTTGCGCGCCGAGGTGATGGTCAATGATGATTTGGGTAACCCGGTTTATCTGGATCAGCCGGCCAGCCGGATTGTTAGTTTAGCGCCCCACCTCACCGAGATTGTGTTTGCCGCGGGTGCGGGGGATAGGTTGATTGGGGTGGTGAGTTACAGTGATTATCCTCCTGAGGCCTTAAATATTCCGGTGATTGGCTCCTACAACAGCATTAACTATGAGGCCTTGGTGGCACTGCAGCCGGACCTGGTGTTGGTGTGGAACTCTGGCAATGGTCCGGAGCTAGCTGAGCGGCTTGAGGCTTTGGGGTTGAGCGTATTTGTCAGTGAGCCAAAACGATTGCCGGATATCGCCCGATCCCTAAATAAAATTGGTATCCTCAGTGGCACCTTGGCAGAGGCTGAACAGGCTGCGACAGAATATTTAACCCGCTACCAAACTCTGTTGGCGGACAACCGTAACAAAACCCCAGTGAATGTCTTTATTGAGCTTTGGCACGAGCCGATGATGACGGTAAATGGCACTCATATTATCTCCGATAGCATTGAACTCTGTGGCGGCAATAATATTTTTGCCGATGCCTTGCCACTGGTACTGCGGATCAATGTTGAGTCTGTGGTGCGGGGTAACCCGAATGTTATTATTGCCACCGGCATGGCGGATGAGCGACCGGAATGGTTGGATAATTGGTTGATTTGGCCGGATCTCAGTGCGGTTAAATCGAACAGTTTGTACTCTATAAATCCGGATTTGATCGGTCGCCACAGTCCGCGGATATTACAGGGTGTAACTCAACTCTGTGATTACTTTGATCAGACCCGAAAAAGCCTGGGGTTGAATCCAAATAAGCCAATTGATGGGCTCTAAATGAGTCGCTTATCAAGGAACCGTTTCTAAAGGAAAAGTTTTGAACACAAAAATTACCCAGCAAGAGCGCGATGCTTTTTACAAGGTTCTATATGGACGACGGGATGTGCGCAGTGAATTTTTGCCCGACCCAATCGCCGATGATGTCTTAGAGCGGATCTTGCAGGCTGCCCATCATGCGCCCTCAGTGGGGTTTTCTCAGCCGTGGAATTTTATTCTGCTGCGCGATCAGCAGATCAAGCAGTCGATTCACGATCTGCATCAGCAAGCTAATGCCGAGGCGGCGGAGATGTTTGCCGACCAGCGTCAGCAGGATTATCGGCGACTGAAATTAGCCGGGATTGTCGATGCACCGATCAATATCTGTATTACCTGTGATCGCGAGCGCGCCGGTGCTGTAGTGTTGGGCAAGACTCACCAGCCGGAGATGGATATTTATAGTACGGTCTGTGCAGTGCAAAACTTACAGTTGGCGGCGCGGGCAGAGAATATTGGGGTTGGCTGGGTATCGATTATGGATAAACAGCAATTAAAAAGTCTACTCAAAATACCCGATAGAATTGAGGTTGTGGCCTATCTCTGTGTCGGCTATGTTTCGCATTTCTACGATGAACCTGAGTTGCAGGTAAAGGGCTGGGATAAGAGAACAGATTTAGCGGATTTAGTGTCCAGCGATCAGTGGGATTTTTGATCTAGGGTTTTTTTATTCATCAGCCTCGCGAATACGTTCCAAGCGATCCTGCTCTTCAGCAAACGCGGCTTTAATCTCATCGATCACCGTATCCACATCGGCCAGAGCTGTCTCTTCGGCAAAGTATCCGGTCAATTGGCTCTGGGGGCTTAGCTTGCCCTCTTCGAACAGCGCCCACATCTCTTTGTCGTAGTTGGTATCGAGCAACTCCGGTGCGTACTGCCCATAATACTCAGTCATATTGTTCACATCTCGCGCCAGCATGCGTTCCGCATGATTGTTGGCGGCGGCATCGACTGCCTGGGGCAGGTCGATAATCACTGGGCCATAGTCATCCACCAGTACATTAAATTCAGAGAGATCCCCGTGGACTAAGCCGGCACAGAGCATACGCAGAACATATTGCATCACCACATTGTGGTCTTCGAGAGCCTGTTCCGCAGACATGCTGATATCGTTTAAACGCGGCGCTACCTGACCGTCTTCAAGGGTGACCAACTCCATAAGCAAGACCCCGTCAAAGCAGCCGTAGGGCACAGGCACGCGAACATCCGCAGCGGCGAGTTTGTAGAGAGCATCCACTTCGGCGTTCTGCCAGGTTTCTTCCTGCTGTTTGCGGCCAAATCTAGAGCCCTTTTCCATCGCGCGCTGACGGCGGCTATTGCGTACCTTGCGGCCTTCTTGGTAGGTCACAGCCTGTTTAAAGCTGCGTTTACTGGCTTCTTTATAGACCTTGGCACAGCGAATTTCCAAACCGCAGCGCACCACATAGACAGCCGCTTCTTTGCCACTCATCAATGGGCGGATAACCTCGTCGACAATACCGTCATCGATCAGTGGCTGAATACGTTTCGGAACTTTCATACTCTCTATACGCCCTTCTATCCTTGCGCCTTTCACATAGTGCGAGGCTGACTGTTTTTGCTGAGATTATGTCGCTTTGAGAATAGCGTAGCAATAAAAAAGCCGCTGACAAATATCAGCGGCTTAATGCCCCTCTGGTTCACCCCCGCCAGTTCTTTAATCCATTTTATGGATCAGCGGTGCGTTCGGACTATTATTTTTTTCCCCTATCCTTTCTTATTGTTATAGATCATACCCCCTCTCATCATGCTCTGCGAGATCGAGACCCATAGTTTCGTTTTCTTCATCGATGCGCAATCCTAACATGGCATCAACCAGTTTTAACAGTACAAATGTCACAATACCGGTGTAAACAAAAGTGGCAACGATTCCGACTATTTGAACCTGTACCTGAGAAGCCATGTTCATACCTTCGTTGAAACCCTGACCGCTGAATACGCCAAGGGCGTCTGAAGCAAAGACACCGGCGAGCAGTGTGCCGAGGATACCGCCGACACCGTGAACTGGGAAAACATCCAGAGAGTCATCGATTTTCCAGCGCTGCTTGATCGCCTGAGTGGCGTAGTAGCAGATAATACCTGCGCTGAGGCCAATCACCAGTGCGCCGCCGGGGCCAACAAAACCGGATGCCGGAGTAATGGTGCCGAGACCCGCAACCATACCAGTAACAATACCCAGTACTGAAGGCTTGCCATGTTTAACCCATTCCATCGTCATCCAAGCCAGTGAACCAGCGGCTGCAGAGATATGTGTGACAAGCATTGCCATACCTGCATCGCCATTGGCGGCGAGGGCAGAACCCCCATTAAAACCGAACCAACCGACCCACAGCATACCGGCGCCAGTCACGGTCATGGTCAGGTTGTGAGGAGGCATTGCCTGCTGAGGGAAGCCTTTGCGGTTACCCAGTACCAGTGCAGCAACCAGAGCGGCGACACCAGCAGTGATATGCACAACGGTACCGCCGGCAAAATCCAACAGACCCATTTCGCCGAGCCAGCCACCGCCCCATACCCAGTGAGTAACAGGAGAGTAAACTACGATCAGCCACAGGGCACTAAACAGCAACATGGCGCTAAAGCGCATGCGCTCAGCGAAAGCACCAACGATCAGTGCTGGAGTGATCACAGCAAAGGTCATTTGAAACAGTGCAAAAACTGACTCGGGAATATCGCCAGCCATTGAGCCTTCGGTGATATTGCCCATCAGCAGGTTGTCCAAGTTGCCGATCCAAGCATTATTGTCTCCACCGTCGCCAAATGCCAAGCTGTAGCCAAAGGCAAACCAGATGATTGATGCCAGGCAGGTAATAGCAAAGCATTGCATCAATACTGAGAGAACATTCTTTGAACGTACCAGACCGCCGTAAAACAGAGACAGACCGGGAATGGTCATAAACAGCACCAATGCTGTGGAGGTCAAAATCCATGACGTGTTTGCGGCATTCAATTCATCGGCAAATACCTGGGTTGAAAATGTGGCTGCCAGAAGTGCAAAAGCAACTGCTGCGAGTTGGCGATATCGGAGTAACATGGATTTTCCTCTTTAGTAGTGCACCAATATAGTGCGCTAAATGAATAGACAGTTGTGTGGTGCACTATGTATGTGCTTTTTTTATGTAAACAAGCGCTTAAAAAGTCGTCTTGCACAGAATAAAGCAATTACTGTGCCATGCATTGGATGTGCGCACTAAAGTGATGCGTCACAGAGTTTTCTATGGGGTCTATACTTTAGGAACAGTCCCATAGATGTTGTCAGACAGCAGGAGTTGTCTGGATAAATGGAGTAACATATGAGCACTAGTGAACAGCGTAATGAGCAGAGCGAATTAAAAATTCGATTGCAGGAGCTGCAGTCACAGCTCGTTAAATCATCACAGATTAGCGCAGCTGACAGAGATTTATTGGGTAAGATGGTGGTCGGTATATTGCAGCTTGAAGATGTTCAGCAGCCTCAAGCTGAGACTGTCACTGAACAGGGTTTGCGCGACACCCTAGAGAGAAAGAGTCTTGAATATGAGGCTCAACACCCAAAGTTAGCTTTTACTCTGCGACAAATACTGGATGTACTTGCGCGCATGGGGATTTAAAAGGGTCTCTCTGCAGCTCTAATTTTGGGACGAGAGATTGAAAGTCCGAATAATAATTAAAACGATAAATTCTATGTTAAAAAATGCCCTGTCGATTTTTATCCTGCGTCCACTTCTGGTGTCGACGCTCTTTATATTGAGTGCCTGTTCAGGGCTTAAGTCTTCGGAGTTTTCCCGTCAATCACCGGGTCCAGATGGGGAATATGTTGGCTGGCACTGTGAGGGGGAAGTGGCACTGAGGGATAATTGGAACTGTTCCGAGAAATTACTCAAGGATGGACTGGTGGTTGTTGAGCCAGCGGCTCAGGTTGAAGTTGCGCTTGAGACTGAGGCACTCGAGGTAGATAGCTTTGAAATTACGACGGCTGTGGAGGAGGGTGTCAATCCGAAGGCTTCAGTAAATAAAGTACATAGCAATAAAGCACCTAGTAAAAAAGTACCCAGTAAAAAAGTACCTAGTAAAAAAGCACCTGACACAAGATTTCCAAAATTTGATATCAGCGCCAATGGCTACACTGTGCAGCTCGGTGCCTATCTCAGTCAGGCGCTGGCAGAGCGGGCGGCGGATAATATGATACTGCCAGGGGGGGAACTGCGGATTCGCGATATAGTCACCGCAGAGCGCCGGTTTTTTGTTCTGGTCTATGGGCGGTATCAAACCCGTCAACAGGCCGAGGCCGCCTCTGAGCCTCTGGTGGTTTTAAATTCGGGGCTAAATTATTGGATTCGCTCCATTGCATCTATGCGCAAAAGGGATTGAAAGCTGGAGAATAAAAAAGCTTTTCTGGCGTCTTTGTGATCCTCCTTCGGCTGTCTTTTTAGGCGAGGTTGGATAGATCGCTTGATTCTGTTATCGAGAGGCTATGTTAGAGATTTTGAGATCCCTCGTCGCTTCGCTCATTCGGGATGACAGTGGCAGGGTGGTCGGGATGACCGTGATAGCGTGGTTGGGATACCAAGGGTCGAGTGACTGAGATGAAATTTAGGGTGATTGGGGTGATAGAAGAGCCTTTTCGCTCTGAGCATTGTGGCGCAAGATCTAGCTAGGATTTGAGCGCGGTTGATTCTCGCATAATAAGGTCAATAGGCAGTTTTCGCGCAGTGGCTTCATCTTTTGTTTGTCCACGACATTGTTTAGTTACCATATCGACGGCTGCAGCGGCCATCTCTTTAATTGGCTGACGAACGGTTGTTAGTTGAGGCCAGACAACTGTCGCAATAACACTGTCGTCAAATCCTGCAGTTGAAAGTTCTTCCGGAACAGAAAGCCCCGACTTATGAGCAGCAGCAATTAATCCTGCGGCCATCTCATCATGGCTGGCAAAAATAGCTGTTGGACGCTGTGCCAACTTTAGCAGCGATTCCCCTGCATCTAACCCAGAGCGATACTCGTAGGTGCCCTCTAAAATAAAGTTATCCGGTACTGTTAAATTGGCATCTTTCATCGCCGATAAAAATCCATCCAGCCAGCGGCGGGTTGTTTCAGTACCTTGGCGGCCAGTGACAAAGCCAATAGATGTATGACCCAATTGGATCAGTTTCATGGTCATCTGCTTAGCTGCTTCATAATCGCTAATTTCAACAGGAAGCCCAATGTCCGTGGAGATACTAGGGGAAATTCGAGCGAAGGGTTTCCCTGATGATACCAGCGCCTGCAAAATTGCCGGGTCATCGCAGAGCGGGGGTGGAAGAATCATACCGTCTAAATTGGACTGAACTAAGAGATTGGTAATGTCCTCGGCTAGGTTGGCTGAGGCGAGATTAACCGGTTTCACTAGAAGGTGATAGCAATCTTTACGAGCCTGCTCCAAAGCCCCTCGAAGCAGTTAGACAATATAGCTTGTATTGGGATTACCAAATATTAGAGCTAGCACGTAAGAGCGCGAGCCTACAGTCGCCCGCGGTGCCACACTGGGTCGATATTTGATCGCTTTCATCGTAGCTTCGACGGCAGTCCTAGTCTTAGGGCTGGCATTGGGTTCCTGACGGACAACACGCGAGGCGGTTTTGATGGACACTTTTGCCAGCTTTTATTTAATTGTTGTGGAGGTATTTATACAAGTTCAGAGATACGAGTATCTCAGTCAAACATCAAACTGTATAATCCCGCTCAACCGCATAGTTGATTTCATAGATAGGTTATATCAAAGTTATCCTATACTTTCTAACGGGTCTGCAGACCCAGTAATATAAGGCAATTTACGTTGGCACAATACGTTTTTACAATGAACCGGGTGAGCAAAATTGTTCCCCCGAAGCGCGAGATCCTCAAAGATATCTCACTCTCGTTTTTCCCTGGCGCCAAAATTGGTGTGCTCGGCCTCAATGGTTCCGGTAAGTCTACGCTGCTGAAAATCATGGCTGGCCTGGATACAGAATTCCAAGGCGAAGCGCGACCTATGCCTGGGCTCAAGGTTGGCTATCTGGCTCAGGAACCTCATTTGGATCCGGACAAAGATGTGCGTGGCAATGTTGAGGATGGTGTTCGGGAAGCTGTGGATGCACTCAAGGAACTGGATCAGGTCTATGCTGATTATGCCAGCCCCGACGCGGATTTCGATGCGCTGGCAAAACGTCAGGGGGAACTGGAAGAAATTATTGAGGCCTGGGATGCACACAATCTCGATCACGCCTTGGATGTTGCCGCGGATGCTCTGCGTCTGCCGCCCTGGGATGCTGATGTGACGTCTCTCTCTGGTGGTGAACGACGCCGTGTTGCGCTCTGCCGTCTGTTGCTGTCAAAGCCCGATATGCTGCTCCTCGATGAGCCAACCAACCACCTAGATGCGGAATCTGTCTTCTGGCTGGAAAAGTTTCTTGAAGAATTTGCCGGCACTGTGGTTGCTGTAACCCACGACCGCTACTTCCTCGACAATGTCGCCGGTTGGATTCTCGAGCTTGACCGCGGTCACGGCATTCCCTATGAAGGTAACTACTCCGCTTGGCTGGATGGCAAAGTCCGCCGTCTGAAAACCGAATCTAAGCAAGAGGCCACCAGGCAGAAGGCACTCAAGCAAGAGCTGGAATGGGTGCGTCAGAATACCAAGGGCCGTCAGGCCAAAAGCAAGGCGCGACTGGCTCGCTTCGACGAGTTGAACTCTCAGGAGTTCCAAGCTCGCAATGAGACCAATGAAATCTATATCGCCCCGGGGGAGCGTCTCGGTGACAAGGTTATTGAGCTAAACAATGTCTGTAAGGGCTTTGGCGATCAGGTGCTGATCGATGACTTCTCAGTGGCTATTCCGAAAGGTTCAGTAGTGGGTATTATTGGTGGTAATGGCGCCGGTAAATCTACTCTATTTAGAATGATTGCCGGCACTGAAACGCCGGATAGCGGTACTGTTAGCCTCGGTGAATCGGTCAAGGTGGCCTATGTTGAGCAGAGCCGTGATTCCCTAGATGATAATCACAATGTCTGGGATGCTATTTCCGGCGGTCACGATATGATCACCATTGGCAGCTATGAGGTTTCCTCTAGAGCCTATGCCGGACGCTTTAACTTCCGCGGCTCCGACCAGCAAAAACGCGTTGGTGAACTCTCCGGTGGTGAGCGCGGTCGTCTGCACTTGGCCAACACCTTAAAGCAGGGTGCCAATGTACTGCTCCTCGATGAGCCATCCAACGATTTAGATATTGAAACTCTGCGCGCCTTGGAAGAAGCGATCCTATCGTTCCCCGGCTGTGTCATGGTTATCTCTCACGATCGCTGGTTCCTAGACCGTATTGCCACACATATTCTGGCCTATGAGGGCGACAGCGAAATGGAATTCTTTGCCGGTGGTTACAGTGAGTACCATGAAGACTTTATTCGCCGAAAAGGCACAGACTCACAACCGACTAGAGTTAAATATAAGCGTCTGAGAGCGTAAGGAATATCTATGAGCAGCATTTGGCACAACCGCCCCAAACTTGAAATGATGAATGGTGAGATGAACAGCGGCACCATTGTTGAACATCTCGGCATTAAAATCACCGAAGTGGGTGATGATTTTTTGAGGGGTACCATGCCCGCAGATGCGCGGACTTTTCAGCCCTATGGTGTGGTGCACGGTGGTGCCAATGTTGTGCTCGCAGAGACCCTCGGCAGTATTGCCGGTGCCCATGTGATTGATTTCAGAACCACCAAATGTCTCGGCCAAGAAGTCAGCGCCAGTCATCTGCGCCCGGTCTCAAGTGGGTTGGTCACTGGCACTGCGCGACCGATTCATTTGGGTCGTCGCTCACATATCTGGGAGATTCGCTTGGAAGATGATCGCGGCAAGTTAACCTGCTTATCTAAGCTAACTCTGGCCATACTGCCCATGTAGGTGGCTAGATTATTTAATAAGAAATCTTAGTGGCTCTTAATAACGAGAGCCACTAATCTCTATTCAGTAAACTTTACTCGGACTTGGTTTCAGCCTGCCAGCGAAATAGATTCATCTCAATAAAGACAAAGGCTACCAGCCACATAAACGCATCCCAAAAATCCAAGAAGTCACCCAGAACACCCCAGTAAGCAGCTGCTGCGAATAAGACGCTATAGAAAATCCCTTTGATCAGGTTACTCAGAGTAATCACTCTACCCTCGAAGCGCCCGCGCAACTGCAGCCACACATCCACTTCCAAAATCACCACAACACCGATCCAGGTAATCGAGTTGATCACATCAACCCAAGCCAACCATTGCACCGCCTGCCAGTCCTGTAGTGTGCCGATCACTTGCTGATCATTGAGCCGATAGAGCTCTTGACCATTCAGTGCCACACAACTCTGAATATCCAACAGGGGATATTCATCAATGGTAATAATGCTGGCATAACCCTGCCCCAGCAGAGCACAGAGATTGTCGACCATAGGTTCGAGAGCAAAGGAACTGATATCGTAGGTCAACAGCATTTTGTCGAAGTAGCCGTAAAAGGCGTAGAGAATAAAACCGTAGGCAAAGACGCGAAGAGCCATAAAACTATATTTAACACGCGCCTGTCGCAACACCTGATCATCAATAACCGAGGTCTCCAGCTCAAATAGAAGCAGCAGTACAACCCAAGCTGCGGTATCTATAGTCGCGGCGAAACCGGAAATTAGATCAGAGAAGGTAATGCCCTGACTGAAAGTCTGCTCGGTAGCCAGCCACTCCTCTTGAAAGAAAAGATAAATATTGTAGGTTAGCAATGCATAGACGGTGTACTTAAACAGGCGAAAAATAAGCTGCGTAGCGGCAGGCTGGTGGGTACTCATATCGGGTCTCTTAAGGAGGGTGTATTTGTTGTTCTCAGTAAGCTCTTTTATACCTTATATAGGGCGGCGCAGCTAACAGATATAATCCCGATTAGAGACTCTGCCGGTCAAGATAGTCAGAACGGTCATGTCGGCGGATGGGCAAGGGGTCGGGGTGACAAAAGCCCGTGAATAAATGTCGAACTTGCTATTTAAAAGCAGTTAACGGTAACCAGGGTGGATGGCCAATACAATATTTAAACGTTTTTACGCAGGGATCCCGCCTTCAAGATAATGGACGTCATTGTTCTTTGCCCTAACGACGAGAGAATTTAAAAAAAGATGATGACAGATATTCAACGCTATATATCCCGATTAGGCAATACTGGGTTAATTTGGATTTTGCTCCCTGGAATCTTCTTTTACTAGGGCTTCACCTCTACCTCAGTAGATATGGTGATCCCACGAATAAAGTCGATGTTCGATTTGTCTTATACATCAGCACTGTTAATCCAATTCAGTTTTTTCCTCGCCTACCTTTTTATCCCTATCCCAGCGGGTAAATTTATTCAGCATTATGGCTACAGGCAGAGTCTTTTTATTGGTTTGGCATGCATAGCTTTGGGTATTTCTTTACTGGCCCCCTCGATTATGCTGCAGCTCTATCCCGCTTTTCTAGGCGGTATATTTATCACTGCCAGTGGCATTGCTGTGCTTCAGGTCACAGCCAACCCTATGACCCCTGCCCTTGGGGATCCATTGACAGCTCCGCGAAGGCTGATGTTTGCGCAGGCGTTTAATTCTCTCGGTACCACCATAGCGCCGGTTATCGCGTCAATTTCGATACTGAGGCTAGATACTTTATCAGCGGACCAAATAAACTGATTGTCATTGCAAGAACAGGCGAAGTACCACCAGGATAGCGCCCAAGCTATGATATCTTTTGCGCTGTTACTCGGCGCTCTGCTTGGTATCTTATCTCTTCTTATCAGGGCTCTACCCCAGCCGAATCTAAAGCTGTCACCAAAAAGCCAGTCAGCGGATCAAACCGGGATTAGCTCTTATCTAACGCTTTTGAGAAAGCCGCAGGTTCATCTTGGTATGGGTGCTATTTTTGTCTATGCAGGCGCCGAAGTAACCATAGGCAGCCTAATGATCAATTACATGCGCAGGGAGGATGTGCTGGCTATCGATGCCTCTGCTCTTGTTGCCATTTGTTGGGGGCTGGCAATGCTCGGGCGCTTTGCCGGAGTGGCGGCTTTAAAGTGGTTCAGTGCTGCGAAAATATTGATGCTAGCCTCCGCAATGGCGATTATTCTAGCGGCTAGCGCGATTAACTTTAGCGGGCCTCTATCTGCAATTGCGTTGATTTCAATAGGTTTTTTCAGGTCCGTTCATTTCCCGCTTATTTCAGCACCACGCTGCGCGGCCATGATGCTTCTGCACCAAAAATTTCCGCACGTCTGTGTATGTCTATCTGTGGAGGTGCCATTATTACCCTGATCGCGGGAGGTGTTGCGGATATCGCAGGTCTTAAGGCTGCATTTCTAGTATGCATACTTTACTAAGGATACTGCCTCTATTTTTCGAATTATCACTGCAGACAGCGAACCTAATCCTTTAGAGCATCCCAACTAGGCATTGTTGGTGAATCAGCCTGTGCCGGTAGGGGACACCGACTCAGGTTCAGAGATTACATCGGGTTGATGCGCAACCAGGGCTTCATTAAAAAGCCCAGAGGATTAGTCAGCTTGATCGGCGCCGACAGGGCTGACAGACAGATGCATTCGCCATTCTGTGCACCCATGGGCTGGTGCACATCACCGGGCTGGCGAATCAAAAAGTCGCCCTCGCGGTAGACGGCATTTTCGTCAGAGAAACTACCCTTTAAAACTACCGTGTATTCCAAACCATGATGGTCGTGCTTTGGCGTCTTGCCGCCAGCACAGATTTTGTGCAGCGCCACTTCAAAGTCTTCCTGCCCAGTCTCAAAGCGTGCCACATCAACCGATGAGGAGAGTCGCTTCCAGGTCTGTGAAACAAGATTATTTTTCAACAGCTTAGTGACACTAAAGGGGTAATTATTTTGCTGGCTGTCCACCTTGACGGGAATCTGCTGACTGCTATCGAGATTGGCCATAACCTTATCAAAGGTGCCTTCCTCTAATTCTAGTGGCTCGGCTTCACTCATAAGCTGCGAACCCACCTGATCGAGACGCAGCAACTGAGCGCGACACTTAGAGCAGAAGTGCAGATGTGCTGAGACACAGATTGAAGGTGCTGTGGCTAGTGTTCCCGCCGAAAACTCTAAGAGCATAGTGTCGTCGGGATGAAATTGGCTTGTGTTGTTCATTCTTGCGCCTCTGTGGACACGATTACTTGCATTTTTTGTAACGCCAGACGCACACGTGATTTAACAGTGCCCAGCGGTAACCCCAGTTCGGCAGACGCTTCGGCGTGGGATTTACCTTCAAGGTAGACCTTGCGCAGAATTTCATCTTGCTCTTTCGGCAACTGAGCGAGGGAGCTCTGTACCTTGTCTTCGCTGCGTTTTTGCTGCAGCAGTGAGATCGGTGTCTCTTCATCCGGCTCATGCCAGAAATCTTCATTTTCTAAAGGAAGATGTTGGGTATTGCTTTTGCGGCGCAGCATATCGATGCGACAGTTACGTGCCACGGTATAGATCCAGGTCGTTGCAGACGCTTTCTCGGCATTGTAGCCGGCGGCTTTGTTCCACACCTTGATCATGACTTCCTGCACCAGATCATCACCTAGACCGGGGAACCATCCTTCGTTGCGACTGGCGTGTGCAAAGCCTTTGAGCAGCGGGCCAAAATGCTGAAATAACTTGGCAAAGGCCTGTCTGTCGTGAGTCTCGCCCACAGAGATAAGCAGCTGACTCCACTGGTCAGACCGTTTTTCTGTCGATTTTAAAACAGCCACGCGATCACCATTGATTCTAGGATTTGCTAGATTTTTAGACTCTGTCTTTAACATGCCCACTAAAATGGCTCCTACCTTATCATCTTTGGTCTCCTTATTACGCCCATTTAAGGCAACTGGATTAAATCTGAAGCCACTATTTAACCTTTATATAGAGCCCCTGAGTATTCTGTGACTCCATAGAGATGAATCTTGCGTATATAATGCGACCGATCGAAACAAGTGAGAGCCATAAAATGCCCTCGGATGTAAATTTCTCTAGGATGACAACGTTGAAAAAAGTTCTTTTGCCGATAGCCTTGATCGCGGTTGCCGCCGTTATCTCGATTACCATTACAATTCTTCGTCCAGCGCCTCTAAAGCTTGAGGCTCCAGATACCGCGGTGGCGGTAAAAACCCTAATACTTTTTTCTCAGAGTGCAGATTTGCTGGTGGAGTCTCAGGGTACTGTATTGCCGCGAACAAAAACGAAGATGATTTCAGAGGTGTCTGGTGCGGTATTGAGCCTGTCGCCAGAGTTTGTTGTGGGCGGAACTTTTGCGGCAGGGGATATCCTGCTGCAATTGGATCCCACCGATTATGAAGTTGCGCTGCAGCGTGCAGAAGCGCGCTTGATCAGTATGAATGCACAGGCGACCTTTGAGTTGGCTCGGGGAACTCAGGCTCAAAAAGAATGGGCTATGACAGGCCGCCCAACAGATGAAGCACCTCTGCTGGCACTGCGAGAGCCCTATTTGGCCGAGGCGCGAGCCAATGTGTTGCAGGCTGAAGCGGAAGTGAAACAGGCTAAGCTAAAGCTCGCCCGCACCACCATCCGTGCGCCTTATCTGGGAATGGTGGCGGCTAAAACTGTGGACATTGGACAATACGTTACCGTTGGTACAGCACTGGGTGAGATTTTCGCTATCGACTCTGCGGAGGTGCGCTTGCCACTTACTGAAAAAGATCTTGCCCGTATTGATCTTGATACCCACACCAAGGCTATTCAGTTGCCAGCAGTTACCCTGAAGGCCACTGTGGCGGCCAAACCGAGACAGTGGAAGGCCAGAGTGGTGCGCTCCGAGGGCGTTGTTGACCAGCTCAATCGCTCTCAGTATTTGGTTGCTCAGATCGATGATCCCTATGCCCTTAACAACGACTCGGTAGGCGCTAGTTGGCCCCTGCTAATGGGCACTTTTGTGCGCGCTGAGATTGTCGGCAAACGCATTGATAATGTTTATGCGGTTCCCCGTCATGCCCTGATGGAAGGCCGTCGAGTAGCTTTGGTGGACAGCGACCAGCGTCTGCGTATCACCCCCGTTAAAACCTCCCACGGTGATGATCAGTTCTACTACATCGACAGTGGGCTTGAGGATGGCGCTGAAATTATTGTCAGTGCGATGGGTGCAGCGATTGAAGGCATGTTGATCAAACCTGTAGGAAGCACTAATTAATGCAAAATAATCCAGATCTGATGCACAATAATCGTGGCCTGATGGCCTGGTTTACTCGCAACCCTGTGGCCGCCAATTTGCTGATGTTGTTTCTGCTCTGTGCCGGTATTCTGAGTTCCACAGATCTCAGTAAGGAGATGTTTCCGCGAGCCGAAACTGATGCCATTGAGATTATTGCACCCTATCCCGGTGCGGCACCGGTTGAAGTCGAAAAAGCAGTTTTACTGCCGATGGAAGCGGCACTGCAGGGATTAAAAGGTATTGAGGAAGTCCGCTCAGTGGCTAATCGCGATCGCGCCTATATCGTTCTCGATGTTGAATCCGGCGAAAATATAAACGAACTGATGGCCTTGGTTGAAAACCGCATCGACAGTATTGTCAATCTGCCGGAGGATCTGGAAAAGCCGACGATTAAGCGAGTTGATAATTATGCTTGGGCACTTGGGTTAGCGGTCTCCGGTCAGATGGACCAGCGCACGCGCAAAGAGATGGGTCAGCAGGTATTTGACGAAATTCAGGCTCTGCCTGAGGTTAAGCGGGCGATTCTCTGGGGCGGCGATGATTACGAAATCTCCATTGAAGTCAAAGAGACTCGTCTGCGGGAGCTCAACCTGACCCTTGCTGAAGTGGCTCAGGTGTTGCGTAACTCTTCGGTGGATTTGCCCGCAGGCATGATTCAGGCGAGCGATGGCAATGTGCTGCTGAGAACTCAGGGTAAGTCTTACAGTGGCGAAGAATTCGCCAATATTGTTTTGCGCAGCCGCGATGACGGCAGTCAGCTTTTGCTCTCGGATGTGGCAACGATTAAAGATGCTTTTACCGAGGCCCCAAGTCTGCTGCGCTTCGATCGACAAAATGCCTTTTCAGTGGGGGTGTTTTCCCTTGCGGATCAAGATCTGATTAGTGTCAGCAAGGCAGTTCAGCAGTATGTTGCGGAGAAACGGCAACTGCTGCCAGAGGGGCTGAGCATTGCCACCTTCAATGATGATTCTTTCCATCTGTTAGGTCGCCTCGATATGATGTTGAGCAACCTTGCTGCGGGTGCGATTTTGGTGGCAGTGGTGTTGGGGCTGTTCCTTAATTTGCGAGTCGCTGCCTGGGTTGTAGTGGGGATTCCGGTGAGTTTTCTCGGCGCTATCTGGTTAATGCCAGTCAATCCATTTCCGGTGAATATCAATGTCCTAAGCCTCTTTGCCTTTATTTTAGTGCTGGGTATTGTGGTGGACGATGCCATTGTTATTGGTGAAAGCGTTTTCACCGAGGTCAAGGATGAGGCCGACAAGGTGCTCTCTCAGAGCAGTGATCCCAATCTGCTCTATGTCGCCCCCGTGGCGACCGTTGTGGCCGGTGCCAAGCGTGTGGCAATACCCTCGACTATTGGTGTTTTGACCACAGTGGCAGCCTTTGCCCCGCTGTTATTTGTTGGCGGCACTACGGCTGCTATGTATGAAGCGCTGTCTGTGGTGGTGATTTTGTGTCTGCTGTTTTCGCTGGTTGAGTCAAAGCTTATTTTGCCCGCACATTTGGTGGGGCTTAAATTTGGTGGCCCAAAGGTTGCAGGGAATATTGTCAATGCCACAATTGAGCGCTGGCAGCAGGCTATTAGTGCCGGGTTGAGCCGTTTTATTGAATATCGCTATCAGCCCTTTTTGAAAAAATGCATGACAAATCGCTATGTCACTCTGTCGGCATTTATTGGTGTGCTGATGATTTCCATTTCTACATTAAGTGGCGGTATTGCTCGATTTGAATTTTTCCCAGATGTTCCCGGGGACGATATTCATGCGATTATCACCATGCAGGATGGCAGCTCAACCGAGAGTTTTAATGAGGCGCTGTTGGCTGCGGAAAAAGCTATCTACCAAGTCGAAGAGGATTTTCTTGAGGCCAATCCTGGTGCCGAGAGCTTTTTGGCTCACACCTTTTTCTGGACTGAAACCGATGTGTCGGGCAACTTTCGAGTGGAGTTAACCCCAGCAGAAAATCGGCCGCTGAGCGCTATTGATGTGGAGAAGTTGTGGCGCAAAGAGGTGGGAAATCTGCCCAATGTGCGCAAGCAGGATTATTATTCCAGCACCAGTGCCGGGGGTGGAGCGAAAATCAATATGTCCCTCTACGGGCCGGATCCAGAGCAGTTATCCCTGGCCGGAGTGGCACTGCAAAATAAGCTTGGTGAGTACGATGGCGTATTTGATATCTACAACTCACAGGGCGTAGGTGGTCGTGAAATTCTGATCAGCTTAAAGCCCTATGCCAGCCAGCTCGGCATTTCTATGGCGGACGTTGCAAGCCAAGTGCGTCAGGCATTTTATGGGGAGGAAGTGCAGCGACTGCAGCGCGGACCTCACACTTTAAAAGTCATGGTGCGCTATCCGCTGGAAGAGCGCAGTTCGATTGCGACTCTGGAAGATATGCATATTCGCACCGCCAGTGGTCAGGCCATTGCAATCAGTGAGGTGGCAGATATTCGCCTGGGCCTGGGTCTGGCAAAAATTTCTCGGATTGAGCGCAAGCGTGCGGTAACCATCACCGCGGATGCGGATGCCTCCAAGGTGCAAAGTAGTTCTGTTATCAGTGATATTCGGGATAATTTTATTCCCCAGTTACTGCGCGATTATCCCAGTGTTGAATTTGGTGTCTCGGGGGCAAGTCAGGAAGAGTCGGAGCTAATCGGCCGACTGATGATTGCCGGTGTCGCCTCACTATTTTTGATCTATGGCCTGCTGGCGGTGCCGCTGCGCTCCTACGTACAGCCGTTGATTATTATGTCGGTGATTCCCTTTGGTTTTGTCGGTGCGGTTATCGGCCATATTCTCTTCGATATGGCGATCAGCTCCCTCTCCATTGCCGGTTTGATTGCGCTCTCTGGGGTGGTGGTAAATGACAGTTTGATACTGGTGGAATTCGCCAACCGCGCGCGGGAGTCTGAAGACAGTGACGAAGATGCGCTGCTGGCCGCCGGCAAACGCCGCTTTAGAGCGATCCTGCTGACTACTCTGACTACTTTTGTCGGGTTGCTGCCGATGCTATTTGAAACCAGTATGCAGGCACAATTTGTTATCCCTATGGCGCTGTCGCTAAGTTTTGGTATCTTAACTGCCACCGGGATCACGCTGATTTTGATTCCCTGTTTATATCTTATTGCCCACGACCTCAAATTGGTACTAAGCCACATCGCAGTTTTCTCTAGCCCCGCGAATCAGAAGTAATAGCCAAAATATAAACTACCCTCGCCGATAAAATAAATATTTTTTAGGTGGGGGGGGTTTTTGCCGATAAAGCGTTCTATGCTTGTCTGTAGCAGGTTTCAAATTCGATAATATTTCAAGCTACCATCTGGCAGATCTCTGAAGTCACTTCGTTCGTCCCACAGCCCGCCATAGCTATATTTGTTGTCACCATAGGTCCACTTCGTCTGCGGTTTTTCCGCGACGCCACAATCGAGGAAATATGTTTCACGCAGTAAAACGCCGCTGGCATAGCCCCAGCGGTTACAAAGAAGTTCTAGTCTTGGCGATTCCCCTGGTTATCACCACAAGCGCTGGTAGCGTACAAAGCTTTATTGACCGAATGTTTCTCTCTTGGTTTGATCCCAATGCTCTCGCGGCAACGGTGCCAGCAACCCTGGTGACCATGACCCTGACAGCGGTGTTTATTGGTTTGGCGGGCTATGTGGGGGTATTTGTCGCCCAGTATTATGGCGCCCGCGAAGATGCTCAAATCGGCCCTATGGTTTGGCAGGGGTTTTACACCACCGGTCTATCTCTACTGGCGGTGGTGCCTGTTTATCTTTATATAATCCCATTGTTTGAGCTGATAGGTCACGACCCTATATTGCAGGTTATGGAGGCCAATTATGCTCGGATATTAATTTTGACTATTCCCATTGCGATTATTTCCGCTTCAGTGTCTGGGTTCTTCTCAGGCATTGGTCGCACCTCCGTGGTGATGTGGAGTAATTTACTGATCACACTAGTGAACTGTGCCCTAGATTATGGCTTGATTTTTGGTCGCTGGGGAATGCCGCGAATGGGGGTGGAGGGTGCGGCATGGGCTACGTTTATTGCTCTGTTGACCGGTACTCTAATTCAACTGTGGGTGTTTTTTGCTCCACGCTACAGGCAGGCTTATAGCACTCTAGGTGGCTGGCACTTAAACTGGACATTGTTTCGGCGCCTGCTGCGCTTTGGTCTGCCGGTGGGCTTTCAATTTCAAATGCAGATATTAGCGTGGACATTATTTGTTTTGCTGATTGGCCGAATTGGTGTCGCGGCTCTGACCGCTCACAGTATTGCGATGAATGTGTTTATGTTGATAGTTATGCCAGTGGCAGGAATGAGTATTGCCGTATCCGTTTTAGTCGGCCAGCGCCTCGGGGCAGAGGATACGGAGTCGGCGGAGCGAGTGACCTACTCTGCCATTTATCTATCTATGGCCTTCTTTGTTGTGGCTGGACTGCTGTTGGTGACTCAGCCAAACTGGTTTACGGCACCCTTTGTTCAGGGTATGACATCAGAGGTTTATGCCAGCACCATTCCTCTAGTGGACAGTTTGTTAAGCGTAGTGGCGATATTCTGTGTCTTTGAAGCACTTTCAATGATGATGGCTGGTGCACTAAAAGGCGCTGGGGATACTCACTTTGTGGCCTGGGCAGGTATTCTCTCTAGCTGGCTGGTGCTGGTATTGCCCACTGCTCTGCTGGCTTATTTCTGGGGGGGTAATTTACTCTGGTCATGGCTATTTTTTGGACTCAGTGGCGTTATTATGTGCCTAATTCATTGGCTGAGATTTAGGACCGAGAAGTGGAAACTGCTCCGCATTACCGCTTAGATTTTGTCGCGTTTGAGAGGGATTGATAAATCAAGCAGCAAGGCGGTCGCCAGTGTTATTCTAAAAGGGCTCTAGCCCTTAAATAAATTTTTAATAGGTAATAAAGGATGTTTAGCCAAGATGATCGATAAAGCGGATCAAGCGACACTCTATGGGCAGCACCTGTCAGAAAAAACACATCGGTTTCAGGCCATTCTCGGGGCCACAGAATTTGATGAAATTGTTATTGCCGCCGGCGATAGCAAAATACAGTTCGCCGATGACATGGCCTACCCCTTTGTCGCCAATCCCTACTTTCGCGAGTGGGTGCCCCTTGGCAAGCGAGTCGGTTCTTACTTACAGATTTCTTTGAACTCAGATCGACCGCGATTGTTTCTGCTCACGGTGGAAGACATTTGGCACACCGCTCCCCAGAGCCTGCCCGTCGGCTTTGAGCAGGGTCTTGAGATTATTGAATATGCCAGCCTTGATGAGTTAAAAAAGTATCTCTCTCAGAAGCAGGATGGTACCGCCTTTATCGCTGAAACCAATAGTCTCAATATGGTTCAAGAGTGCTGGAATCCGCAGGCTGTCACCGATCAGATCGACTATCAGCGTCGCGCCAAAACCGCCTATGAACAGGACTGCGTGCGCCAGGCTAATCGCCTTGCTGTGCCAGCCCACCGCGCTGCCTATAAAGCGTTTATGGCCGGTGCTTCGGAGCTTGAGATCGCTGCCGCCTATCTCCGTGGCTGCGGCTGCAGTGAGCATGAAATGCCCTATGGCATTATTGCTGGGGTCAACGAGCACGGGGCAGTCTTGCATCATCACAACCTTGATAAGCAGCGCCGCACACCGCGCAGTTTTTTGATCGATGCCGGTGTGGCCGAGAACGGCTATGCCTCGGATATTACCCGCACTTACGCCTATGATCCGGGCTCTGATTTTGCCGCCTTAATTGAGGTGATGGATGTGATGCAACAGCAGCTAGTTGCCGGCGGTGGCATAGGCAAGAGCCCAGTTGACCTGCATGTGCTGTCCCATCTTAAAGTCGCCGAAGTACTGCGCCAATTTGATGTGCTTAAAGTCTCTGCAGAAGAGGCCTTTGATCTGGGTATCAGCGCCACGTTTTACCCTCATGGCCTCGGTCA
Organism: Porticoccaceae bacterium; assembly: GCA_029250825.1. GTDB lineage: Bacteria > Pseudomonadota > Gammaproteobacteria > Pseudomonadales > Porticoccaceae > HTCC2207. The sequence goes on from JAQXEN010000070.1 coordinate 24,442, forward strand.
CCATCTCGGCTGTAATGTCCATGACAGAGGCAGCAATTTAGCCAATGCTCAGGGTGATTTATTGCCAGCACCGGAAAAATATCCGAAGTTGCGTAGCGGAGCATTGATGGTTGCCAATCAGATCCATACGGTTGAGCCGGGGCTGTATTTTATTCCTGCGCTGTTACACCGATTGCGTCAGGGGGAATTTGCCAGCAAAATTAACTGGTCGCGTGTGGAAGACTTTTTACCCTTTGGCGGCATTCGTATTGAAGACAATATTGTTGTTCACAGGGATGGGTCTTTAGAGAATCTAACGCGGGATGCATTTCGGGATATCAAACAATGAAAAAGTTACAGATATTTACCACTGGTGGCACCGTAGATAAGATTTATTTTGATGCCCTCAGCGAATTCCAGATTGGCGATCCGGTGGTGGGTGGGGTTTTAGAGAGTATGAATGTTGGCTTTGAGATCAGTGTCGATGAATTGATGCGCCTCGACAGTTTGGATATGACTGATAAACATCGCCAAATAATTCAGCAGCGTGTGAGTGATTCAGACGCGGAGCATATTTTAATTATGCATGGCACGGACGGCATGGTTGAGACGGCTAGCTGGCTTGGTGAAATTGCCAATAAGAAAATTATTTTTACCGGTGCGATGCAGCCCGCTGCTTTTTCCGATACCGATGCAGTATTTAATATTGGCTGTGCGGTGGGGGCTATTCAGGTGGTGGAGGCGGGTGTTTATATTGCTATGAATGGTCAGATTTTTGTTGCTGATAAGGTGGTTAAGAATCGGGCTGGGCAGCGTTTTGAAGAGGCTGGATTGCTTTGAATATTTGAGCGTTCTGTTCGCTTGAGTGTTTTAGAGTGATCTCAGTCAGGCTGGGAATAGATCCGTCGTTGTTCCGCTCAGTCGGGATGTCATGGACATAGCTTGTCTCGCGACTGACAGGCTTTCCTTGCCGCTGCCTGTTATCTCGAACGCTGAACATAATAAACGTATGAGACCGATCGCCAAGGGGCTGTATGGGTTTGCCGCGCCTAGCCGCTCAATCAGGCCGCCCAGTCACCGCGATCTCTAACCAATACTACTGATTCACCGCCGCCCTAAGCGCGTCCACATACTCCGCACCATGGCCGTGCTCAGCGGCAACTTCAGCCAGCGACTGGCCATCTGGGTTAGTGGCATTGAGATCCTTACCCGCCTCTTTAAAAAAGCCTAGGAAGGTCACAAAGTTATCGATATTCATCCCGCGATAGGCCTTTTCCAACAGATGAAAGTCATTGCTGACTCCAGTGGGTGCCTGATAATCTAAAAAACTTCTTACCCGCTCATCGTCAAACACTTCGCCGAGAACTTTCTCTTTATCTTTCTTTAGTGACATGGTTTTCCCTGATCCTTTTAAACGAGTTCGCTAAGCTTTTGAGCGAGTATTTGATTTACCTGTTGGGGGTTAGCCTGGCCCTTCGAAGCCTGCATGATTTTGCCCATAAAGCCGCCGAGCTTCTTCTTGCGCTTGGCTTCATCGCTCTTAATATAGTCATCCACCATCCCTTGGTTGGCGGTCAATACATCAGTAACCATTTGCTCCAGTGCGCCGCTATCTGAAACCTGCTTAAGCCCGCGAGCTTCAATAACTTCATCGGCACTGCCTTCGCCGGCCCACATGCCTTCGAATACCTGCTTGGCCATTTTGCCGCTGATACTGTTGTCGGCGATGCGGGCCACCAGTCCGCCGAGCTGCTCTGCAATGACTGGGCTTTTGCTAATACTTAGATCTTGACTGTTTAAACGGGCAGACAATTCACCCATCGTCCAGTTGGCAGCCAGTTTACTGTTGCCTGATGTCTCCGCGGTGACTTCAAAATAGGTCGCCATAGCAGCGTCACTACCAAGTACCCCGGCGTCATAATCAGATAAACCGTACTGCTCTACAAAGCGTGCCTGACGAGCATCTGGTAATTCTGGCAAGTTGCGGCGCAGCTCTTCAACAGTTTCATCGCTGACAATTACCGGCAACAGATCGGGGCAGGGGAAGTAGCGATAGTCATTGGCTTCTTCTTTGCTACGCATAGATCGAGCGACTTTGGTGTCGCCGTTATACAAGCGGGTTTCCTGAGTCACGGTGCCGCCATCTTCAATTAGATCGATCTGGCGCTCCACTTCTTTATGAATCGCCTCTTCCATAAATTTAAAGGAGTTGAGATTTTTGGTTTCAGTTCGGGTGCCCAGTTCGCTGGTTCCGGTGGGACGCACGGAGACGTTTACGTCAAAGCGCATGCTTCCCTGAGACATTTCGCCGTCACAAATACCGATCGAGGTAACAATGCTGTGGAGCTTTTTCGCAAAGGCGATGGCTTCCTCGGCATTGCTCATATCCGGTTCCGAGACAATCTCGATCAGTGGCGTACCAGCGCGATTTAAATCGATGCCGGAGACGCCGTGGCGGAAGCTGCCTTCGTGGAGTGACTTGCCGGCATCTTCTTCGAGGTGAGCATGATGAATACGGACATTTTTTGTGCGGCCATCGGCGAGCTTAATTTCAACATTGCCACGCCCCACTATGGGCTTTTCCAGCTGAGTAGTCTGGTAGCCTTTAGGGGAGTCGGGATAGAAATAGTTTTTCCGTTCAAAGGCGGACTCCTGACCAATCTCCGCGTCAATCGCGAGACCAAACATCACTGCGTAATGCACAGCCTGCTTGTTGAGCACCGGCAAGGTGCCGGGCATGGCCAGATCAACGGCACAGGCCTGGGTATTGGCCTCGGCACCAAAGTCGGTGCTGGCGCCGGAGAAAATTTTGGTTTTGGTGGCCAGTTGCACATGCACCTCGAGGCCGATAACGGTTTCCCAACCTGAATAGCTCATTAGGCAATCCCCTCTGGTGCAGCGCTGTGCCAATCCGTAGTCTGCTGATATTGGTGGGCAATATTTAACATTCGCGCTTCATCGAAGTAGTTGCCGATAATTTGCAGTCCAACGGGCTTGTCCTCGACCAGGCCGCAGGGCACTGACATGCCGGGCAGTCCCGCCAGATTGGTGGCGATGGTGTAAATATCTTCTAGGTACATAGCCACGGGATCATCGCCCTTAGAACCAAACTTAAAGGCCGGTGATGGGGTGGTGGGGCCCATAATCACATCAACCTTTTCAAAGGCTTTTTCAAAGTCCTGTTGAATCAACTGGCGCACCTGCTGGGCTTTGCCGTAATAGGCATCGTAATAACCCGCTGATAGGCAGTAGGTACCAATCAGGATGCGGCGCTGAACCTCTGCACCAAAACCTTCTGCTCGGGTGCGGGTGTAGAGATCTTGGAGATCTTTGGGGTCTTCACAGCGGTAGCCGTATCGAACACCGTCAAAGCGGGAGAGGTTGGCTGAGGCTTCAGCGGGGGCAATCACGTAATAGGCCGGAACCGATAGGCCCGTATTGGGCAGGCTGATTTCAACTAACTCTGCACCCTGAGCCTCAAATTCTGCCAGGGCGGCGCGAACCGCTTTTCCCGTGTCGGCATCGAGTCCCTCAGAGAAATACTCGCTGGGGACACCAATTTTCAAACCCTTGATGCTGTCGCCCAGTGTGGCGCTGTAATCCGGTACTTGGCGATCAATACAGGTGGAGTCTTTGTCGTCATAACTGGCCATACAGTTTAGCAATATAGCGCAGTCTTCGGCGGTGCGAGCCATAGGGCCGCCCTGATCTAGACTCGAAGCAAAGGCGATCATGCCCCAGCGCGAGACCCGGCCATAGGTAGGCTTTAAGCCGGTAATGCCACAGAGTGCTGCGGGCTGACGAATCGAGCCGCCGGTATCGGTGGCAGTTGCACCTGGTGCCAAGCGCGCAGCCACAGCTGCGGCAGAGCCACCGGAAGAACCGCCGGGAACCGAGTCGCTGGCCCAGGGGTTTTTCACTGGCCCATAAAAACTGGTTTCATTGGAGGAGCCCATAGCGAACTCATCCATATTGGTTTTGCCTAGTACTACGGCGCCTGCCTGTTCGAAATTCTCGACCACGGTGGCATTGTAGGGGGGGATAAAATTATCCAGCATCTTCGAGCCACAGCTGGTGCGTACGCCAGTGGTGCAAAAAATATCTTTATGCAATATGGGCACGCCGCAGAGGGCTGGCGCATTGCCTGCGGCCAATCTCTGGTCCGCTGCCGCCGCCGCTTTTAAAGCCTGATCCGCGGTAACCGTGATCAGACAATTGTAATTGCCATCCAACTGGGCAATACGCGCCAAAAAGTGCTTTGTCAGTTCGACACTGGAAAATTCTTTGCTCTGCAGTCCTGTGACAAGCTCGGCGATAGTGAGGTTATGCATGAGGGACCTGTTTATTCTATGACTTTGGGTACGAGAAAGAGCCCGTCTTCGGTATCTGGTGCGATTGCCTGGAATGCTTCGCGCTGATTGATTTCTTTAACTTCATCCTCACGCAGCCGCTGCGTGGCTTTCATGGGGTGAGACATGGCCGCGACACCCTCGGTGTTTACAGCTTGTAGCTGATCGACCAGTTCGAGGACGCTACTCAGGCGCTGGGACACTTCAGTGATGGTGTCTTCGCCGATGGCGATGCGTGACAGCGTAGCCAGCTTTTCGATTTCTTGTCGTTCGATACTCATTTAAATAATCCGTCTGTCAGTGGCGGCTTGGAGGAGGTCAGACGCGCCTGTTCGAGGGGGCGTAAGGTACCATAAATGGTCTTGTTAGGTTAAGGGGGCGGGATTGATTAAAGGCCTATTTGGCTGGCTTTTGGGCGAGTTTTTTATGAATCAGGCGAACATTAGGCTAGATCGGCCCGAATGCCACAAAAATACTGCAAATGAGCCAGTGAGCGCTTGCTCTACTACCCAGCCACTGGTAAATTTAGGCCATTATTTTGCAGCGGTTTGCTGTTGGCTCCGGGGTTTAGTCCAAGCAGCCGAAATTAAGGGAAATATAACTCGATGTTTAAGAAACTCCGTGGCTTCTTCTCCAGTGATCTGTCAATCGACCTTGGCACAGCAAACACACTTATTTATGTGCGCGAGGAGGGGATTGTTCTCAATGAACCCTCGGTTGTTGCTATCCGCCAGCATCAAGGGCAAAAAATCATTGAAGCCGTGGGTGTCGATGCCAAGCGAATGCTAGGTCGTACACCGGGGAATATCACCGCTATTCGCCCCCTGAAAGACGGTGTGATTGCCGATTTTCAGGTCACTGAAAAAATGCTTCAGCACTTTATCAAAAAGGTTCATGCCTCCAGCTTTGTTCCCCCCAGTCCTCGCGTTTTGATCTGTGTGCCTTGCATGGCCACGGAAGTAGAGAAGCGCGCGATTAAAGAATCGGCATACAGCGCCGGTGCTCGCGAAGTCTATTTGATTGAAGAGCCAATGGCTGCGGCGATTGGTGCCGGTATGCCAGTTGAGGAAGCGGTCGGTTCGATGGTTGTGGATATCGGTGGTGGTACCACTGAGATTGCTATTCTGTCTTTAAACGGCGTGGTGTTTTCTGATTCTGTGCGCATTGGTGGCGATCGCTTTGATGAGTCTATCGTTAACTTTGTGCGGCGCAAATATGGCAGCGTGATTGGTGACAGCACCGCTGAGCGTATCAAGATGGAAATCGGCGGCGCCTATCTGAGCAAAGAAGTTCGTGAGATCGATGTGCGCGGTCGCAATCTCGCCGAAGGTGTTCCCAAGAGCTTTACTCTTAACAGCGATGAGATTCTCGAGTCTCTTCAGGAGCCTCTGGCGGGTATCGTACAGGCCGTTAAGCGCGTGCTTGAGCAGTCGCCCCCAGAGCTGGCGTCTGATATTGCTGAGACCGGTATTGTCTTGACTGGTGGTGGTTCAATGCTGCGCGATCTCGATCGCTTGCTGACGGCTGAGACCGGCTTACCGGTTATTCTGGCTGAGGACCCGCTCACCTGTGTTGCTCGCGGTGGTGGCGTGGCACTTGAGATGATGGACAACAACAAGATTAATTCGTTAACTTTCTAAGCTTGTGAGCTGCCGGTAGCTGCTCAGCTGCCGATTGAGTTTCAACTAACTGTTTGCTTGGTTACCTGTTTTTTCAGTTGCTTAGGAATATTCAGGAGAGGGTTTATGAGAAACGTTTTTAGCCGATCATCTTCTCTTCTGAGAAAACTTCTCGCGGTTATTCTGCTCGCTGTCACCCTCATGTTAGTGGACAATTTTACGCTCTGGCTGAAGCCGGTTTATAGCGCGGCGGATAGCCTTGCTCGGCCACTCTATTGGATTGCCAATATTCCACTGCGTGTTCAGGAGTGGAGCGCCAACATTGCAACTCCCCGTTCAGAGATTGAGAGCGACAATCTGCGCCTCTCCAAAGAGAGTCTTATCTATCATGGTCAGTTGCAGCGCATGTCTGATCTGGCCGCCGAGAATCTGCGTCTGCGACGTTTGCTGAATGCCACTGAACTACTTCAGGACAGTGTTTTGGTCACCGAGGTGATCGGTGTGTCTGCCAATCCCCTGCGTCATACTCTGACTATTGACCGCGGCACCGATGACGGTGTTTTTGTTGGACAGCCACTACTCGATGCTGAGGGTTTAATGGGGCAGATTATTGAGGTGCACAAACGCCACAGTACTGCCTTGCTGATTACTGACAGCAGCCATGCATTGCCGGTACAGGTGCTGCGCAATGGTCTGCGCTCGATCGCTGAGGGCAGCGCCGACTACAACCGTATGAATCTTAAATTTGTCTCGCCGACTGCTGATATCCGCGAGGGCGATAAGTTGGTTAGCTCGGGTCTCGGAGAACTCTACCCGGCGGGCTACCCAGTTGGTACGGTGCTCAGTATTGCCAGTGAGCCAGGGGACAACTTCCTTAAGATTGATATTGATCCCTCTGCTGAGATCGATCGCAGTCGCCATCTGTTGCTGCTCTACACCTCCCGCGACAGTGCTGCGGACGCGGCCAAATAATGGAGTCTGACAACCGCGGCGTTGCTATCGGCCTGACTCTGGTACTTGCTGTTATCTTGAGTTTGATGCCCTTGAGTGGCGATTGGATTGTCTGGAAACCTAATTTTCTATTGCTAGTGGTTATGGCTTGGGTCATTCACTGGCCCAATGATCTGGGTATTCTTTTTGCTGCCTCGGTGGGCTTGCTCGCGGATATCGTGCTGCGCATGACTCTGGGACATTCGGTGATTGCCTTTGCTCTGTGCGCCGGTGCCATCGTCCTGCTCAGCCGCTGGTCGCAGTATCTGTCGATGCTCCAGCGCACGTTGCTAGTGGCGCTGATTATCAGCTCGGTGGCGGTGCTCGAGGCGAGTGTATTTATCTTTTACGACCGTCCTTCGGGGATTGAACACTTGCCGCTGAAAATTCTCTTGTCGATGTTGGTCTGGCCCTTTATTGATCGGTTGGTTGCTCGCTTGCAACCTAAGCGAGGCTGAACCTTGTCTGAGTCTAACGCCGCTGACCTTATTCTCGCCTCGGCATCGCCACGGCGCAGTGAACTGCTTGAGCAGATTGGCGTGCGCTTTACTATTTTGGCCACCGATATCGATGAGAGCAGGCTGGAGAATGAGTCGCCCAGTGATTATGTCTCAAGGCTGGCGCTGGAAAAATCCCGCGCTGGATATAGTCGCCAGACCAGAACGCTCAAGAGTGCAGAGGGTAAGGGTGGAGAGGGTAAGGGTGGAGAGGATAAACTACCCAGTCTTGGTGCCGACACCATTGTAGTCTGCGATCAACAGATTTTTGGCAAACCCAAAGATCAGGCGCATGCGGCGGCTATGCTAATGGCGCTGTCGGGTAAGGTTCATACAGTGATGTCCGCTGTGGCCGTGTCTCAGGGTCCATGCTCTTCCAGTCGCCTGACAAAAACTCTGGTGCGATTTCGCACAATTAGCCAATCCGAGTGTCTCACCTATTGGCAGACCGGTGAACCCGAGGGCAAGGCCGGGGGTTATGCTATTCAGGGGCGGGGTGCAGTGTTTGTCGATCATATCGAAGGCAGTTACAGCGGTGTGGTGGGTCTGCCCCTGAGCGAGACCGCCGAGATACTTGGTGAATTTGATATCCCCCTGTGGACTGCTGAGTCTCCACGCTAGATGCGCAATCGAGATTTGACTCAGCATAGAATGGAAAAATAATGAGCCAGGAACTGTTAATCAATATTACGCCGATGGAAACTCGCGTGGCTCTGGTGGAGAACGGTGTCCCTCAGGATATTTTTGTCGAGCGCAATAACAAGCAGGGCTTGGTGGGGAATATCTACAAGGGCAAGGTGGTTCGCGTGCTGCCTGGTATGCAGGCGGCCTTTATCGATATAGGCGAGGCGCGCACGGCCTTCTTACATATGGATGATCTGCTACCGCGGAAATCTAAAATCAATGCCGGCGATAACGGCGAACCGGATATTCGCAAACTCTTGCATGACGGACAGCAGCTCGTGGTGCAGGTGATTAAAGATCCAGTGGGCAGCAAAGGCGCGCGGCTGTCTGCACAGCTCTCTCTTGCCTCTCACTATTTGGTCTATATGGTTGAAGGTAAGCATCTGGGTGTCTCTCAGCGTATTGAGTCTGAACAAGAGCGGGAGCGCTTAAAACTGCTGCTCGGGACTGTTGTCGATGAAGTCACCGCGGAAGAGGCAAGCCTTAAAAAAGAGCCTAAAAAAGAGCCCAGCAAAAATACTCTCGCCGGAGGCTATATTCTGCGCACTGCCGCGGATGGTGCTGAAGAGACAGAGCTGCGCAACACTGTGCGATTTTTGCGTCGTCTATGGCAGGATATTGTCGAGCGTAAACTGAGCGCCAAAGCCCCTTGTTGTCTCTATGAAGATCTGCCCCTATACAAGCGAGTGCTCAGGGATATGGTCGGCACCGAGGTGGAGAAGATTCGCGTTGACTCCCGGGAGGTCTTCGAAAAGCTGACTCAGTTCGGCAATAAGTTCAATCCGGATATAGTGCGACTGCTGGAGCACTATCCCGGCGAACGGCCGCTGTTCTATATGTATGCCATTGAGGATGAAATCACCAAGGCACTGCAGCGCAAGGTGATGTTGAAGTCCGGTGGTCATATCGTTTTTGATCAGACCGAAGCGATGTCTACTATTGATGTGAATACCGGCGCCTTTGTCGGCCACCGCAATCTTGAGGAGACCATTTATAAGACCAATCTTGAGGCGGCGGCGGTGATTGCCAGACAGATGCGGATCCGCAATCTCGGCGGCATTATTATTATCGACTTTATTGACATGCACAGTGTTGAGCATCGCCGTCAGGTATTGCGGGCACTGGAAAAAGCCTTGGCAAGAGATCCGGTGAGAACAACAATTTCGGGTGTGACCGAACTCGGATTAGTGCAGACTACACGCAAGCGCACCCGTCAGAGTCTCGGGCAGATACTCTGCGAGGAGTGCCCCACCTGTTTTGGTCGCGGCTATGTTAAGTCCGCCGAGTCCATAAGCTATGAAATATTGCGCGATATTCTCCGTGCTGCTCGGGCTTATGAGTGCGATAGCTTGCGGGTCTTGGCATCGGCGCCAGTGATTGAGCGGCTTACTGATGAAGACTCCAGTCAGGTGGCGGATTTAGAATTATTTATTAACTGCACCATTCAGTTTAGAGTCGAGAGTCTCTATGGGCTTGAGCAGTTTGATATTATTCCAGTTTAAAGAACAGTGACTATGGCGAGTATGGGTACAGCATTTAAGACGTCGATGCGATGGCTGTGGCTATTCGTTGCGCTGCTGATTATCGGTACGGTTATCTTGGTGGTGATTGGCCGTCAGACCATCGCTTATGTGGATCAGGTGCGCGAGCCGATTGAACAGTTTCTCACTGAACAGATTGGCCTGCAGGTGGATCTCGGTGAGCTGAGAGGTGAGTGGCCGCGCCTAGTGCCGATTATTGAGGTTGATCACGCCTCTATTTTTGCCTCAGATAATACTCCGGTCTTTGAAGTAACCGGGGTTCGCGCGGATCTCGATCTGTTTAACAGTCTTCTGCGGTGGACACCGATCTGGCGCGAGCTGGCGGTGGACAGTCTGTCTCTTACCCTAGTGGAAGATCAGCTTGGAAGCTGGAGTTTAAAAAGTCTTAGCAGCAATGGTGACACCGATCTGAGTCTGATTGTCGATCCGCTCACCTATAGCCGATTGATCCGCTTCGACGATGTTCAGACGCGCCTCGAGTTTTACTCGGGAAAGACTATGGGGCTGAATGCGCATAATGTGGCCATGGAAAACGCTGATGAATTTCATCGCGCCGAGTTGGCTCTCAGCCTGTTGGAGGAGATGCAGCCGGTCGCTGAAAAAGCCTTGACGGACTCACTTCCTTCCTCAAATACCTCCTCTTCTCAAGGCGCTTCCCCGTCCTCTGGCTCTGGCAATATTACTGAAACAAAGGCGAGTCCTGCTTATCTGCTGATTGAGGGGCAGGGGGATTTGACCGATATCGAGAGCCTGTCCGCGGATGGTTACTTTCGGTTCGACGAATTAAATCTCTCCGAACCGGTAGCGGATCTGATTCGCACACTGCTGCCCGAACTGTTTGCCAATCTGCCCGATTTTAAAGCCAATGCTCAGGGTGAGATTTGGTTTGCCCTCCACCCTGGAGGCTCAGCGGATTTTGAGGGCAACTTAGCCATTGGCGAAGTACCGCTGAACTGGCTGGCAGATGTGCCGCCAGTAACCGATATTAAAACAGAGATTACCGGTTGGTTTACCCCTGGTTCAGATTGGGGTCTGCGCTTGCAAGGCTTTAACTTGGCTTGGTCGGATACTGAGATCAAACCACTGAACCTGGTGTTTAATCAACGTCTCGGCTCCCAGTGGCATGACTTTGATCTGTCGGTCAACCATCTTGATTTAACACTGCTCTCAGAGCTTCTCGATGCCACTCGTATCGCCGAGCAAAAAGTGCTGGATATTGTCGATCGCTTGCAGCCGCGGGGAATTATTGATGCCCTGACTCTGGGACACAATGAAGCCGGTTATTACGCGTCCGCCAACCTTCAGGCTCTGGATATTGCCGCTTGGAAAAAAGCGCCGGGAGTCAGAGGCTTAGATGGCTATCTCGAGGTCTACGGCAGTCATGGCATGCTTTCACTGGCTGATACTGATGGTTTCGAGGCACTGTTTCCAACAGTATATAAAGATTACCAGAGCATCGAAAAAGCTGAGGGAACGATTAACTTCTCTTGGGATAAGGACATTGAGAAGCTAACGATGCGCAGTGACGTGATGCGTGCAGAACTAGATGTAGGTGTTGCGTCAATTCTCTTTTCCGCAGAGCAATTTATTCCCTCAAAGGGTTTGCCACCGGCGGTCAGTCTGCTGATTGGCGCCCGTGATTTGGATGCCAAAAAGCGCAATAAATATCTGCCCTATCGTATGCCTGACAAACTGCGCACATGGCTGCAAACATCCATTTTGGATGCACATGTGGATGAGTTGGGGCTGCTGATTCGCAATCACCCACCGCGCTTGGATAAGCTCTCTCAGAGCACTCAGCTGGTGGTTAAGATAAGTGCTGCGGATATCGATTATGATCCCAAGTGGACAGGTATTCGCAATTCTTCTGCCCTGGCTCTGGTGGATGATGCTTACACCGAAGTGCAGGTCTATTCGGGAACGGTTGGTGGCACGTCTATCAGCAGCGCAGAGGTGGTCTATGACCAGATTGGTGCCGATCAAACTGCGGTGATCACAGTGGCTGCCGAGGTCGAGGGAGATCTGAGTTCGGCGATGACGGTGCTCGCCGAGTCTCCGCTGCGGGATCGCTTGGGTGCCCTTACTGGCTGGGACTACGATGGCGAGATGATCAGTCAGCTGGACCTTGTTATTCCTCTGGTGTCAGTGGGCAGTGAAAGTATCGCGCCTCAATACAATGTCAGTTCCTTGATTGACAGTGGCTCCCTGAGCATTCCTGGCGGGCCGATAAGCGCTACAGAGATTAATGGCCAACTTAATTTCTCCTTAGATAAGGGGCTTTACGGCGACGATGTAAGCGCTTACTTTTGGCAGCGACCAATGGATGTGAATTTCTACAAAGAGGCTGGCGATCAGAAGATAGCAGTCACCGGTGACCTGCTGCCCGAGAGTTTAAATCAGCTAGTGACGTTCCCTTGGCAGAAGGTGATTAAGGGGTTGGTCGCCGTTGACAGCCTGATTACCATTCCCGCCGCTGAAAATCAGCAGGGCGCTGACGACTCGCCTATCACCTTGCAAATCACCAGTCAGCTAAAGGGCGTTGAACTAGATCTTCCCGCCCCCTTGGCGAAAGCGAAAGATAAATCTCAAACACTTAATATTACGCTCTCGTTTGCGCCTGAACTTGAGTCACTGCAGGGCAGCCTTGCAGGTAGGCACAGCCTGGAGTTGGATAAGAGCGCCGACCTCAACTTCGACCTGCGCTTTAACGAAAGCGGTATGAGTGGCGCCCATATTAGCTATGATCGCGCCAAAGCCGAGCCGCAGCCGGGTACTCTGATGGTTTCTGGGTATTTACCCACCACTGACTTTAAACTCTGGCAGCCACTGATTAGTCTGTTTCAGGGTTCCGAGTCCAGCCCCCAAGCCAATTGGATACCGGTATTCGATCTGCGTCTCGACAGCATGGATCTGTTGAACCTGCAGTTACAGGATATTCAGGCCACCACCAGCCTCCGGGAGGGTATTGTCGATACCCAATTTGTCACCGACTTAGCCGATGGCCAGTTGCTGATGTCGACAGTCGATACAGAGCAGGTTCCGGTGCTTAAACTCAGCCGTCTGAGTATTCCCGATGGCTTGCTATCAAGAAGTGTCAGTGACTCAAAGATTGATCCGCGACAGTTTATGGCCTTAGATTTTTCTGTGGATCGTCTGCAGGTTGGTTCCGATAAGCTAGGTTCAATTGCCTTTAAGTTGCGCCCGGAGGTTTCCGGGGCCGCGTTTGGTGAGATCCGAGGGGATCTATTGGGGCTGCAGCCAGGCCTTTTTGAAGGCCAGCCGGCAACGGAATTTTTCTGGGGTTTCGATGGCAGCGATTATGCTAGTCGCCTAATCGGGCCAGTGGGTATTGGCAATATTGAGGAATTTTTGAGTGCCGGATTAAATGTCCCCAAAATTGTCGACAGTGAATCAGGGCGTTTTGTATTTGATCTTGCCTGGCAGGATCAGCCGTGGAAAATCTCTCGAGATAATCTCAGCGGTGAATTTCAGGTTAAATTAGAGGAGGGCAGTTTTTATCGCTCTACCGGTGGCGCAGGTGCTGCATTAAAGATGGTCAGCCTGGTGAACTTCGCTAACTGGCTGCGCCGGCTCAAGCTGGACTTCTCCGATGTAACCGGGCAAAACCTCAGCTATAACAAACTCAATGGTACACTGGAATTTGATCAGGGGGTGGCGCGCTTTAAACAGCCCCTAAGAATGGATATGCCCTCTGGACGCATGAGTATGGGTGGGGAGTTTGATCTGCTCAACGAAGAAGTAGATGCACGCTTAGTGGCGACCTTGCCAGTGGCAACTAATCTGCCCTGGGTTGTGGCACTGCTGGGCGGGCTACCGGCCGCGGCTGGAGTCTATGTGACCAGCAAGCTAGTGGAAAAGCAGGTCGATCGTCTGTCGAGTATTAGCTATAAGCTGACTGGCTCCTGGGATGATGTTGAGGTTTCGGTGGATCGTATCTTTGCCGCAGATTTGCGCGCCGAGAACAACAGGGCGTCAAAAGCGGATCAAGAACTTGATACAGAGCTGGATAGAGAGCTGGATAAAGAGCTAGGTAAAAAACCAATCAAAGGAACCGACAGAGAAGAGGGACAGGGAAATGGCCCGCAATAAACGTTTTATCGCCGCTGCTATTCAGCTGTGGCCGCAAGATTCAATGGAAAAAAACCTCGCTGCTGCAAAGGCTCTGATCAAAAGCGCTGCCGAGGATGGCAGTCAACTCGTGGTGCTACCGGAAAATTTCGCCTATCTCGGATGCAGTGATTTGACCGATATAGCCGCCGCTGAGCGCGCCAAGGGGCCGGTCTATGAGTTTTTGGCTAAACAGGCGCGGCGATATAAGCTCTGGCTGGTGGGGGGCACAGTGCCAGTCAGTGATCACGATTCCCCCAAACCTTTTGCCCGCTCTTGGTTATTTAACCCTGAGGGCAAGGTTGTTCGGCATTACGACAAGATCCATTTGTTTGATGTGGATGTGCCGAAATCCTCAGATGAGACACTGCAGCAGGTAAGTTACCGAGAGTCCGATGACTACCGCAGTGGCACTGAAGCGGTGGTAGCTAGTACTGGACTCTGTCGACTGGGCATGACGGTCTGTTACGACCTGCGCTTTGCCGAACTTTATCGACAGTTGGCGGATGCGGATGCTCGAGTAGTGACAGTGCCTGCGGCCTTTACTACGGCCACGGGTCGCGATCACTGGGAGTTATTATTGCGAGCGCGAGCGGTGGAGAATCAAATGTTTGTGATCGGTGCGAATATGGTTGATCGCAATAATCCGCGCCGCGGTCTGTGGGGTGGCAGTGCGATTATTGATCCTTGGGGCACGGTCTTGGCTCAGATCGACGACCAGCCGGGCGTGGCAATTGCGGAGATTAATTTAAATCGCTTGGTCGAGGTGCGGGGCAAGATGCCCATTGCCGAGCATCGAAAATTGTAATGAGTGGCCTTTGCCCTGTTTAGGGCTCTTTTCTCGCAGAAGGCTCTTGTTTCGCTGAAGGCTCATTATTGGCCAAGGGCTTTATTCGCTGAGTTGGCGCAGGTAGGCGAATATTTTTTTGCTCGCTGTGGGCGCTTTGTTTAACTCCAGTTCCCGGGCGGCTTGGCGCTGCAGGTTTCGCAGTTGCTGCCGGTCGGCGGTGGGATACTGTTCCATCAACTCTTCGATAACCGGATTTCCTTGGCTGATTAACCTGTCCCGCAATGCCTCGAGCTGCATAAAATGCAGTCGATAGGTCTGGGACTGATGATCCATACGGTCCAATGTTTCTTGAATAAAACTGATATCCGCGGTGCGCATCAATTTGCCAATATATTGCATTTGCCGGCGCTTGCCCTCGCGATTTTTCAGTCGCCGGGCTTCGGTGATAGCGTCTTTTAAATTGTCTGGCAGGTTGAATTTGGCGAGTTTTCCAAGGGGCATTTCAACCAGCTGAAGGCCCATATCCTGCAGTGCATGACTGTCACGTTTAAGCTGAGATTTGCTAACCAGCAGTTCTTCGCTGTTGTCGTTATCGCTGTTAGGGGTAATTTCTGTATCAGTCATTAGCTGTAAAACACCGTGGCAAGTCCAAGAAAAGAGACAAAACCGACTATATCGGTGACTGTCGTGAGAATAACTGAGCCGGCTAGGGCTGGGTCAATTTTTAGCGAGCGCAACATCACCGGTAGCAGGGTTCCTGCAACCGCGGCGGCGATTAAGTTAATTGCCATGGCAGCGGCGATCACCAGCGCGATGGTCCAGTCCCCAAACCACAGTGACACGATGGCGCCCATGACTACTGCCCAGAGCATGCCGTTTAGTGCTCCTACGGCAAATTCTTTGCTTAGCAGCCATTTTAAGTTGTCTCGTTCGATTTGCCCCAGCGCCATGCCGCGAATAACCACGGTTAGGGTTTGGCTGCCGGCAACGCCGCCCATGCTGGCAACAATCGGCATTAAGATTGCCAGTGCTACAACTTTCTCGAGGGTGGCTTCAAACAGGCTGATCGCCGATGACGCGAGAATTGCGGTGAGCAGATTGAGTCCCAACCACAGGGCGCGGCGCGGCGCGGTGCGGCCGATGGAGGAGAAGGTATCCTCAGTGTCACTGAGACCGGCCATTGCCAAGAGGCTGTGATCCGCGTCTTCGACAATTACATCGACCACATCATCAATGGTAATTCGGCCAACTAGACGATGTTGGTCGTCCACTACCGGTGCCGAGACCAGATCCTGACGTTGGAACAGTTGCGCTACATCGGAGTCGGTGAGATTGACATGAATCGCTTCCACTTCAGTGTCCATTACTTCCCGCACAGAGGTGGTGGGACTCGAGGTGAGCATTTTACTCAGGGGCAGTGTGCCCAAAAAGGTGTCGTTGCGACTGACCACAAAGAGGTTGTCGGTGATATCCGGCAGTTCCTCAAAGCGGCGCAGGTAGCGCAGCACCACATCCACAGTGATATCCGGACGCACCGTGATCACCTCGGTGTCCATTAGTCCACCGGCTGTGTCTTCGTTGTAAGTAAGTACTGACTCTACACGCTGTCTATCCTGTACTGACATGGCTTGCAGCACTTCGGGAATAACTCGATCCGGCAGTTGCTGCAGAATATCAACGATATCATCCACATCTAGGCCTTCGGTGATCGAGGCGACTTCTGCGCCGTCCATCTGGTTGAGAAATTCTAGCTGAATGTCGTCCGAGAGTTCCTGCAGTACTTCACCGCTGATCTCTGGATCAATCAGTTCCCAGAGAATATTGCGCAGACGAGGAGGTGCGGTCTCCAGCTGGTGAGCAATATCCGGAGGCGAGAGATTGTTGAGAATATGGCGCACCTGATTGAGGGTGCCGGAGTCGATGGCGGTGCCGAGCCTGGCCAAAAGGCTGTTATCGTTATTGTTCATAGATCGCTCCCTTGGCTGGGCTGAGACACTTCAGCGCTGGTATTCTAACCAGCTAACCGCGAGATCGATAGTTTTAACTGATAACCCCTAGCAAAGAGTTAGCAGGTTCGCGGCGGATTATTCCCCTTCGCCAAAATAGTCGGCTAGCAAATCACTAATGGCGTCAAAGGCGTCCTGTTCATCTTCACCATCAAATTCAAAGATCAGGCTGCTGCCTTTGCTGGCGGCCAGCAGCATCAGCGACATAACACTTTTTGCGTCCACCAGTGGCTCCTGTTTGCCAGTGCGAATCGTGCAGCCGAAGCGCCCAGCGGTGCTTGCCAGTTTAGTCGCGGCTCTGGCGTGAAGACCGAGCTTGTTAATAATGTCGAGTTGACTGTGGATCAATGGGGCGGTGCTCCGATAATTAAGATGACAACTCTTGGTGCGATATCTGGACAAAGGGATGCACACCAGAGAAATGTTCGAAGAGCCGATTAGCCAAATAAACCGAGCGGTGTTGTCCGCCGGTGCAGCCGATGGCGATGGTTAAGTAGCTGCGATTATTGTCTTGAAATTGCGGAATCCAACGGGTTAGAAAACCAATAATATCCGCCAACATAGAGGCGATCTCAACCTGACTCTCGAGAAATTCAATCACTTCTTGATCGTTGCCTGTGAGGTTTTTGAGTTCGGTTTTCCAATAGGGATTGGGTAGACAGCGCACATCGAAAACATAGTCTGCATCGGTGGGCACGCCCTTTTTAAAGCCGAATGACTCAAACAGTATCGACATGTGCTGAGGCTGTTTGGGGACAATGGTTTTCTTAATTAGATCGCGCAACTGATGCAATGTCAGTCGCGAGGTGTCCACTGAGCGATCGGCGATATCGGAGATCGGACTGAGCATTTCCTTTTCCAGCTTAATGGCTTCTTTAAGGCCAATGCTGTCGGTACTCAGAGGGTGGCGGCGACGAGTTTCGCTGTAGCGGCGCAGCAGATCTGAGCGCTGGGCGTAGAGGAAAATAACGTTTACATCGACACCGTCTCGCTCAATGGCTTTAAGAATTTCTGGTATCTGATTGAGATCGCCAACCAAATTGCGTGCATCGATGCCCACGGCGACATTTAAATCGTCGTGGTTACTGTTGTCTTTTAACTGACCAATTAAATGCTGGAGCAGACTGGCCGGTAGATTATCAATGCAGGTAAAGCCCACGTCCTCGAGAATATTCAGAGCCGATGTTTTGCCGGAGCCGGAGTGGCCGCTGATAATAACCAGGCGCATGCTTAGGCCGCGCGCTCGAGTTGCAGTGCTGTGGTATAGAGTTCTTCGCTGCTAGTGCATTGGCGCAGGGATGTGCGGGAGCTGTCATCCTGCATAATTGCCGCGATCCGCGCCAGAGTAGCGAGATGTTCTTCGTTTTGCTCCTCTGGAACAATCAGGGCAAAAATTAAATCTACTGGCTGATCGTCCAGAGCGCCGAAGTCGACGGCGTTATCGAGTTTGATCAGGCAACCATAGATGCGATTGAAGCCAGCTACACGGCAGTGTGGGATCGCCACGCCTTCGCCTATGCCGGTGCTGCCGAGCCGCTCCCGGGCGACCAGATTGAGGAATAAACTGTCGGCCTGGTCGCCATCGCCACCGAGCTGCTCGGTGACGAAGGTGGAAATATTCTCCAGCACGCGCTTTTTACTGCCGCCGGGAATACCACACTGGGTCATCTCTTGAGTAAGTATATTCTTGATTTTCATTGGCGGATTTTAACGGCCTCGGTGCTTCTCTTTATATTTAATTAGCTGGCGATCGAGCTTGTCAGTTAGAGAGTCAATCGCAGCGTAGAGGTCGTTGTGCTGAGAATTGGCAAATAACTCTGCGCCGCTTACATGCACGGTTGCTTCTGCGTTCTGGGATAGTTTTTCGACGGTAAGGATAACCGAAGTGCTGGTGATCTGTTCGTAGTGTCGTTCTAGTTTGGCAAACTTATTGTTGACGTACTCTCTTATTGCGTCGGTGATTTCCAAGTGGTGTCCGCTAATCGTTAATTGCATTCGGTACTCCTTTGTTTCACGTGGTTAAAAGCGTTTGCGCTGACTCGAGGATGGGATGCCCAGACTCTCTCGGTACTTGGCCACTGTTCTGCGCGCGACTTGGATGCCTTGCTGTTCTAATAGAGAAGTCAGCTTGCTATCGCTGAGAGGCTTGGCCGGTTGTTCAGCGCCAATCATTTCTTTAAGAATAGCGCAAACCGCTGTCGATGAACACTCCCCACCGCCGGCGGTGCTCACATGACTTGAAAAGAAATATTTTAGCTCGAAGATGCCCAGAGGGGTTGCCAGATATTTGCTGGTGGTGACTCGGGAAATGGTCGATTCGTGAAGCTCTAGCTTGGTGGCAATGTCCGACAGTACCATAGGCTTCATGGCTACCGGACCATGATCGAGAAAGCCGCGCTGTAGATCAACGATGGTCATCGCCACTCGCATCAGTGTTTCATTGCGACTTTCGATGCTGCGCAGAAACCAGCGTGCCTCGGCCAGATTGTCTTTTAAAAATTGATTTTGATCGCTGCTGTCGGAGCGCTTTATCAGAGATGAATAGGAGTCATTGATACGCAGTCGCGGCATATTGCTGTCATTGAGTTTGACTCGCCAGCGACCTTTGATTTTTTCCACGTAGGCATCTGGGACTATATATTCAACGTCATTGCTACTCAGTGCCTCGCCTGGGCGCGGATTTAAACTGCGTACCAATTGCAGGGCGCCCTGTAGTTCATCCCTATCGAGCCCGGTTTTTTTCGCTAGACGGGCATTGTCCATGGAGGCGATATCCTGCAAAAAATCACTAACCAGATGCTTGGCTGACTGCAGGTGATCAGTCTCTGGAGCCAATTGGTTGAGCTGGATTGTCAGGCACTCGCTGATGCTGCGGGCAAAGACGCCGGGAGGATCAAACTGCTGCAAGCGATGCAATACCGCCACCAGTTCATCTTCATGGAGTTGGTCTTCGATATCATCATATTGAATATGCGCCGTAATATCGCTGAGTTCGGCGGCGATAAATCCGGAGCTGTCGATAGAGTCGATAAACGCTGAGGCGATTTCTCTGTCGCGATCGGAAAAGGGGGTTAGGTTAAGCTGCCACTCGAGATGACCCTGAAAGGATTCGGTGATCTGATAGACCTGCTCTAAATTGACTTCGCCGCCACTGCTCGCGGCTGCGCTTGGGGGACTGTAGACATCGTCCCAGTTGGCATCTACCGGTAGGTCCTTGGGGATCTCATCATTCCACTCGTACTCGGGATTCTGTTCGCTATTGCGCTCAGCCTCTGCCACCTGGTTGGTTTCGCTGGTGGGTCGCTCGCTATCTTGAGCTGAGGCAGCCTCGGGAATATCTTCATCGATTTCTAGGAGCGGATTGCTGTAAAGCTGCTCGATCATCTCCTGACGCAAGTCCAGAGTTGATAACTGCAAAAGACGAATAGCCTGTTGCAACTGCGGGGTCATCGTCAGTTGTTGGCTGATCTTTAGCTGTAGGCCTTGGCGCATAGTTAGAAATTATTCTTCTCTAGGAATGTGCAAGTTTAGTGCCAATTCTATGCTGCTGGCAATCGACGATTTACCTGATCGGTTGATTTGACGCTTGATTGCTCGGTTAAAACGGTTTGAGCTTAAAGTGGCTAGTGCCAGAGCACTTAATTCAAAAGCACTTAATCCAAAAGCATCTAAGTCTAAAGCGTAAAGTTTTCACCGAGATAGGTTTTGCGTACCTGAGCATCGTTGAGGATATCGCTGGTTGTGCCCTCAGCGATCACATGACCCTCGCCAATAATATAGGCGTGCTGACAGATATCCAGAGTTTCACGGACATTGTGGTCGGTGATTAAAACGCCGATGCCGCTGTCGCGGAGATGGCGAATAATTTTTTTGATATCGGTCACCGAGATGGGATCGACTCCAGCAAAGGGTTCATCGAGCAAAATAAACTGTGGATTCGCCGCCAGTGCCCGGGCAATTTCAACCCGTCGACGCTCGCCGCCAGAGAGGCTCATGCCCTGATTCTTTGCCAAGTGAGACACATGAAACTCGCGCATCAGTTCGTCAGCGCGCTGAATGCGCTGTTTGCGATTGAGTTCTTTACGGGTCTCAAGAATGGCTAAAATATTGTCTTGAACGCTGAGCTTGCGAAACACCGAAGGCTCCTGGGGCAGGTAGCCAAGTCCGCGGCGAGCGCGGCCATGCATGGGCAGGGCGGTAATATCATCGCCATCGATTGTAATTGAGCCGCGATCCTGAGCCACAAGACCAATTATCATATAAAAACAGGTGGTTTTACCGGCGCCATTGGGACCTAAGAGGCCGACAATTTCACCCTGTTTAACACTGATAGAAACATCTTTGACCACTGGACGTTTGCCATAGGCCTTGGCCAGATTGCGCGCTTGTAAAGTAGCCATTAGGGGTTAGTCTCCGGTGAAGAGGTGTCGCTGCTCTGCAGTGCAGAGGGTGGAATCACTAATTGAATACGCTTTTGCTGGCCCTGATTGTCACCCTTGGCTTTCCAGGTCTGCTTATCAATGTCGTAATCAATGGAGTCACCCTTAATAATCGTGCCATCTCGGGAGAGCATGGCATTTTGCTTTAGAGCGAGCTGGTTGCTGGCTGGCAGATAGTCGATATGGTTGGCGCGGGCAATCATGGTGGCGCTATCGAGGGCCGGTTTTTGCTGATAGCTGGCAGGCATGCCCTCGCACTCAATGCGACTTATCTTGTTGTTGTCAAAGTGCAGGGTAATCTCCTCGGCTTCGATCAGCACAGTGCCCTGACTGATCACGACATTGCCTCGATAGACAGTGCGGCCAGTTTTTTCATTGCGTTCGGCATAGTCAGATTCAATGGAGATGGGCTGCTGACGATCGTCCGGCAGGGCCAGGCAAGGCATGGCCAGCATGCTGCCCGCTAGGGCAATGGTTTTGAGCCATCGACAAAAAAGCTGAGAGAACTCACAGCGGGGAGACTGATAAAATAACTTAGCGAGGATCATGGGTTACCCTAACTTTGGATTGGATGGCGAAGGTTTCATTGACTAGATCAATTTTCATGCCTGTGCCTGTGGCTTTACCCTGTGCAGTAACCAGTTTAAATGGCTGCTCGGTGGTGGCGATACTGCTGTCGATCAAATAGCTTAAGCGCTCGGTGGTCAACTTTGCTAAACCCTCACCGCTGGTCATCTCGGCTTGAACATTTTTGTCGAGGTCGAGTCTGCCATCAGCGTTATCTAGTTGCCCACTGTCCGCGGTTAATCTGATCGGTTGAGCAGCATCACCTCGTGCAATAAATCGCGGCTCTTCTATATTGACTGCGGACTCGCCCTGAAAGAATTCAATTCGCGGTGAGTTGAGTTTGAATTGCTCGTTGCCCAGTGCTGAAAAACGCTGACTGGTGACCGCTGTCATATAGCTGTCAGCCTGGGGATTTTCATCCATTGGGCTGCTGGTCTGACGCAAAAAGGCCTCTGGAGGTGAGTCCCAGATAAGTACAAATCCACCCACCATAAACGCTAGGAACACTGCCAGCAGCGCCTGTCGAATCATTGATAAGTCACCAAAATATCGTCGAGTTTACCCTGTGCTGCGAGGATCATTTCGGCGGCTTCGCGAACTGCGCCATTGCCACCACAGCGGCTGGTTTGCCATTTTGCCTTGGCCGCCACTGCAGCATTGCCATTGGCCACGGTGATGCCCAAACCCACTCGATTGATCACTGCGAGATCCGGCAGGTCGTCACCGATAAAGGCAATTTCATGCATCTCGATCGGCATATTTTGCAGTAACTCATTGAGTGCGGTGAGTTTATCTTCGCGACCCTGAACCACAGGCTCCATGCCCAGTTCATCGGCGCGCCGCTTTAGCAATGCCGAGACGCGTCCGGTAATAATGCCCACCTGAACTGCACCGCGCTGTAGCAATTTGATTCCCAGCCCATCTTGAATATCAAAGGCTTTTAACTCTTCGCCATTATTGCCGTAGTAGAGGCGTCCATCGGTGAGCACGCCGTCCACATCGACTAACAGCAATTTGATCTGCTTGGCGGCTTCGATTACTGACTTGTCGGTGGAGTTGATTAATGCTGATTCCATCACACCACTCCCGCGCGCAAGATATCGTGCATATGTAAAACACCGATGGGTGATTGATTCTCATCCTCCACAATCAGTGCGGTAATGGAATCGTCTTCCATTATTTTGAGCGCCTGAGCGGCGAGAATTTCACCGTTTATAGTCTTTGGGTTGGGGGACATCACATCGGCCATAGTGACGTTATTAATATCCACTTTGGCATCGACTATGCGGCGCAAATCACCGTCGGTGAAAACACCGAGTAATTTATTGTCATCAGTGACCACGGTAGTCATACCAAAGCCTTTCTCGGTCATTACCAGCAGTGCCTGATGCAGTGGTTGGGTAGTCAGAATTCGGGGCACTTCACTGTCTTTATGCATAATATCTGCAGCCCTTAACAGCAGCTTGCGACCCAGAGCGCCGCCAGGGTGGGAGAAGGCAAAGTCTTCAGCGGTAAAGCCGCGAGACTCAAGCAGTGCAATGGCTAAGGCATCACCCATGGCTAGAGTGACAGTGGTGCTGGTAGTTGGAGCTAGATTCAGTGGGCAGGCTTCGCTGGCCACGCTGACATCGAGATTGGCCAGTGCGGCTTGAGATAACACCGAATCGGGATTGCCAGTCATGCTGATCATGGGAATGTCGAGGCGTTTGATCAGCGGCAGAATGGTAACCACTTCGGCAGTGTTGCCAGAATTTGAAATGGCAATCACCACATCATTTTTGGTGATCATGCCGAGATCCCCGTGACTCGCTTCGCCGGGGTGAACAAAGAATGATGGTGTCCCTGTACTCGCCAGTGTCGCAGCAATTTTATTGCCAATATGGCCAGATTTACCCATGCCAGTGACGATTACACGGCCCTCACAGGCGAGCATAGTCTCGCAGGCTGTGACAAAGCTGTGGTCGAGGCGCTGTTGCAGTTCGGCAACCGCATCGGCTTCCATTTTGATTGTGCGCTGTGCCGAGGTGATAAAGTTTGTCGCGGTCATAGATGGGTCGCTTAGGTTACGTCGCTTAAGTGAAGATGCTGGGCATTATAGAGGCAAATGAACGAGCGGAGAACTACAGCCTTATTAGGCGCCAATAATGGCCGGCCAGAGTAGGGCGTAATAGCCGATATAGCCGGCAATAAGAATTGCACCGAGCCGTCTTGAGAGTAGCGCTGGTACACCATTCCGCGCAGCCCTATTGAGGGCAAAGGCAACCATCGCGATCAGGATCAGAGTCATGATTGCCAAGCTGAGAAAGTCGCGGTTAAACACTTCCGGGGGCATGGCCATTGGCGAGATAATGCCAGCGGCAGGCATCACCAGCATTAAATTAAACAGATTTGAGCCAAACACATTGCCTATGGCGATATCGTGGTGACCGCGCATGGCGCTGACTACTGATGCCGCCAGCTCCGGCAGGCTGGTGCCGATGGCAACTACAGTGAGTCCAATAACCAGCTCACTGATACCCATTGACTGGGCGATAGTTTTGGCACTCCACACCGTCACTTCGGCGCTGGCCAGAAGAACGGCCAATCCGATAATAAAGCACAGAGCGGCGGCGCCCATGGTGATATCGGGAATCTCTTCGCCAGCGGCAATTTCTTCAGAGCTGCTGTGGGTCTTTTTATATTTGATGGCAATATACACCAATGGCAAAATCAGACCGGCCAAGATTATCGATTCAAGACGCCCTAAATAGCCGTCATAGAGGCAGAATCCGGCGATGGCGGTAATCACCAAGAGTACTAAGCCCTCCTGACTGAGCAGGTGTTTCTGTACCGGCGTCGGTGCAATCAGCAGGGTGACGCCGAGCACCAGGCCGATATTGGCCATATTGGAACCCAGCGCATTGCCCACTGCCAGCTCTGCAGCACCACTTAGGGCAGCATTAATTGATACCAGAACTTCCGGTGCCGAGGTGCCAATGGAAACCACGGTAAGACCGATAATCAGAGGTGAAATACCAAAGTTACGCGCCGCGCCAGCACTGCCTTCGACAAACCGATCAGCGCCCCAAAGGAGTCCGAGAACGCCGACCAGTAGGCCTAAAATCGGTAGTAGCATGGCGCTCATAAATTCTCCAAATTACCGCGTTGGCCGCGGCGGGTTCTATTTCTTCAAAGGATCGAGGATGTTATAGTGCTCAGCCAATATTGTCAGCAAACTTACCGCAGAATATTGCATCGTTTTTAACTGTGCTTGCGTAAAAGAGTCTCTGCTGGTGATCTATCAGGACGATAAACTTAAATATAGGGTTTTTATGAGATTTAAACAGTGGTTTTCTGTACTTGTGTTGTCTGCAGCCGGAGTCTTTGGGCTGGCGACGTTGAGCCATGCGCAAGATAGCCTGAGTGATCCCTACCAGCAAATTGAGCTGGTCACGGTTGAATTGCTCGAGACTATCGCCTCTCATCAGGCGGATTATCCCGTAAACGAAAAAGCCTACTTCGATAGTCTCGATGCACTGCTTCGCGACCGTATTGATTTTGCCTTTATTGCCCGCAATGTGATGGGCAGTTACAAAAAAACCGCCACTGCTGAACAGCGTGCGCGCTTTGCTGCGACATTTCGCAATGGTCTAGTTGAAACCTATGGTCGCGGCCTGATCGGTTATGAAAATCAAGAGATTGTGCTGATCAAGGCGGGGAAAGTAGCCGAGGGACAGCGCAAGTTGACTGTCAAACAGGAAATTCGTAGCTCAGACACTGTCTACCCGCTGGAGTACAGCATGGCGCGGAAAAAGACTGGCGAGTGGATGGTGGTCAACGTGGTGATCAATGGTATTAACCTGGGCAAAACCTTCCGCAATCAATTTGTCCGATCAGCTCAGCGTGCCGGTGGTGATATAGACAAAGTTATCGATGGTTGGTCATCTGAAGGCCTGTAAATAAGAGCATTTGAATTTAAACCGCGCACAGCTGTGTCGCGAAGACCAAAGAGTGAGTTATGAACCCTGAAGATGTAAAAGCACTACTTGAAAGCGCAATACCTGACTGTCAGTTTGAGGTTGCCAGCGAGGGCAGCCATTTCAATATCACCGCGATTGGTGAGGTGTTTGAGGGCAAACGTGCGGTGCAGCGGCAGCAGCTTATCTATTCTGCCTTAAACAGTGAAATCTCATCTGGCGCCATGCATGCGGTCAATATGAAAATTTTCACCCCAAGCGAGTGGCAGGCTAACGCCTAAAACCCTTCAGTGTCGTTTCTCTAAGCAAGGCTGTTTGATGGACAAATTAAAGATTCAAGGCGGCGGGCCGCTGATGGGTGAGGTGTGGATCTCCGGCTCGAAAAATGCCGCCCTGCCGATTCTGTCGGCAACGTTGCTCTCTGAAGGTTTAGCGACTGTTTCCAATCTGCCACACCTGCAAGATGTGACTACCACCATTGAGTTGCTCGGCAGCTTGGGGGTTACCGTCAGTATTGACGAGAAACTGCAGTTGGAAGTGGATAACTCGACCGTCCACAGTGTTACCGCTCCCTATGAGCTGGTTAAAACCATGCGCGCGTCAATTTTAGTGCTCGGTCCACTGTTGAGCCGCTATGGTGAAGCCAATGTATCTTTCCCCGGTGGCTGTGCAATTGGTAGTCGACCTGTGGATCTGCATCTCCGCGGCCTCGAGGCTATGGGTGCGACAATCGAGATTGAAGATGGTTTTATCAAGGCACGCAGCAATGGCCGTCTGGTGGGCTGCCATATTTTGATGGACGTTGTTTCCGTGGGCGCCACCGAAAACTTGCTTATGGCAGCGGTTTTGGCCGAGGGTCAGACCGTCATTGAAAATGCGGCTCGGGAGCCGGAGATTGTCGATCTGGCAAACTGTCTAAATGCCTGGGGTGCTGATATTCAAGGTATAGGGTCTGCTCGACTGGTTATTAATGGCGTCGAGAAAATTACCGGGGGCCACTTTAGAGTAATGCCGGACCGCATAGAGACCGGCACCTATTTGGCCGCCGCAGTGGCAACTCGCGGCAAGGTTAAAGTCACCCAGACTGATCCTTCCTCACTTGAGGCGGTACTCTTAAAGCTCCAAGAAGCCGGTGCGGTGATTACCCAGGGTGAAGATTGGATTGAGTTGGATATGCAGGGCAAGCGCCCCAAGGCAGTGAATATTAAGACTGCCCCCTATCCCGCCTTTCCCACTGATATGCAGGCTCAGGTGACCGCCATTAATGCAGTGGCTGAGGGCACTGGTGTGGTGATT
The DNA here is from genome assembly GCA_029250825.1 of Porticoccaceae bacterium. Classification (GTDB taxonomy): domain Bacteria; phylum Pseudomonadota; class Gammaproteobacteria; order Pseudomonadales; family Porticoccaceae; genus HTCC2207. Next base: position 51,283 of record JAQXEN010000070.1, read on the forward strand.
GAAACGATATTTGAAAACCGCCTGATGCAGGTTCAAGAGCTGAACCGCATGGGCGCAACAATCACGGTTGAGGGTAATACCGCTGTTGTTACCGGTGTTGAGCGGCTCAGTGCTGCTCCGGTGATGGCCTCGGATCTGCGAGCATCGGCGGCGCTGGTGATCGCGGCACTGGTTGCCGATGGTGAGACAGCGATGGAACGTATTTACCATATAGACCGTGGCTATGAATGTATCGAAGAAAAAATGCAGTTGCTCGGTGCGAAGATTAAGCGTGTAACCAGCTAGTAGCTCACTTTTAACCGAGTACCTATAACCGAGTACCTTTAGCTCAGCAGATTCAACCACTGAGCATAACGAATAGTAAAAAGCAGAAAGGCTAATGACCCAGATAACTATCGCTCTAACCAAGGGGCGCATTTTAAAAGAGACACTTCCACTTCTGGCAAGGGCTGGAATCGTGCCCGCCGAAGATGTCTTTACCAGTCGCAAGCTGGTGTTCCCCACCAATCGTGACAATGTCCGCTTGATCATTTTACGTGGCTCAGATGTGACCACCTATGTGCAATTTGGCGCTGCGGATCTGGGGGTGGCAGGCAAAGACATGCTGCTTGAGCATCAGGGCGACGGCTACTATGAGCCTCTGGATCTGGGTATTGCTCGCTGTAAGTTGATGACCGCCGTACCTGTGGGCACAACTCAGCAGCACAGCAGACTGCGTGTGGCGACCAAATATATTAACGTGGCCCGAGAATACTATGCCCAGCAAGGCCGTCAGGCTGATCTGATCAAGCTCTACGGGGCTATGGAATTGGCACCGATACTGGATTTAGCTCAGGAGATTGTCGATATCGTGGATACCGGCAATACCCTGCGCGCCAATGGTCTCGAGGCGCGAGATGAGATCGCCGAAATCAGCTCGCGGTTAATTGTTAATAAAGCATCTATGAAAACTAAATTCACTCAGGTGCAGGGCATTGTCGATGCTCTGCGAGATGCGGTGGAGAGCAGCGCATGACAGCTTCCAGTGCCGACAACTGCGCTATTAGTAGGCTTTCTAGCCGTGACGAAGGTTTTTCTCAGACGCTCAGTGATCTGATCGCATGGGATATGGTTTCAGATAACGATGTTGAAGACGCGGTGATCGCGATTCTGCGACAGGTAAAGGCTCAGGGTGATCAGGCACTGATTGATCTGACCAATCGTTTTGATCGCCGCCAAGTTGCCGAGATCGGCCAGTTGATTATTGGTCAGGAACAGCTTCAGCAAGCGCTTGAGTCTATCGATATTGAAACCCGAACGGCTCTTGAGACAGCTGCAGAACGTATTCGCGACTACCACAGTCATCAAGAGCAACCCTCTTGGCAGTATCGTGAAGCGGATGGCACGGTTCTCGGGCAGCAGATCACACCACTGGATCGGGTCGGTATCTATGTGCCGGGAGGCAAAGCCAGTTATCCCTCATCGGTATTGATGAACTGCATTCCGGCGCGGGTTGCCGGAGTGGGTGAAGTGATAATGATGGTCCCAGCACCGGATGGTGAACTCAGCCCTATGGTTCTCGCCGCTGCCGCGATTGCCGGTGTCGATCAGGTGTTTACTATTGGTGGCGCGCAGGCAGTTGCCGCCCTGGCCTATGGCACCGAAACTGTACCGAAAGTCGATAAAATTGTCGGTCCCGGTAATATCTATGTGGCCACAGCCAAGCGTATGGTATTTGGTTTGGTGGGGCTAGATATGGTTGCTGGACCCAGCGAAATTCTGGTGGTCTGTGATGGCGACACCGATCCCGACTGGATCGCTATGGATCTGTTCTCCCAAGCTGAGCACGATGAGGATGCTCAGGCGATCTTTATCTCCTGGGATGCCGGTTATATTGCTGCGGTACACAGCAGCATGAGCAAATTATTGCCAGAGATGGAACGCAGCGACATTATTAGTCAGTCTCTGGAGCGCCGCGGCGCATTGATTGAAGTGCGCGATGAGGATGAGGCGATTGAATTAATTAACCGTATTGCCCCAGAGCACTTGGAATTATCCATTGCCGATCCGGAATCTTGGCTGCCAAAAATTCGTCATGCCGGTGCTATTTTTATGGGTCGCCACACCGCCGAAGCATTGGGTGACTACTGTGCCGGCCCCAACCATGTGTTGCCGACGTCCTCTACCGCACGCTTTTCCTCACCTCTGGGTGTCTATGATTTCCAGAAGCGCAGTTCATTGATTTTCTGTTCTGAACAGGGCGCCTCTGATCTTGGTAAAGTGGCCTCAGTGCTGGGTCGTGGAGAGTCGCTTACGGCCCACGCGCGCTCGGCAGAATTTCGAATTCGTCGCTGATATAGAAATAATCGCGATAAAAAGTTAAGACGAGAGATATCTATGAGCAAGTACTGGAGTGATTTTGTCGCTGACCTCGAACCCTATACGCCTGGGGAGCAGCCGGCGAATACCAATCTCACCAAGCTAAACACCAATGAGAATCCCTACCCGCCCTCGCCAGCGGTGATGGCGGCAATGAACGCTGCGGTCAATGATGAGCTGCGTCTCTATCCGCCATCCAATGCCGACCAGTTAAAGCAGACATTGGCGGATTACTTTCAACTGACGCCGAATCAGGTGTTTGTTGGCAATGGTTCTGATGAGGTCTTGGCCCATGTGTTTAACGGTCTGTTTCGTCAGGCTCAGCCGATCCTGTATCCGGATATCAGCTACAGCTTTTACCCGGTTTATTGTGGCCTCTACGAAATTGAATTTAGCAAGATACCCCTGGCCGATGATTACAGTCTCGACTTAGATTGCTATCGCCGGGCCAATGGCGGCATTATCTTCCCCAACCCCAATGCACCCACCGGTCGTCTGCTCGCCCTTGACGCTATCGAGGCACTGCTCAGGGACAATAGAGACTCAGTAGTCGTGGTTGATGAAGCCTATATTGACTTTGCTGAGGCTGGATCCAGTGCCGTCAGTTTGATCGATCAGTATGACAATCTATTGGTTGTGCAAACTATGTCAAAGTCCCGGTCATTGGCGGGCATGAGAATTGGCTATGCCCTGGGTTCTGCGGTTTTAATTGAAGGGCTTGAGCGCATCAAAAACAGTTTTAACTCCTATCCTCTCGGCCATGTTCAGATTGCAGCAGCAGTGGCGTCCTTTAAAGACCCTGACTATTTTGCAGCCATGCGTGAGCAGGTGATCAGCAGTCGCGAGTGGTTAGCCGAGCAGCTTGATGCCCTCGGTTTTGACGTGCTGCCATCGGCTGCCAATTTTGTCTTTGCTCGCCACTCTGGCTATGCTGGTGTGGATCTCACTCAGGCACTGCGCGATAAAAATATTATTATTCGTCACTTTAACAAGCCGCGGCTCAGTGAATTTTTGCGCATTACCCTGGGTACGCCGACACAGAATCAGCAGTTAATTGATGCTTTGGCGGAGATTATTAACTAGGCCGAGTGTTTGATTTACAGTGGACTGGTGGGGCGAATACCGGCAACCGCGGTAACTGCAAAGGTCGCGCCCTGACGCCAAATTTCCAAATCAATCGGTGCCCCCGGTGCCACGTCGGCGATCTGACTAATGCTGGTCTGACGGTCGGTGACTGGTTCACCATTAATCTTAATCACTATGTCCCCTGGCTGAATGCCCACCAAAAAAGCCGGGCTGCCATTGTAAATTGCCCGCACCAAAAGTCCCTGAGAGATAGGCAAGTTCAAACGCTTGGCAATTGGTCGGGTCAGTGGAAAGGCGTCCATACCCAGCCAGCCACGCACCACATAGCCGTAGCTGATAATATCATTGAGTACTTTTTTGGCGGTGTCCGCTGGAATGGCAAAGCCGATACCGGCGGAGCCGGTTTGATTCAGTGTCGCGGTATTAATGCCCAACAGATTGCCGTAACTATCGACCAGTGCACCACCGGAATTGCCCGGATTGATATCGGCATCGGTCTGAATAAAATTTTCAAAGGTGTTTAACCCGAGACCATTGCGACCTGTGGCGCTAACAATTCCCTGGGTCACGGTTTGCCCAACGCCATAGGGGTTGCCAATGGCCAGTACCACATCGCCGATCTTTGCTTGAGCAGGTTCACCAACCGAGATCGCCTGAAGGTTAGCCGCTTCAATTTTAAGTACCGCAAGATCGGTTTCCGGATCTTTGCCCACAACAATAGCCGGTGCTTCACGGCCGTCATAGAGCAGGACCAGTATCTGATCCGCACCATCAATCACATGATTGTTGGTCAGCATAAAGCCATCTTCCTGCATGATGACGCCGGACCCTAGAGAGGACTGAATACGCTGCTGCTGGTTGTTAAATAGACGCCGAAGGTAGGGGTCATCGAGCAGTGGGTGATTAGAGGAGCTGGTTATGGTGCGCGTATATATATTGACTACCGAGGGCGCGGCGCGCCTCACCGCATTGGAGTAGGAGACTGGCCCTGTCCATTCGTTGCCCTGAGTGCGGCGGTCGAGATCCATCGACGATGTTGCAGTGTCACTGTTCTGTTGGCGGAACTCTGGGAACACCAGCAGTATTAAGGCGGCAGCACAGAGCCCAACCAAAATAGGTTTGCCGATATAACGAATAATAAAGTTCACTGTGCGATTTTTGGTCACGCCTACTTCTCAATATCTGCTGTTCTCAACGGTGGAGTATGGCACAAAAGCGCTATTACTCAGCGCAATAAATTAGACAGCCGTGGATCCGGTGTCTTTGCTTTGCGGTATATAAGTAACATATGTCCAATGGATTGCACCAGCGTGGCGCTATGGCTTGCACAGATACTCTCCGACAAGGCTTTTTTGGCATCGCGATCTTCGGCGACCAATTTAATCTTGATTAATTCATGGTCGTTCAGGGCGCGCTCTATCTCATTGCTGACATTCTCAGTGAGGCCATTGCCAGCAACTGTGACTACAGGCTTAAGATTGTGGCCTAATCGACGTAAATGTTTTTTATCCGCGTTGGAACTTGTCATAATGCACGACTCACTTTAAAGGCCGGCCATTCTAGCGAAAACAACACCATGGCGAAATCGAAAAATCGTAGTTGGATAAAACAACATGTAAAAGATCCTTATGTGCAGCAATCACAGAAGGATGGCTATCGCTCGCGAGCAAGCTATAAGTTACTTGAGATTATAGAAAAAGACCGTTTGATCCGTCCCGGGATGACGGTCGTAGATTTAGGCGCAGCCCCTGGTGGTTGGTCCCAGGTTGCGATGGAGTTGGTGGGGCATGAGGGTCGCGTACACGCCCTCGATTTATTGCCTATGGATGGTATTGCTGGGGTGGACTTTATTTTGGGTGATTTCACCGAACATGAAATCTTGCAGGCGCTTTTAACCGTGATCGATAAACGGCCTGTAGACCTTGTAATTTCTGATATGGCCCCCAACTTAACAGGAAGTAAGGCAGTTGATCAGCCGAGTAGTATCTATTTGGTAGAGTTGGCGGTCGATCTAGCCTGCAAAGTTATGAAACCCGATGGCGTCTTTATTGCCAAGCTTTTTCAGGGTGAAGGGTTCGATGAGTTTGTGCGGCATGTGAGAACATTGTTTAATACAGTCAGTATGCGAAAACCTGACGCCTCGAGAGCTAAATCTCGGGAAGTCTATATGGTTGCCAAGGGCTTAAAAGCCTGATTATGAGGAAAATAACTTGAACGATTTGGTGAAAAATTTACTCGTGTGGCTAGTGCTTGCAGCCATTCTAATGTCTGTTTTTAACAGCTTCACGCCAAAGGAAGTGGAGAACGAGATTATTTACTCCGACTTCGTGACCGAAGTGCAGAACGAGCGCGTCTCAAGTGTTGCCATCAATGGTTTGATTATCGAAGGCACGCGCCTCGACGGTTCAAGTTTTAAAACAGTGCGACCCAATGTTCAGGATCCCGGTTTGATGGATGACCTGCTCAATCATAACGTCAAAGTAGTGGGCAAAGAGCCAGAGACCCCAAGTTTACTGTCCCAGCTCTTGGTTGCAGCCTTCCCGATTTTGCTGATTCTGGCTATTTTCGTTTTCTTTATGCGTCAGATGCAGGGCGGAGGCGGTGGCAAGGGCGGCCCAATGAGCTTTGGTAAGAGCAAAGCCAAGTTGCTCAGTAGCGATCAGATTAACACCACCTTTGCGGATGTGGCCGGTGTCGATGAAGCCAAGGAAGACGTCAGCGAGCTGGTTGACTTCCTCAGTGATCCCACGCGCTTCCAGCGTCTCGGCGGACGCATCCCCAAGGGCGTATTGATGGTCGGCCCTCCAGGTACAGGTAAAACACTGCTCGCTAAAGCGATTGCCGGTGAAGCCAAGGTGCCATTCTTCTCTATCTCCGGTTCCGATTTTGTTGAAATGTTTGTCGGTGTTGGTGCCGCGCGAGTGCGGGACATGTTTGAGCAGGCTAAGAAGCAAGCACCCTGCATTATCTTTATCGATGAGATCGATGCCGTAGGTCGCCATCGCGGCGGTGGCTATGGTGGCGGCAACGATGAGCGTGAGCAGACTCTGAACCAGCTCTTAGTTGAGATGGATGGCTTTGAGGGCAGTGAGGGCGTAATTGTGATCGCCGCCACTAACCGACCTGACGTACTGGATAAGGCTCTGCTGCGTCCTGGACGATTTGACCGTCAGGTCTATGTCAGCCTGCCGGATATTCGCGGTCGTGAACAGATTCTTAAAGTGCACGCGCGCAAGGTGCCGATTGACGAAAGTGTTGAATTGAGTGTTATTGCTCGCGGTACACCCGGATTCTCCGGTGCTGATCTAGCCAATCTGATTAACGAAGCAGCGCTGTTTTCCGCTCGCGGCAAACGTCGTGTTGTGGGAATGGAAGAATTTGAACAGGCCCGGGACAAAATTATGATGGGTGCCGAGCGCCGATCTATGGTTATGTCTGATAAAGAAAAGGCCAATACCGCATATCACGAAGCTGGCCACGCGATTATCGGCAAGCTGGTGCCAGAGCATGATCCGGTACACAAGGTAACGATTATTCCCCGGGGCCGCGCTCTGGGTGTAACCCAGTACCTGCCAGAAGAAGATCGCTATAGCATGAGCCGCAGACAGCTATTTAGTCAGCTCTGTAGCCTGTTTGGCGGCCGTCTGGCTGAAGAGTTAATTGGTGGTATCGATGGCGTCACCACCGGTGCTTCCAATGATATTGAGCGAGCCACGCAGATGGCGCGGAATATGGTTACTAAATGGGGTCTCAGTGAAACTATGGGTCCGGTGCTTTACGGTGAAGATGAATCGCAGAACCCCGGTGGCGGCAACGCCCATTACTCAGAGGATACCTCGCGTCAGATCGACCAAGAAGTTCGCACCATTCTCGATGATGCATACAAGCAGGCCAAGCAGTTGCTTGAAGATAACCGCGATGTTCTCGAGGCAATGAAAGACGCTTTGATGGAGTTTGAAACCATCGATGCGGATCAGGTGGACGATCTAATGAATCGGCGCAAAGTGCGTCAACCTAAGCATTGGGATGACAACGACTCAGACAGCGGCGCTGGCAAACAGACTGCAGAAGAGGCTGTCAGCGAGCCAGCTAAAAAGCCATCGACAGAGGGTCCAATCGGCGGCCCGGTAGAAGAAGTCTAACTCGACAGAGCAGGAATAGCCCCGCTGCCGGAATGGTTGCGGGGCTTTTTACTTTTATGAATGCAATGACGCTTATCTGTGGCACTAAAACACTCGACCTAAGCCGTCCTGCGGTGATGGCTATTGTCAATGTCACCCCGGACTCCTTCTCCGATGGCGGCCAGCTCTATCGTGACGACAGAGTCGACCTAGATAAAACCTTGCGGGCCGTGGAATCGATGCTGAGCGACGGCGCCGATATTATTGATATTGGCGGTGAGTCCACACGCCCCGGTGCATCGCCGGTCACCACTCAGCAAGAGCTGGATCGTGTCGTGCCAGTAGTAGAGGCGGTGAATGCTCGCTTTGATGCTCTAATCTCAGTGGACACAAGCACCGCTGCGGTTATTACCGCGGCGTCAGCAGTCGGTGCACACCTGATAAATGATGTTCGCGCTCTGCAGCGTGAGGGCGCCCTTGAGGCGGCTGTGGCCGCTGCACTGCCAGTCTGCCTGATGCATATGCAGAATCAGCCCGCGAGCATGCAGAACAATCCGGTCTACACTGATGTGGTCACTGAAGTGTTGAAATTTTTACAGCAACGCAAGCAGGCGTGCCTTGAAGCGGGTATTGCTAGTGAGCAGATTTTGCTCGACCCTGGATTTGGTTTTGGCAAAACACTGCAGCACAACCTTGCCCTTAGTCATGGTCTGGATCGGTTTGTCGACACAGGCCAGAGTCTATTATTGGGTGTCTCGCGGAAGACTATGATCGGCCAACTGCTCGACTCAAATATTAATGATCGGCTAATCGGAAGTGTTACCATGGCCGTGTTGATGGCTCAGACAGTGGCTCACAGGCGAGCCCAGACAAGCGGTTCCAACGGCATGATATTGCGTGTACATGATGTGCGCGAGACAGTTGAAGCTCTGACTGTCTGGCAGCGAACAATGGATTTTAAGGAAGAGATAGATAACCTATGACAAGAAAGTATTTTGGTACCGACGGTATTCGCGGACGTGTGGGTGAAACCCCGATCACGGCAGATTTTTTTCTCAAACTGGGCTGGGCTGCCGGCCAGGTTCTGACACGCAATGCGGTGGGTAAAAAACGCGTCTTGATTGGCAAGGACACCAGGGTCTCCGGGTATATGTTTGAGTCTGCTCTCGAAGCAGGCCTGATCGCTGCCGGAGTCGATGTGGACATGCTTGGGCCGATGCCAACACCGGCAATCGCCTATTTAACGCGCACTTTTCGCGCGGCGGCGGGCATTGTTATCAGTGCCTCCCACAACCCAGTAGAAGATAATGGAATTAAGTTTTTCGGTGCCGATGGCTATAAGCTCTCCGATGAAATCGAACTTGAGATAGAAGCCCTGCTGGATCAGCCGCTGGTCACCAATGGCTCTAATTATCTGGGCAAAGCTAGGCGTATTTCCGATGCTGCTGGTCGCTATGTTGAATTCTGTAAGGGCAGCCTGCCAGCCGGGTTTACTCTGTCGGGAATGAAAGTGGTGCTCGACTGCGCTCACGGCGCAACCTATGACGTGGCGCCAAAAGTCTTTAAAGAGCTAGGTGCCACCACCATCACCATGGGCAATCAGCCAAATGGTTTTAATATCAACGATCAATGTGGGTCCACCTATACGACTGGCCTGTCTTCAGCTGTGCTCGATCAGCAGGCGGATCTGGGTATCGCCTTTGACGGTGATGGTGATCGCGTACTGTTTATTGATAATCAGGGGGATCTGGTTGATGGTGATGAACTTCTGTTTATTATTGCCCAGCATCGTCATACTTTTCAGGGTGGCTGCAACGGTGTGGCTGGCACTCAGATGAGTAATCTCGGACTTGAGTTGGCTCTAGCGGATATGCAAATCCCCTTTGTGCGCACCAAAGTTGGCGATCGCTATGTGGTGGAGGCGATGAAAGAGCATGACTGGCATCTCGGCGGAGAGGGTTCTGGGCATGTGCTCTGCAGTGATCTCAATACCACTGGAGATGGCATTGTTTCGGCACTACAGGTGCTGAGAGCGGTAAGTGATAGCGGTAAGTCGCTGCGCGAATTAAAGGCGGGTATGACTAAATTACCTCAGCTGATGATCAACGTGCGCCTGCCAAGGAAAATCGATATCAGTGACGATGCGGAGATAAATGGTGCCGTTGCTGATGCTGAAAAGCAGCTTGCCGGTCGCGGCCGAGTGCTATTGCGACCCTCTGGAACAGAGCCTCTGATTAGAGTAATGGTTGAAGGTGAAGACAGTGCATTGGTCGAGCGTTCAGCAGTCGCCATTGCTGAAATCGTTAAACAGCGTGTGGCAGCGGTTAAAAGCTGATTTGCTTATTGTATCTTAGCCTGCAGTCGGGTAGGATTTGCGCCCTTTTGCGGGACTGCACTCAAGGGAGTACTCAGGATGGGTAGACCGCTGATCGCGGGCAATTGGAAAATGCATGGCACGACTGAATCGGCGCTAAAATTAGCCACTCAGTTGAGCCATTACAGAAGCCAAGAAAATGCCGTAGAAATGATTGTCTTTCCACCGCTGGTACATTTGGCCGTGGTAAGCGTAGCGCTGAACGAAAGCACTGTTAGACTTGGCGCGCAAAATGTATCGCAGTACTCCGATGGTGCTTACACCGGTGAAGTTTCTGCAGACATGCTGCTAGACCAGGGCTGTAAATATGTTTTGGTCGGGCACTCAGAGCGCAGAGCGGCAATGGGTGAGAGCAACCAGCTGGTTGCCGAGAAATTTAAAGTAGCACAGGATGCGGGTTTGATGCCCATTCTCTGTGTTGGCGAATCACTTGAGCAGCGTCAGCAAGATAAGACCCTCGAAGTGGTAGCAAAACAGATTGATGCAGTGATTGAGCTAGCTGGGTTGAGTCAAGTTGTTCAAGCAGTGATTGCCTACGAGCCAGTTTGGGCCATAGGTACTGGCGAGACAGCAACTCCGCAGCAGGCCCAGCAGGTGCACAGAGCCATTCGTGCGCAGCTTGGTGATGCCGGGCGATCGACTACATTGCTCTATGGTGGCAGTGTCAATACGAGTAACGCGGCAGAGTTATTTAGCCAACCAGATATAGATGGTGGACTGGTTGGAGGGGCCTCTTTAGAGGCAGAGAAATTTTTGAATATTGCACAATTGGTAGAAGCGTAATCATGGAAAATTTTATTTTAATCTTTCACTTTCTGATCGCCGTATTTTTGGTCGGGCTTATTTTAGTTCAGCAGGGTAAAGGCGCCGAAGCGGGAGCTTCTTTTGGTGCTGGCGGCTCTCAGACTGTATTTGGCAGTAGTGGTAGCTGGAATTTTTTCAGCCGTATGACAGCGATTCTGTCGACAATCTTTTTTGTCACTAGTGTCAGCCTCGCGGTCATTGCAAAGAATAAAACAGTAGTCGATGCTGACCTGTTGCCGGAGTTGGAAGTGATTCCATTTGAGACAACAATCGACACAGATTTACCAGCAGTAGAAAGACAATCAGAGCAATCTTCTGAAATCCCTCAGTAACTTAGAATTGATACATGCCCAAGTGGTGGAATTGGTAGACACGCTATCTTGAGGGGGTAGTGGCGAAAGCCGTGCCGGTTCGAGTCCGGCCTTGGGCACCATAT
>JAQXEN010000013.1 GCA_029250825.1 Porticoccaceae bacterium
GCTGCCCGCGAGCAGCAGAGTTTTACTGAAGGTCGGATTCAAGATATCGAAGGCAAGTTGTCGAATATTCAGGTGATCGACATCAATAAGATTCCCCACGGCGATCGCGTGGTGTTTGGTACCACTGTGACCATTATTAATCTTGATCTCGATAAGACCGTCACTTACAAAATTGTCGGCGATGATGAGGCGGATGTAAAAGCGTGTAAAATCTCTTACCAGTCGCCGATTGCGCGAGCTCTGATGGGTAAAGAGATCAGTGAAGTGGTAGTGGTTAAAGCGCCGAGTGGCGATGTTGAGTATGAAATAGACAATGTAGAGTTTATCTAGCAGCACTACTAGCGTCACCTCAAAGGAACGTCTCCCCAGCAAAAAGCCCGTCGCCCCAGCGAAGGTTGGGGTCCAGCTTTTCACAAATGGATGCCAGCCTCCGCCGGCGACAGGATTATTGCTAACTGCTGGCACCTAACAAAAACACCATCAATGCCTTCTGCGCATGCAAGCGATTCTCAGCTTCGTCCCACACTACTGAAATACTTTCATCTTCCATTAGCATGGCTGAGCCTTATGTATCTATATGGGCAATTAAATCAAAAAAACGCCTTATCTACCGCGGCATTCGCCGATGGTTTAGTTAAAAGTACCGCAAAGTGCCCTAATCACTGTTTCTGTCGTGCTGCTGGCATAAAAGTGGGATGCGCTCGCCAACTGCAGAACCCGTTCAAAACGACTATTAGCTAGTTCCGCGTATATCTAAAAGATCCTTGTGAGAGTCTGCACTGCAACTGCTGCAGCAAATTCTACTTTTCAGAAAAATGGTTTGTCGTGGAGGAGGGGCAGATATCAGCTTCAATTTCCATTGCCAGCATCATTGGTCATACCAAAACAAAGTAATTGGATATAGTTAATGGTTGACAGATTGTCGAAAATTGGATTACATTACCGCCAGGCTTTCGGGCCGAAAATAATATCATGCATTTTTTTAGGGGAAATTAGATGAAAAATCGTCATAGCTTGCCTGCTATGCTTACCTTGGCTGCGACCGTCCTGCCTTTTGTGCCAGCGGCCCATGCTCAAGAGCAAGCATTAGAAGAGGTAGTCATAACAGGAATTCGGGGGTCTCTTGCAAGTGCGCTTGAAGAGAAGCGATCCACCGCCAATTTAATTGAAGTTATTCAGGCAGATGATATCGGTAAGCTACCGGATCAAAACCTGGCTGAAGTACTTGAAAATATCACGGGTGTTCAGATTACACGTACTGCTGGTATCGGCACTGGTGTTCAGATCCGTGGTACTAACGCAAACCGTGTAGAAATAAACGGCATTTCGACTGTAGGCTCCGGCTCTGGTCGTAGCGGTATAGATTTTGAAGATGTGAATGCGTCGATTATCTCTTCTGTTGAAGTGACTAAGGCGTCCGAGGCCAAAACCATTGAAGGTTCTGTAGGTGGTACTATCAACCTGCGAACTATCCGACCTCTGGAACTGAAAGAAACTCTGGGTTCTATTCGAGTTCAGGCTGAAGACAGCAGTCTCTCTACCGAAGGTTATTTGCCAAGATTCTCTGGCGCTTACGGTGATACCTGGACTACTGACATGGGTGAGATCGGTTTTGTTATCAGTGGTAGTATCACTGAGCAAGAAGCGGTTTCATTCCGTCCCCGTACTGACCGTGACAACCTTGCCACTCCTGCTGGTGCAGACCCAGCTGAATTCCTTGGAATCCAGTTCTTGGTTCAAGAGCAAGAGAATGATGATTACGAGACGACCAACGTTGCTACAACCTTTGAGTGGGCTCCTAACGACAACTTAAAGTTTCATGTCGACGCCGTTATCAATGAGCAGGAAAGAAGTCGTGATCAGTATAGACTTCAGGCTTCTGGTGTAAGTTCTTTGCGTCAGATCAGCGTACCTACTGCCTTTGAAACAGTAGACTTCGGCGTAGGCCGTGGCGAAGTTCAGGCTGCACTTGCCGGTGAGCTTGTTCCTGATCTAGCTAACGATGACGATGATCCAAATCTGCGTTTCTCAAGTGAAACAGGTTCACGTATCACTGATAGCGAAATCTTTTCCTTTGGTGGTGAGTATCAGAGCGATCGTCTGACTGCAAGCTTTGAAGTGTCGACTACAAAGTCGGATACATCTAATCCTACTTTGAATACTACATTGAACTTTATTAACCCTAACTGCCCACTCGATGGCGCAGCTACCGGTGACGCAAACACGAGTAATGATAACTGCGTACCTTTCATCTATGATCTGTCGGGTGACAAATTATCGTTTGGTGTTAACTTTGATTCAGCTTACGCTCCATCAGTCGCTGACTTAACCAATCCAGCTAACGTTGTTTTGGATCAGGTTGACGTTGGTCGCAACACGACTAACAACGAAGAAAATGCTTTCCGAGTTGATCTGTCATACGAACTTGATTGGAACTCTATTACGTCTGTAGATGTGGGTTATCGTTTCAATGAGTCTTCAAGCCGATTTGAAGATATTGATGACCGCATTGGTGGTTTCAGCAAGTTGGAAGACAGCCCGAACGGCGCCTTGTTCTCAGAGCTGTTGGTTGAAGGTCCTTCTAACTATGGTGATGCAGATGGTCGAGACCTGTTCATTAGCAACTTCTTGCTAGTGGATCCAGATCGTTCATTCTCTGATCCCGACGGCGTTATAAGCATTCTGGAATCTGCTCTTGCAGCCCATCGTGTTAACGAGCCAGGAGCTGATGGCGATCTTACTCTGAACCTGGAGTCTGATAAAAACTCGTTCTTTGACGTTAGTGAAGAAACTCAGGCGCTCTACGTACAGGCTAATTTTGAGCATGGTATCTTCCGCGGTAACCTCGGTCTGCGTTATGTAGATACTACTGTTGACTCGGTGGCCTTTGGTCCTGAAGACGCGAATGGTGAAAGAGCGTTGCAAACTACTTCTGGTAGTTACGACTTCTTGCTGCCGCGCTTAAATCTGGTTGCACAGCCAACTGATGATGTGATTGTTCGTTTAGGTTACGGTACTGATATCCGTCGTCCAAACTTTAGCGATCTGAATACTGGCTTTACCTATGACCCAAGTGAAAATGCGGTTGTATCCTTAGGTAATCCGGCATTGGAGCCCGAAGAAGTCGATTCCTTTGATCTGTCGGTTGAGTGGTATTTTGCTCCTTCAGCCATTGCCAGCATCGGCTACTTCACTAAGGATCGTACCAATATCTTTGGTCAGAGCTATGAAGGTGCTCTGCTAGTGTCAGATTCGTCTACTACAGGTGGTTTCGCTCGTGAGACAGATCCATCTTGTCCTGGTGGCGGCGTCTTCAACCCGACCGTTATTGCTAACCAGTTGGGTAATCCAGATGTGCCAGGTATGTGTGTTGACTTTACGCAGCCTGACAACGACAGCGTAACCACTACTCAATCAGGTATTGAGCTTGCTTTCCAATACGACCTTTCCAGCTATGAAGAGCAACTGGGTTGGGCGTCTGGTTTTGGTGTTATCGCTAACTACACTACTCAGGAGTTCAAAGGTGGTTCAGCATCTGACACGACTTCAGGTCGCGGTCTTACCGTACTTGGTGATGTAACTATTCCACGTGGCCTGCTTGATTTTTCTGAAGATGCTTATAACTTCACTGTTTTCTACGAGAAGTATGGTGTTTCAGCTCGAGTACGTTACACATGGCGTGAAGAGTTCCGCACTAATGACTTCGCGGGTGGCGCTAACACAAGTGGTAGCAGTACCTTCAGCTTCCCAGTTGTAACTGCTGATCGTGGCCAGCTAAACGCTAGCGTCAACTATGATGTTAATGAGCAATTGAGTGTTGGTATTGAAGCGGTGAACCTTACCGAATCAGGTATCGTGCAAAATTGTGTAGCTGGAACTGGTCCTACATGTTTCGTAGGCCTTCCTGATCGTAGAATCACTCTAGGCGCTAGCTACCGTTTCTAATTAACGCGCGTTAGTCATCTAGAAGTAAGGGGCGCCAGAGTTTGACTTTGGTGCCCCTTTTTTTGTTCTGCCAGCAGGTATTCGTTAATGCTCTGGAGTCAGTCTGTATTAACTGGACTAGATTTCAGACAAAAAAATTAAATCGGTTGGTGTTTGTTATTCGACCCTAATTCGAAGGAACAATCATGCGTGAATCCTGGAGATGGTTTGGACCTAGCGATCCAGTGACTATCGATGATATAAGACAAACCGGCGCCACTGATATCGTCAGTGCGTTGCAGGGCATCCCTACAGGTGAACCCTGGTCGATTGAAGCCATAGAAAAGCATCAGGCATTGATTGAGCGCTTTGAGACCAATCTCACACCTCTCACCTGGAGCGTTGTGGAAAGTATCCCGGTTCATGAAGATATCAAATTAGCGCGAGCCGGCCATGAGCAGTATGTGGATAGTTGGATCGCATCCATGGAAAATCTCGCCCACTGTGGCATCAAAACCATCTGCTATAACTTTATGCCAGTGATTGACTGGACCCGCACAGATCTCAAATTTAAGCTTCCGAGCGGTGCCTTTGCCCTGCGATTTGACCAGCGAAAATTTGCCGCTTTTGACCTTTTTATTCTTCAGCGAGTCAATGCCGAGATCGATTACAGCAAAGAGGAGATCGCCGAGGCCAAGCAGGTTTTCGAACAGATGTCGGAAGCAGAAAGGCAGCAACTGACCAATAACATTATTGCCGGTCTGCCAGGCAAAATGACTGAAGCCTATGGCATCGATGATTTTCGCGCCATGCTCGCCTGTTACAAAGACATCACCCCAGCCATTCTGCGGGATAACTTATTTAGCTTTCTGTCGAAGATATTGCCCCGTGCGGAAGCGCTGGGCGTAAAGCTCGCCATTCATCCCGATGACCCCCCTAGAGATATGTTCGGGCTACCCCGAGTTATCTGTACGGCCGATGATCTGGAACTTCTCTTTGGAGCTCTTCCCAGCCCCTCCAACGGTATGACCCTTTGCGTTGGGACCTATGGCAGCCGACCAGATAATAATCTGCCGGCCATGGCTAGACAGTTCGGTTCGCGCATCCACTTTTCCCATTTGCGTGGTGTTTGCCTCGACCCCAAAGAGCCCCGCTCATTTTACGAAGCCAGCCACCTAGATAGCGATATCAATATGGTTCAGGTGATCAAGGAGTTGTTGGATGAAGAAAAGCGTCGCCAACATGATGGGCTGACCAATAGTCACATCTATATACGCCCCGACCATGGCCATCAAATGATGGATGACATGGGAAAAACAGTGAACCCAGGCTATTCGGCTATTGGTCGCCTGAAAGGTTTGGCGGAAGTTCGCGGAGTTATCCGCGCGCTTTCTGCTCAGAACATGGAGGCATTATGATGAGCGAGACTGTTGAAAAAGGCAGCGCCACAGAGACATCATTCGGGCAAAAATTTGCCAAAGGGTTGGCCTTATTTCTGCCAGGTATTTTTTTGCTGGGTTTTAATATTGGCACTGGCAGTGTGACGGCTATGGCTAAGGCTGGCGCCGATTACGGTATGTCTCTACTCTGGACCATTGTTGCCTCCTGCCTGTGCACCTTCTTTATGGTCAATCAGTACGGCCGTTATACCTTGATCACTGGTGAGACAGCACTGGAAGCTTTCCGGAAACACATCCATCCCGGGGTAGGCATATTTTTTATTGCTGCCCTAACTGCTGGTGTTTGCGGCAGTGTGATGGGCGTTATGGGGATTGTTGCGGAGATTTGCCATGAGTGGTCGAAATCCCTTATTGAAGGTGGTATCTCGCCAATATATTTCGCCAGCTTCTTTGTCACCTTGGTGTACTTTATTTTTTGGAATGGCAGAACCCAGTTTTTCGAGCGCAGTCTGGCGGTGATTGTGGCGATTATGGCAGCCTGCTTTTTGATTAATTTCATTCTTATGATGCCGCAACCAATTGAAATTATTAAGGGATTAATCCCGAGTATTCCACAAGTGTCAGGAGATTCCGGCTCCTCGGGTACTTCCGGTAGTGGCGCTTATCTAGTGATCGCGTCGATGGTGGGCACCACCGTATTTTCCGGTTTGTTTATTATTCGCACCACTCTCGTAAAAGAGGCCGGATGGACTCTAGAAGATTATAAAAAGCAGCGAAACGACGCTGCTTTTTCGGTGACATTAATGTTTATTATCAGTGCGGCAATTATGGCCGCCGCTGCGGGTACCTTGCATGTTGAGGGTCTAGAGTTATCTAAGGCCTCGCAAATGATTTGGTTACTGGAGCCACTTGCCGGGCCAATGGCGGCTTCGATATTTGCATTTGGACTGATTGCTGCAGGAGTATCCTCCCAAATCCCAAATGTGCTAATGCTGCCCTGGCTATTATGCGACTATACAGGTGCTGGAAGAAACATGACCTTGGTTCGGTATAGAATATTGGTACTGTTGATTTCCCTGCTTGGCCTTGTGGTACCCATATTTGAAGCCAGACCGGTAGTGGTCATGATCGTCTCCCAGGCTTTTAATGCTGTGATTCTGCCTGTCACGGTTGCCTGTATTTTCTATCTGAGTAACCGCATAGATCTTATGCAAGGCTATAAAAATGGCTGGGTTGCCAACAGTATATTTGGGGTTATTTTCCTGTTTTCACTCTTTACATCTATGGTCGGGATTAGCGGCCTTTGGAAAATGATATAAATCAGGAACTGAAGCGCCAAACAGATCAATTCGGCATAGTTATTCTTTGGGGCTTTAGCTTGAAACTAAAGGTCGAAGCGATTGGTGAAAACTAAGGGCCGAAATCCTTAAACCTTGGAGGAAATATTGTCTTACCAGTTTTGATGTGTTGTAATACCGATGAAGGCTTTTTAGCTGGCAAATCTGTGTTGAAACTTCCCAAATACGAGTAGCGTTATCCTCATGAGTAATCCTAACAAGCGTTTATATCGACAAATTGCAGACAAGATATTGGTGCTTATAGAGTCGGGTGAATATTCTATTGGCAGTCGACTGCCATCCGAGCGAGAGTTGGCAGAGCGCTTCTCTGTTAGTCGACCAACCATTCGTGAGGCGGTCATTGCTCTTGAGGCAAAAGGGCGGGTGTCTGTCAAGACTGGTTCTGGAGTCTATGTTGTGGAGCCTAGTGTTGAATTCACCGGTTTAGCAAAGTCCGTCAGCCCCTTTGAGTTGATTGAATCTCGGGTATTTATTGAAGGTGAAGCCGCTGCTCTGGCAGCTGTTTTAATCACCGAGTCCCAACTGGAGGAGTTAGAGCAAGCGCTTGAAGCCATGGCTCTGGAGAATGTTGAGGGGGACCCTGCGTCAGTAGTTGCAGACCGAAAGTTTCACTCGATTATTTCTGAAGCGACGAATAATCGCGTCTTATCAATGTTGATTTCCCAGCTTTGGGATGTGCAGGAAGAACTCGACAATATTCGTATAGCCCACCAAGTTGTCTGTATGAAAGACGATGCCAGGCGTCTGGCTGAACACAGAGCCATATTCGATGCCATGGTAGAGAATGATTCCAATAAGGCGCGAGTTGCCATGCGCAATCATTTCTCCCGGATGCTGACCGCGTTACATGAAACCATTGAGCAAGAGGCTGTGTCAGAAGTGCAGCGCAAAGTCTCACAAATGCGTGAACGCTTTCCCGTAGGGCGTATGGAATTATAGTTAGGTGATGTAATCTAGTTATCTCCTGAGATCAGTGCAAATCTTATATGGTTTTTAGCCTAGGCTGAGGGCCTTTCCTCCCCAACCACACAGCTCCTGTAGCCCGTCTACCCGCCGTTGACCTTTAGTTAGGCCAGCGATGTCTTCCCGATCCCATTCCGATCCCTTCGAGCTGCAGTGTTGGCCAATATTCTCGATTGGTATTACAATATTGTTTGACAATTAAGCCGTGGAAAGGTACATTTTGGTCTATATCTTAGGCGCTAGACCTGACTCTATACGTTGGCTTGCCTTGGCTTCAACTTCGTTGCCAGACCAGCGTTTTGATAATTTAACTGATGCGAATAATGACGATAATATGCAGCCAATGACTAGTGTTCGACAAATTAAGCTATCTCTCCTATTTATGCTGGTGGCACTAATCAGTGCCTGTACGCCAACTAATCCAAGTGGGATAGTCGTTAAAGATCAGGCGGAGTTTATCCGGGCCGTGGCAGATGCCAAGCCAGGAGACGTTATTAAGCTTGCCGATGGCACTTGGAAAGACTTCGAAATATTGTTTACCGGAGCAGGTGAAGCCGATAAGCCGATACGCTTAACCGCTGAGACCAAGGGAAAAGTATTTATCACTGGGCAATCTAATCTGCGTCTGGCGGGAGAGTATCTCGAAGTCTCAGGGCTGATTTTTAAAGATGGTTATACACCGACACTCCAGGTAATAAGCTTCCGCCGCGATAAGAAGTCCTTAGCCAATAACTCGCGAGTGACAGAAGTCGTAATTGATAATTTTAGCAATCCAGAGCGGTTCGAAGCTGACTACTGGGTTGCCATGTACGGAAAAAATAATCGTTTTGATCACAACCACCTTGAAGGCAAGCGCAACAAAGGTGTGACCATGGCGGTCCGGTTGGATTCCGAGCAGAGCCAAGAAAACCACCACCGGATAGATCACAACTATTTTGGCCCTAGACCTGTGTTGGGATCTAATGGCGGTGAGACATTGCGTATTGGTACTAGCCACTATTCCCTCTCCAACTCCTACACCCTGGTGGAAAATAACTATTTTGACCGCTGTGATGGTGAGGTAGAAATTATTTCCGTCAAGTCTGGCAGCAACAAGGTTCGTGGCAACCTCTTTTTCGAATCTAAAGGCACGCTAACCCTGCGTCATGGTGACAATAATCTGGTGGAAGAGAACGTATTTTTGGGTGGTCGAGTTGATCACACTGGCGGCATTCGTGTGATCAATAAGGGTCAGATTATTCGCAATAATTATCTCGAGGGCCTCACAGGTTATCGATTTGGCGGCGCTCTAGTGGTTATGAATGGCGTACCTAATTCACCTATCAATCGGTACCATCAGGTTGATGGCGCGGTGATTGAGAACAACAGCCTGATTGACAGTGATCATATTCAGTTGGCTGCTGGCAGCGACGCTGAGCGTTCGGCGGCACCAGTTAACAGTCACTTCAGCAATAACCTAATTTTCAATAATGACGGACGCGACACGTTCACTCTATATGACGATGTCAGTGGCATCAGTTTTGCCAATAGTGTGTTGAACAATGTTGAGAGCCCAAAAATTAGTCAGGGATTTAGCAACCAGTTGGTTGATCTGGCTAGGGCGGCCAACGGGTTGCTTTATCCCAAGTCTGCAGATCTGTCTGATATAGGTGCCAAGCGAGGTCTTATGGTGTTGGATAAAGAGCAAACTGGCGTCTCTTGGTATCCGAAGTCAGATGCATCATTACGTTTTGATATTGGACAGACCATCCAAGTTACATCCAAGCCTGGAGCCTTGCTTAGCGCAATTGAGTCAGCGCAGTCTGGGGATATTATTCGACTTGCCCCTGGCGACTACCTGGTAAGTAAAGTTATTGAGATCGACAAGCCTTTGACCCTGTTGGGGGACAACCGTCCGAGAATCGAGTTTGAGCGCTCTGCGCTGTTTCAAATTGCAGACGGTGGCAGTTTAAAGCTCAGTGGTTTGGTGGTGTCCGGCAAGCGTTCACCAGACAATGTGGGTAACTCTGTTATCCGCACCAGCCCCTATTCAATGTTGGTCAACTACCAGATTGAAGTTGAGAATTCCGAGTTTATAGACCTTGATATCAATCGCCATTTTAATTTTCTGAATGTCGCAAAGAGCACTATGGCGGATAGCATTGTTATTGCCGATTCCCACTTCAGCAACGTCAGTGGCGCTATCTTGGGGTTGGATAAAGAGGCTGATGACTACGGCATCTTTAATGTGGATTATGTTCAAATTAGCGATTCCAGTTTTGAAAATGTGCAGGGGGCACTGGCCAATATTTATAGAGGTGGCACCGATGAGAGCACCTTTGGGCCACATTTTTCTCTGACAAATTCTGAGCTGAAAAATGTCGGCGGTGGCAGTAAAAACAAGTCTAAATCATCGATTTATTTGCATGGAGTACAGGTAACTAGCATTGAAAATAATCGTTTTTCAAATAGCCCAGCGATCAAGATAGAGCATACGGTCGGCGAGCCAGTTACTCGATTTGTCAAAAATTCGCTAACAGAAACGCCACTGCCAACAGTTAGTGAACTGCACAGTAAGTTGGAAAATACCGCGTTAATTAAGGATAACTTTGTTAAATAGGGCTGCTCGATAATTGGCTTGATAGCGTTGAGCATTGCCTAGTTTATTAACTTTAGTAGCAGCACCCAACCCAGAAATTGGAGAAATACACCATGCAAACAGCACCTTTTCTATTTGGTGAAGAATTATTAGTCGAGCCCGTTGCCCCGGGTGTCACACGAAAAGTCATGGGTTTTAATAATCAGATCATGATGGTCAAGGTCAATTTTGAGGCGGGCAGTGAGGGTTATGTGCACAGTCACTTTCACTCTCAGGTTGCTTATGTTGAAAGCGGTGAATTTGATGTCACCGTCGGTACTGAAACAAAAACGCTGGTGGCAGGGGACTGTTTTTTTATGGAGCCCAATATCAGTCATGGTGCTATTTGTAAGAAAGTTGGAACGCTTATCGATGTCTTTAGCCCAATGAGAGAAGACTTTTTAGAGGGGAATAATAAATGAAAATAACTAACCTTCGCTGGTGGGTGATTGCACTGATCGCACTTGCCACAGTGATTAACTATATTGATCGCCAGGCTCTGGTTGTACTTTGGCCGAGTATTGCAGGTGACCTCTATCCAGATAAAAGCGGTGATGAGCACAAAGAGATTTATGCATTTCTCTCTGTGATCTTTATTTTTTCCTACGCATTTGGCCAGGCTATTTTCGGCAAGATATTTGACTGGATTGGCACCCGTCTAGGCTTTGCCCTGTCTATTAGTGTTTGGTCCATTGCCACCATGTTGCATGCCTTTGCCAAAGGTGTCGTCACATTCAGTATTTTTCGAGCACTTTTGGGTTTGGCTGAGGCCGGTAATTGGCCTGGCGCGACCAAGGGCAACGCTGAGTGGTTTCCAACTAAAGAGCGCGCGCTGGCCCAGGGAATCTTCAACTCTGGCGCCGCTGTCGGCGGTCTAATATCAATACCTTTGGTCGGTACTATGGCGGTCTATTTTAGCTGGCAAATGATCTTTATTTTGATTGGTGTCTTAGGCCTGTTATGGCTTATTCCCTGGATGATTCTTGTCAAAGCACCGCCTAAGAATCACCCCTGGATTACTGATGAAGAGCGTGAATATATTCTCAGTGGTCAGCAAAACCAAACTGTAACTGCTGATGATAACGATGATGAGGGCTACAACCCATCCACTGGTGAGCTGCTTTCACGCAAGCAGAGCTGGGGCGTTATTATCGCCTCCGCCTGTATAGACCCGATTTGGTGGTTGTTTATCTTCTGGATTCCCATCTATCTTTTCGAAGTCTATGGAATGGATGTTAAGCAAATTGCACTCTATGGCTGGGTTCCCTATATGGGAGCAATGCTCGGTGCATTCTTTGGTGGTTTGCTGGCGCAAAATAGGTTTAAAGCGGGATGGAGCACTGATCATACTCGCAAGCTGGTTATCACCTTGGGTTGCTTGACTATGCTTCCAGCACTGCTGGCGATGTCAAATCCTGGCACTCCAATTGTGGCCGTTTTATTAATGGCAGTAATTCTATTCGGCTTTCAAACCGCCATTGGTAATGTTCAGACTCTACCCAGTGATCTCTATGGTGGAAAAACGGTGGGAACGCTGGCGGGTTTCTCTGGTATGGCCGCTAAGCTTGGCGCCGTTGGTTTGACCTCATTGGTACCCATGCTGACCGCAGGCGGCAACTATACGCCCGCATTTATGATTGGCGCTGGTCTAGCTATATCTGCACTAGCCAGTATCTGGATTCTGTGTCCAAAAATCGAACCGCTGAGCCCGAAGGGCTAAGTGGTAACACGCATTTAACGCATTTAACAAAATAATTTTATAGGGAGAAGTATATGACAATGCCTGTCATCGGTTTTATCGGCCTAGGTCTTATGGGCGGCAACATGGTTGAGAACTTACAAAAGAGGGATTTCAAGCCGATCGTGATGGATCTCAACAACGAGGTAGTGGCCTCAGTCGTTGCCCGTGGTGGATCCGAAGCGACCTCGGCTGCAGAGTTGGCGGCGGCGAGCGATATTATTATGCTCTGCCTTACAACGTCCAACGTAGTTGAAAAGGTAATGTATGGCGAAGACGGCATACTAGCAGGCATTAAAGAAGGTGCTGTGGTGATTGATTTTGGAACTTCGATTCCGGCATCTACGCGCAAAATCGGAGCAGACTTGGCGGCAAAGGGCGCAGGCATGGTTGACGCCGCGCTGGGTCGCACACCAGCTCACGCCCTTGATGGACTGCTTAATATTATGGCTGCGGGTGACCAAGAGACTTTCGACAAGGTTAAGCCTATTCTTGAGATGCAAGGCGAGAATATCTTTTATATGGGCGCGCTCGGCGCTGGTCACACCACTAAATTGATTAACAACTTTATGGGCATGACAACGGTTTGCGCTATGTCCCAGGCTTTTGCTGTGGCTGAAAGTGCAGGCGTCGATCGTCAGCAACTGTTCGACATTATGTCGACGGGCCCATCCACTTCTCCGTTTATGCAGTTCTGTAAGAATTACGCGGTAGACGGCGTCAGTGATCTGGGTTTCTCCATTGCGAATGCCAACAAGGATCTGGCCTATTTCCTTGAAATGGTTAACGGTCTTGGAACACGATCACAAATCGCTGAAGGCACTTCGGCGAACCTTCAGGCTGCCTTTGATGCCGGTATGGGCAATGGCAATGTTCCGGAAGTTTTCGACTATTTCCGTAGCCTCGAAAAGTGATTTTTGGGTGCGGTCGACGTTGGGCTAGGTCGTTCTAAATTGGTATGGATAGAGTGAAAAGAATATGAAGCATCAGGGAAAAGTTGCAGTGGTGACTGGCGGTGTACGGGATATTGGCAGGGCCATCTCGCTAAAATTGGCGGCAGAGGGTGCAAAGGTTGTGGTCAATTATCACGGCAGTCATGATCTGGCCCAGCAGACATTGGATGAGATTGAGTCAGCTGGTGGGCAGGCTATTTTATTTAAAGGCGATATGACCTCGCCCGCCGCTGTAGAAGCTTTGATTACTAAAACTATAGAAGCCTTTGGCTCCAAGATCGATATTTTGGTCAACGTAGCAGGTGGCTTGGTTGCCCGCAAAACCATTGATGAAATGGATCTCGAGTTTTTTAACTATGTTATGCAGCTAAACATCAGCTCTACCTTCTTAGTCACCAAAGCTGTTGTCCCCTACATGTCCAAAGGGGCCTCTATTATTAACTTTTCCTCTCAGGCAGGGCGTGATGGCGGTGGCCCCGGCGCCTCCGCTTATGCTACTTCGAAAGGCGCGGTAATGTCCTTTACACGCGCTATGGCAAAGGAATTGGGCCCTGAGGGTATCCGCGTAAATTCCCTTTGCTGCGGCATGATCAGTACAACATTCCACGATACATTCAGTAAGCCCGAGGGGCGCATCGCCAACGCTGGTAACACGCCGCTGCGTCGAGAGGGTGCTCCCGATGAAGTCGCAGATACAGTGAGCTTCCTGGCTTCTAGTGACGCTGGCTTTGTCTCTGGGATCAATATGGATGTAAACGGCGGCTTGGTATTTTCCTAAGCGTATTAGTTAAGACTTGATGGTGGGTTGGGCTCTATGAAAAATAAGGTCGCCGTTATTGGCGAATGTATGCTCGAAGTTAGTAGCATGGGGGCGAGCAGAGAACAGGCTGCGCTTCCTGCGGGGCTCTCATTTGGTGGTGATACGCTGAACACCGCTATCTATCTTGCTCGTTTGGGTGCAGATGTGGATTATGTCTCTGCTCTGGGTGATGACGATATGAGCTCCTGGATGTTGAGCCAGTGGCGCGCTGAAGGTGTCGGCTGTAATCTGGTGACACGACAGAAAGAATCGGTCCCAGGCCTGTATATGATTCAAATTGATGAGCAGGGAGAGCGTTCATTTCTCTACTGGCGCGCCAACTCCCCGGCTACGGCTATGTTTGATAATGCCGCTGAAGCCGAAGAAATATTTGACCACCTGTCTGCCTACCAACATATTTATCTGTCCGGAATCAGTCTTGCCATCTATACGGAAGCAGCCCGTCATCGTCTATTCGATTTTCTTAAACGCTACCGGGTCAATGGTGGAGAGGTTATATTCGATGGCAACTATCGCCCGCGGCTTTGGTCGAGCCCCGAGGTGGCGCGAGATGCCTATGAGAAGATGTATGGGCTCGCGGATCTAGTCTTGCCGACAGACGAAGATGAGGCGCAGCTGTTTGGCCAAGAGACACCAGAGCAGGTAGTGGCACGCTTAAAGTCTTTTGGTGTGTCAGACGTGGTGCTCAAGATGGGTGAAAAAGGTTGTCTAATTGGTACTGACTCCGGACTGGATGCGGTACCTGCCGAAGTGGTCAAAGTTGTGGATACTACAGCTGCCGGTGATTCATTTAACGCTGGGTTTATGGCTTCGAGATTTCAAGGACAAGACCTGATAGCGGCTTGCGGGGTGGCAAATCGATTGGCATCAGTGGTGATTCAGTATCGCGGCGCTATTATCCCTATTGAAGCTATGCCTGTTTAAACAAAAGCCCGGTTAAACAATAGCTCGGTTAAACAATAGCTCGGTTATACAAAAGTCTGGTTAAAGCAGAGCTCTACCTTAATTTCTAATCTAGGAGGCATGGGCTGCGGCCTAAATTTTTGACCCCTAGAAAAACTATTGTCTGGAGTACTAATGAAATTAATCACAAAAAAAGTCATTCTGATAACGTTGCTAGCAATGATTATTCCAATTGAACTGCAGGCAAATGACCACCCTAAGCTGATTCTGACCAAAGCGGGTGTCGAGACGATTAGACAAAACCTTGGACAGGTGCCTTTGTTTGACAGTTCTGTTGAGACAGCCAAACAGCAAGTCGATATTGAAATGGCTATGGGTATAGATACACCTATACCAACCGATTATTCCGGCGGCTACACTCACGAAAGACATAAGAAAAATTTTGTTATCGCGCAAAAAGCTGGCGCCTTGTACCAGATCTTGCAGGATGATAAATATGCCGAGTATGTCCGAGATATGTTGTTTCAATATGAAGCTATGTACAAAGACTTGCCGGTGCATCCAAAGCCGCGATCTTATGCCCGAGGGAAATTATTCTGGCAGTGCCTGAATGACAGTAACTGGTTGCTTTATATGGCTCAGGCCTATGATTCCATCTACAATTTTTTGTCTGAGGAAGAGCGACAAAAGCTCAACCAAAACCTCTTTCGCCCCTTCGCTGACTTTATCTCCATCGGCAACCCACAGTTTTATAATCGCATACACAATCACAGTACTTGGGGTAATGCTGCAGTGGGTATGATCGGCCTTGTTATGGACGATCAAGAACTTATCGACAGGGCACTCTACGGCATTGAAGATGATGGTCTTGAGTTGGGCCTCAAGGATAATGACGGCGGTTTTATTAAGCTTGAAGGGCAGAAGACTGGGTTTTTAGCCAATTTAGAGAATCCATTCTCACCTGACGGCTATTACACCGAGGGGCCCTATTACCAGCGTTACGCCATGTATCCGTTTCTGATTTTTGCGCTGGCAATGGAAAACGTAAAGCCGAAAGCAAAAGTCTTTGACTATAAAAACGGCGTGCTGCTGAAGGCGGTCAATGCACTGTTGAATCTCTCCGATGCAGAGGGAAACTTTTTCCCCCTCAATGATGCCCAAAAAGGCATGTCGTACTTTTCTGCCAGTCTGGTGACCGCGGTTGATATTGCCTATCACTACGGCGACCAGAATTCACAGCTTCTCAGTATCGCTGAAAAACAGGACCAGGTGCTGTTGGATCAGGCTGGCCTCTCTGTGGCTATGGGCATCCGCGATGAAAAGACGCAGCCTTTTGCCAAACAATCGATCAATCTCTCCGATGGTATGGATGGCGATGAGGGCGGTGTGGCTGTATTGCGCTATGGCGATGAAGACTTAGCGGTGGTATTCAAATATGCAGCCCAGGGCTTGAGTCATGGTCACTATGACAAGCTGTCATTTTCACTTTACGACCGGGGAGATGAGGTTATTCAGGATTACGGCTTAGTACGTTTTGTCAATATAGGGCAGAAGGGCGGCGGTAACTATCTGAAAGAAAACCAGACTTGGGCAAAGCAGACCATTGCTCACAACACTATTACCCAAAATCAGACCTCTCAGTTCAAGGGGGATTATGGTATTGGGAGCCAGCATCATTCCGAGTTACATTTTTTTGATGCTTCAAGAGATGATGTTCAGGTAGCAAGCGCCAGAGAGAGCAATGCCTATCCAGGAACGGAATTGCATCGCACCATGGCAATCATTAAGCCGGAAAATTTTGCCAAGCCCTTAGTCTTAGATATTGTCAAAGTGGCATCAAAATCCACCAATCAGTACGACTTGCCATTCTATTTTATGGGGCAGGTTTTAAAGACAAACTTTGACTATAAGGCTCCGTCTAGCTTGGTTCAAATGGGAGATTCCGACGGTTACCAGCACCTCTATTTGGAGGGCAAAGGCAAGCCATCTGTAGGCAGTACCCAATTCAATTGGTTGGTTGAGGGTAAGTTTTATACTCTGACAGCAGTCACAGACGCTGCGGACGAGCTGTTGTTTGCAAGGTTGGGGGCAGAGGACCCAGAGTTTAATTTGCGCCGAGACGCCGCTTTAATTTTTCGAAGAAAAGCTGTCGGCGACACTCTTTTCGTGTCACTTATCGAACCCCATGGACGCTATAGTCCAGTCTCGGAGTTGTCGGTAAATCCAAACAGTAATATTTCTGCGCTGAAAGTTATATTTGATAGCGAGGCCTATACCGCGATCGCTATTGAGACCTTGGATAATAGGTCCAGTGTATTTATTGTTTCAAATAAGGATGCAGCAGCCTCGCAAAAGCATCAGCTCAAGATTGATGACAAAGAATACAGCTGGCAGGGGCCATATCACCTAAGGTAATCATTTATCAGCTGCTCGCTGAAGGGCAAAATATTGGCCCCTAAAAGCGGTGGCCAATAATGTGGTGTGTGGCTGAGCTTAATGAGCCCCTTAGTGTTGGTAATGAGCAAGCAAAACTTCCATAATATTGGTCATACCAAAAATTATCGATCTTTTCCCCTGTTGATTGGTAAATTGGTCTCTCCAGCTTCAATTACTGTTCGATTAAGTAAAATTTTTTGTGAACCGCAAGTCAGGCTTTAGCTTTAGGTGTGGATCGCATCTGAGTGAATTTTAATCGTAGGTTGCGCTCTATTCTTTTGCTATAGCCGGTTTATAACCTGCTTATAAAGCACCGTAGCGCTGTGCTTGCGCTTTCCTGATAGTTTTTCCCATGACAATTTAGCCTATGTAACCGGCAGGGTATTTTGCCGCGCTAGATTTTTAAAATAGTCTCTGACAACACAATTTCTGTTTGGTAATTAAAATTGGTATGACATGATTGATTGACAAGAAGCTCGTAATTTGTAAATATTTTGACAGATGTCAAAATTACGAGGGGAAGAACGATGAATAATAGGATGAAGAGGTTTTTTACGGGTCGCCAGCGTGCGCTTGAATTGACAGCGCTTTTGGGAACCGCGGCGATAGCGGCTTCTTTGCCGAGTTTTTCCTATGCCCAGGAAGCCCAAGCGACTATAGATGAAGTTTTGGTTACCGGATCCCGTGAGACTATTCGCAACTCAATTGCGACTAAGCGTATGTCAGACACAGTGGTGGATGCACTTTCCGCTGCTGAAATCGGTGAGCTACCGGCTCTCTCTATTGGTGAGGCCCTTGAAAACCTTACCGGTGCCTCCTCTCACCGAGAGCAGGGTGGCGCTACAGAAATTTCAATTCGCGGATTGGGGCCTTTTCTTGGCTCGAGCGTGATGAATGGTCGTGAAGCCACCAACGGCAGTGGCGACCGCTCAGTTAACTTCAGTCAGTTCCCATCTGAGTTGTTCGACAAAATAGCGATTTATAAGACCCAAGAGGCCAGCTTTATCGAGGGCGGTGTGTCCGGTCAAATTGCTCTAAACACTCTTCGTCCACTTGATTACGGTAAGCGTCGCGGCCAAATTTCGGTTAAAGCGGGTTACAACCCAAACAATGCCAATATTGACCCGAACGCGGGGGATATTAAATACAGAACCACATTCAGCTTTATGGATCAGTTTGAAACAGAATCTCTGGGAAGCTTCGGTGTGTCTTTGGGCTTGCAAAAGAATGATGCCACTAACCCTGAAGCTGAATACCGCTCAACAAGTAATTTTGGTACCTGCTTAAATGACCCAACTCTGGTTGAGGGAATGTCCCGAACCAGTTCTGGCAACTGTAACTCCTCTAGCTCTGAGATCCAGAGTGAGGCGTTCACCGGCACTCCCTATGTATTCACGTCAAGTTCACGGCGCTTTCGTCATAACACCACAGACGACTCCCGTGACTCAGTATTTGCTGCGCTGCAGTGGCAGCCCAATGACAAGATTGATATAAATCTTGATATTCAGCAGGCAGACCGTACCTTCACCGAAGAGCGCCACGACTTAGTATTTTCAGAGATGCGTCGTGTCTCAGCTGGCAATGCCGACGACTATTACAACACCCTGGGTGCAGACAACTTCCAAACTAATGGGCCGGTTATTACTCAGTTCAGAAATTTTGGTCGAGTAGAAACTAACTCCGAGTTTATCGAGCGCATCGAAGAATATGATGGCGCCGGCTTGACCTTTGATTATGCCTACAGCGACCGTTTAAGTCTGTCTTTTGACGCGTCTAGGTCAAAAACTGAGCGCCAAGAAAATATTTGGGGCGTTCGTCTGCAGTCTGAACCAACCAATATTGGCAATGTTGCCCGAGTCAACGCAGATGGCAGCAGCTCAACGGACCGACCTTTTGCTATCCATGACTTGAGCTATGCCGATGCCGACGTGGCTCTTATCACCATCGAGAACTTCGATGTCACGAATCACGATGCCTTTGCTGATAGTGCGCGCACAAGAATTGATTTAAACCAACTGCGTGAGCATGAAATTGAATCCTATCGTGGTGACTTTGAGTTCCTGACGACAGATTGGGACGCAATTACCAGCATTGAGGGTGGCGTGCGCTACTCACAGATGGAGTTCACAACCTTCCCCCGTACACGAGTTGAATCAAACCATAGTGATGATGCTCTGGATGCTGCTAACGTAGCCTGTCGAGTTGATTTCCCCGAAACTGATTTTCTCTCTGAGGCATCCAATGACAATAACCTGATCACTAACGTCGATTCCAGTGGCAATGTCATCGCAGAGGGCACTGGCAGCAGTTTCGCCGCCTTTGACACCCTCTGTCTGGTCGATGAGCTTTATGCTGCAACCACTCCAGGTGAAGCAGCGCCGGGAATTCCAGATCCTACCTTGGAAAATATTTCCAACTTAAATGTCACTGAGGATACTCTGGCGGCCTATTTGCAGTTTAACTATGAATCTTCTTGGGGCGACGTGCCTGTGCGCGGTAACTTTGGTTTGCGCGTAGTGCAAACTGAGGTTGAATCAATCGGCTATCGCAATGAATTCACCCTGGTTGACGAGGATCTACTGGACCCAACCAACGCGGTCTACCTAGAAGCAGTTTCAGGCACTCTGACGACTCAAACCGGTGGCAATAGCTACACTGAATTCTTGCCTAGCTTCAATCTAGTGGCCGACCTTAACGACCAAACGCTGGTGCGTTTCGGTGCTTATCGCGGCATGTCCCGTCCAGATCCGGATGCTTTGGGTTTTGGCAGAAGTCTGAATATTAATGCGGATGGCGATGAAACCTCTTTGGCTGATTTCACTGGTCGGGCAACAGCTCTAGGTAACCCAAGATTGCAGCCGATGATGTCGACGAATTTTGATATCGCAATCGAGAAATATATCAACGATGACACCATGCTCGCCTTTGGTGTCTACACCAAGAGCTTCCAAGGTGGCTTTGGCGTTACTCAGCAGTCAGAGGACTTTGTGATCGATGGTGAGATTTTTCCTGCCGTAGTGTCCACCAGCCAAACCAGCGACGAAAAGTCGACCATTAGCGGTTTTGAAATCACCGCCACCCATAACTTTGACTATCTGCCGGGATACCTGAGTGGACTGGGCTTCAAGCTGAGCTACAACCAAGCCAGTTCAGACTTTGAGTTTGAAGATGTACGCATGGGAAATCTGGAAGTCATTGATGGATCCGGTAACCTGGTTGAACAGAGTGGCATTATCCCTCCAACTGAACTGTTCGGCTTCTCAGAGCGGGTAAGTGCAGCGCAGCTTTATTACCAGATTGGTGATTTAGACCTGTCCCTGATCAACAAAAAGCGCAGTGAATACTTCCAGCAGTTCATCAGCTCTCCGGGCACTATCAGACTGATCGACGATACCAATGTTTGGGAATTTAAGGCGCGCTATAAGTTGAGGAAGAATGTGACGCTGAAGTTTGAAGGTATCAATATCTTTGATGAGCCCAAGACTCAATACAACCCCACCAGCGATCATCTGGCCGAGGTCAATAGCTATGGTCCTCGCTACTATTTTGGAGTCACGGCTAAGTTTTAATTAAACCTATGGGATCTCCCTGGTTTATCGAACCAGGGGATTTTCAGACATTGAGATCAGAATTCCAGTTTTACCAAAGATGTTACTGATGGCGATAATAATAAATAAGGGGTAGGTGAGAAGTGAGTGTTATCCATAGATTTAAGATGGCGCTAATCTGATGAGTGGCCTGTGTTCATTACTGCGCCTAGCCTCTGTTTCAGGACTCTTTGCGCTGTCAGTTTTTGCTGAGGTGATTGCCGCAGTAGATGCAGAAGAGCAGACTATTCTCAACCCGGGCTTTGAGTCTGGATGGGCGAATTGGGTAGATGGAGATCCAAGCGGCACTGGAACGGCGATTTCAGATAATGCCAATAGCGGTTCTAAGTCAGCAAAACTATCTGAAAAATCCTCCTATGTTGCCCAGGTTGTGCAAGTTAATCCGAACACTTCCTATCAGTTGACCGCATCTGTTCGCGGCACTGGAAATCTCGGTGTTAAAGTGGGCAGTGAAATTTTCTTTGAACAGCAGGATTCCAAAACTAGTGATTGGCGCCAGCTCAGTGTTAATTTCAGCTCTGCTGATCAACGTGCAATAACTATCTTTGGCGGCTTTGCTGGTCGCGAAGTTCGTTTTGATGATTTTGCCTTAGCTGTGGTTTCCGATGATGGGCAGGCTGCCGATAGCAGCATCAAGTTTCTCAGTTCCAGCTCCGGGGGTTATGGTCTATCTCCGGATTTGACGCCGGGGCAAAATTTCGATTTAGCTGATTGGTATTTAAACACTCCGGATGATGCCGACGGCAATGGTATATCTGATCGCTTCTCGGAATCCGATTTGGCAAAGGGTTTTACTGACCCGCGCTACTTTTACACTGGCCCAGATGGCGGCCTGGTTATGCGTTCGACTATCGATGGAGCCAAAACCTCCAAAAACACTCGGTTTGCACGCACCGAACTACGCGAGATGTTACGTCGAGGTAATCGCTCAATTAAGACCAAGCTTGATGATGGCAGTCCGAATAAAAATAACTGGGTATTTTCTTCTGCACCCAAGCGCTCGCAGCTTGCCGCCGGTGGCGTGGACGGCACATTAAAGGCAACGCTGGCTGTCAACCATGTTACGACTAGCGGAACCTCATCTCAGGTTGGCCGTGTTGTTATTGGTCAAATTCACGCCGCTAAAGACGAGCCGATCAGGCTCTATTATCGCAAGCTGCCGGGACATACACGGGGTTCTGTGTACGCTGCTCATGAGGTCTCGCGAGGCGATGATATCTATGTTGACCTGATTGGTAGCCGATCTAAGTCAGCCAAGGATCCTGCAGATGGCATCGCTCTAAATGAAAAATTCTCCTATGTGATTGAAGCGCAGGGGCATCAGCTAAGCATTCGCATAATTCAAAATAAAAAAATCAGGGCTGAATATAGCTTTGATTTGACTGACAGTGGTTATGACGTAGCGAAAGACTATATGTACTTCAAAGCCGGTGTTTACAACCAGAATAATTCCGGCGATCCACAAGACTTTGTTCAGGCGACTTTCTACAAACTTGAAAATAAACATAGAGGTTACCAATGATGGGTAACAGGTTTAGTCGAGGATCAAATAACTATTCAAATTCCCCTGATTTTTTAGCGGCATATTGTGGATTAAATCGATGCGCTCTATGGGTGCAAATAAAAATAATAAGATTCTCTTAGGAGTGATAACTATGAATATAAAACTTATGACATCTGTTGTGGCTGCGATGGCCTTGGCTGGTTGTGGAGGCTCTAGTGATAAAAGCCTCACAACGGTCAACTCGGCTGCCAGTGTGGCTATCTCTGGCACGCCGGAGTCCGGTCAACGACTCAATATGATGCTGACAGATGCGAATGGTTACCTGCCTGGAAATCTGACTATTCAGTGGACTGCTGA
>JAQXEN010000017.1 GCA_029250825.1 Porticoccaceae bacterium
ATGAGTAAAATAATTGACCTGATTTTCATGTAATATTCCCAGCCTGAGAAAGTGTCGACGCGCTAGCGATGTAGTCGTGCATTTAACCACACAGCCTGCGGTAAACCAATCTGTGTGGATGATATTGCTACTGTTAAAGCGCTGACATACCAAACCAGCATCGCGGCCCAAGTTGGCAGCACCCGCAAACTCAACGCTAGGACTACCTCGATTGACTGATTTTATTGACCATATTGAACAAACCGCAACAGTATCTCCTAGCGATTGCGGTCGCCGTCTCGATCAAATTGCCGCACAGCTATTTAGTGACTACTCCCGTTCGCGCCTGCAACTGTGGATTAAATCCGGCGAATTAAAAGTCGATGGCCAGCAGCAACCGCCAAAATTTAAACTGCTGGGCGGTGAAACGATCACTATCTCGGCACAGTTAAAAGCCGAGGGCGATTGGCAGGCCGAAGATATCCCGCTGGATATCGTTTTCGAAGACGACAGTATTATCGTTATCAACAAGCCGACTAATTTTGTTGTCCATCCCGCCGCCGGTAACCGTGAGGGCACTCTGCTCAACGCGCTGTTATTTCACTGCCCTCATTTAGAGTCAGTGCCACGAGCGGGAATAGTTCATCGCTTGGATAAAGATACCACTGGTCTGATGGTGGTTGCCAAAACCCTTGCCGCCCACACAGATCTGGTTGCCCAATTGCATGCACGTACTGTCAATCGCGAGTATGAAGCGGTAGTCAGCGGGGTGATGACCGGAGGAGGGCTGGTGGATCAGCCGATTGGCCGGCATCCAAAACAGCGGGTTAAAATGGCTGTGGTTCGAGATGGCAAAGAAGCCCGCACCCATTACAAGGTGCTCAAGCGATTTGACGGTCACAGCTATATTCGATTAAAACTCGAAACTGGGCGCACCCATCAGATTCGTGTGCATATGGCGAGCATCAAATATCCAATAGTCGGAGACGATACTTACGGCGGTCGTTTCCGTATTCACAAAGGTGTGTCGGATCAGCTCCGAGATACTCTGCAACAGTTTGGTCGTCAGGCTTTGCATGCCCGAGCGCTGGGATTAGTGCATCCCGTCAGCGGTGAGTATGTTAGCTGGGAGAGTGAGCTCCCGGATGATATGCAAAACCTGTTGATCGCCCTAACCGAAGAATAGGCCTTAAGAGCAGGCCGCCAGACTAGCGAGACGTTGGGAGCAAGTTGATGCCAATAGATGTAATAACTCCCCAGTGGCCAGCCCCCCTCAATGTGGGGGCAGCTATTACCCTGCGCAGCGGCGGTTGCAGTACTGCACCGTTCGAGCAAAGCAATCTGGCACTGCATGTGCAGGATAATCCCCAGCACGTGGCTGCCAACCGACAGAGTCTGGTGCAATCTCTCAAATTACCGGTGCAGCCTCTGTGGCTCGATCAGGTTCATGGAACTCATATCGTTTACGCGCCGAACGCCGGCGTCCAAGGGCCAGCTGACACACCCCGAGCCGATGGCAGTTATAGCGATCGCCAGGGCACAGTCTGTGCCGTATTGACCGCAGATTGCCTGCCAGTGTTGTTTTGTGACAGTGCGGGCACTCAGGTTGCCGCAGCCCATGCCGGTTGGCGTGGACTCTGTGGTGGCATCTTGCGTAAAACCGTGGCCACCTTTAAGTCATCGCCGGATCAGTTGCTGGCTTATCTTGGGCCCGCCATTGGCCCGCAGATATTCGAAGTGGGTGGCGAAGTGTTGCAGGCATTTCTCAGTCAGGCCCAAAACCCTCAGCATCAGCAGGCTATTGAGGCTGCCTTTGCAGCGCGAGAACCAGCTAGTGGCAAGTATCTGGCTGATCTCTACGCCTTGGCGCGAGCCGAATTAGAGGCTTCAGGGCTTAGCCAAATTTACGGCGGTGACTACTGTAGTTACAGTGATTCGGAGCGCTTTTATTCCTACCGGCGGGAGTCAAAAACCGGTCGCAATGGGTCGCTTATTTGGCTCCGTGGATAGCCTCCGTCCGCAGTGTAAAATTCCTCTGATTTTCCCTCGGATAAGACTTGATAACAGGGGGGTGTTCCATTAGAATTGCCGCCCTCTCGCAGAGGCTATTGGCTTCAAGAAAAAAAGCGACGGAATCTGGCTGCTAACTAACTGATGCGGCCACTATAAATTGG
>JAQXEN010000021.1 GCA_029250825.1 Porticoccaceae bacterium
CTAACAGCGACCCAGGGTAGACCGATTTTCTTCTGGGAGTGGCGCAACCCATTGCTGATTAAATTAACCAATACTTGCTGTAGTTGGCTGCTATCAAATGGCGCATTAACCGTCTGTGCCGAGCTGTCGATTGCTATCTGGGGATCAGTGAACTGGTTGCTCTCTTGGATCTGGGTTTTGCTCAACATGCAAATATCATAGATATTGGTGACGCTGATCTGCGGCGCCTGCTGGCGTGACAGTTGCAGAATATCCCTTACCAAATTGTCCATTCTAGTGCTGTGGCGCAGCACTACATCCAACAGCTGCTGATCTGATTCTGGCAGATTAGACTCCTGTAGCAGTTGCGCCGCGTGGCTAATAGCGCCGAGAGGGTTGCGGATCTCATGGGCAATGCTCGAGGTGAGATGGCCGAGGGAGCTGTTTTTTAGCTGTTGGGCATGCTGGGAAAGGGTCCGTGCATCCTCAATAAATAAAATTGTATCGACAATCTCATCACTGCGAATTTCACTAAAGCTGATCTGCAGCGGAATAGCAGAGTTCTTGCATTCATAGGTTGGCAGTTGACGCTGTGGGTTAGCTTTCCAGTCATGATAGTAGGGCGGTAGTTCGGCTATCTGATAAAGCGAATCATGGCGGCTGAGCAACTTTTGACCGTCACTTGAGCCCAATAGAAGAGACGCCCGCTCATTGAGTTGTTCAATACGAAAATTGCTATCAAAGACAATAATACCGGTGAGCATCTTATTAAAAACGAGATCATTGAGATGCTGTAATCGCGTTGCTAATCGTGATTCGCTCTCGGCAAGCTCCTCAACCAGAGCTAACCGTTTCGCGAGATAAATAAAGAGCAGAGCCGTGGCAAATAGCAGAATACCAAACACACCACTACCCACTACCTGGCTCTGGTCGCCATCGCTGAGGAGAAACTCCGACATGGCAATAGACACTGGAATAAAACTGGCAATCGCCGCAATCGACAGTGCCAGCCGAGTGCTGAGGAAAGTACCGGATGCGGCCACTGTGACCATCAGCAGATAGCCCATTGATCCAGCCATACCCCCGGAGCTGTAAAGCATCAGATTAATTGCCACAACATCCACCAGTAACATGGCAAAGAGCAGTGTTTCGCTGGGACGCCAGCGCAATAGATGGAACAGTGGCAGATTGATTAAGCTGGCAACCAAATAGGCTGCAGCGGTTATTGAGAACAGGCTGCTGTCACTGTGGCCAAAGTAAATCTGAGAGGAATCTAACTGGCCGAGCCACAGCAGCACTGCAGAGAGCAGTAGTCGGTAACCCGAGTAGAATTTGAGTAATCGTGAGGGCGTGCGATCCTGCTGTGATGCTTCCTGCATACTGAGTCTCCATCCAAATTGGAGTTAACTCGACTGGCTATTTACCCTGAGTTCTCTACTGTCAGCGTTGATCAGTCGTAGATTGTGGCTATGGGTAAACGCTTGTGTTGAGTCTTATTGTAAATCCCAATCAGCCGATCCTCGGCTTCCTGAGAGATCGCTTTGTTTTCCAGAAAGTTATCAATTTCGTCATAACTGAGACCGAGAACCTGCTCATCGGCCTTCTGTGGCGTCAGGCATTCGAGATCTGCAGTAGGGGTCTTTGATACTAGGGTCTCTGGTGCACCCAGTGTTTTTGCCAGCAGACGTACTTGACGTTTGCTCAGCCCAAAGAGTGGCGCTAGGTCACAGGCGCCATCGCCAAATTTAGTATAGAAGCCGGTGATGTTCTCTGCCGAGTGATCTGTGCCTAAAACCATGCCGCCAAGAATACCGGCGATCTCATATTGCGCCGCCATCCGCGCACGAGCCTTGAGATTACCTTTGGCAAAATCCGTAACATCATCGCTCTGAGGATGCAGGCCATTTTCACTGAGGGTGCCACAGACTGACTCATGGATGCCATCGGCACCGCTTTTAATATTGACTGTAAGGCTCTTACTCGGCTGGATAAAGCTCAGGGCGACCTGGGCATCGTCCTCATCCATCTGCACGCCATAGGGCAGTCTCACAGCGACAAACTGATAGTCACTGCAGTTGTGCTCGGCATTTAATTGATCGATAGAGAGTTGTGCCAGACGGCCACAGGTGGATGAGTCAACACCGCCGCTGATACCCAGCACCAGTGTTTTGCAGCCAGCTGCAGTGAGCTGGCTTTTAATAAACTGAACTCTGCGTTGAATCTCAGACTGCGGGTCAATCTCTGGGAGAACCCGCATTTCTTGAATAATAGCTGCCTTGTTCATAAGTTCCGAAACAACCCTTTGAAAAGTGAAAAGTTAGTCGACTAGACCAAAGGTGATACGGTTCCAAAACGAGCGCGGTTCTTCTTTCTTCTGGTCATTGGTAGCAATCAGGTCAGCTTCACGGACAGTGCGATTATAGATTGCACGAGAGTCAAAGGCTGGTGGTTGCAGGCGTTCGATCAGGCCAAATGTAATTTTCCCCAGAATCGAATCGCCACTGCCGATCAGACGCTGATCAAAATCGAACTCACCGGAGTCATTTAG
Organism: Porticoccaceae bacterium; assembly: GCA_029250825.1. Lineage (GTDB taxonomy): Bacteria > Pseudomonadota > Gammaproteobacteria > Pseudomonadales > Porticoccaceae > HTCC2207. The sequence goes on from JAQXEN010000021.1 coordinate 2,528, forward strand.
AGCCGGGTGCTCTGGATAGTTGCTCGCCAAAACCGTAACCGCATTTTCCGACAGTTCCTGCATATTCAACATCTGATAACCCTGAGCCATGACCGCAAGGCCATCTGGAACCGCAGGAGTTTGCTGAAAGTTCTCTACGACAAAACGGCCGCGATTGGCGGCGGCGAGATAGGCGCCGCGAGAGAAGTAATAGTTGGCCACATGAATTTCAGCCCGCGCCAGTTGGTTGCGCAGGTTGACTAAGCGTTTGCGCGCATCTGGAGCATAGGGGCTGCTTGGGAAACGATTGAGCAGCTCCGAGAAGGTGCCAAACGCATCCCGAGCGGATCCGATATCACGTCTAGTGTTATCGGTCGGCAGAAAGTTGTCGAAGGCGCTGGATGCCTGAGAGATCTCAGAGAGGCCCTTAACATAAAAGGCATAATCGACATTGGGGTGCTGGGGATGCAAGCGCACAAAGCGGTCGGCGGCGGCGATACTTGAATCGTGGTCACCAGACTTGAACTGTGCGTACATCAGTTCCAGTTGCGCCTGCTCGGCATACTTGCCAAAGGGGAACTGAGACTCTAATAATTCCAGGTTGCTAATCGCCACAGTCCAGTTGCTGGCATTGAGGCTAGACTGAATCTTTTCGTAAAAATCGACTTCGGTGTAGCCCGAGGTTTCATCTTCGGGAGACTCATCGTCACCCCATCCCATCCACGAGCATCCGGAGATAACAGACAAACTCAATATGAGTAAAATAATTGACCTGATTTTCATGTAATATTCCCAGCCTGAGAAAGTGTCGACGCGCTAGCGATGTAGTCGTGCATTTAACCACACAGC
>JAQXEN010000078.1 GCA_029250825.1 Porticoccaceae bacterium
GTTCGCTACAGTCCTGAAGGAGAAGTTGATTTTGTGTTGCCGCTGCCGGTTAGCCAGCCAACCTGTGTCGCTTTCGGCGGGCCTAAGCTCGATCGGCTTTTTGTTACCAGTGCAACCCAGGGGTTTGACGAACAGACTCTGTCAGCTGAGCCGGAGGCGGGCAATGTCTTGGTGTTTCAAGCGAATATTAGCGGTATTGCCGATGCGCGGTTTACCGCGAGCTAACGGCTTTTATTCGGCTGCCGTTTAATCAGTGGCTTTAATAAGGTTTATAGCCGATACCTGAGAGTCGCGGTTTATGTCGCTCAAATGGGATTTTAAACACTAAGTGACAAGCATGGGAGATATACTGCTCGCTCTGGTCGATACTGCTATCGACGTGTAAAAGAACAGGAAAATGTAACCCTATGAACTATTTTCGCCCCCTGTATCCATTTCTGTTTGGATGGGCTCTTATCCTCAATAGCCCAACATTTTCTGATATAGGCCTTATCAATGGGCTGGGGCAGTTAGTGCTTTTTGCCTTAGTCGTTTGCCTGCCGATCTGGCGCACTGAGCGCATGAGTTATGTGGACATCGGCTGGCCCTGGGGTTTGGTTTTATTGGGTTTGATAAGTTATTGGCTCAGTGATGGTTATTGGCTGCGCTCCTTAGTGGTCAGTGCAATTGTGATTTTGATTGGCCTGCGAATGGGTATGGGCGCCTTAAAAATGTGGCGCATGGGGCTGTTGAAAAAAGAGTTTCCCCGCTATCAGTATCAGCGCAGACGCTGGGAGAAGGACGGTAAAACCAATGTTCAATTAGCGCTGCAGGTGGATGCCATTTCTCAGGGTTTGGCCAATGCCTCCTTTTTGGCGCTTCCGGTGCTGATTATCGCGTCCAATAAAAGTCTTGAATTCTCGCCATTCGAAGTCGCTGGCCTAGTGATCTGGGTGCTGGCATTTGCTATGGAAACTGTGGCAGATATGCAGAAGCTAGCTTTTCTCCAGAAGATGAAAAAACAGGGTAAACAGCGTCAAGTCTGTGATGTGGGTCTGTGGCGCTACTGTCGTCACCCGAATTATTTTGCCGAGTGGATGGTGTGGAATGGTTTGGTTATCGCGGCGATACCCTCTTGGTTGGCGCTACAGAATGCTGAAAGCACTCTGATTTGGGGCCTGCTTGGGGCAGGGTTACTGTTTACCTCGAGAATGATGTACAGCACCTTGGTCTATGTCACGGGAGCGGTACCCTCGGAGTATTACTCAGCCCAGAAGCGCCCTGATTATACAGCGTATCAGCACTGCACTAATCGCTTTTTCCCCGGGCCGCGGCGCGAGGGCTAGCCTGCTGTGACATCGCCGATGGCGATCCAATGTAAGGCTAATCATCAGTCAAAAATAGGTCTGCAAGAGAGGTTCTGGCAGACCGCTTGGCGGTCAAGTGAACACTAATTGATCAATTTTGGGGGATTTGCGAGCTGTTAAGGCAGTAGATCAAAATCCTCGCGGCGGGCCTATTTGCATTTACATATCAGTGTGTTTAGATGCTTGGCCTGTCATATTTTTGCAGTCGACACCGCATAATAATTACATATAAATCCGTTACCGAAATTAAACTCAGGGGAAACTAAGCATGTCAGAACAAACGTCAAAAGAAATACGCTCAACAGTAACCAGCGATGGTGATATCACAATCTCTATTGTCAACGTAGCAATGCCTGTACCCAAAGAGCATGAAGTGTTGATCAAAGTAGAGGCGGCACCGATTAACCCCTCTGATCTTGCGTTGCTGACAACCTTTGCAGCTGATCTTGATAGTCTGACAGTGACCGGTTCCGGTGATGACACAGTAGCCTCTATGAAAGTTCGTCCAGCTCTGATGGGTGCCATGAAGCCACGTATGGATCAAGCCATGCAGGCAGGAAATGAAGGATCTGGTGTTGTTGTGGCTGCCGGTTCAGCTGCTCAGGCACTGATCGGCAAGACCGTTGGTGTTGCCGGCGGCGCCATGTACTCCCAGTATCGATGCGTTGCCGCCAGCAGCTGTCTGGTGATGGATGATGGCACCACCAGTGCTGAAGCAGCATCCTCATTTGTTAACCCACTGACGGCTTTGGCTTTTGTTGAAACCATGAGAATGGAAAACCACAGCGCACTGGTCAACACTGCGGCGGCCTCAAATTTGGGTCAAATGTTGGTTAAGATCTGTAAAGACGACGGCATTCCTTTGGTCAATATCGTGCGTAAGGCCGAGCAGGTTGACGTGCTTAAAAATCTTGGTGCAGAGTATGTTTGCAACACCAGCGATGATAATTTTATGAAGGATCTGGTGGCCGCTCTAATCGCCACTGGTGCTACTCTGGCATTTGATGCCACTGGTGGCGGCAATGGCGGCATGCTTCCTGGGCAGATACTTGCGGCGATGGAAATCGCTGCCAATAAGACAGCCAAGGAATACAGCCGCTATGGTTCGGATATTTACAAGCAGGTGTATATCTATGGTGGCCTTGATCAGTCTCCAACTATCTTGAATCGATCCTTTGGTATGCAATGGGGCTTGGGTGGCTGGTTGTTAACTCCGATGATTGGACGTATTGGCATGGAGCGATTTGGCCAGATGCGCGCGCGAGTGGCCAAAGAAATTAATACCACTTTTGCTAGCCACTACACTCAGGAGATCTCCTTGGAGGAAATGCTGCAGCCTGAGCATATTAAATCCTATGTTAAGCAAGCCACCGGCGAGAAGTTCTTGGTGCTTCCTCATAAGTAAGGCGCACAAGTAAGATCGAAATTAATTGGGGCCATATTGCTTAGAATCGAAAGCATAGGGCCCTAATTAGCCAGCAGCTCCCTATTTAGCCACTGCCTTTCCAGCCACTGCCATCCAGTAGCTTTAAATCCACTCAAAGACCTGTGGCTCCTCCGCTATTTTATAAATAAACCCAATTGTCATCGCCAACGCAAACCCAACTATACGCCTGAACTCAAACCCAGCTGCCGTCCGAGACCCAATCCTAACCATAACCCCGAACTCAGATCCCACTATCGTCTCGAACTCAAACTCATCTGCCATCTCGAACTCAAACCCAGCTGTCATCTCGAACTCAAACTCATCTGCCATCCGAACTCAAACCCCGCTGCCATCTCGAACTCAAACCCCGCTGTCATCTCGAACTCAAACCCCGCTGTCATCTCGAACGCATGTGAGAGATCTTATTGCCCCGTTAGAACACCCAGCCAAGAAGGCTCTCCAATCAACACTCTAATCAACACTCTAATCAACTCTCCCATCCACCCTCAAACCCACCCTGCAACTAACTCTCCCAGCCATACCGACCAGTTGGCTTAATAGCCCTTTACACTCTATCCTTTAAAAGCTTCCTGCCCCTGGCAACTGATTAAAGATGGTCTGAGTTCAGGGTTGCCAATATACTCCTTAGCGCTCAGGACCCATCAGGGCTAAATTGGGGGGCAGAAGAAAGTCACAGTAAAGGGTGGAAAAACAGCATGACAAAAATGGTCCTAATGGAAACCGATAGCCGTGGCGTTGCGACTGTCACCCTCAATAATGCGGATAAGCACAACGCTTTTGACGATCAGCTGATTGCCCAGATAAGCGCCACCTTTGAGGCTCTGGAGTCTGATCCAGCGGTACGCATTGTTATTCTGCAGGCCGCTGGCCGCAGCTTTTCAGCCGGTGCCGACCTCGGTTGGATGCGGCGTATGGCCGATTACAGCTATGAGGAGAATTACCGAGATGCAACCTTGATGGCGGCCATGTTTCGGCGCATCAATGAGCTGTCCAAACCCACTATTGCGCGAGTTCATGGGGCGGCTTTTGGCGGCGGTGTGGGTCTGGCAGCTGTCTGTGATCTGGTGTTTGCCACTGCTGCTGCGAGCTTCTGTTTATCGGAGGTAAAGCTGGGCCTGATTCCAGCAGTGATCAGCCCCTTTGTCTGCGCGGCAATCGGACCTCGAGCGGCGCGTCGCTACTGCATGACCGCCGAAGGTTTTTCCGCTGCCACGGCGCTGCATTTGGGACTGGTCAGCGAACTCTGTGAGGAGGCTGAACTGGATAATCGTATTCAGGCAGTGGTTGAGAAATTACTCGCTAATGGCCCAGCAGCCATGACCGCGGCCAAGCAGCTGGTTGCCCATGTGGCCGGCGCCCCATTAAATGATCAACTGACGGCTGAAACCAGTCGCCGTATTGCTGAAATTCGCGGCACTCAAGAGGGTCGTGAAGGGCTTAATGCCTTTTTGGAAAAACGCAGTGCAGCATGGATAGGAGGCTAATTAGATGACCATTCCACAAAGGGTAAAACTTGTCGAAGTGGGTCCCCGTGATGGCTTGCAAAATGAATCGGCGCCGGTTTCTACTGAGGATAAAATCAATCTTATTGAGGGTTTGATCCATGCCGGAGTCAGCTATATCGAAGCGGGCAGTTTTGTTAATCCGCGCAGTGTGCCGCAAATGGCTGACAGCGATCAGGTCTTTGCCGGCTTAACCTCTAGCCCGGGGCTGACCTTGGCGGCGCTGACGCCAAACTTAAAAGGTTTTCAGCGTGCCATGCAAGCTGGGGTCACTGAGGTGGCGGTTTTCGCCTCGGCATCTGAGGGCTTTTCTGAGAAAAACATCAACTGCACCATCGCCGAGAGCTTGGCGCGTTTCGAGCCGGTTATGCAGGCTGCCAATGATCGGGGCGTGGCGGTGCGGGGTTATATTTCCTGTGTTGTCGGCTGCCCCTACGATGGTGAGGTCGCGCCCCAACAGGTGGATACAGTGTCTCGTGCGCTGTTTGATATGGGCTGCTATGAGGTCTCTCTCGGGGATACCATCGGAGTAGGCACCGCCGGACACTTTAAACGTCTATTGGATTTTCTGTTGCGGCAGAGCTCGGCGGATAAGTTTGCGGTTCACTGTCACGATACCTATGGTCAGGCTCTGGCAAATATCTGCACGTCATTGGAATACGGTATCGCCACAGTGGATGCCTCGGTGGCGGGTCTCGGTGGTTGTCCCTATGCCCTCAATGCAACGGGCAATGTTGCCAGCGAAGATGTGGTTTATATGCTTGAGGGTATGGGTATTTCCACGGGCATCGATCTGGACAGATTGATTGGGGTGGGCCAGTCAATTTCTGAACTGCTAGGCAAGCCGACCAATTCAAACGTTGGGCGGGCAAGATCAACTAGTTAGTGGCTGATTTAATTAAAACCTTGCAAAACACTGCGGAATTATCGATAAAGAACGGGCTTTAATTACGCTTAGTTTTAAACACACATTATAAAAATAAGAGAGAGATTATGTTTAGTCACATTATGATCGGTGCCAATGACATCGAGGCATCAAAAAAATTCTACGATGCCGTGCTCGGCGAGTTGGGCTTTGGCCCAGGTACAGTTGATCCAAAGGGTCGCTGTTTCTATATGACCGAGACCGGTATCTTTGCTCTGAGTGTGCCAATCGATGGCCAGCCAGCGACTCATGGTAATGGCAGCACTATTGGCTTTAATATCTCTAGCACAGAGCAGGGGGATGCCTGGCATGCTGCGGGTCTGGCGAATGGCGGCAGCGCCTGCGAAGATGCTCCAGGTGTTCGCGCTGGCGGTGCTCTGGGTGATATGTACTTGGCTTATCTGCGTGATCCCGCGGGCAATAAAATCTGTGCTCTGATGCGCATGTAATTTGCCGCGATAGCAATAAGTGGTGCGCAGTACCTTTTTGGGCTTTAGGACGCTAAGCTTTTTACTCTCTGCTAAGAGATAAGGGTTTTAGATTGTCTATTAGGTATTTCGCGCACCAATTTCGGTACCAAAAAGCCTGGCAGCAACGTTTGTAACTGCCCATAAATTTGCTTGGCGGTGGTTTCATCGAGATCAAAATGCTGCGCCCCGGCAACCGGATCGCAGAGATGCAAATAGTAGGGCGATACCCCGCAGTCAAATAATCGCTCACTTAATTCCGCCAGCGCAAGAGCGCTGTCATTGACCCCGCGCAACAGCACCGACTGATTTAGCACTTGCATGCCAGCGTCTAATAATTTTTTAATCGCGCCCGCAACCTCTGCATCAATCTCATTGGCATGATTAATATGCAGCACCACAATAGGTTTTAGTCTGGTTGCTGTGGCCCACTTTAAAAAACTCTGATCGATACGCGCCGGAATTACCAGAGGCAATCTGGTGTGAATCCGCAGGCGCTTGATATGGGCTATCTCGGCAATCTCTGCGGTTAGCCAGCCGAGGAAACTGTCGTTGGCAGCGAGGGGATCACCGCCGCTGTAAATCACTTCATTGATACTCATATCGCTGCGAATATAATCTAGGGCCGACTGCCACTGCTGTTTGCTCTGTCGATTTTCGGCGTAGGGAAAGTGGCGGCGAAAACAGTAGCGGCAGTTGATTGCACAGGCTGGGCTAATAACCAGCAGCAGTCGATTGGCGTATTTATGTACAATGCCGGCAATAGGATTGTGTTTGCTCTCTTCCAGCGGGTCTTTGTTGTAGTCTGGGCTGGGCTGCATTTCTGCGGTAACTGGCAGTACTTGAAGCAACAGTGGATCTCTGGGATCTCCCGGTTGCATACGCTGGATAAAGGGCCGCGGCACTTTAAGGGCAAATTCTGAGGCCGCCTGTTGGCTGGCCGAGAGTTGTTCTGGGCTCAGGTCTAGGCAGCTCAGCAGTTGATCTATTGATGTGACTGCTTGGCTCAATTGCACTTTCCAGTCAGGGCTTATACTGATCGGTTGTGCAGGACTTAGGCTGGTATTGGATGTCGACATGCTTGTGGTGGATCCTTGGACTACAGCTATTGATGGCGTCGTATGGTGGGTGTAAGCCAGAGTAAAGAATGCGAGTTTACGCGATTGGCGCGTGGCTACCTAGTGAGTTTCCAGTAAAGGTGTTGATGTGTCTTTAGATGAAGAGTTTATGAGCCGCGCCATCGAGCTTGCGCAACAGGCTGCGGCGGTGGGTGAAGTGCCGGTTGGGGCACTGGTGGTAAAAGATGGCCAGGTGATTGGCGAGGGTTACAATCAGCCGATTACCAGTTGTGATCCCACGGGCCACGGGGAAATTATTGCCATGCGCAATGCCGCCACAGCACTTGGCAACTATCGCCTGAGTGGCTGCGATCTCTATGTCACCATTGAACCCTGCACTATGTGTGTCGGCGCGATGGTCCATGCCCGCATCGGCAAAATTATTTTTGGTGCCAGAGAGCCCCGGGCCGGCGCCCTCGAAAGCCAGTTGCGACTGATGGACGAATCCCACTACAACCATTCAATCGAGTGGCAGGGGGGTGTTTTGGCTGAGGACTGTGGGGGTCTGATAAGTGGTTTCTTTCGCGCTAAGCGCGCTGCGGAAAAGGCCTCAAAAGCTTAGGGCTTGTTAAGTACACAAGGCTTTAGAGAGACGAGGGCGCGGAGTCTTCCCAATCACTGCCTGGCTGCTGGTCTTCTGTATTTTGCAGTTCCAACTGCTGAGAGAGTTCATGCAATTCTAGATAGCGCGTGTAGTAGCGAATATTGTCCACATAGATAACGGGCTCATTGCCCCGAGCATAGCCGTACTTGAGTGATGGGTAGTATTGCTTGTTGCTCAATTTCGGCAGGTGCTGTCGCACATGCTCCCACTGATCCGGATTCTGACCATTGCGCTGGGTAAGAATGCGCGCATCTTCCATATGACCAAAGCCAACATTGTAGGCCGCCAGGGCTAGCAATGTGCGATCCGGCTCATTGATTCGATCCGGAAGCCGCGAGCGCAACTTCGCCAGATAGGCGGCACCGCCGGTCAAGCTCTGTTGCGGGTCGAGACGATTGCTGATCTTCATCTCTCGGGCAGTGGCCAGTGTCAGCATCATCAAGCCGCGCACACCTGTAGGGGAACGTGCTTTGGGATTCCAGTGAGATTCTTGATAGGCCACAGCGGCCAGTAGGTGCCAGTCGAAACCAAACTGATCTGCGGCTTTTTTAAACAGGGGTTCGTAGTTCGGCAGCCGCTTATCCACCAGCTCACCAAAGCGCTGGGATCCGGCCACAGAAAAATTTTCCGCCTGTTCTAACAGGTCATTTTTGAGTTTATCCAGTTCGCCGCTGGCGCTGTAGTCATGGAGAAAACGATTCGCCGCCGCCAGCAATGTGCCGTCGCCATGACGGGGAAAGGCCCAGGCCACAGGCTGGGGGTCGGAGATATCGATGGCACGGCGCACCTGGGGGTAAATATGTCTGCTGACCAAATAGCCCAGCGAGTCCATCACCGTGTAGTCGATCTCGCGTTCGTGAACCATACGCATCAACTCACTCATTTCGCTGCCGTCGTCTTCCCGCCATTGCAGGTCTGGATATTGCTTCTGCCAGAGCTTGAGTTGTTCACTGTGGGAGGAGCTTTTCAATACCATCAGATCGCCATCGATATCGCCGAGGGAGCGGGGCCGAACAGAGCCGCGGCGGTAGACCAGATGCTGGGTCACCTCCATATAGGGATCGGTAAACTGCAGTGACTGATTGCGACTGGCGTTGACGGTGATATTGGCGGCGGCAAAATTGCCCTCGGGGCCACCCACTGAGAGTAATAGGGCATGCAGGTTGGGTTTTGACTGGACTACCAGTTCCACTCCGAGGCTTTCGGCAAAGGCGCTGGCGAGCAGGTACTCGAGGCCATTTTTGCCCCTGCCATCTTCATAATAGGTGGTGGGGCCGGCTACGGTGAGCATGCGCAATGTACCGCTCAGCTGAACCTGTTGCAGGTCGCTGACCCGGGAGCTGCTGCTAAAATAGAGGACAAATAAGACCCCGATAAAAGCCAGAATGAGGCGCTTGCCTAGGCGTCTTGCGCTGACAGGGAATCGAGTTAAAAGTTTTTTTATCGGTTCGAGCAAAGTGCTCTCCAAAAGATGCCTAAAAGACGGCTATATGCCTGCTATAAGGCCATTGCAGAGTATAAATACTGCAAAATGCCGGTCACTCGAAGAATTGTACAGGCTTTACTCAATTCTATCTGCCTACCGACTGATTTTTCAGCTAGAATAACGCGCTTTCTCATTCGAAAGTTTTGCGAGCACTGCCTCTATGATGATCCTCACCGGCGCACCTTCTCTATCCGCGTTTAGACGTAAAAAACTCCTTTCAACACTACAGCAAAAAGTGCCCTCTACGGTTTCAGTTTATGCTGAATATGTACATTTTGCTGAACTCACCCAGCCGCTCTCTGAGGCGAATGTTGAGACGCTCCAGGCGCTGCTGACCTATGGTCCGCGAGAGGAAAAGACTTCCACTAAAGGCCAGTTGGTTCTAGTGGTACCCAGACCCGGGACTATTTCCCCCTGGTCGAGCAAGGCTACAGATATAGCCCATAACTGTGGCTTGGATCAGGTTGTCAGAGTCGAGCGCGGCATCGCCTATTATGTTCAGGGTACGGAACATTTCACTGAACAGCAGTTGGCCGATCTCGGTGCCGAGTTGCACGACCGCATGGTTGAGACAGTACTCGGTGATCTGGACCAGGCAGAAATCTTATTTAGCCATCAGGAGCCAGCGCCGGTCGCCACTGTCGACACTCTGGGGGGTGGTATTGCCGCCTTGAAACAGGCTAATACCGAACTGGGTTTGGCACTGGCTGAAGACGAGATAGAGTATCTGGTGGAGAGCTTTAAAGGGCTTGACCGAAATCCCACCGATGTCGAATTGATGATGTTTGCTCAGGCCAACTCAGAGCACTGCCGTCACAAAATTTTTAACGCCAGCTGGACTCTCGACGGTGAAGACCAAGAGCACTCCCTATTTGGCATGATTCGCAACACCTACAAAGTTAATGGCGAGAATGTTCTCTCCGCTTACTCGGACAACGCCGCGGTAGTGGCTGGTACCGAGGGTGGCCGTTTCTACCCGGATCCAGTGACCAAGCTCTATGGCTATAGCCAAGAGCCAGTGCATTTGTTGATGAAGGTGGAAACCCACAATCACCCAACGGCGATCTCTCCTTATGCGGGGGCGGGAACCGGCTCCGGCGGCGAAATCCGTGACGAAGGGGCAGTGGGCCGCGGTTCAAAACCCAAGGTGGGGCTGGTGGGCTTTAGCGTATCCAACCTCAATATTCCCAATTACAAGCAGTCTTGGGAAGAAGACTATGGCAAGCCAGAGCGAATCGTCTCGGCACTGGATATTATGCTTGAGGGGCCAATTGGCGGCGCCGCCTTTAACAACGAATTTGGTCGTCCAAATATCTGCGGCTATATGCGTAGCTTTGAAGTGGATTTTGACAGCCAGCGTCGCGGCTACCACAAGCCGATTATGATCGCCGGCGGTTACGGCAATATCCGTGCAGACCATGTTGATAAACCGGAATTTAAACCCGGTGCACAGTTGATCGTGCTCGGTGGCCCGGCCATGTTGATTGGTCTTGGGGGTGGTGCAGCATCGTCAATGGCCACTGGTTCCAGTTCAGCGGATCTCGACTTTGCTTCAGTGCAGCGCATGAATCCAGAAGTGGAGCGCCGCTGTCAAGAAGTGATCGATCAGTGCTGGCAGCAGGGGGACAATAACCCCATTGCCTTTATTCACGATGTCGGCGCCGGCGGTCTCTCTAATGCTCTGCCCGAATTGGTCAAAGATGGCGGCACTGGCGGCCACTTTCAACTTCGCAAAGTGCCCAACGATGAGCCTGGTATGGCCCCGGTGGCAATCTGGTGTAACGAAGCTCAAGAGCGCTATGTGTTAGCCATTGAGCCCCTTGATCTGACGCGTTTCTTGGAGATCTGTCACCGTGAGCGCTGTCCAGTTGCCGTGGTTGGCGAGGCGATTGAAGACAAAGCCATTACTGTCAGCGATAGCTATTTTAAAAACGATCCAGTGGATCTGCCCATGTCCGTGCTGTTTGGCAAGGCGCCAAAGATGCATCGAGTCGCCGAACGCCAGCAGGCCGAAGGCCAGCCTTTCGCTACTGATAATTTGAATATCGAAGACGCGGTATTTCAGGTGCTGCGACACCCCACCGTGGCGAGCAAGAATTATTTAATTACTATCGGCGACCGCACCGTTGGCGGCATGGTTGCCCGGGATCAGATGGTTGGCCCCTGGCAGATTCCTGTGGCTGACTGTGCTGTGACGACTGTGACCTATGACAGCACTGCTGGTGAAGCCATGGCTATGGGCGAGCGCACACCGCTGGCGCTGATTAATGCCCCGGCTTCAGGGCGCATGGCGATCGGTGAGGCGATTACTAATATTGCCGCTGCGCGCATTGGTCAGATGCAAGATATCAAGCTCTCAGCCAACTGGATGAGTGCTGCCGGTCATCCCGGTGAAGATGAAAAACTCTATCGCGCGGTGCAGGCTGTGGGTATGGAACTCTGCCCGGCACTGGGCATTACTATTCCAGTGGGCAAGGACTCAATGTCCATGCGCACTACCTGGACTGATGGCAGTGAAGACAAGGCGGTGACATCGCCCATGTCACTGATTATCACGGCTTTCTCCCCAGTTCTCGATGTGCGTAAAACCCTGACCCCGCAACTGCGTACCGATGTCGGTGAAACACAATTGCTACTGCTCGATCTGGGTGCCGGTGCTATGCGCATGGGTGGTTCGATTCTCGCCCAGGTAAATCAGCAGATGGGCGATACAGCCCCTGATTTAGATAATCCTGCACTGTTGAAAAACTTCTTTGATGCCATGCAGGTCTCTCTTGAACAGGGCGACATTCTGGCCTATCACGATCGCTCCGATGGCGGCTTGCTGGCGACTCTGGTGGAGATGTCATTTGCTGGGCGTGTGGGTATCTCTGTTGATGTCTTCGGCCTTGGTGGCGATCCCATTGCTGCACTGTTTAACGAAGAGCTGGGTGCGGTGATTCAGGTATCTGCTGAGCACACCAATGCAGTGGCTGAGCGCTTTAGCGATGCCGGTGTCGATGTGCATTTGCTGGGTGGCTTAAACAATCATCAGACGGTTGAGATTATCAACAAGAAGCAGCCGCTGTTTAAGCGTCCGCGCGCGGATTTGCAGCGCACTTGGACCGAGACCTCCTACCGCATGGCGGCACTGCGTGACAATGCCGACTGCGCCAGAGAGGAATTTGAAAATATCGCTAGCGATGATCCGGGTCTGTCGGCGAGTCTCAGTTATGACCCCAGTGAGGATATCGCTGCACCCTATATTAATTCCGGTGTTAAACCGGCTGTGGCGATTCTCCGTGAGCAGGGGGTCAACAGTCACTTGGAAATGGCTGCGGCATTTAACCGCGCCGGCTTTGATGCGGTGGATGTGCATATGAGTGATCTGCTCGCCGGTCGTCGTGTACTCAGTGATTTTGGTGGCGTGATTGCCTGTGGCGGTTTCTCCTATGGTGATGTGTTGGGCGCCGGTGAAGGCTGGGCCAAGACAGTGCTGTTTAATGAGCAGATTCGCGATCAGTTTCAGGGCTTCTTTCAGCGTTCCGATAGCTTTAGTCTGGGTGTCTGTAATGGCTGCCAGATGCTTAGCAATCTCAAGACATTGATTCCCGGTGCCGAGCTGTGGCCGCGTTTTGTGCGCAACCACTCGGAGCAGTTTGAAGCGCGCTTCTCACTGGTGCGAGTTGAAGAGTCGCCGTCGATCTTCTTGCAGGGTATGGCGGGATCTCATATGCCCATCGCCATTTCTCACGGCGAGGGTCGCGCTGAGTTCTCTTCGCAAAAAGCAATGGATCGATTGCTCTCAAGCAACCAAGTGGCGATGCGTTTCCTCAATAATCAGGGCCAAGTTGCCAGCACTTATCCGGCGAATCCCAATGGTTCACCGGAGGGTATAACCGGTGTTTCTAGCAGTGATGGTCGCGCCACATTGATGATGCCGCACCCTGAGCGAGTTTACCGCACGGTGCAGAATTCATGGCATCCGGATGACTGGGGTGAAGATGGCGCCTGGATGAGAATTTTCCGCAATGCACGAAAGTTTGTGGATTAAAAAGTAGATTGTTGGACCAAACTAAATAGCCAGGAGGCTGTGCCATGTCAAAGCTACCCAATGAAGCAGAGTTATTTAAGAAGGCACTTCAAGTTGGTGCGGTATATGCAAAGAAGCGTGCCTATGGTGAGATTGAAGAGACTGATTCGGTAAAGTTGAAGGTTGAGTTTATCTATAAGGTGCTGGTGGAAGATAAGCTAATTCAGCCGCTGGCGAAAGAGAATATTAGTGATCCCAATATGCGCCATAAATTGGCGCTGTGGCTGTCGCGACAGTTGCCAGAGGGGCATGCTCTTTTAAAAGAGTAGTTGGGTAGAGAATTCACTCTTAACAAGTCCAATACTCGCAAGCGAGTATCAGAATGATACCTTCTATAGTCAATAACAGACTGCGGAATCACTGAGGATGACGAGCTTGGATGTTGTTTCGAGCAATGCTCACTTAGTGGATTTGGCCCCTTCAATTTGAAACCTCTGTATTCACTAGCAGTCTTACTATTTAGTTGGGCTTTGTAAGCCTGCAGATGTCGCACAAATTACAGTTCCCACATTGACCCCCTTGAACTTTGGGCTAAGTTTATGGGTCAGTGCGTTTTTTCTACGATGCTAGGGCTACTGATCAGCTTATGGGCCTTCAATGGATCCACATTTAAACTCCCCACTGTAAGTATCCAATTCTTATTATTAATCGTTTCCCTTCTTGTCCAAACCTTGCCGCACCACCAACTTGTTTTCGACTGCAGAAGACTGAAGCAGCACAGAATATCCCTTTGTGGCTTTGCATTATAAAAATAAAGTAAAAATATGCCTTTTAGGTGGGGGTTTTAAGCCCTGCGGTGTCTTAGGGTCGGGTGTGGGTTTTATTAAAAAATATTAGCAAGGGCTAAATGAAAAACTAATGGCCATAGATTTGTCGCTTCAACCAGAGTCGATGGCCTATGGGAAAGCCCATGATAACTTTTCGGTCGGTATTTATATCACTTTGGCGTAGCTCGAAATGAACCGCCCATACATGGAAACAGTGGAAAAATTGCCAGTGTTTAGGTGCATGGTGGGAGTATGTTCTCGAGCAGAAAATATTCCTCACTGCGGATTTATGACGGCCCCGGCTCTTTGACAGTAGTTTTCAAGAATGTCGAATGCTCTAGGTAAACGAGCTGTGACTCAGAGAAGGCTAGGTGTTGGGTTTGCATATGGTAGTCAAAACTAATTAATTGGGGTACAGAATGAAAATAAAAATCGTTATATTTTATATTGCTTGCTGCTTTGTTAGCTCAATAACAGGCGTAGCAGCCGTCCATGCCAAAGATGCTCACAAACCAAAGCCAGTCAAGCCAGAACAAACAACGCCATCTTGGCAGGGGGGAACATTGTCGGCGGCCGAATTTGTTGGGATTGAAACTATTCGTCTTTGGCCTGACTCTGCACCGGGGGCGATTGGTGAGGCTCCTGAAGACATCCCTACTTTAACCATATTCCGACCAGGATATCCTAATGGTTCAGCTGTGCTAATTGCCCCTGGCGGCGGCTATAGGGGGTTTGCCCCAGGGGTGGAAGGGCGCGAGGTTGCCGACTGGTATACGGCTCGCGGATTCACTGCATTTGTACTCAAGTACCGTCTTCTTCCTGCTTATCCAATGCCCGCACCCTTACTGGACGCTCAGCGCGCTATTCGCTGGATACGCGCCAACTCAAAAGCGCTGCGGGTCAATCCACAGCGAATAGGTATGGTTGGATTTTCCGCTGGCGGGAATCTTGCGGCGCTGACCGGCACACGTTTTAAGAGAGCAGATGCACAGTCAGTAGATCCTATAGATCAACACAGTGACCGCCCAAACTTTTTGGTGCTGGGATACCCGGTTGTTTCACGTTACGCTAAGTTGACCGCCACTCAATGCAAGCTCCTATTCAGTGATTGTTCAAAAGAATTTCTCCAATCCTATAATCCAATACCTTTTATAACTGCACAAACACCGCCAATATTCATATATCACACCAGCGAGGATGGATTAGTTACTGATTCAATCGAGCTTTATAACGCGGCATATGAGGCTGGTATTGCTGTCGAGCTGCATATCTTTGCTCATGGAAAACATGGGTCAGGCCTAGGGGCGGGTAATCTCGCCCTAGGCGCTTGGCCAACTTTGATGGAAAACTGGCTGCGACAGAAAGGGTTTCTGGATCTAGATCCCACTGTCCAGCCTGGCGCTGATATTCCCGTTGCCACTGGAAAGGGGTTTTCCATTGATACCCCGTTGGCTCAATTTGAAGCTAACCCAATAGCTCGCAGTATTCTTATAAAGCATTTTGATGTGAAATTGGTTGATAGATTGCTTAAATCTGCATTAACACTGCGACGGTGTGCCGAAATAGATGTTAGCGGCAGTTGGATTGATCACGATAAACTTCATGAGCTGAGCCGAGAATTGGCCACGATTCCTAAGAAAAATAAAGAGAAGCGGTAAACAGGGTGGGCAATAAAGCGTTGCGGTTATTGTTGAGAGTTCCAGTGAGGCTGGCCTTTTTCGGGGAGAGTAGTCAAATAAATAGGACAGTTTCCAAGCGCTTGCAGCTAACCTGTGATGGCTGCAAGCTAAAGATTAAATGATTGGAGGAAGTTATTGTAAAGGCTGAAATAGCAATATTTCAGGTTTAACAATAAACAGTTTTTTCGCTCATGAAATGCCAATGGCTATGTTACCATTCTCAGAGAGTTGACTAGACAGTCGCTGTATTGATCTCTCTAATGTTCGCTTGCGTTCATCAGGGTGCAACACAGAGGAAAGTCCGGGCTCCACAGGGTAGAGTGCCAGGTAACACCTGGGAGGCGAAAGCCTACGGCCAGTGCAGCAGAGAGAAGACCGCCGATGGTTCGTTCGCGAACACAGGTAAGGGTG
>JAQXEN010000005.1 GCA_029250825.1 Porticoccaceae bacterium
ATTGACGGTCCAGACAGCGTCAACGGCTAATAGCGAGGGATAATAATGATTAAAAAAAGACTGCCCCCACTAAACTGGCTGCGCTCATTTGAAGCCGCTGCTCGGCATCTAAATTTCACCCTGGCGGCCGCCGAGTTGAATATGACTCAGGCAACTATTAGTCAGCAGATTAAAGGCCTTGAATCCCAGCTTGGCTGTGCCTTATTTATCCGTTTACCCCGGGGCTTAGAACTCACCGATGCAGCGCGCGCCTATATTCCTGGAGTTCGTGAATCCATTGAAAAGCTCTCTGTAGTCACCGACGAAGTGTTCGGCAAAGAGCGTAGCCATACATTGACAGTGCGAAGCAACCTGGTGTTTTTCAATACCTGGCTTGCACCGAGGCTGGCCAACTTTCGCCATAACTATCCGGATATAGATCTGCGCTTTACCAGCAATATCTGGTTGGATTCGGTAAACAAAGAAGCGGATATAGAAATTCGCTATGGCAAAGGTATGTGGCCGGATCTAATCAGTGATCGGTTGACCTGGGATCAGTTGATTCCGGTCTGTAGCCCACAGCTTTTAGGCCCCGACCATATCAGCAAAGACACCCCGCCACCGTCCAACGCCGAGGAGCTAGCAGAGCACACATTACTCCATGTAATTGGTTACGAAGAAGGCTGGGGGCATTGGCTGAAAAAACTCGGCCATCACAGTATCGATGCTTCGCAGGGGATTCACTTTGACTCCTTGATTACAGCTATGGAAATGGCCGTGCAAGGCCACGGTATCGCTCTCAGTCGCACGTCCATAGCCTCGACCTTGCTGGCCTCTGGAAAACTGATAAAACCCTTTGAGGGTGGCGTCACAACCGAGGAGGCATTTTTTATTGCGATCCCGTCAAACAAGCCAATTCAGAATCATGTGCAGGCCTTTCGCAGCTGGGTGATTCACCAGGGGCAGAATGCCCGCTATTAGTTTTGTACAGGTATCCTACAAGGCGCTTTTAGAGAACCTATGAGCCGCCAGCTCCGGCACGCGAGCTGTCGGTAGATGGCACCAATACTCTGGTGACCAGATCATCTAGCGTTCGCCACAGTGCTTCGTCTATCTCTATGCCTCCCTCCAGTGAATCCTGGTAACAGGCGATCATCTCTTCCCCAGTGTAGGTTTCAAGCAATGTACCAAACTGCAACTGCAGGGCATATTGCTTTTCAATAGCCTCTAAGCTGGTGCCGCAAAATACTCGCAGAGACTGAGGTTCAAGCACTTCGGTAATCGTAAAAGTCTGATACTCGGGCAGTGCAGCGCCCGCCTCAATAGACACTTTGACGCAGTAATCAAGCTGCCGCCAATAGGCAATAAAGGCGTAATTGCGCTGCGCGGCCTTCACCAGCCGCTGCATAATAAAGCTTCGGTTATAACAGTCGAATAGCTCTATCGCTGCGCAGGAGCCCAGCATTACCTGAGATCTAACCAGATCAACTGCCTCACTACCGCAGAGCAGGATAGACGTGCCGCGGCCATCGAGCACAGCGTTATGGGCATCTTCCTGAACTAGCTCGGCATGAATCGGCTTGGTGGCATTGAGATAGATCAGCGCTGCCTGCAGACGTTCAAAACCATCAAAACCATGGGTCTCTAACCAGACCACCATATCCGCGGCGTCCTGATAGTCGCCGGAGCGGAACCCGAGGCCCTCAAAGGCCTTCTTTAGGGAGGCTATCAATTCATTTTTAGAGACTTTCATGGAGCTTATTGCGTCGTTAATACAGGTTTGATGGGAAACTGCCAATCATCGACAATGGCTTGGCCAAAATCACTAATCAGGGGAGCGCCCTGAAACATGGTGTTGCGTACCCAAAGGCGGGAGCGCGGATCAAATTTGCTGACACCAAAAAATGACAGCTTGCAGCGCAGTAGATAAATTGGCAGCACATCGCTGTGTACCAGGTTTTCACGAATATCCCCATAACGACTCTGGGCCATGGTTTGCATGCGCGCGACTATGCCGCTAAAAGTAGGATTTTTAATAATAAAATGTGCGACATTCTGACTAGGGCTGATTTTACTGTAGTCTTGGATACAGTCGTAGCACTCACGTACCAGACGGCCAATACCCAGAGGCATTTCTTTTTCCATGCCCATATCTATATTGGTTTGACCGAGACGCGGCTCCATTTTCTCTTCAGAGCGATACCAAAATGCCCCCACAGACTCGTGTTTACTAAAGTCGATGGCCAGGGCCCAATCGTATTTGTCTTCAATGATTGCCAACAGCTCGGAGACTGACATTTCGGGAGTTATCTGCTGAGACTCCTCTGCCCCCATTTGCTCTTCGAGACCATCGACCAAATCCGGATAGAGTTCGATCAGCATGCTATTGATCACTTCCTGGGTTTCTATATGCCAGTGCTGCTCGGCATACTGAATCAGATCGGCCCACACATAGTGGGTAATCGCCAGCTCAGCGGCCTGCTCTTGGAGCCATAGGTGCAGGGCCTGAAGCTCTTCACGAACCACGACATTGGAATTGCTCTGACGCTCATCGGCGGTAATAATTTCTCCCAGATGTTGGATCACTCTTTGAGTCGCCATATCTAACCGCGCCATGGTTTCTCTATCGACGCCGGTCTCACTAGCAACCACCGCTGTCGCCAGAGCAGTTTCACGCATCTCAATCCACTGATTAATCAGCAGCGGATGATTAATTAAAAATGGCGCCATACCCAGACCGGTGGAATTACCAATACCAAGATAGCGTTTAATATCTAGATGCAGATTCACCGCAGTTTCAGGACTGCGCTGGGCGGCTAAATAATCTGCCTGCTGCATACTAAAGTGACGCAACATATAGCAGGTGAACATCTCCGCGGCAAAGGGTCGAGCAAAGTCGCGATGTTTGGTGCGAACCTTCTCCCAATCTGCCATCCCCAACTTGCCGCTACCGTAGGCTGCGGTAGTGCGATAGAGGTAGCCCACTTCAGCAATTACATCGACATTCGGCTGGCGACCCTGAGCTAATTCATCCACGACGTAGTCAAAGGTCCGAGCACTGCGGTTGGCACGGGATAGCACCAGCACCCGCGAATCCACTCGACCGGCTTCCTGCTTGGGCACATTGGTGCGTAAAAAATCTAGCTGTTCAGGCCCTACAGTGCCTTCACAAAGGGCCATGGTGAGATCCCATTGGTTGGCAATCACCCGATCATTGCGCTGCTCTGGGTCGAGATAATGAGAGAACAAGACAAAACTAAAAGTGCCATATTTCGCCTCCACCTGATAGACCACAGTGCCATAGCCCTGATCATCTAAATCAAATATAGGGGTGCTTACCTGCCAATTTTCCGCCACCATTCGTCGCACCAATGTGCGCATAAAGCTGAGACGTGACTGATGAAAGCTACCTAGGCGTTCAAGTTGCATAACCTGGCTGGCAGGACGCAGCGGCAATAGTCTAATATTGCTCGCGGCCAACTGCTCTATTAAGTGCGGATCTTGCTGCACGGCGGTATCTTCCTATGTCTTTAACCAATGTTTTATCAATCTAATAACTTAATCAGATTGTCCAATATGAGTGTCTAATACGAGCGCTTAATATGACCCTGTTGCAAGGCCATTAATTTGGCTATTTTAGGCGCGTTCCAAAGTGACGGCATTAATATAAGCGACACTGGAACGGCAGTTACGACAATAAATGACTGTAATGCCAATACGCCGCCAGAGCCGATTGAGATTAAAATTGCCGCCAGCACCCCCATCATAATTCCCCAGAATACTCTCAGGGCAGTAGGCGGATCATCGGTGCCGGTCATGACCATAGAAACCGTATAGGTCATGGAGTCACCGGTGGTGGCAACAAAGATTGTTGTGAGCACCAAAAACAGCACTGA
>JAQXEN010000018.1 GCA_029250825.1 Porticoccaceae bacterium
CACATCTAATGTCCCAACAATATGATTCATTGATGAAAAAGGCCAACCTTAAAAATGTTGGCCGTAAATAAAGAGGTGATGCTGTGAAAGTTCGTGCATCGGTTAAAAAGATTTGTCGAAATTGTAAAGTTGTCCGCCGCAAGGGTGTTGTTCGCGTTATTTGTAACGTTGAACCTCGTCACAAGCAGCGCCAAGGATAATCTGGTTGATATTTGATAGATCTATCGGTATTCTACCGCGCCTTTTTGCAGTGTTACTGCAGGCTAGGGAATACTGATTAAACCCAAAGTAGAAGTGGAGTAATGTGAATGGCCCGTATTGCCGGTGTCAACATTCCAGATAACAAGCACGCAGTGATTTCACTGACATACGTGTTTGGTATCGGTCGTCCAACTGCCAGTAAGATTTGTGCAGATGTGGGCATTGCAGAAGACACAAAAATTTCTGCACTAGATGAAGGGCAACTTGATTTATTGCGAGCTGCCGTAGGTAACAATGAAGTTGAAGGTGACCTGCGCAGAGAAAACAGCATGAACATCAAGCGTTTGATGGATTTAGGTTGCTATCGCGGCCTTCGTCATCGTCGTAGTTTGCCCGTACGTGGACAGCGTACTAAGACGAACGCACGCACCCGTAAAGGGCCGCGTCGTCCCATTAAAAGATAATTCCTAGGAACGGTAATGGCAAAAGCAGCAAGCAAACCAACCCGTAAAAAGGTCAGAAAGACAGTAATTGACGGCGTCGCGCATATTTACGCTTCGTTCAACAATACGATTGTCACTATCACTGATCGTCAGGGTAACACTCTATCTTGGGCTACCTCTGGTGGTTCCGGTTTCCGCGGTTCTCGTAAGAGCACCCCGTTTGCCGCACAGGTCGCTGCAGAGCGTGCTGGTGAAGCAGCAAAAGATTACGGTTTAAAAAATCTCGATGTTCAAGTGAAAGGACCTGGTCCTGGCCGCGAATCTGCGGTTCGTGCACTTAACAATGCAGGTTATAAAATCACCAATATTACGGATGTGACGCCAGTTCCACACAATGGTTGTCGTCCACCCAAAAAGCGTCGCGTGTAAGAGAGACATAGAATGGCTAGATATCTTGGACCAACTTGTAAATTGTCACGCCGTGAGGGAACAGATTTGTTCCTCAAGAGTGGCGTTCGCCCGCTTGAATCTAAATGTCGTGCAGAAAGCGCACCTGGCCAGCATGGTCAGCGTCGCGGTCGTCTTTCTGACTACGGTGTTCAGCTGCGGGAAAAACAAAAAGTTCGTCGTATTTACGGCGTCCTAGAGAAACAATTCCGTAACTACTATAAAGACGCTGCGCGTCAAAAAGGTAACACGGGTGAAAACCTGCTGTCCCTTCTTGAGCGTCGTCTCGATAACGTTGTTTATCGCATGGGCTTTGGTGCTACACGTGCCGAATCTCGTCAACTGGTAGCACACAACTCTATTTTGGTTAACGGCCAGAAAGTTAACATCGCCTCTTTCCGAATTCAGGAAGGTGATGTTGTCGGTCTGCGTGAGAAATCCAAAAAGCAGTTGCGCGTACAAACTGCATTGCAGTTGGCCGCACAGCGTGGCGAAGTTGAATGGATGCAAGTAGACACAAATAAAATGGAAGGCACTTTTACTCGTACTCCGGATCGTGCCGATCTGCCTGCTGAGATCAATGAAAATCTGATCGTCGAACTGTACTCGAAGTAATTGTTGAGCTAATACGGGAAAAAATATGCAAAATTCTGCAAATGAATTTCTGACCCCACGCAATATCGATGTAACGTCTCATAGCGCTACACACGCCAAAGTTGTACTGGAGCCGCTGGAACGCGGATTTGGTCATACACTGGGCAATGCACTTCGTCGTATCCTGCTGTCTTCTATGTCAGGTTGCGCAATTGTTGAAGTGGAAATCGATGGTGTTGAACACGAATACAGTGCAATTGAAGGTGTTCAAGAGGATGTAATGGAAATTCTCCTCAACCTTAAAGGTGTTGCAGCTGTCATGGAAGGTCGTGATGAAACTACGGTTACATTAACGGCGACTGGCCCTGGTGTTGTTACTGCTGGTGATATTACTGTCGACAGCCATGTTGAAATTGTTAATCCAGAACACGTTATTGCAACTATCTCTGGAAAAACTAGCTTGAACATGCAGCTTCGCATTGAACGCGGTCGTGGCTATCAGCCATCAAACACCCGTATCAGTGATGAAGAGAATCGTACTATTGGCCGTCTGCAACTTGATGCGTCCTTTAGCCCGATCCACAAAGTATCTTACAGTGTTGATAATGCCCGTGTTGAGAACCGTACGGATCTCGATAAGTTAGTTCTTGAACTCGAGACTAACGGCACTATTGATCCTGAAGAGTCTATCCGTCGCGCAGCGACCATTCTGCAGCAGCAGATGGCCGTCTTCGTGAATCTGGAAGGCGAAACTGCTGCCGAGCCTGAAGAGAAAGAAGAAGAGATTGATCCAATCCTTCTGCGTCCTGTTGACGATCTCGAGCTGACTGTACGTTCAGCGAACTGTCTTAAAGCAGAAAGTATTTATTATATTGGTGACCTTATTCAGCGCACTGAAGTTGAGCTGCTTAAAACACCAAATCTGGGTAAGAAGTCACTTACTGAAATTAAAGATGTCTTGGCTTCACGCGGACTTTCTCTGGGCATGCGCCTTGAGAACTGGCCACCAGCAAGTTTAAAAAGTGAACGCGAACTCGTTTAATAGCTCTCTTAAAGAGTTACAAAAAACGTTTTTGATAGATATCATTGCTGAGAAAGCAACGAACTAAGGAATAACAACATGCGTCATCGCTATAGTGGCCGCAAGCTAAATAAGACCGGCACTCACAAGAGAGCTATGTTCCGTAACATGACTGCCTCATTGATTGAGCACGAGCTGATTAAAACCACTCTGCCCAAAGCTAAAGAGCTACGTCGTTTTGCAGAGCCGTTCATCACTCTTGCTAAAGAAGATAGCGTCGCTAATCGTCGCTTAGCTTTTGACCGTCTGCGTAACAAAGCGACAGTTGGTAAGCTCTTCACTGATCTGGGTCCACGCTTCCTCGAGCGTCCTGGTGGATATGTTCGTATCCTAAAGTGCGGTAACCGTACTGGTGATAACGCACCTATGGCCTACGTTGAGTTGGTAGACCGTGCAGCTAATGATATGGCTGAGGTTGCAGAGACAACTGGCGAATAAGCTCGATCTTTCGCTGTAAAAAAACCGGACGTTGTCCGGTTTTTTTTGGCCTTTAATTTATCCTATGGTTTTCTTTTTGCCGTAGCTGGCCAACAGTAGGTAGCACAACAGGCCCCCAACCAACAGTTACCAGATCTTAACTCGCTGCTGCTCCGGCAGGAACAATCCATCCCCTGGCTGCACATCATAGGTGCGATAAAAATCGGGCATATTCGGAAACACGCCATTGATACGATAGACATCAGGAGAGTGGGGGTCGGTCTTAACAATAATCTCCAATATCTGATCACGCCACTTAAGACGGCTCGATTGGGCATTGCCAAGGAAGAACCGCTGCTCTCCTGTAAAGCCATCTATGATCGGTGACTGCTGACCCTTAAGTGACATTCTATAAGCTTGCAGAGCGATAGATGTGCCACCCAAATCACCGATATTCTCACCCAGAGTCAGCTCACCATTGACGAATAGGCCAGGCAGGGCTTCGAACTTATTAAACTGTTCAACCAGACCCCTGGTGCGCGCCTCAAACCGCTCGCGATCCTGATCCGTCCACCAGCTCAGCAAATTGCCATCGCCATCATACTTGCTGCCCTGATCATCAAAACCATGACCAATCTCATGACCTATGGTGGAGCCGATAGTACCGTAGTTATAGGCGTCCTCTGCTCCGGGAATAAAGTTGGGTGGCTGCAGGTATGCGGCGGGGAAAACAATCTCATTGAGTCCCGGATTATAGTAAGCATTGACCTCCTGGGGGGCCATAAACCACTCGTTGCGATCGATGGGTGCACCCAGTTTCGCCATGTTTTGATTGTGGCCAAAGGTTCGGGCACGCTTGATATTACCGGCTAGATCATCGGCACTGATGGTTAAGGCTGAGTAGTCCTTCCAGCTGTCCGGGTAGCCAATCTTAGGAGTGAACTTTGACAGCTTGATCAGTGACTGTTGTTTAGTCTCATCGCTCATCCAATCCAAATTCTTTATCGACTCGGCATAGGCAGCAATAAGGTTATCCACCATAGTCACCATGCGAGCCTTTGACTCAGGAGCAAAGTGCTTGGCGACATAGAGTTGTCCCAGCAGCTCGCCTATATTGCCATTGATCGAGGTTACCGCCTTGCGCCATCTCGGCTGCTGTTGCTCACGGCCATAGAGAAACTTCGAGTAGAAAGCAAAGTGCGCATCGACAAAGGCTCTGGGCAGATAATTGGCATAACTTGAGAGCACATTAGCGCGCAGATAATCCTGCCATGCCACCAGTTTAATCTCTTTAAACAGCTCATTAAATCCCGCCAGATAACTTGGCTGGCCTACAAGTACATGGTCCGGCAGAGCGACACCAATACCGGTCATATAGTTCTCCACCTGAAACGCCGACAATAGCCCGGTAAACTCCTTGGCGGAGAGTTTGTTATAGCGCTTATCGGCATCCCGGTTATCAACCTTGTCCCACTGGTATTCCGCTAGCTGATGTTCCAACTCAAAGATACGCTGTGCCGCTGCAGTGGCGTCTCCATGCCTAGAGAGGGTCAGTAGATCGGCTAGATACTGCTTGTAGCGAGCAATAATCTCCTGGCCACGTTCGGAGTCATCGCTATAGTAGTCCCGATCTGGGAGGCCGAGGCCGGATTCAACAAAATGTAAAATATAGGCAGTGGCCTCTTTATCATCCTGACCCACATAGAGATTAAAGGGACCATCGATACCCTCTGGATTGACCTTGCCGAGAAATGTTGCCACCTGATCGTGGCTTTCGAGTTTATCAATAGCCTGCAGATAGTCGCTGACTGGAGCAATCCCCAGAGCTTCTACCCGCTCTTCATTTAGGAAGGCATTATAGTAGTCACCAATCTTCCGTTTCGCCGGGTCATTATCAGTACTCTTTGCGGCATCCTCCACAATAATGCGCGACTGCTCGAGACTCTCTTTGCGCAATGTCATATAGCTGCCCCAACCCACCTCATCCGCTGGTATCTCAGTGCTGTCCAGCCAGCCACCATTGGCATAGCGGTAGAAGTCATCCTGGGGGCGCACGGCGGTATCCATGCCGGCGGTGTCTATGCCGGAAACCAAGACAATAGATTCTTCCGGGAGCTGTTTATCGGCACAGGCGCTAAGTAATATGGCTGCGATCAATGGAACCGGGGATTTAGTCAACGATAAGCTTCTCATCTTCTACCTCATTATTTAAGCAGGATTAGTTAAGGCTAAAGTGTATTAATCAAAGGGGTTTCTCGGCTCAAGCCCTCTGCTCAGTATAGTCACCAGTGCTGAGGTTCATTAGGCGCATTGCTCCACCCCACACATAACCGGTATCGAGGGGAAAAAGATTGTTGCCGAGGTATTTTCCTTGCAGAGCGGCCCAGTGGCCAAAGATTATCTTATCCTTTTGGCTCAGTCGTGATCTATGGCTGTACCAGGGGGCAAATTCACTGGCTAGACCTGTGCTCTGTTGGCCCGGTGCGGTCTTCGACTCCAACTCCAGCTGACCTGCAGAGGTGCAGAAGCGCATACGCGTAAGGTAATTGGTAATCAGTCGCCAGCGCTGCTGACTTCGGAGATCATCAGTCCAACTATCCGGCAGATTGCCATACATACCCTGAAAATATTCCTCTGCTCGTTCCGAGTGCAGCACTTGCTCAACTTCTGTGGCGCGGTCTTTTGCTTGCTGAATCGTCCAGTTGGGCGGGATCCCAGCGTGAACAATAGTGTATTCACCGGCGCTGATTAACAGAGGTTGTTGCTGCAGCCAATTGAGCAGTTGATGACGATCTGGCGCGCTGAGAATTTCATCCAGTGTATCTTTTGGGGTGGGCTGGCGAATGCCCTGAGCAATGGCCAGCAGATGCAGATCGTGATTGCCGAGCACGGTTTTAAAGGCGCTGCCGAGACCCATGCAAAAACGTAGCGTTTCAAGTGATTGGGGGCCGCGATTAATCAGATCACCAGTAGCAATTAAGCAGTCAGTGGCCGGCTCAAACTGGACGCTATCCAGCAGCCGTAGCAGCGGCTCTAAACAGCCCTGAAGATCGCCAACCACATAGTCTGTCATCTAGTTCACAGCGTGGGGTGTGGACAGCAAAAACGGTGCTATGGCGGCGTCAAACTCGCGCCCGGCATCATTGCGCATTTTATAGCTGCCCTGCATCGTGCCGATGGGTGTATCCAGAACCACACCGCTGCTGTATTGATAGGATTCCCCAGGGGCGATCAGCGGCTGCTCGCCGACAACACCGGCGCCGCGAACTTCCTGCTTGGCCTCATTGGCATCGGTAATTATCCAGTGGCGTCCCAATAGCTTAGTTGGGGAGTCGCTCTGGTTGTGAATCGTGATGTGGTAGGCAAAGGCAAACTGATCTTCATCCGGCTTTGACTGTTGCAGCAGATATTTGGTTTTTACCGCTACTGTTATCCCATTGGCACTCATTTTTTGCTCAATATATTTTGATTAATATGATTGGATAGGGCAACAAAATCCGCCACCGATAGCTGCTCAGCTCGGCGCGACATATCCATTACCGCCTCGACTCCCTCTAAATGTTCGGCATAGGCACGTAGGCCATTACGCAGAGTTTTACGGCGCTGCTGAAAGCTCAGACTCACCATCTGGCTAAGCAACTCCTCATTTTCGGCAACACAGGGCTTAACGCTGTGAGGCTTGAGCCTGACGATTGCGGACTGAACCTTGGGGGCCGGCTGAAATGCCGATGGTGGCACCGGTATCAGTGGCATCACACGGCAGTGATACTGCACCATGATTGAGAGGCGGCCATAGGTTTTGCTACCAGGCGCTGCGCTGAGACGATCCACCACTTCCCGCTGCAACATAAAGTGCATATCTTTTATCAGAGTGCGGTTTTTTAATAGATGGAAGAGTATCGGCGTGGAAATATTGTAGGGCAGGTTGCCTACAAGGCGCATCGGCCGTCCGTCATAAAACTGGGCGAAGTCGGTTTTCAGAGCGTCGCCGCTAAAAATACTAAAGTCCGGATAGTCGGCAAACTTTTCACTGAGAAAGTCCACCAGATCGCGATCCAATTCCACTACTTTCATCGATGGGCAGCGCTGAACTAGGTGCTCCGTAATCGCGGCTGTGCCGGGGCCGATCTCAATTAAATTGTCTTCGGCGCTGGGGCCAATGGCACTGATAATCTGACCAATAATATGTTGATCAACGAGAAAGTTCTGACCGAAACGTTTTCTGGCCTGATGCTGAATTGTCATTATTTAACCGCGTGGGGTTTGGTGGGTCGCCATATCGGCGGCGACTTGAATAGCTGTTTGTAGACTGCCCTGATCGGCACTACCGCTGCCGGCAAGATCCAGTGCCGTGCCATGATCAACGGAGGTGCGAATAATCGGCAGCCCGAGAGTGATATTGGCGGCGCGGCCAAAGCCTTGAAATTTGAGTACTGGTAATCCCTGATCATGATACATGGCCAATACCGCATCGGCAGTGTCGAGATATTTGGGCGTAAATAATGTATCCGCGGGCAGTGGCCCAATAACATTCACTGCCTGCTGCCGAAACTGCGCCAGTACCGGTTCGATAACCTCGATCTCTTCACGACCCAGATGGCCATTTTCTCCAGCATGGGGGTTTAGGCCGCAGACCAGAATGGATGGATCGGCGATACCAAACTTGGATTTAAGGTCCGCGATCAAAATATCGATCACCTGAGTCAGAGACGACTGCGTAATACTGTCGGCGACATCGCGAAGGGGCAGGTGAGTAGTGGCCAGAGCTACGCGCAGTTCGCGGGTTGCCAACATCATTACCACTAGATCTGTGGAAGTCTTATGGGCGAGATATTCAGTGTGCCCGGAAAAGGCAAACCCCGCTTCATTGATAATCGATTTTTGTACTGGGCCAGTGACCATCGCCTGACAGTAGTCGCTGGTACAGGCATCGATTGCTGCATCGAGACAGGCAAGAACATAGGGAGCATTGGCTTTATTGAGCTGTCCGGCGATGCTTGGCTGTGCCAGGGGCACCGGAACAATTGCCAATTCGCCGGATGCCAGTGGCGCTGCACTCGTCCCAGGCTCGCGTAGGTTTAGCTTTAAACCGAGCTGTGCAGCGCGCTGTTGCAGCAGCTGTGGATCGGCGTAGGCCACTAGTTCGTGATCGCAGCCACTCTGCACCAGACTGATCAAGATATCAGCGCCAATACCGGAGGGTTCTCCTGGCGTCAGCGCCAAACGCAGGGTCATGACTCAGTTGGCTCTTTGATTTCAACAAAGGCTTCGTCGCGGATTTCTTGCAGCCAGACTTGCAGCTCTTCTTCATACTTGCGCTGGCGGAGTAGATTTTGCGCGCGATTGCGGGTGATATTTTCACTAAAGTCTTGGTTGCGGCGCTCGGTAACTTGCAGGATATGCCAACCAAATTGTGACAGGAATGGTGCACTGACTTCATCGATCTCGATGCTGCCCATAGTCTGCTCAAACTCGGGAACAAACATGCCCGGAGTAGACCAGCCGAGTTCGCCGCCATTCAGTGCGGAACCGGGATCTTCAGAAAACTCTTTTGATAAGAGGGCGAAATCTTCGCCGGCTTTAATGCGCTCGCGTAGTTCTGAGAGCTGACTAATCACCGTAGCTTCATCGCGAATTTGATTTGGCTTGATCAATATATGGCGAGCGAAGTGTTGCTCGATAAGTTGCTCACCACCGCCTTTACGCTCATAGAGTTTGATTAGGTGATAGCCGGCATCGCTGCGGATCGGTTCAGATACCTGATCAATCTCGAGTCGCTCAACCGCTTCAATAAACACGCCTGGCAACTGTGCCATTTTGCGCCAGCCAAGATCGCCACCTTTGAGTGCGGTCTGATCAGCGGAGTTGGCAATCGCCAACTGACGGAAGTCGGTACCGCTGTTGGCTTGCTCGAGCAAACCCTGCGCCCGTTGCAGAATGGCTCTGACCTGATCATTGCTGGTGCCACTGGGCACCGGCAGAAGGATATGGCCGACATTGACGTCCGGAGAGGCCATAAAGCGCCCCTCTTCGGAATTGAGAAAGTTATCTAATTCCTGGTTGCTGATACGAATGCGACGCATGACCTGACCCTGTTGCACACGCATCAAAATCATTTCATTGCGAATTTCGTCACGCACATTAGATAAGGTGGAGCCGCTGGCATGGACCTGTTCTGCGTACTGCTCCATGGTCAACTGGTTGCTGCTGGCGATTCGCGCCAGTGCGTCATTGAGTTCCGCATCTGTGATACGAACACCAGCGTCATAACCCATATTCAGTTGCAGGCGCTCTGAAATCAGACGCTCCAACACCTGCTGCAAAAGAATGTCCTGTGGTGGAGGCTGGGTGCCGGACTGCTTGATTTGATTGTAGATGCTAGCTAATCGGCGCTGCACTTCACTCTCTAGAACCACGTCTTCATCGACTACTGCAGCCACTCGATCGAGAATTTCGAACTGGGCGCTGGCAGTGACTGAAAAAGTCGCGAGCAGCAGTGCGAGCAGAGCGTTATTGCAAGTTTTCTTGAGATCCATAACCGTAAATACCCCTTGTTAGCATTGAGTCGACCCGGCCATTGGAGCCGGCCAGACCTTTAAATTGTATTTGGAAGAAGATGCCGTTAGTCAGTTTTAAATCTTCTTCCGGAAAAAGTATTTCATCTTTTCTGTCTAGAGAACGTCGCGCTACTAGGCTGGCTCGCCAGCAGCAACTGTTGTATTCGAATCCGGCAAAGGCATCCAGTATACGGCTGTTGGTAAAGTCATGGTTCCAGCGACCGACCAAATTGAAGTTGCCGACCAGAGGCATAAAGCCAGAGATATCGGTCTGTTTGGTATCTTGGTCTACGTTCATCCCATCAAACAGTCTCGGCGCTCGGCGAGTCGAGTTAAAAGACAAATTCAGTAGACGATTCTGGCGATCATTGTAGCGCAATGCAATGCTGCTTTTGGCCAGCTCATTATTATGCGTGTCATAAATAACATCGCTGCTAAAGCGCCAGCTCTTATTGATGCGTCCGGCGAGTTTTACGGCTAGCGGAGACTGTCGCCGTGACAGTTCTCCAAGCTCATCTTCGCTGGGGTCCGATGACAGGGTCACACGGCGATCAATGTAGTTGATCGCCTGGGCGATGCTGGCACTAAAGCGTTCCTGACCTGACTTGCTGTCGATATATCTGGTGGTAAGTGCAATGGTTAAACGCTCTTCATCAGAGATGCGGTCGCCACCATTAAAGCGTTCATCACGAAACAGCAGATCGTAGGAGGGGGTAAATTCGCGAGTATCAAAGTCGGGCAGTCCCGACTGATCCTTGAACGCGGATTTCACATAAAAAAGGCGTGGTTCCAAGGTCTGGGTATAGCCGTCGAAAAAGCTCGCCGGACGCTCCAAAAATAAGCTCGTATCCAGAGAGCTTACAGGCACGGTTATGGCAGAGACATCATTGCTAATTTGACTGCCGGGCTGATCGTCAAGATCATAGGCCAGATGTTTAACCTGAAACCGTGGCCGAAAGTAACCCCAGCTCCAGCGCTTGTCCCAGCTGACGCCGTAGTCAACACGATGACGGCTGCCGGTAACAAAACTTGGATCGTCATGATCAAAGCGCGCGGTCTGGTTGTTTAGATCGACGACCCAGTTATTATCAAAGCGGTAGTGGCCATTGGCGGTAACTTTGGGCAGTACCGAATACTGTTCTTCCAGACCATCCACAACAATCTGATGATCCAGAGCCTCAATTCGATAATTCCAGTTTGAGGTTCTGTAGCTCACGGCGCCGACTCGCCGCAGATTAATAATACTGCTCGCCTCCGGCCCTAAGCTGCCCAGATCATTAAAGTAATCATTGTCAGAAACATTGTTGAGATCGAGAAAGGTTGACCAGGCTTTGCCTATACCGCCGAGGTGGGTCAGACCCGTGAGATAGCGATCTTGGCCGCGGTATTCCGGCAGTCCGGTTTCCGCATCTATATTTTCATCGTCACTGCCGCCCCGGTCACTGCCCAAAAAGGCACCGGTCAGAGTGGTCTCGGAGTGGTTCGAAAGGTGGCGCAATTCAACCTCGACACCTACGCCGCGCTCTTGCACCAGTCGTGGTGTAATGGTTGCATCGTAATTCGGCGCCAGATTCCAGTAGATCGGCTGGGAATAATCGAGGCCATTGTCTGTGCTCGAGGTGATGGTCGGAAAGAGCAGCCCTGAAGAGCGTCGTTCGGTGATCGGGAAGGTAATCCACGGAAAGTAAAACACAGGAACGTCTTTGACCCGCAACTGGGCACTTTTAACTGTGGCGAACCCAGAGGCCTGATCGATAGAAATTTCGTTGGTTGCCAACTGCCAGGTTGAGTCTCCTGGCTCGCAGGTGGAATAAGTCGCGTCACTAATAGTGATTACGCCATCTTTGGTTCGAGTCAGGGTTTTGGCACTGCCGCGCACCGCTGCTTCATGTAAGACATAGGTGGCGTTATCAATCTTCACTTCTTTACTGTCTATATCAATTTCAGCATTGCTGCCGAGCAGTAACATGCCGGGTTCGCGAAACTGCACATTGCCCTGTAGCTCCACATTGCGATTGGTTTGGTCGATGCGCGCGCTATTGCTGCGAATCTGTCGATAGCCCTGAGAAATCTGTACATCACCATCGAGTACTGCGACATTGTTTTCCAGCGCTTCAGTTGAATTGGCATTGACCTGCAGAGAGGCTTCTTCCGGTGCCAGATTGGCATCGGGATAGGTGCGCGGCGGTTCTATGTAGGCGCCGCAGCACTTACCTTCGATCTTGAGCTGCTGCTCTTCGGTCATCTGCTCCTCTTCCATCCAGTCCAGATTGCGTACTCTGGCAACTCTGGGCTCGTTGGGAAAAGCGTTGCTCGCTAAATTGGCCCGTGCTGGGCGGTTGCGATTGGAGGTGATGATTTGTTCTTCGGTGCAGAGCCACTGGTTGTCAGGGCCGGCTTTACAGTTCCAGGTCACATGCACTTCGTCTGCGATAACGCTTGGGGATGCACTGAGCAACAGAGCCGCCGTTAAAAGACCAGCACGCCGGGCGGTTGCACAGGCAAAATCGACGCTCCGCAGCAGGGTGCAAACGGAAGATAAAACAGGGCTCAAAATAGGACTCAAAGGTACGCCTGATTGCTGGTTGCTAATGTTCTGGCATTTTACCTGATATCTTGCCAGAGTAGAGGTCTGAATTGGCCTAAATACACTAGAATAATATTTTTCAGCCTGTGCTTGCAGCTGCAGAGCAACCACCGCCGGAAAGCGCATTAAGGAATCCACCACATCGACCCAATAAATAACCAGCGCCGGGATGATTTTATCCTCTGGATAGAGGTCTGCCTGCCCGGTTCACATCAGATTGACCTGCCATTGCTACTGACGCCCCTCGCCGGTGACGCTGGGTTTAGACGTTACTTTAGGCTTGCGGGTCAGCCCTCGCTGATCGCGGTTGATTCGCCGCCAGAAAAAGAAAATAACCCAGCTTATATGGATGTTGCCATGGCGTTTCAGCGCCATGGCGTAACCACGCCAAAAATACTCGCGGTAGATTTTGCCAAGGGTTTTTTTCTGTTAGAGGATTTCGGCCATCAGCTGCTGCATCCGGAGCTATTGGCTGGCACCCTCGCCGAGGAAAATTCCCCGGCGCGGCTATCTGCAGCCAATTACTACCAACAGGCTGAGTCAGTGCTGTTGGATATCCAAGCAGTGGAGCCAGAAGCAAAGGTATTTGCGCCCTATGATATGTCTCGTCTGCAGGGGGAGATGGATCTATTCGCCGAATGGTTTCTCGGCCAGTTGCTTGGCGTGACTCTGAGTGATCAAGAGCGCAGTATGCTCAACAGGCTATTTTCTCACCTTATTGACAGTGCAGTGCGGCAACCTCAGGTGGTGGTGCACCGGGATTATCATTCGCGCAATTTGATGCTCCTGGAAGATGGCGCCCTCGGCGTCATCGATTTCCAGGATGCTGTGGTGGGGCCGCTGACCTATGATCTGGTGTCCCTGCTCAAAGACTGTTATTTGCGTCTGCCGAGGCAGCAGGTGGTAGACCGGGCCTTAGATTTTAAAAAACGTCTGGTGACAGAGCTGCCTATGGACTCGATTAGCGATGAGCAGTTTATCCGTTGGTTTGATCTGATCGGCCTGCAGCGACACATAAAAGTGATGGGTATTTTTGCGCGGCTAGCCCTGCGCGATGGCAAGCGGGGATACCTGAAGGATTTGCCGCTGGTGATTCGCTACAGTCTTGAGGTCTGCGCAATGACTGAAGGTATTGACGAAGGTCGCGCATTCTACGATTGGTTTATTGAGCGAATTGAACCACTGTTGCCAGCTCAGGATTGGTACAGCGACTGGCGCTGTGCGGGAGATAATCCACTATGAAAGCCATGATCTTGGCCGCTGGGCGCGGGGAGAGGCTGCGCCCGCTCACCGATAGCACGCCGAAACCAATGTTACAGGTGGCTGGCAAGCCTCTTCTCGAACATCACCTTGTGCGTCTCGCCGCTGCAGGTATCACCGATATTGTTATTAATACCAGCTGGCTGGCAGGGCAGATTGAAGACTACTTTAATGATTGTCAGCAGCGTCTTGGGGTGACAATTAGCTGGTCACGGGAAGTAACAGCTCTTGAGACCGGGGGTGGTATTGCCAAGGCACTGCCGCTGCTCGGCGATCAACCCTTTATGTTGATTAATGGCGACGTGTGGAGCGACTATCCTCTCGCCCAGTTGCAGGATAATAAACTCTCCAATGACTTAGATGCCTGGCTGCTATTAGTGGCCAACCCACCACATAATCCCCGGGGAGATTTCGCCTTACAGGATGGTTGTATCAACTATGCTAAGGAGCAGACATCGACCTTTAGCGGCATCAGCCTGATCCACCCCAAACTGTTTGCCACTGATTCTGCCTCTGGCAGCGCATTCCCCCTGCGAGATGTGCTGCGTCCAGCAATTGTTGCCGGCAGGGTAGGTGGCGATATTTATAGCGGTAGCTGGTGTGACGTTGGAACCCTGGAGCGCTATCAGCAATTGCAAGACTCTTTGGCCCAGCGCTAAAAAACCTAAAAGGAAATTGAATGATCTCGGTTGCCAAGTACCAAACTCTCTTTTGGCTGTGTCTGATTGGCACGATTTTTCTATCGCTGATGCCGGTGATAGGTGGCGAGCAACTATTCGAACTTCAGGATAAGGTTGGACACAGCAGTATCTATGGCGCATTGTTTTTTCTCTGCGCCAGTGCCTATGGTCATCGCTATTCTCTCGGGCTGCTGGCATTGGTTCTCGCAGCCTTTGGTTTGAGCATGGAAGTTGCTCAATCTATGACGTCTTATCGTCAGGGAGATCACTGGGACATGCTGGCAAATTTAAGCGGTATTTTAGCGGTTTGGGCGGTTATGGCTTGGAGGCGCAAAAATAATGATTGAGGTCTATCGTGGCAGTGACTATTTCGAAGCTCAGTTACTCAAGGGTTTGATCGAGCAGGATGGACTTCAGGTGTTTTTAAATGGCACTGCATTGCAGGGCGGTTTGGGTGAAGTTCCGGCACTGGGCCATCTGTCGATCACCGTCAATGACGCCGATGCGGAGTTGGCCGGTGAGATTATTCTCGCCTATGAGCGTGGCGATTATTCTTTAGAGGACGAACAATGACACCTAAGTTAAGACGTCTTTCCCTGTGGCTAGCCCCCCTCGCTGCGATAGCAGTGACAGTGCTGATGATGAACTCAGGTTGGGCGCGGGAGGGTGCGCTGGTTGGCGGTTTGACGGTGCTCTGCGCGCTGTGGTGGATCTTTGAGCCAATTCCGATTCCCGCTACCGCGATGATTCCTCTGGGAGTGTTTCCCCTGTTGGGACTGCTCGATGGCAAGCAGGTAGCTCAGGCCTATGGCGACCCGTTGATTATTTTGCTGATGGGCGGCGCCATGTTGTCCAAGGCCATGGAAAAGAGTGGCGCCCACAGACGTTTGGCGTTGTATATGGTCAACCTATTTGGTGGTGATAGTCAGCGGCGGCTAGTATTAGGTTTTATGGTGGCCTCCGCGGCCCTGAGCATGTGGGTGTCGAATACCGCTACCACTCTGATGTTATTGCCGGTGGCCTATGCGGTATTGCAGACTTTTAGTGCTGGGGGAGCCAATAGCCAA
Source organism: Porticoccaceae bacterium (assembly GCA_029250825.1). Taxonomy (GTDB): domain Bacteria; phylum Pseudomonadota; class Gammaproteobacteria; order Pseudomonadales; family Porticoccaceae; genus HTCC2207. Next base: position 15,335 of record JAQXEN010000018.1, read on the forward strand.
GATGCAAAAAAGCTTGCTGTGCCACTGTTTTTGGGTATCGCCTATGCTGCCAGTATCGGCGGTTTGGGCACACCTATCGGCTCGCCGCCAAATATTGTTTTTCTCAAAATCTATGGCGAAGCAACCGGTTCGACCCCTAGCTTTACTCAGTGGATGCTCTGGGGATTGCCCGTGGTTATATTGCTGCTGCCTCTCGCCGCACTGTGGATTACTCGTAATCTAGGTGCCGCGGAGCCGTTGCAAATCCCACAGCCCGGCGCTTGGCGCAGTGAAGAGGCGCGGGTACTAGTGATCTTTTTCCTTACCGCTCTGGCTTGGATTACTCTGCGCGAGCCCTTTGGTGGCTGGAGCCAATGGCTCAATGTTCCCAGTGCTAACTATGCAGCGGTGGCTCTGACCTCAGTGATACTGATGTTTATTCTGCCCAATGGTCAGGGTGGAAAACTGCTCGACTGGGAATCCGCATCGACCATTCACTGGGGGGTGCTGCTACTCTTTGCGGGCGGCATCGCCATTGCCAAGGCCTTTGCTGTCACCGGCATTAGTGCCGCTATTGGTGAGTCTCTATCCGCGGTAACACGTCTGTCGATTATCGCGCTTATCGTGGTAGTGGCGCTCACCGTTACCTTCCTCACTGAAATCACCAGCAATACTGCAACAACAACTCTATTGATGCCAATCCTTGCCGCCGCTTCACTGGGAGCTGGCTTTGATCCGGCACTGTTAATGTTGCCGGCAGCACTGTCCGCCAGCTGTGCCTTTATGTTGCCAGTGGCCACCGCGCCCAATGCTATTGTCTTTGGTACCGGAGAGATTACGGTGGAGCAGATGGTGCGCGAGGGTTTTGCCCTCAACCTGATCGGCGTAATAGTGATCACCACCGTGGTGTATTTCTGGTTGGGTTAGGGATTCGTAAGCGCCATACAATTGAGAGCAGCCAACGCAGAGTACTGAGAAGGTTGATGGTAAAACTGGCTCTCGGGTGAGAGCTTAGTTTTGTATTAATATTTTAATATTGCTTGGCTGCAGCGTTTGGCTGCCAGCAAAGGACAGCACCAGAGTGGCCAACTCGTCCCACACATCCCCGTCACGCATACCCTTGATACCGCGATCGATAGCGCCGGCCTGACGCAATAGCATGCGCAGATGAGCTGGGCGCAATCGTTGCAGGGCGCCCTTAAATAACGGCAGGCGCTTTTCCCAGACACCGGAATTTTTGAGTGCTCGGTCGCTGTGCTCACCCTCGGCGACCAATTCGCTGGCTTTGACTAGAATGCGCAACTCTCGGGTAATCGCCCAGAGTAGCGGAATAGCATCTGTGCCTTCATTTTGCAGACCGCGCAGTGATCGCGCTGCGGACTGGCTGTCGCCCATAAGAATTTTATCGACAAAATCAAACAGGTTATAACGGGCACTGTCGGCGACCACTGATGACATGGTGTTGCCGTCAACTTTGCCGTCCGTAGCCAGGAGTTTGAGCTTTTCGATCTCTTGTACTGCTGCCAGTAGATTGCCCTCGACTCGGTCGGCGAGAATTTGCACCGCTTCTTGGTTGGCGCTGATATTAGCGCTACGCAGGCGCTGTTGAATCCAGCGCGGCATCTGCTTGGCATCCACTGGCCACACCTGAATATGGCCTCCAGCGCTTTCAAGATTTTTCACCCATTTGCTATTTTGCGCGGCTCGCTCAAGTTTTGGCAAAATCACAAGCACCAGATTGTCGGGGTTGGGGTTGCTGCAAAGTTCGCTGAGCGCCGCAGCACCATCAGTGCCGGGTTTGCCGTTGGCAATTCTGATTTCAAGAATTTTTTTGTCAGAGAAGAGTGACAGAGCATTGAACTGGTTAAGTATTTGGCTCCAGTCAAAGTTGCCTTCTACATGGAAAATATCACGCTCGGAAAATCCTTGGGCGCGGGCGCCGGTGCGAATATTGTCGGCGGCTTCCTCTGTTAACAGCGGGTCACCGCCGCTGATAACGTAGATTGGCAATAGCTGCTTCTTGACCTGATCCTGAAGTTGCTCCGCACGTATTTTCATCGGTTACTGCTCGGTTTTTGGTAGAGCTTCAGCTGGTTGGGGAGCCTCAGCCGGTAAAAGCGCCTCAGCCGGTAAGAGACCCTCCACTGACTTGTTCTGCTCAGGCAGTACCTTGAGCCGGTTGAGAATCTGGCGCACGATCTCTTCACGCATCTCGCGTTTTACCAGTCGCTCTTCATTTTCTGAGGAGAGAATGTCGCTCTCCTGGATTTCATAGCTGCGCTCAACCGATGCGGTGAACAGTGGTGTTAGGGGAGTGCCTGTGGCATTGGCAATTAAAAAGTCGACATCCTCATTGAGCTGATACTCCGCTACTCGGCCACTGGCATTCAAGGTGCCAATATGGCGATTCTGGCGGAAGTTAACAATCACCACAGAATAGTTAGCCGCCGCTGCCGATGACACCGCCTCAACGCCATAGACATCCAAGGCGCGAGTTAACTCGCTAACAAAATCACGGTTCTCCAGCTGCGTGGCAATATGCAGGGTGCCAACACTTTGCGGCACTACCTGAGCGTCACGCAGCTGCCAACCGCAGCCACAGAGCAGGGTAATCGTTGTCGCTAATAGAATATGTCGCATTATCATCACCCTTTTCGCTACAGCTTAATTGGCCACTATATTAATCAGTCTTCCCGGAACAACAATGACTTTTCGGATTGTTACGCCATCGGTAAAGCGCTGTACATTGTCATCCGCCAGCGCCAGTTGCTCAATACTGTCCTTGGAAGCATCCGCCGCCACTTCAATTTTGCCGCGGACCTTGCCATTGACCTGTACCACCAATTCGATAGAACTGCGCACCAGAGCTGCTTCGTCTAAGGTTGGCCAAGGGGCATCGGCCACCGCTTGAGTATTGCCTAGTGCCGGCCACAGGCTATGACAAATATGTGGCGCGATCGGTGCCAGCAACAGCACGGCACTGCTCAAAGCTTCATGGCGCACAGCAACACTTTGGGCGTCGTTATCACTCTGTTTAGCGACCTCATTTAACAGCTCCATCACCGCGGCAATGGCGGTGTTAAAGGTGTTGCGGCGACCATAGTCATCGTTGACTTTGTTGATCGTTTCATGGGTTTTGCGGCGTAAATCTTTGTGGCTCTGATTAAGGGATTGTGGATCCAGTGCAGCGGGTTTGCCGCCAGCCGCAGCCTGATCCAAATGGCTGTGAACCATAGTCCAGAGCTTGCGCAAAAAGCGGTGAGCACCGGAGACGCCGTCATCACTCCACTCCAGAGTTTGTTCTGGGGGCGCTGCGAACATGGTAAATAGACGCACAGTATCAGCACCATGCTTGTCGATAGCGGTTTGTGGATCAACTCCGTTATTTTTTGATTTCGACATCTTGGTGATGCCGCCGCTGCGGACTTCTTCACCAGTTGCAGTCTCAATCGCCTTTAGGGCTTTGCCTTTGGCATCACGCTCAACAGTGACCTGATTGGGATATAACCACTGCTTGCGGCCGCCAGTTTCTTTGTAGAACGACTCGGCCAATACCATGCCCTGACAGAGCAGGCTCTTAAAGGGTTCATTGCTGGTTACCAAACCCTCATCGCGCAATAGTTTGTGATAAAAGCGCGCATAGAGCAGGTGCAAAATAGCGTGTTCGATACCGCCTACATATTGATCCACTGGCAGCCAATAATCGGCGCGCTCAGGATCAAGCATGGCGCTGTCGAGGTCGGAGCAGGTAAAGCGGGCGTAGTACCAAGAGGATTCCATAAAGGTATCAAAGGTATCGGTCTCACGCTCGACTGTCTGGCCGTTGAGGGTATCTTTCTTCCATTCCAAATCAGCTTTGATCGGCGACTGAATACCGTCCATCTCCACTTCGGTGGGGAGCAGCATGGGCAGTCTATCGAGTGGTACTGGAATCTCGCCGCCATCGGCCAAATTAAACATTGGGATCGGCGCGCCCCAGTAACGTTGGCGGCTAACACCCCAATCCCGCAGGCGGTAGTTTGTGGTTGTGGAGCCGTGGTCGCAGGCTTCAAGAGCCGCGGCGATAGCATCAAAGGCAGCATTAAAGTCGAGACCGTCATAGATACCGGAATTAACCAATCTGCCCTTAAGCGTAAAGGCTTCAGTATCGATATCGCAGAGTTCGTCTCCGCTGGGAGCAATAACTTGCTTGATGGTCAGCTGGTATTTTTTAGCAAACTCATAATCGCGTTGATCGTGAGCTGGCACAGCCATTACCGCGCCAGAGCCATAGTCCATCAACACATAGTTGCCGACCCAGACTGGAACCGTCTCGCCGGTGAGTGGATGAACGGCGGTGATGCCAGTATCCATTCCGCGCTTTTCCATGGTTGCCATTTCAGCTTCCGAGATCTGCTGAGTTTTGCAATCACTGATAAAAGCTGCCAGTTCCGGGTTGGATTCGGCAACGGTTAACGCAATAGGATGCTGCGTCGCCAAGGTCAGATAAGTCACACCCATAAGTGTATCGGGGCGCGTGGTATAGACATCGAAGCTCGGGTAATCCCCAACAGCGGCCGACAGATCAAAGGTCATGGTTACACCACGACTCTTGCCAATCCAGTTGCGCTGCATAGTCTTGACCTGCTCGGGCCAGTGTTCCAACTCGTCGAGATCATTGAGCAGCTGCTCGGCGTAATCGGTAATACGGATAAACCACTGAGGTATCTCTTTGCGTTCCACTGGGGTGTCACAGCGCCAGCAGCAGCCATCCACAACCTGCTCATTGGCCAACACTGTGGCATCGTGAGGGCACCAGTTAACCGCGCTGGTCTTTTTATAGACCATGCCTTTTTCATAGAGCTTGGTAAAAAACCACTGCTCCCACTTGTAGTAATCGGGATCGCATGTAGCCAACTCGCGAGACCAGTCGATACCAAAGCCCAAAGACTTCAGCTGCCCCTTCATATAGGCGATATTCTCATGGGTCCACTTTGCCGGCGCAGTATTATTTTGAATCGCCGCATTCTCAGCTGGCAGGCCAAAAGCATCCCAGCCCATAGGATGGAGTACATTCTTGCCCTGCATCCGCTGGTAGCGAGCGATCACATCGGTAATCGTGTAGTTGCGTACATGACCCATATGCAGCTTGCCGCTGGGATAGGGGAACATAGCAAGGCAGTAGAACTTCTCCCGGTTCGGATCTTCAGTGACCTCAAAGGTCTTGTTTTCGGTCCAGTACTGCTGGGCGTCACGCTCTAATTCAGCGGGGAGATAGGGATGTTCCATGGTCATGAAGAGTCACTGCTTATTGATTTGAAGAGAGGCGAGAATTATAAGGTAACAGGGGCCTATATAGATAGGTTTTGCCCGTCCTCTGTGGGAGCTAATGCCAATGGTGCTGGACGGCGGCCTACCGTGGTCTACGATTAAGCAAAGTGTTAGGTGCTCGGTGAGCCGGAACGAGGATTAATTATGTACAGGGAAGTGCTGCAATTTTGGTTTGAAGAAATTAGCCAAACCCAGTGGTGGAAAAAGGACGCTCAATTCGATGAGCTTATCGCCAGTCGTTTTTCAGAGGTTCATGGACAAGCATCTCGAGGTGAACTTTATCGTTGGCGCGATACGGCAGAAGGGCGTTTAGCCGAGATTATCGTGCTGGATCAATTCTCGCGAAATATCTATCGCAACTCACCCCTTTCATTTGCAACGGATTCGTTGGCCTTGGTGCTATCTCAAGAAGCTATTAGTTCAGGCGCTGACAAAGAAGTTGTCAGTGATATGCGGAGTTTTTTCTATATGCCCTTTATGCACAGCGAGTCCGCGGTAATTCATAGTGAAGCGGTTTCGCTGTATGAGGCCTGTGGCAACGAAGCAAATTTGAAGTTTGAACTACGCCACAAAGCGATTATTGATCGCTTTGGGCGCTATCCTCATCGAAATGAGATTCTTGGGCGGGATTCAACTGCAGAGGAAATTGAGTTCTTATCCCACCCCGGATCCAGTTTCTAATAGAGAGCGCTAGCCAACCGTTCGTTTTGGCACGCCCAACTCTTTCAACTTAGCTGCCATATCTTCAGCGGAGGTTGCGGGGCGAATCTTCTTATCGATAAACAAAATCTTACCGTCTTTGCCGATATAAAACGTATGACGCTTGGGCAGGCCATAGAGGGCGAGCACATCATAATCTTTGGCAGTCTTTTTACTCGGATCACTTAATAGTGGGAAATCCGCTTTGTAGGCCTCGGCAAATTCTATATTCTTTTCGATAGGGTCAACGCTGGCCATAAAGTAAGCGACTTCTAAATTCTTCAGTAGGTGACCGTTATCCGCCAGAGACTTGCACTCAATTGTGCAGCCGCCGGTAAAGGCTTTGGGGTACCAGGCAATCACTACCGCTTCTTTATCGCTGAATTGACTGACGCTGTATGACTTGCCATCTGTGGCTTCGAGCAAAAAGTCTGGAGCCTGATCGCCGACTTCTAGCGCTATGGATGTGCTGGCTGCCGCACTGAATACTATTGCTGTGACTAGTGTTTTAAAGTTCATATTCGGTTTCCCTCTGTTGACTAAGCTGTCTTCTTGTTATTAAGCCTGCGCACATTAGCAGCGCCATTATCACCACCGGCCATGAGCCAGCCTGTGCAAAAAGTGTTTGGCCAGCTCTTGGTTTAATAGTGCCACTGAGCTCGCCAACCATAAACTGTTCCAATTGTTGTTCTATCTTGCCGCGATGGCCGACTATCGCAGTAAGGCCATTGCTGGTGCCGCGCACCATGGGCTTAGCATTTTCAATTGCCCGCATGCGCGCCATTTGCATATGCTGTTGCGGCGCAAAGGAATCGCCAAACCAAGCATCGTTGCTGACAGTTAACAGCAGCGTTGCCTCACGGCTGCTGCGAGCCACCAGATCCGGATAAACAATTTCATAGCAAATTGCCGTGGCTACAGGTTCTCCCGCTATAGTCAGCAGTGACTGATCCTTGGCTCCCAGTGAAAAAGACGACATTGGCAAGTTAAAAAATCGAATCAAGCCCCGCAGAAGCCCTTCGAGGGGAACATATTCACCGAAAGGCACTAGGCGAGTTTTGTCGTACTGCCCCTTGGCTGCACCTATTGCTAAGACCGAGTTGTAATAGTTTCCAGTGCTCTGGTCCTGGGTAGGTATACCGGTTAGCAGGGCAGTTTGGTTCACTTTTGCACTATTGTGCAGGTCGAGCAGAAAGCTGTTCACGCGCTGGGGTATGGCCGGAACCGCGGCTTCTGGCCAGACGATCAGGTCTGCGCCCCAGTAGGGTTGAGTTTGGGTCTGCAGTTGTTCGAGGATATTCTGCCGCTCCACGGGAGACCATTTCTTGTTTTGGTCGGTATTGGGTTGGATCAATACCACTGAAAGCTCGCCGGTGGTCTTCTGAGTCCAAGAGTAAGATTGAAGTAAGTACCCACTTATTATTAAAGCCATTAATAGTAGACATGATATTTTTGTGCCTATCTGAATAGGGCGTTTCTTCCCTGATGTTTTATCAGCGAACAATGACTGACCCAGTTGCCCAAGCGTTGCTGCGGACAGTGCAGTGATAAAGCTCAACCACATAACCCCGCCAACCGGCGCCCAGCCGCTAAGCCAAGTATCGGTGTGCATATAGCCCACATAGAGCCATGGGAAACCGGTAAAGATCCAACTGCGAAACCATTCGCTGAGCACCCAAATTGCCGGCAGTCCCAATAGCCAGGAGTTTGCTCGTTGCGGAATCAAAGCACTGAGAACAAAGGGCAGGGCAAAGAGTAGTGCTAGGAATAGACAGAACAGAGTAGTTGCCAGCAGTGCCAGCGGCGCCGGAATAAAGCCGTGCTCATGGATGCTGACATAGACCCAGCTGACCCCGGAAAAGAACATGGCGAAGCCAAAGACGCTGGCTTTTGCGATAGCCTGTTTGGCAGTTTGGTGCTGTAGCTTGTAAAACAGCACCGCGATACAGGGGATTGCTATGGGCCAGAGATTAAATGGCGCCAGAGCCAGTGGCAGCAGTGCCCCCGAGGCAAATAGCAGGAGAAATGTTTGCCCGCGGGCTGAGCGCATCATGAACTGATCTTGATTACTTCCAGTTTGCTGATTTTGCGGTTATCGCCATCGGTGACGGTAAAGGTGAAACCATCAAAATCGATGCTTTCATTAATCTCTGGTAGTCGTCCAAAGGCATGTAGCACCAGACCGCCGATGGTATCAAACTCATCGTCTACCAGACCCACATCAAAGAACTCATTGAACTCGCTAATCTCAGCGATTGCCTCCACATTAAAGCTGCCATTTGCGGTGGCTATTATCGGTGCTTCTTCGTGTTCGTCTGTTTCATCTTCGATTTCGCCGACAATCTCTTCAAGAATATCCTCAATGGTCAGTAGACCTGAGACGCCGCCGTATTCGTCCACGACAATGGCCATATGGTAGCGCTGCTCACGAAATTCCTGCAGCAGAACATTGAGGCGCTTGCTCTCGGGAATAATGGTGGCAGGTCGCAAAAGGGATTTGAGGTCAAAGGACTGGTTGCCCGAAAGCAGCAGTGGCAGCATTTCTTTTGCCAGCAGTATGCCTTTGATATCGTCAGAGGATTCGCCGACAACCGGAAAGCGTGAGTGCTGAGAGCTGATAACCACTTCAAGTACTTGCTCAAGGCTGAAGTCGTCATCAATGATGACCATCTGTGAGCGTGGGATCATAATCTCCCGGGCCTGTTGATCGGAAACTTTTAGCGCCCCTTCCATAATTTGCAACACGCTGGCATCGATAATCGACTCATTTTCGGCGCTGCGCAGTATGTCGGCTACGTCCTCGCTGTTGCGTGGACTCTGGGAAAAGACCCGACCAATCCGTTCAAACAGGGATTTTTCGGGTGCGCTATTAGCGGTTTCTTCGTTCATTGTTTAGCTGCTCGTGACTTCAATAGGGTCGTCGGAGGACTCATCGAGAGTCCGGTAGGGGGGAGGGAAGTCTAGATTCACCAGAATGGCTGTCTCTAAACTCTCCATCTGTTCGGCCTCTTGATCTTCAATATGATCGTAACCCAGCAGATGCAAAACGCCGTGGATCACTATATGTGCCCAGTGTGCGGTGGTTGTTTTATGTTGTTCCAGAGCTTCACGGGCTAAGACCGGGGCGCAGATCACCAGATCACCAAGAATTGGCAAGGGCTCTGGAGTAACTGCATCAAAGGGGAAGCTGAGAACATTGGTGGCACCGCTTTTGCCGCGGTAGCGCTGATTTAAATCGGCACTTTCCGACTCATCGACAATACGAATGCTCAACTCACATTCATCCCGCTCGTCACGTATGGCAGCGCTTACCCAGCGCGTCATACTGTCTTCGTCAGGGGAGTCTTCAGAGGCACAGGCCTTCTGAATGTCGATAGATAGATTCATTTATGGGTTATTTATTCTGTTTTCTCGTGGGCATCATAGGCATCTACGATGCTTTGAACAATAGGATGACGTACAACATCCCGTGATATGAAGTGAGTAAAGCTCACTTCCCCCACATCTTGCAGTACTTCGCAGGCGTGAACAAGCCCGGAATTTACTCCTCGGGGCAGGTCAATCTGGGACATATCACCGGTGATAACCGCGGTTGAGCCAAAGCCGATGCGGGTGAGAAACATTTTCATCTGTTCGCGGGTGGTGTTCTGGGCTTCATCCAGAAGAATATAGGCGCCATTCAGCGTGCGGCCGCGCATATAAGCTAGGGGAGCAATTTCAATCACATTGCGCTCTTGCAACTTTGCCACAGTTTCAAAGCCGAGCATCTCATGCAGAGCGTCATATAATGGTCGCAGATAGGGATCGACCTTTTGTGCCAGATCCCCGGGCAAGAAGCCAAGGCGCTCTCCCGCCTCTACTGCTGGTCGCACCAACAGAATACGCTCAACTTCATCCCGCAGCAGTGCCTCCACGGCACAGGCAACCGCCAGATAGGTCTTACCCGTACCGGCAGGACCAATACCAAAATTGACATCATGAGTCTGAATCGAGCGCACATAACGCTGTTGATTGAGGCCGCGAGGCTTGATATTGCCTTTCTTGGTGCGAATAACGCTGAAGTTTTCAACGTTGTCGGCTGGTTGTCCGCTCACTGGGGGTGTTTGCATAAACGACGCCTCTTTAAGAGATGGTTTGCCGGTGGAATGGGTTGGCCGTCTAGAATGATTGTTCGAGGATTTGGACGACTGCTTTAAATTGCTCTTGGCCACTGCCGGCCTAGGTTGCTGTTCTAACTGTGGTTGGCTCTGACGCAAATTAAGGTGTACTTCTTCGGCAGATAACTCGGTGCAATGTGCCGTCTGCTGATAGAGATTGTAAATAACCGCAGTGGCCTGAGTCACCGCAGCGGGATCGCCGTAGGCGGCAAAAAAATTATCTCGCGAGCGCACATCGACATCGAGACGCTGTTCGATAAGGCGGATGTTTTCATCAAATTGGCCACAGAGTGCGGCGAGACGGCGAGCATCATTGGGCTCGAGTGTGAGAGTCGAGGCAGATGGTTGGTTATCCGGTCTTTTCAATGAGTGCTTTTGTACCTTAAGTAAGAGAAGTTACTACAAGCATAGCGCGATCGGTGAAGCAGGGTAAACCCTTTAGCTAGCCGAAATATTATAAGAACTTGATCGCTTAACATGATTGCTTATATCCAATCTATCTAGGCTATTAAACCTTTTCAGATCATCTCAGCCATCAAGCCCGACTAAAATCTCTAGACTAGTTCCCCGCGGAGTGAGTTGGTCAGTGCCTCGGTGACAATGCTGTCCACAAAGGTGCCGATTAGGGCGTGGTTATCACTGCGGAAGTTAACCACTCTATTGTTCTCTGTACGCCCTTGCAGCTGCCCCGGATCTTTCTTCGAAATACCCGTAACTAGTAGCTTCTCCTGTTTGCCGACCATGCGTCGACTGATCTCGGCGGCATTCTGGCTGATGCGATCCTGAAGAATTTTCAGACGCTGCTTTTTCACCGCTTCTGTAGTGCTATCCGGCAGGTCTGCAGCCGGTGTGCCAGGTCTGGCGCTGTAAATAAAGCTAAATGAGGTGTCAAAGCCAATATCGCTAATCAGTTTCATCGTGGCAGCGAAATCCTCTTCGCTCTCATTGGGGAAGCCGATAATAAAATCTGAGGAGATACTGATATCCGGACGCACTTCCCGCAGGCGGCGAATCTTTGACTTGTACTCAATTGCGGTATGGCCGCGTTTCATGGCCATCAACACTTTATCCGAACCGCTCTGTACCGGCAGGTGCAGGTGGCTGACCAGCTCCGGCACATGGGCGTAGGCTTCGATCAAGCGATCGGAAAATTCAACCGGATGTGAGGTGGTGTAACGAATTCGATCTATGCCATTGATATCCGCCACATAGGGCAGCAGTTCAGCGAAGTCGCAGATGGATCCATCGGGCATTTCGCCCAGATAAGCATTAACGTTCTGCCCCAGCAAATTGACTTCCCGAACACCCTGTTCGGCCAGCGCCGCGATCTCGGCCAGCACATCGGCCATTGGCCGGCTGACTTCTTCGCCGCGGGTATAGGGCACTACACAGAATGAACAGTACTTGGAGCAGCCCTCCATAATCGAGACAAAGGCGGATACGCCATCTGCCTCAGGTGTTGGCAGACGATCAAATTTTTCGATTTCCGGGAAGCTGATATCTACCACCACGGTGCCGTCAGATTGGCTGGTCTCCATCATCTCTGGCAGGCGATGAAGAGTTTGCGGGCCAAACACCAGATCGACAAAGGGCGCGCGCTTGGCAATTGCCTCACCCTCTTGGCTGGCAACACAGCCGCCGACACCAATAATCAAATCAGGATTAGCTTGCTTAAGATGTTTCCAGCGGCCCAACTGATGAAAAACTTTTTCCTGAGCCTTTTCGCGTATCGAGCAGGTGTTGAGCAGAATAACGTCAGCGTCCGCCGCATTGTCAGTGGCGATCATCTGATGACTGTCGCCAAGCAGGTCGCGCATGCGTGCAGAATCATACTCATTCATCTGGCAGCCATGAGTGACGATATGCAGCTTTTTGATCGGCTTGCTCGAGTTGGTAATTTCAGTCGCGGTTTCGGTCATCGAATTGGTTAATCTTTGATCAATTGAAGAGGTCGAGCATTATAGCCCTGAACCTCCAATTCGCAACATAAAGCGGCTATTTCGGGTCGCCATTTAATGGCGCTATATAAAAACATCCTGTGCTATTATTGCGGGCCTTTAACCGCACCGAATTGGCAAACCTTTAATGTCCAGTGAACCGATCTATCGAATCACCTTTTTTAATCAGGAACAGGTCTATGAGATCTATGCCCGGCATGTGTTTCAGAGTGATCTCTGGGGCTTTCTTGAGGTGGAAGAATTTATCTTTGGTGAGCGCTCACAGATGATTGTGGACCCCGCTGAAGAGAAGCTGAAAAATGAGTTCTCGGGGATTAAACGCAGCTTTATTCCGATGCAGTCAATTGTGCGCATCGATGAAGTGGAGCAGGAGGGTGCCTGTAAAATTACCGAAGTCAGCAGCAACGCTTCCGGTGGCAATGTGCGCCCATTTCCGTTTCCATCTATGGCGTCAAATAAGCCGTCAAAGGACTAGGCCTTTTTATAATTAACAGCTGTAGCGAGAGGCTGCGGCGGATAATTTCCCCCGTCTGTGATGGATAGATTTTCACCGAGGCGTAAAAATGTATAGCCAGAGTCCATTGTGGTAGAGTTTGCCTTCTAGAGTGCTCGCCACAAGCCGCTGTGATTGGCGGTGATAGCGAAATAAAAATAACCGAGGTACCAATGACAGAAGCAGCGCTGGATTTACTGCCCTACGAATTTGCGCGGGTCAATCGTGTACTTTTGCGCACTGCAGAAAGTGATCTGCTGTTAACCTCAGATACGCCTGATTGGGCCATCAGTGAAGTAATTCGCCTGAGCAATGCAGAGCTTGCGGTGCACTCAGTGGCTGACCAAGAATTTGATGCTCAGTTGAGCCAGCTCTATAGCGGCCGCCAGAACTCCTCCGAATCGGTGATGGCGGATATGAAAGACTTTGTCGATATGGAATCTGCCGCAGCGGATCTAGAGGATGCCGGTGATCTGTTAGATGCCGAAAATGATGCGCCAATTGTGCGCCTGTTAAATGCCGTTATTGCCGAATCCCTTAAAGAAAACGCGTCCGATATTCATATCGAACCCTATGAAAAAGAAGCGTTAGTGCGCTTTCGTTTAGACGGTGTCCTGCGCACTGTACTCTCGCCCTCGATTCAAATTGCACCACTGTTAATCTCGCGTATCAAGGTGATGTCAAAGCTCGATATCGCCGAGCGTCGTCTCCCTCAGGATGGTCGCATGAGTGTGCGTCTCGGCGGTCGCAGTATCGATCTGCGGGTTTCCACCATGCCCTCCAGTCACGGCGAGCGCGTGGTAATGCGACTGCTGGATAAAGATGCTGGCAAACTGCAGACCGATGATCTGGGAATGCCCCAAGACACTAAGGCACAGCTAGTAGATCTGGTCTCGCGACCCCACGGCATTATTTTGGTCACTGGCCCCACAGGCTCTGGTAAAACTACAACTCTCTATGCCGCTCTGCAGCAGATGGACCGTCAGCAGCGCAATATTATGACCGTTGAAGATCCAGTAGAATACGATCTGCCCGGTATTAGTCAGACACAGATTAATCTGCGCGCCGGGATGACCTTTGCGCGTGGCCTGCGGGCTATTTTGCGTCAGGATCCCGATGTGATTCTGATCGGCGAGATTCGCGATGGTGAAACTGCAGAGATTGCTACTCAGGCCAGCTTGACCGGTCACCTAGTGCTATCAACCCTGCACACCAATACGGCCTCCGGCGCGATCACACGACTGCAAGATCTGGGTGTGGACAGCTTTCTGTTGGCCTCCACAGTGCGCGGTATTGCCTCTCAGCGTCTGTTGCGCAAGCTTTGTGGCAGCTGTCGTGTCGCCGTGCAGCCGAATGAATTTAATCGCAACCTACTGAATATGCAGCCAAACGAAGAAATCTATCAGTCCGCCGGTTGCAGTGACTGTAATAATACCGGCTTTAGCGGCCGTCAGGCGCTCTTCGAGTTGGTCTCGGTGGACGCTGAGTTACAGGCCCTGATCCACGAGAATGCCGGCGAATTAGAGCTTGAGAGTGCCATTCGTAAAAATGTACCCAGCATCCGCGATGCCGGCTTTGACTTGGTGCGTCGCGGTGTTACCACAATCGAAGAAGTGCTTCGTGTTACCAGCATTTAACCCGGGGCCGTAATCATGCCAGCCTTTGACTATGCCGCCTACGATCCCTCGGGTAAACGCGTCAGCGGTGTTATCTCCGCTGACTCCGAGCGCCACGCCCGGCGTCTATTAAAAGATAAAAAGTTGCTGCCCTCAGAGCTATCCGAGGTCAGTCAAACCGAGACCAAAAAATCCGGCAGCCGCCGTCAGGCGCGGGTCAATAATTTTGATCTGTCGCTACTGTTGCAGCAACAGGCCATTCTTATTGAATCTGGCCTGCCCCTCGAAGATGCCCTGCGCATGACCATCGAACAGGCCGAAACTGAAAAGCAGCGGCGCATGTTGCAGAGCTGGCGCAGTGAAATTATTGAAGGTCGCAGTTTTTCCGAAGCCCTGCGCCGCTCACCCTATAAAATTCCCGAGAGCATTATTGCGGGCATTAGTGTTGGCGAAGAGAGTGGTCATCTGCATAAGGTGCTTATGCGCCTCGCCGAAGATCTTGAAACCAGTGCCGAAAATCGCAAGACCATCAGTCGCGCCATGATCTATCCCGCCACACTGATCAGCACCTCGATTATTGTCGTGGCCATTATGATGGTCTGGGTGGTGCCAAAAATTACCGCCATTTTTGTGAGCTCCAATCGTGAGCTGCCGCTGGTGACGCGGCTCGTTATCAACCTCAGTGAGTTCACTCAAAACTATGGACTGTTCTTTGCCGTTGTTATGGTTGCGTTATATCTTGGCTTTGCCCGGGCCATGCGAGACCCGCAGCGCAAAAAACGCTGGCACAGTTTTATGTTGACCATGCCAGGTCTTGGGCGCTGGATTCGAATGGCTAATATTGCCGATTGGTCAAGAAGTCTCGGTGTGCTGTTAAGCAATGGCGTGCCGGCACTGGCGGCATTGAAAATATCCTCATCGGTGGTAACCAATCTCGATCTGCGCAGCAAGATGGAAGGGGTTACCGAGGCTATGCGTCAGGGCAGTACTCTTCACAGTGCCCTGCAATCCAGTGATATTGGCAGTGGTTTTCTGGTGCATATGGTAGGTAGTGGTGAAGCCTCAAGTGAACTGGATAAGATGCTTCTGCGGGTCTCTGATTATTATTCTCTGCGCTTAAATAATGCGGTGGAAGTGTTTTTGAAGCTGATTAATCCGATTTTAATTATTTTTATGGGAGTGATTATTCTCTCAGTAGTGGCAGCAGTGATGCTCCCAATAATGGACATGAACAATATGATCTAAATGAGTGGGATTTTTCTCCATGGCGGCGTTTAAAAATGTACTCAATCGGTCACTTACAACAAGTAAGCGCCCTTAGTCCGTGCATTTTTGCCTTGGCTCTGGGAAAAAATCTCCCCCACAATCCACTTAGATAGATTTGGGTCAGGTGGGATATAAATATAATTTTTCGTTGGTGGTTTGCTGGCGGAGTGAAATAAATTTAAGAGGTTTGAAAATGGTATCTAGTAAGAAACAGGCGGGTTTTACGCTAATTGAGATGATGGTTGTGGTGGTGGTAATTGCACTGCTGGGTTCGATGATTGGACCGACCCTGTTTAAGAAGGTGCAGCAGGCGGAGCGCACGCGGATTGCTCAGGATATTCGCGTTATTGAGGGGGCGCTGAAGTTTTACCGATTGGATAATTATCGCTACCCGAAACAGTCTCAGGGTCTCGATGCGCTGATGAGCAATCCCGGTGATTCGCAGAACTGGAATGGCCCCTATCTGGAGAAAGCGCCCAATGATCCTTGGGGTGAACCTTACCAGTACAGCAATCCAAGCCAGCATGGGAAAGATGTCGATGTCTTTACTCTGGGTGCCGATGGCCAGCAGGGCGGCGAGGGCTCTGAGGCAGACTGGGGCAACTGGAACATAAAGTAGTATGCGTTTTTCTCCCCATCGCCAAACTGGTTTTACGCTGATCGAGATTACCGTGGTGGTGGTTATTCTCGCCACTATGTCAGCAATGAGCCTGTATGCGATTAATCAGGCCTTTGATCGTCGCTACCAGAGTCAGGCAGAAAATCTGCTGGTGTGGCTCAATCAGCTCACTGAACAGGCGGCTCTCGAAGGAGTTGCCTACGGGATAGTCGGTGGTGTTGAAGGTGTTGGGGGTGATGAAGGCGCTCAGCAGGAGGAAAAATTACAACCGGTGGCCTATTTTCGCCAGCACTGGTTTGTCACCAGCTACCCAGAGGCTTTTGACTTGGACAATGGAGCTCGGGCAGAGTGGGCGATTACTTACAACAACCAATACGATGATATTGAAGATCCGCTGGCCGGTGAAGAAGACGCTCTGGTGCCCATAGTGGCTATGTTGCCCGATGGTTATATGGAGCCAATGGGAGAGCTGTTGTTGAGCTTTGACTCCAGTCCCCTGACTTACACCTTTAAATGGGATGCAGAGAGCGGGTCTATGACAATGCTTAAATCCACGCCATGAACCGGTCGATCTCCCCACGCCGCGCTCGCGGTTTTACCCTTATCGAAGTGGCAGTTGCCCTAGCGATTCTCGGCTGGGTGATGGGCAGTGCTCTGTATTTAGTGCAGCAGTACGCCGATGAGAGAGTTCGTCTGCGGGAACAGTTTTACGCCTCTCAGGTATCTTGGAATCGGCTCTTGGAGCGCTATCAATATTCGGAAAAATGGATTTCCAAACAACAGACATCCAATCGCTCGACTAAAGGTGTGGCCAGTCAGGGCAGTCAGGATTGGCAGTGGCGTATCGATATTGTAGAAGCTATGGGTGACGACCTCTATCGCTATCAGGCGAAAGTGGCGCTGGATGGCGCCGAGCGCGATAGCGCTGGGCTGTTTGTCTATCTGGTGGAGAAAAACTGATGGCGAGGGCGAAATCTATATCGCGGCGAGGTCGGCAAGCTGGGTTTACGCTGATTGAAGCGGTAGTCTCGCTAATGTTGCTGGCAGTGATGTCGGTCATGTCTTATCAGGCGGTTGAAGTGATCCTTGGAACCAATGAACGCAGTCGCGGGCAGCTTGAGGATGAGTCGCAATTACACCGCGCCTGGCAGGTGATAAGCCGAGATATTATGCATCTGCGGCCACGGGTGTTTGCCGATGGCCTCGGCGGCACTGAGCGGGCCTATCTAACAGATCCCAGTGACTTTGGTGTGCGTTTTAGTCGCGGCGGCGGGCCCATGGTGCGCTCTAACCCTACGGGTATCAGTCGTATCGAGTACAGGCTTAATAGCGATAATCAATTGGAGCGGCTGTCTTGGCCGATTACCGCCTCGTCACTGACCAGCGAAGGTACTCGCCTAATTCTGCTGAGCAATGTGGATGAGGTGGAAATAGAACAGCTGTCCCGGGACAATAATTTCTCTCCCGACTGGCCGCCGCTGAATCAACGTCACCATGTGCTCAGTTTGCCAAAAATGATTCGCATTACCATTATCCAGGAAAATGGCTCCGAGACCTCGCGGCTATTGCCGGGGTTAGCTTTTGACCCCAATCCTAACACTGGTTCTATTGGCCCCAGTGGGCCGGAGGGCGGGTCTGGATCAGCTGCCGGTGCAGATCCAAGGAGCCGCGGTGATGAAAAGTAAGCGTCCAGTGCTGCACTGCACTCAATTGCTAACGGGCTCTTACCCGCTAGGGGCTTTTCAATCGCTAAGGGCTTCTCACCAGCTAATGGCTTCTCCGCGCCGTCAACAGTCCGGTGTGGCCCTGTTGGCGACCTTGATTCTGATCTTGGCGCTAACGCTGATTTTGGGCAATATCTTTTATCGCCACCAGATTGATGTGTCACAGGCCACCGGTTCACTGCACGGTGATCAGGCGGTGCTGTTGGCGATCAGTGGTGAGAACTGGGCCAGAGATCTGCTCTCTGTGGCCAATGACGATACTACAACGGATCATTTTGATGAGGTTTGGGCACAGGCCATTCCTCTAATGCCCGTGAGTGGCGGCCTACTTACCGGCTGCCTAGTGGATTTGAGTTCGCTGATTAACCTCAATAACTTTTCCGGTTACACCGCTGCCAGTCTCAAGAGAGAGCGGGAATCTAGTGCAGTGGGTCTAGTCAAAGTCTGGGAGACGTTGCTGCGAGAGAGAGATTTTCTAGTGGACCAAAAAAGGGTGCCAGTGATTATTGATTGGCTCGACAGTGGCGATAGTTTGATCAGCCCCGCCGGTGCCGAGCAGGCTGATTACAGTAGTTTTGATCCACCGCGCTTTCCCGCCAATATGGCGATAGCCGATACCGCCGAACTGGCCGCAATAGATGGCTATAGTCTCGCCGAAGTGCAGCGTTTGATGCCCTGGATCAGTGCCCTGCCTGAGCAGACCAAGATCAATGTCAACACAGCCCCTGTAGCGGTGTTAATGGCTCTAAGTGATGGCATGGGCCGCGACTTTGTCGACCTAGTACTAGATGGCAGACCCTTTTTAACTCTGCAGGACTTTTACAAAGCTATTGATATTCATCTGCGGGTGGGTGAGGCAGTATTGGCTGTGCGCTGGCCAGAGAGCTTAGTGGATGTGAAATCGGATTTTTTCCAGCTTAATCTCGATGTCACATTGGGGCAGTCAAAGCTCGAGGTAAAAAGTATAATGCACCGCAAGCCGTTTGGGCCGCCAGCAGTGATTCGCAGGGAGATAACGGTTGTACCTGCAGGTGTCGCAACTGTACCATCTGATAATCCAGACTCGGATGAGGAATTTGCCGAGGATTTGGCCAGCTCTGGGGACGAAAGATTCTCCGGGACAGACAAAGCCGGCGAAGATGATCAAGAATACTACCTGCGTCCAATCTGTGAAATTACAGATAGCTATTTTAATCGCAGTACCGCGCTGGGCTCGACAAATGGTATCAATAGCGGCAATGGCAACAACTAGGAATTTGTAACAATGACATTATCGGTTGACCATCTTTACCACCTTGACCAGCATCTGCTCGGCGGTGGTGAGACAAGCAGAGCGGCGGCACTATGGGTGCCATCGCAGCGCGTAACCGTGCATGTTATTGACGCCCCCACAGCGCCCCAGCGCAAGTGGCTGGAGCTGATTCCCTGGATCCTTGAAGATCGTATTCTACAGCCGGTGGACGAGATGCATTTTGTACTCGGCGCCAGCTCTCTGGTAGCGGGTAAAAAACAACTGGCCGTCACGGTGATCAGCAAACAGGATATGCGCGAGTGGCTGCGCATTGCCGATAATGCTGGCGTTACAGCGACTGCAATGGTGCCAGATTATCTGGCGCTGCCCTTTGAATCTGGGCGCATCAGCATGGCATGGCGCGAAGGTCAGTTTTTGGTTCGCACCGCTACTGACAGCGGATTTTCCGCGCCGGCTGATCTGGCTTGGTTAATGGTTCGCCGCCTAATGACTCGCGGCGATCTTGCCCCGCGACTGTCTATTTCACTGCCGGATAGCAGTTTGATCCCCGAAGATCTGCGCGAGGCTGCGGATATCAACGCAGCTGAGATCGACTGGCAGTTTGCCCATATGCCCCTCTCAGCCAATTTATTAACCGGTGAATTTGAGCAACAGTCCTCTGATGTCTCCTCTTCCTCATGGCTCTCCAGTGCCGCATTGCTGGTGTTGGCTCTGGTGCTTGGTTTTGGTTATCTGCAACTCTCGAATATTCATCTCGAGGAGGGCATCGCCGAACTTGAAGCTCAGGCCGGCACAGGTTTTAGTAATGTATTTTTGGGTCAACGTGCAAAACCCGAGGATATTCGCAGCAGCGGTGAGCAGTTAATGGCCGATATGTTCAAACAGCGAGAGAGCTTGCAGGCGCCGATTATGCGCGCTCTAGCTGGTTTAGACTCGGCTATGAGCAACTGCGGTTGTGAGCTAGAGAGTTTGGACGCTACGGATTCAGTCGTCACATTGGCACTGAAAAATGTCGCCCGAGGCAAGGCCCAGAAGACTGATGTGCAGGGCTTTAAAGTAGATCGCAAAGTCGCCGATGGCGTGACCACACTGACATTACGCGAGGTGGCTCAGCGATGAATGGGTCCAATTTTTTAGCGGCTATCAACAATTGGTTCGCCCAGCGCGAGCCACGCGAGCGCCTGATTGTCAGCGCTGGTGCGGTTATCGTTGTGATCGCCGCAGTCTATATGGCACTGCTGCCAAGCCTCAGCAAAGCGACGCAACTGGAACAGCGCTACCAAATACTGCAGTCTGATCTGCAGTGGTTGAGTGAACAGAGTCAAACAGTCAGTCGACTGGAAAACAGCTGTGTCTCTAAAAGTATTCAAAAGGGCGCCGTTAAGGACCTTATAACGCGCCTCGTTAGACGTAACCAAATCAAGCTGACAACGATTGCCGAGCAGCGCCAAGGCCAGTATCTGGTTTATCTTGAAAGCGCGAGTGCCAATCGTATCCTGCAGCTAACTCATCAGCTGGCCTGTCAGGGACTCAGTGTCAATGCTCTTAAAGTTAGTTCTGCCACCACTGGCGAGAGCGGCTACCAAGCGCGTATGGAGGTCCAGCATGTTAAATAGTGGCACTCTTGTAAAGGGCGGCAGCTTGATCAAAACCTATTTCCAACAAGCGCGGTCTGGCTCCCCCGGGCAAAAAATTCTTATGATCAGCAATCTGCTGCTGGCAGCGGTAATGGCTGTTCTGCTCGTGGCCATGCTGATGTTGCTTATTGACGACAGGCCAACGACTAAAGGTATTTCGCGCATATCCACTGGGGCGCCAACTAGCCTTAGCTGGAGCTGGTTTAAAGGCACTGCTGCCGCGGCGCCAATTGAACAACAGGTGGATCTCAATGATCTGGCAGATGCCGATGTCAAAGCCAAGCTTCTTGGGGTAGTGGTGGGCGAGAATATTTCGTCAGCGACCATCGCGTTTAATGGTCGGCGGGAGAAGGTTTACCATATTGGTGATAAGCTCGGCTCGGCGATTGAGATTAAGCAGATCCAACCGTTCCGCATTATCGTTGAGCAAAATGGCGCCAAGCGCCAGATTCAGCTGGAAAAAGCTGACAGTGTTATTCAGACCGAGGAGGTTCCCGACATTAACCCCTTGGGTGGAACAGCCGACAAGCGTGGCAGACAAGACGCCGAAGAAGGTTTTGCTATGGCCAATATGTTTGGTGCAGTGCCGGTTCGAGCGGGCAAATATGGCAGTGGCTTTAGACTCAATAAGCTCTCCAATGAAATGAAAACCCTCGCTGATATTGAAGACGGCGACGTTATCGTTGATATTGCCGGCAGCGATATCCAGTCGTTGATGGCGAATCCTGCAGAGTGGATCAAATACAGTCGTCAGAGTAGTCTGCCAGTGAAAGTGATTCGCAATGGCGAAGAGGTTATCGTCAATGTGAATGCCGCAAGCCTGTCAGCCAAAATGTTGCCCAGTCTCGGACTAAGTAATTAATAAAAACTTTAAATAAGTAATTAATAAAATGAGAGAAATAATGACAAGCCCGAAGAAAGGTTTTGCCACAAAAATTATCCGCCTACTGGGTGCCTTCGGTATTGCGCTGAGCATCATTGCAGAGGCCGGTGCCGCTGAAGTAGTGCGAATTAATTTCCGCGATGCGGATATTCGCACCGTGATTGAAAGTGTTGCCGAAATTACGGGCAAATCTTTTGTCTTGGATCCACGGGTCAAAGGCAAGGTCACCATTATCGCCCCGGAAGCGATTGATTCGGAGCTGCTCTATGAGGCAGTACTGTCAGCGATTCAGGTGCAGGGCTTTCAGGCAATTGAAGATGGCGTGGTGACACGAATTGTGCCTTTTAACCAAGCTTTTAACTTTGCTGGCGGCGCCGGCAACAATCAGCTGATCACCAAGGTGATTAAGATTCAGCATGTTCAGGTTGCCTCGCTGGTACCGGTGCTTAAGCCGGTGATGAGTTCCGGTGCACGTTTGAATGCCTTCGCGCAAAGCAACTCTATGGTGGTCACCGATGTGCAGTCCAATATCATTCTGCTGGAGTCACTGATCGCCGAGCTCGACGACGCCAGCCTCAGTGCGGTAGAGGTCATTGCCCTTGAATATATTTCAGCGGGTGAGGCGGTGTATATCGCCGGCCAGTTGAAGCAGCTGAAAAAGCAGGAGCTGTCGCTGGTTGAAGACGGCATGAACAATCGCGTGATTGTCAGTGGCCCCAGTGCTGCCCGCCGCGCCTTTAAGGCGATGTTGAAAACCCTCGATCAGCCGTCAACCAAAAAGGGCAGTGTCGACGTTATCTATCTGGATTATTCCCGTGCCGCCGAAATGAAGCCAATTGTTGAAGGCATGTTGAAGTCAGATGTGTTTCTGCAGCTTGCCGGTGAAGCGGTCGCCGATAAGAAGGCTAAAAATGCCTATCAAATTCAAATCGATGAACTTAACAATGCCCTGATTGTGGCGGCTCCCACCGCGGTAATTCGGGAAATTAAAAGTGTTGTAGAACAGCTCGATCGCTCGCGACCTCAGGTATTAATTGAAGCAGTTATTGCCGAGCTATCTGAAGACCAAGCCGAAGAGCTGAGTTCTCAATTAGCCTACAGCAGCAAAAATCGCGGTGGCTACCTGACCAATTTTGACGGGCTGTTGGCGACATTAACGGGTATCGGCGTTTCCGGTGTCGACCCGACACTTGATCAGTTGAGCGGAATCCCTAATAAAGTCGTAGCCGTGGCTGGAGATTTTGATTCGGAAACAGGCAAAGGTATTGGCTTATTAATTCAAGCCCTAAAAACTGATGGCAGTACCAAAATTCTTTCAACCCCCTCGGTGATTACCCTCGATAATGAAGAGGCGACCCTATCAGTGGGTGAGGAAGTGCCATTCCAGACTGGTAGCTTTACCAGCAGTAACAATGGCAGCAATAACCCCTTCACCACCATCAACCGCGAAGAGGTTGGGGTTAAGCTAAAAGTAAAACCGCAGATCAGCAAAGGGGATTCGGTGCGTTTAGAAATAGAGCAGGAATCGTCAAAAGTTAAGAGCGGCGTGCCAGGCTTGCAGACTACCTCCAAGAGCACCATGCAGACCAATGTATTGATTCAGGACGGCGAGATGTTAATTCTAGGCGGACTGATTGAAGACCAGACGGGTGGCAATGCCACCAAAGTCCCGCTGCTGGGGGATATTCCATTATTGGGGCGGCTGTTTCGCTCGACAACTAAGTCTGACTCACAGTCAGTGTTAATGATGTTTATCCGTCCAACCATTATTCGTACAGCGGAAGATGCACGGAAACTGTCTGACAGTAAATACCGTCACCTGATTAAGCGCGATATGGACAGCAAAGAGAGTGGCTTGATTCAGCCAATGCTCGAAGACTTTATCAACAAAGGGCAGGACCAAAAGTAATCTGAGGCGCTATGAGCATCTATCTGCAATATTTTGCCCTTGCCCGAGAGCCATTCTCGATTGTTCCTGATCCTGGATTTCTCTACCCCAGTATCTACCATCGCCAAGCGGTCGCCCATTTAAAATATGGCCTCGACCGCGAAGGCGGGTTTATTCTGCTTACCGGTGAAGTGGGTACCGGCAAAACCACTCTGACCCGTACCATGATTAAACGCATTCCGCCCCATGTGCGGGTTGCTTACATTCTCAATAGTAAACTCAATGTTGCAGATGTACTGGCGAGTATCTGTGATGAGCTGGATATCACTCTGCCCAACCCGTCAGAGCTGTCCCTCACCAAACAGTCTTTTACCAAGCAGTGCATCGATGCGCTTAATCGCGATTTGCTCGCCGCTCACACCGAGGGCAAAAAGACCTTAATTGTTCTCGAAGAAGCGCAGAATCTGACCCCTGAAGTACTGGAAACTCTGCGCCTGCTGAGTAATCTCGAAACCAGCACCCACAAGTTGCTGCATATACTATTGGTCGGCCAGCCGGAGCTTTTGGATATTCTGGCCCAGCAAGAATTGCGTCAGTTAAACCAGCGAGTAGTATCCCGATTCCACCTGTCACCGCTGGATAAAAATGATATCTCCAATTACATCAATCATCGGCTCCATCGCGCCGGTGCCAAGCGACCGATCTTTGAGGCGGGCTGTGCGGCGATGCTATTCCGTCTCACCGACGGTGTGCCACGACTGATTAATCTGGTGTGTCACCAGTCTCTGGTGGCGGCTTACTCCACCGGTGCTCAGACCGTTTCCGCCAAGTTGGTAAAACAGGCCGCCACTGAAATTCTCAGTGAGTCAAAAGAGTCATCAGGTAAAAAAATCCCGCTACTGGGATTTGTCGTGGCGCTGTTACTGGTTGCAGGGCTGATAATTAAGTTCAGTCCCGCTGAGCTTTCTAGTGGGCTTTTATCCGGGGATACGCCGCCTGTTTCTGCTGCTGAAACGCCTATTGCTAAGCCTTTAAATCCAGAGCCCTTAAGTCCAGAGCCCTTAAACCCAGAGCCTGTAACAAAAGAGTCTGTGACAATAGAACCTGGAGTAATAGAGCCTTTAGCTACCGAATCATTACCCGTTATATCCAGCGCCGCTATTACAAACAATGAAGTGCTTAGCCCTGCGCCCGAAATTAAACAGTCAGAGCCAACCGTTAATGGCAATCCTTTTGTCGGCCTGTTGGCACTCTGGGGTGTCCAGGCAACAGATGTCTTTAGCCAAGAGGAACTTGCGGCGGTGGCCAGCCAAACCAACCTCCGTGCAGAAAAAGTCAGTCTCGGGGATATGGCCGATCTGAAGCAAATTAATCGTCCCGGCATTGTCTGGTTGGCGGAAGAGTCCGGTTATTTAAAATCCTATGTTCTCGAGACTGTGGGTGTCAGTGTTGTGGGGTTGCAGGATCGGCGGGGTTCCCTGCAGGTCAGCTTAGAGGATTTTTCCCAGCGCTGGAATGGCATCTACCTCTATTTGTGGCGTGCCCCCGACAGTTATATTGCGCCATTGAGCGCCGCTCCAAAGGGCATTGAAAATATCAGTAACCCGGAGCTGGTCGACTGGCTTCAGGCACAGCTCGCAGGGCTGGATAATAACAGCGACATAATTATAAGCGGTGGCCGCTACACCGCTGCAATCGCTCAACAGGTGCTGAGCTTTCAGCAGCAACAGGGTCTTGTGGCGGATGGTATTTTGGGGCGCGAGACATTGATGCGTTTAAATCAGTTGAGTGACGGTAATATCCCGCTGTTCAGAGAGGCTGATTAATGTCTTATATTCTCAATGCCTTAAAAAAAGCCGAGCAGGATAGACTGCGTGAAGAGCCAAAGGATCTGGATGACTTTGTAAATGGTGGTTGGGATCCCTATGAAAAGACCTCGCAGAGTTCTCTGGGTTCAAAGGGGGGGTACTGGCTGCCGATCGCCATTATTGTGATCGCCGCGGGTCTATTTTACGGGTTTTCAAACTTAAGTTCCGAAGTTGAAGTGACCGTGCCGGATGCTGTTTCTGAGATTGAGTTAGCCCCTCAAGTGAGTCCCACTTCAGTTGCAGTGCTTGAGAAAAATATCCCTGCAGAAAAACCGCTGGTGGCGAGTCCTGAAATAGTCCCAGTTGCCACAGAGAATCACTCACTGCCGGATATCAATATTACTGGGCATATCTTTATTCGCTCAGGGTCGCGTCTCAATCAAATCTTTGCCGGCGAAAGCACCTATCATGTGGGTGACAAGCTCGACTCAAACTGGGTGATTGAATCGATTAATAGTGACAGCCTAGAACTACGTTCTGGAAATAAGACTACAGAGCTGCCACTGCGCTAATTTGCTTAGCCTCTATTATTAAGCCTCTATTATTTAGGGGTCTATAGCTGAGCTTTTAAAAATAGGCCTAGTCAGAAAACACTTCAAGAACAGATTCTTTGCCGCGATCGAAACGCTTGGCCCGGCGATAGGGGAATACATCGAGAACAAAACCGTCGCGAATTTTCTCCTGCAAGCCCTGCCAAAAATCCACGTCATAAAGATCGCTGTGCATCTCTTCAAACATCTTCCTGGCTTTAGTATTGCCGGAAAAGAACAGTCTAAATTCTTCTGGGAAAATATCGTCTGGACCCACCGTATACCAGGTGCCCGCCTGCATTTCTTCCTCTTCGGTTCGAGCCTGGGGAATCTTGCGAAAGTTGCAGTCGGTGAGTGCGGCGATCTCGTCATAATCGTAAAACACCACACGGGCGTGACGGGTAACGCCAAAGTTCTTTAAGGGCATATCCCCAGGAAAAATATTGGCTGCCGCCAACTGCTTGATACAGTTGCCATACTCTTCCATCGCACTGCGCATCTCTTCGTCACTGGCTGTCTCTAAATAGATATTGAGCGGAGTCATGTAGCGCTCGGTATAGAGGTGTTTTATCACCAGTTTGTCGCCGCGAATCTCAATCGTTGACGCCGCCACTTTTTGCAGTTCTTCCAGCAACTGTGGTGAGAATCGGTCTAGGGGGAAAACTAAATTATCAAAGTCCTGAGTGTCTGCCATACGGCCAATACGGTCGTGACGGGAAACCAGGCGGTATTTGTCGCGCACAATTTGGTGGGTAACCTCTTTTGGCGGAGCAAACTTATCCTTAATAATTTTAAATACAATATTGTATGAGGGCAGTGTAAACACCGTCATCACCATGCCCTTGATCCCCGGCGCAATGACAAACTGGTCATTAGAACTTTCCAGGTGATGAACCAGCTGGCGATAAAATTCGGTTTTTGCATGCTTGGGGAAACCCAGAGAATTATAGATTTCATAATCCAATTTTTTTGGCATCAGGGTTTTGAGAAAGTGCGCATACTGATAGGGCAGCGGTGCATCCACCATAAAGTGATTGCGGGTAAAACTGAAAATAACACTCAGGTCATCAGTGTTAAAGATCGCCGTATCCACATACAGCTGACCCTTTTCATTATTTAGGATAACCATGGCCATGGGGAAAGTCTGATCCCCATCGATAACACGACCGACCATATAGGCAGCCTTGCTGCGATAAAAAGTCGATTCCAGAAGATCGAATTTGAGATCATCTGGCGAGCCGATCAGGTTCGGTCTCACTTCGCTATCAAAAACACTGAGGATACAATCCAGATCCAGATCTATGTCTTCAACAGGCAGAGAGAACTCTGACTCTTTGAGGATGCGGCGAAAAATATCCCGGGTATCGTTGCCCTCGTAGCGCACAAAAATACTGTACTCCGCGGCGGGCGCCTCAATCATATGAGAGGACAACACATAGATAATATTGTCATTGATCTTGTCATGATCGTGGAGGTCGGCAAACACCGAGTTAAAAAAGGTCTCGGCAATTTCAAAATTGGGGAAGTTAAATACCAGCTGGGTATAGGCTATTTTTGACTCGGCCCAGAGGTCCAGATCAGCAATATCTTTGTTGGTTACCATGCCCAGATACATAACCGTCTGCGCCACCTTGGCTTTATACATCTCAAGGCGGTCCACATTGGCCTGTTGCACACCGTGCCAGTCGGCTTTTTCAAAACGCGCCTTGGCGCTGAGAGTGGAGTTTAGGTAGTCGGCAAAATAGCTGCGAAAACCATTGAGAATGGTCTTTGCCATACGTCTTGCGGTGGAATTATGAATCAGTGGAGCTTGTGGCATGGGCTAGAGACCTCTACAGCTTAGCGGAGTAGCTGCTTTAAATTATCCAGCTCAGTTAGAGCCTGTTCTTTACTCGCCAGCTTCATTGACGTCTCGGGCAGTGCTGCGGGCGGTTCAACGGTAAATACCTCACCGGCGATGACCCGCTCACAATACTGCTGATAGGTTTCAGAAAATTGTGGAAAGGCTTTACTCTCAATAGTGTTGGCCAAAAAGTACCAACCACAGTCGCGGCCAGCAGCATAGACCGCCGGGTGCGACCACTGTTGCGCCGCTTTTGGGCTCGGCATATTGCACACCTCGAGATAGGCTTTGCGTGGTGAGGGCAGCCCGGCGAGCATGCCCACCGCACGGCAGGCATTGAGCATTTTGTGCAGAGTCGGCAGATAGTCGTTGTCGGCGATTATTTTTTCAGCTGCCAATAAAATAATTTTTGGGGAAAAATCCCCCAGAGATGAGAGCCATAACTTTTTTGCCAAGCCAACGGACTCATTTTTATCGCCAAAGGCCGCGTAATACTGATTGTGATAATTGGCGCGAAATAGGGCAAAGGTCTGATTGATCGCGTCAATCAGTTCCGGCGTGACTGGGGCCTGTTTAGCTTGCCCAGCTGCGGTCGGTGAGGTCTTCGACGAAGCTGCGATCTCGGATGCGACCGTTTGGATTAGATCCTTGCTGTTTGCCATGTGCTGTATCCGTTGACGAAGGTTGAATATGTCGCGCCCACTGGCGCTTCACGAACTGAAGAAATTTGGTGCTCCAAGAGCTCTGGGGCATGCCATTCTCTTGCCAGTAAATAATAAATTCCGGCACCAGTTGCTCGGCGAACTGACGATTGATATTGGCCATTTGCAGCACATCATAGACTGACGCTTTGGGCTGCCACTGGGCTTCAATTTTACGCGGCATGCTGTCCTGATCCATCATGCCGGTATAAAACTGCCACTGACGGCGAATATGCTGGATAAACTTTGAATCCCAGGTGCTGGATACATCACCGCGATCGCGCCAGTAGAGAATAAACTCTGGGATAGCATCTTCAACAAAGTTGCTGTTGATGCCCCCCTGACCAATCAAAATTTGCAGGGCATCTCGGGAGGGCCGCCACTCATTGGTCAGAGTCACTTCCTGACGGCGGCGATGTGAGGTGGCTTCGGCTTGCTGCCACTGGCGCCAAACCTCTTTAATAAATTTTGACTCCCAGCTGTGGCGGGGTACATTGCGCTCGCGCCAATAGGTGACAAACTGGGGAATCTGCTGCTGGGCAAAGATCTGGGTCACACCCAGCTGGCTCAGCTGACGCATTGCATCCTGACTCGGCTGCCAGCTATTGCCCATGGTCTTGGCTGAGGTGGGCATGCTATTTGAAGGCGCGGAGTGGGAGGCACTGGGGTTATAGGCGGGCTGCTGCTGGCCGGTATTTTGCTGTGCTCTTGAATTAGTGCTTAATTGGGCGCTTGATTGAGTACTTACTTGAGAGCCTGATTGATCATTAAAGGCAAAGCGAAAGTCCCGCTGGGCAGAAAAGGGCGCGCCGCCAATCAACAGCAGACCCTTCTCATGCAAACCTGCCGAGAGGCGCAGAATATCCTCTTCGCGCCAAAAGGGTGCCAGACTTAGCAGCTTGTTTGCGGCCACTGTAAACCAATCAAAACCTTGGTTTTGCTCAGGCGTGCCATGACTGCGGCACTCCTGTAAAAGTTGCAGCAACACAGTCTCTTCTAGGCCGATGGTGGCGGCCAGAGTAGGTGAAATAGTGATCGGTTTTTCGGGTATCAAAGACATCGCAATACTTTATCAGAAAGCCAACTCATGGACGAGGTTAAGATTTTTCTCGGACAGTTTATTCCGTTTATTTTCCGGATAGGACGGTGGCCTATGAATTGAGCGCAGTGGATAATCTCCCTAATTAAGCGGCCCAACCCCCACTCACTGGAAACACCTGGCCGACAAAACAATCCGCTGCATCCGAACACAAATAGGCTGCAAACAGCGCATCCTCACGCAGTGACACCAAACGCCCAAGGGGCACATCATTTTTAAGCCGCTCCTGAAATTTGGGATTGGCCTTGGTCTCTTCAGGGAAATAGGTGGGGTTATCGACAAAGTTCTGAGCTATGGCATTAATCTGAATACCCTGTGGCGCCATCTCTACACCCATTGCTTTAACATAAGCGAGCTGGGCTCCCCGCGCGGCACTATAGGTGGACGTCCGTTTCATACCGCGCAGTGCCGAAGCGCTGCCCATCACTAAAATCTTGCCCCCCTGCCGCTCAATCATCTGGGGCAAAACCGCGGTGCAGAGCCTTGGCATGGGATCGACTACAGCGCTAAAGGTGGCGGACCATTCCCCATCATCGACTAGCTCGCCCCTAGTAAAGGGTGCCGGTATCGCTAGATTAATTACCAACACATCTATATGCCCGGCCTGCTGAATAATCTTGGCAGGCAGGGCGGGGTCGGTTAGCAGATTGTTGTCGGCTATTACCTCGGCACCCATCTCGGCGAAGACCTCACAGAGGGTGGGGCCCATAAAGGTATCCGCTTGAGTCACCAAGATACGCTTACCAGCCAGTTGCGAACTATTCATTTGCTGTCTCCCCGAAAAAATTTAATTGGCTTGCTCGGCAACCGTGTGCAAGGCGCCGCCGGTGAGACGATTAACAGTCCAGCCTTCCATAGGCACGGCACCCAAGGAATGGTAAAAGTCGATTGCCGGTTGATTCCAATCCAGCACCGACCATTCCAAGCGGCCACAGTGTCGTGACACAGCAATCTTGGCCAGATGGGCCAACAGTGCTTTGCCAAAGCCTTTGCCGCGCATACTGGTCTCCACAAACAGGTCTTCTAGATAGATGCCGGGCTGAGCGAGGAAGGTTGAGTAGCTGGTGAAGAATAGCGCCAAACCCACCGGCTTGCCCTGATACTCGGCAATAATCACCTCGGCACCAGGTTCGTCGCCAAACAGTGTCGCTGCCAGTTTAACTTCGTCTGCTACCACTTCATGGGAGAGTTTTTCATACTCTGCCAAGAGGCGAATAAAATGCAGAATCGTTGAGCAGTCGCTTACAGTTGCTTGACGTATTCTAAATTCGGGGCTGTCTGAAGAGGGCGCCATAGTGGTTCACTGTTGTTATTATTTTGATCCCACATCTTAGCCCCCGCAGCCTAGATTGAGAATACTGTTATTACTGTACATAACACCAGTAATAGGCTTAAATAAGCCAATCTTGAAGGAGAATCTGTGTGGCCACCAAAGCTAAAATCGCCTATGTCTGCAACGACTGCGGCGCCGACTACAACAAATGGCAGGGACAGTGCACCGAGTGCAATGCTTGGAATACTCTCTCGGAAATACGCTTAGGATCCCCGTCGCGGGGCGGCAAGACATTGCGCTCTGGGTTTGCCGGCGCGGTGGACAGTGCGGTGAAGACCCTTGCGGATATTGCGCTGGATGAAGTTCCTCGCATCAGCACCGGAACGGGTGAGTTGGATCTGGTGCTTGGGGGTGGTTTGGTACCCGGTTCCTGTGTGTTGCTTGGGGGTGAGCCGGGGGCGGGTAAAAGTACTCTCCTGCTGCAGACGCTGTGCAAGTTGGCGGAAAATCATTCGGCACTCTATGTCACCGGTGAGGAGTCACCCCAGCAGATTGCCATGCGCGCCAATCGCCTGGGTCTGCCCACCAATAAGCTCGAGGTAATGGCCGAGACCTCAGTGGAAACGGTCTGTGCTATCGCAGAGCAAAAGCGGCCAAAAATTCTGGTGGTGGATTCGATTCAAGTAATGCATATGGAAGAGGTGGCCTCGGCGCCGGGCAGTGTCTCTCAGGTTCGAGAAAGTGCCGCCATGCTGGTGCGCTTTGCCAAGCAGACGGGCACAGTGTTGATTCTGGTTGGCCACGTGACCAAAGACGGTTCCCTGGCAGGCCCCAAAGTTCTTGAGCATATGATCGACTGTTCGCTAATGCTCGAGGGTTCTAGCGACAACCATTTCCGCACTTTGCGCAGTCACAAGAACCGCTTTGGTGCGGTCAATGAATTGGGTGTTTTTGCCATGACTGATAAGGGTCTCCGTGAAGTGCCCAACCCCTCGGCAATCTTCTTGCAGCGTGCCGAAGAAATTTCCTCGGGCAGTGTGGTGATGATTATCTGGGAGGGCACCCGACCTCTGCTGGTGGAGTTACAGGCGCTGGTGGATGACAGCCACCTGGGCAATCCGCGGCGGGTCACTGTGGGTCTGGACCAGAATCGTCTGTCTATGTTGCTGGCTGTGCTACATCGTCACGGCGGTATTTCAGTGGGCGATCAGGATGTCTTTGTCAATGTGGTGGGCGGGGTTAAAGTGCTTGAGACCAGTGCTGATCTGGCGCTAATTCTGGCGGTCATTTCGAGCTTTCGCGATAACAAATTGCCTCAGGATTTAGTGGTCTTTGGAGAGGTTGGGTTGGCCGGTGAGATTCGTCCGGTAGCCAATGGTCAGGAGCGCCTCCGTGAGGCAGCGAAACATGGCTTTACCCGCGCTATTGTGCCGGCGGGGAACGTGCCCAAGCAGCCGATTAAAGGGATGCAGGTAATTGGTGTGCGCAAGGTCACTGAGGCACTGGATGCGGCTTCTTGCTAGCGGGCTGTTTTGCAGGGTACGACTTAACTTAGGCCGTGGTCAATATCGAAATATGTTCCGGTTCTTGCAGCAGTGGCTGTATCTGTCCCAGTGCGTCAATACGCTCAGAGGAGTGTTTCCAAGCTTGCCAGTCGGCGAGGGATTCCATCTGAATTAAGGTATAGCGGATGCTTGGCTCATTGATGTCTTTAAAGGCTTTGCTGGAGATAAATCCTTGCGCCGGCACGGCGGCCTGAATAATTTTCCGTGAAAACTCTTCGTAGGTGCTCTCCATTCCGGGAGCTAGGATTCGTTTGATTAAAACTGCGAGCATATTAAGTGCACCTTATGTGGTCTAGAAGGCAGATTAACATGTTGTAGGTGCCCTTATAAATACTCAATCTATAGTAAATGAGTTTGACTTAGATTCAGGAAGCGACTAGATTGCACGCTCTTGCTTATGCAATAGGTTCTCGAGTTTGGTCAGTTTTGATATTGACCCGACAAGAGTGAAACGGGAAGTTGGTGCGCTCCGCCAAGGTTTGGCTGATGGAGCTATCCCAACACTGCCCCCGCAACGGTAAATAAGAATGTTTAGTAGTGATGCCACTGTGTTTTTTTAACATGGGAAGGTTACTAAACAGAACAGCGATCTATTACTAGTATCTCACTGTTCACTTATGAGTCCGGAGACCGGCCTATCGCAACGCAGACAAACCGCGGGGTGCGGTCTTGTGCTGATTGACAGTCTCTGTCGGTTTTCTTGCACGCCCCCGTAAATTTACTTTAATCACTCGGGTGTGAGTGTAAGAGAACTCTAAAATGAAATTAATTTATACCTCTGCGGCTATTGCTGCTCTGTCCCTTCCTGCGTCTAATCTTTTGGCCAATGATGATATTGATAATATTATTGTTACCGGCACTAGAACGCCCAGCAACCTGTCTGAAAGTCTCTCAGCTGTGACGTTATTGCAGCGGGCTGATATTGAGCGCTATCAAGCTTCAGATCTTTTCGAATTATTATCTCGCGTCCCCAGTGCTTCTTTTGTACGCAATGGTGGTCGCGGCAGTTCAACGTCTTTATCTCTGCGCGGTAATCAGAGCGATCACAGCCTGTTCCTTATTGATGGTGTGCGTATCGGCAGCGCCACCACCGGCGGTGCTAACCTGTCCTCGATCAATCTGGCGACAGTTGAGCGTATTGAAATTATCCGTGGGCCAAAATCAAATCTTTACGGTGCCGATGCCATCGGCGGCGTGGTGAATATTATTAGCCGCAAAACCTCAGACCCCTCAGTATTGAATGTTGAGACCTCTCTCGGCAGCAATAATACCTCTGAGACCACAGCAGTGGTCGGTCTAAACAGTGATCGCTTAAGCTTTACCGCAGCGGCTAACGCTCTGCATACGGATGGCATTGATAACACCGAGTCAACTGATGGCGTAAACGGCGACGACGATGCCTATAGAAATAATTCTCTGGCCCTAAACTTACGCTACCAGCTCAGTGATAGCGCGACTCTTAAGCTCAGCTACAACCACAATGAAACTGAAGCGGAATACGACAATAGCTGCAGCACTGGCAGTTGGCCAAACAGCGTAAATGTGGATTGCAATATCTATACTGCGGGTCAGGTTGATGCATTATTTGCCGCGCTGGAATTTAAGGTCAGCGATCAGTGGCACAGCAGCCTTCAATTAGGTCGCACCAATGATGAGGCAAAAGAAGCGGCGGACAATATTGATCTGAGCACCACCAATAATGGCGGTATGTTTAATACTCAGAAAACCGAAGCAACTTGGGTTAACAATATCTTTTTAGCTGACCAGCATACATTGACTCTGGGTCTCGACTATCTGCGTGATGAAGTGACCAGTTCAACCACTTATGATGAAGCCACTAGAGACAATGAAGCGGCATTTGCCCAGTATCAGATTCAGCTCGGCGCGGTGGATACTAACTTTGGTCTTCGCTATGACGATAACGAGCAGTTTGGTGACTTCACCACAGCATCGTTTCTGGCGGGCACGAACCTGTCCGACAACGTTCGCCTAATAGGTTCGGTGAGCGAGGGCTTTAAAGCGCCGACCTTTAACGATCTCTACTATCCCGGCTATGGTGACACCAGCTTCCAGCCTGAAGAGTCGATCAATTACGAGATCGGTTTAAATGCTACTTTGGGCAACAGTTATGTCACGGTTGCGGTGTTTAATAATCAGCTAGAGAACTTGATTCAATATAACTCGGCATCCTTTCAAACAGATCAAACCGCGGAAGTCGAAATTACCGGAATTGAGTTTA
Organism: Porticoccaceae bacterium; assembly: GCA_029250825.1. GTDB lineage: Bacteria > Pseudomonadota > Gammaproteobacteria > Pseudomonadales > Porticoccaceae > HTCC2207. The sequence goes on from JAQXEN010000018.1 coordinate 49,934, forward strand.
ATGTGGATACTGAAGTCGCTGGTTGGGCGTTATCCCTATCTGGCTCGGTGATCGATCCTGAAAACAAAGCTAATGGTAAGCTATTGCGCCGTCGCGCAGAGCAGTCCATGTCATTTGATGCGGACTATGGTTTCGACAAGGTTACTCTG
>JAQXEN010000020.1 GCA_029250825.1 Porticoccaceae bacterium
CACCGGTTCGGGTTCCGACACAGTGATAGGCGACAGTGGTGAGATCAACTTTGAAGCGGGCGTTATGACCGACCTTCAATCCACTGGAACCAACTCAGGTGGTGATGACTCCATTACGACCTTGGGTGGCGACAATACCGTTGTCGGCGGCTTCGGCAGCGATACCATCACCACAGACAGTGGCAATGACAGTATCTTGGGTGATAACGGTCTTATTGAATACGTTGATGGCAGTGCGGTTCGCTTAAACAGCAATGATGGTGACGTAGGCACTGCAGGCAGTGACATTATTACAGCAGGTGCCGGTAACAATCGCGTGCTTGCCGGTCTATTGGGGGACACTGTTACAACGCTAAATGGCTCTGATGTTGTGTTCGGAGATAACGGCCAGTTGATCTTTATTGACGGCAACCTGAGCAAAGCGATAAGCACTGAGATCAGTCTCGGTGGCGCCGACACGTTTGCCTTGGGTGACGGTGATAATGTGGTGATTGGCGGCAGCGGTGACGATTCAATTACATCTGGGTTTGGCTTCGACAGAATTGCTGCTGACAATGCGGAAATTAACTTTGACCTTGCTGGCGTGATTGAAAATATCCAGACCTACGCCGCGGAGCAAAGTGGTAATGACAGCGTGACAGTGGCTGGAGGCCATAACAGTATCCTTGCTGGTGCCGGAGATGATTCAGTTAATACCGGTGAAGGTGATGATGTGGTTATTGGTGACAGTGGCCGGATAGATTTCGCTGAAGGCCTTGTTCAGACCATTTTGGCTGATGAAGTTGAGAGCGGCAGTGACAGCCTTATGCTTGCCGGTGGTAACAATATTGCTCTAGGTGGCGATGGCTCAGATAGTATTGTTAGTGGCGATGGAGATGATTGGTTAGTCGGCGATAGCGGTACGTTTGACTTTGAGTCCGGTGAACTCAATCACTTTGTCCACACAGATAATACTGATGGTGCTGATACCTTAAGCGGTGGTGACGGAGTCGATGTGCTTATCGGTGGTCAGGGCGCTGATACCCTTCATGGGCAGGGTGGCCATGACATTATCTTTGGAGACTTTGCTGAGATAACCATCGCCGATGACGGCACCAGAGATATCCAGTCAATACTTCCGGGCATTGCCGGCGACGATATGATCACCGGTGGAGAGGGTTACGACACATTGATCGGTGGCCCTGGTAGAGATAGTTTTGACGGCAATCCCTCGGAAGATACCATAGTCGGTAATTACGCTGTGCTCAAAGACCAGGGTTCCTCGGCGCCATTCATGGTTATGTTTGATCCAAGCAAACGTGAAACGACTTCTTCAACGATAAATGGCATATCGGAAGGCGATGATCTGAGTACTATAGATGAGGCTCTAGGTGTTGTTGAGACGGCAATTTTTGCTGCTGATGATAGGCTGGCACAAGAGGAGTCGGCTGCTGTCAAACCATTGCGTACCGATGTTGCACTGCGCTTAACACCACTGTTGAATGGCCGTGAATTCAATCAGATGTCTGATACGGAACTTACAGACTTCTTGAGAAATCTGCCGCTTACGCCTGCCGAAGGAAGCAATAATGCAGGTAGTGCGAGAAGCTCTGACGCTTCACAGCAAGCGCCAGTAGATAGCGAACTTCCAAGTGAGACTGACGACACGCAAAAGCCAGTTGACGTTAAACCGCAAAGTGACGAGGATGCTTCTACAGAACTCGACTTACTGGAGATGAATGTTAGCAATGACAGCCCAGCGTCTGATGATCTTTCAGTTGAAATGCTAGCGAGCCTGGTAATAGCGGCTAAATCATCACGTAAACGTGGTTGGGAACTGTCAGGATTAGGCGATAATCATGGTAAAATAGACGGTAACCTAGGATCATTGAGAGATGATCAGGCAGATCGACAATTTAAACCTTGGCAGAGACATTAAACCTAACTATAAAAATACTTTTTAAGGATTTGACATGACTGAAGAAAAAACCAAAGCGGCTAAAGCAAAGGCACCCGCAGGCGGACCAACAATTCGCTGGGACGACAGTAAAATGAGAAGCGTCTATGCCAATGTGTGTAATGTCTCAAGTACGCAAGAGGAAGTCACTCTGTTGTTCGGTACCAATCAGGCATGGCGTTCAGGCCAGAAAGAGGTGGCAATTGAGCTTTCTGATCGTGTTATTGTAAGCCCCCATGCGGCGAAGCGACTATCGCGCCTGCTGAGTTCAGTTGTGTCTGAATATGAAAAGCGTTTTGGCGCCCTTGCTGATACCGAACAGGTAAAATAGCCAGCACTTTAATAGGCTATGTCTGCGGTCACCCTTTATATGTAGCTTATGAGTAAAACATGAACATAAATTTTGAACCTGAATCTGGAGCAGAAATAACACTTTCTGCGCCAACTTCAGTGAGTGCAATCGATCAGCTGCTCGATGTAGAAGACGCTGGCTGGTATCTCAATTGGCTGGCCTGGTTGTGCAGCCAATTACCCAATGCCAAGGCGGCCCTCGTCGTTAGTGCAGATCAAGGTGGAACCTTTCAGTCTCGAGCCATTTGGCCTGAATTGGAACGGACTCACGATCAACTTCTGCTCGATGCAGCAACAGCAACTCTAGACAAAAAAACACCCTTAATCACACCAGTCGATGACGCCATCCACCAAATTGGTAGTTATCCGGTATTTGTTCAGGGCGACTTGCGCGCAGCAGTAACTCTACTATTGGTGGCTAAAGACGAATCTGACCTGCAGTATTCACTGGCTGTAATCGAATATTGTTGCGGCTGGCTCGAATTAAAGCTGGCCCGAGCACAGCTGTCTGACTTCAATCAGCAAAATACTCGACAACAGCTAGTTATAGAGAGCATTGCAAAGCTTCTCGGTGAACGTGATTTTGAGCATGCAGCGCTGCGCTTTGTAAATTTGATGGCAACACATTTACACGCCGAAAGAGTGGCCTTCGGCTTTATAAAAAATAAAGAAGTTAGCATCCACTCGCAATCTGATAGCAGCGACCACGGCAAAAAATATGAACTGGTAAAGCTCACCAACAAAGCTTTACAGGAAGCCGTTGATCAGCAGGAATCGGTTATTTGGCCGGCTAGGGAAGACCACCATAGGGTGACCATCGCCCATCGAAAACTATCTGAGGTCTCAGGTCAGCGGGCATTGCTAAGCATACCCCTGGTCGACAGAGAGCTATGTTTCGGTGCGCTGATATTAGACCGTCCAATAGACCGTCCATTCACGCAGGCTGAACAGGCTACAGCAGAAGCTCTATCAAATTATGTAGGCGTTGTTCTAGAAGAGAAACGACAGGCAAGTTTACCTCTCTATCGCTATATTGGCCGCAGTATTAAGAATCAATTAAGTCGTCTAATAGGACCGGGCCATATAGGTCGAAAAGTCACTCTATTTGTCTTGCTCTCAGTATCAATTTTTTTGGCGACCATGCCTGGTAGCTATTATCTGGGTGCCGAAGCGGTGCTTGAAGGAGCCGAGTTACGCTCCATTGTTGTGCCCTTTGACAGCTACTTGCAAAGTGCCGAGTACCGTGCCGGGGACAACGTTAAAAAAGGCACATTGCTTGCCGAACTGGATACCCGTGAGCTGCGTCTGCAAAAAATAAGTTGGATAAGTCAGCAGGCCACATCGAGGCGCCAATACGAAGATGCCCTGGCCAAGCAGGAGCGCGCACAGGTTCAAATCAGCAAGGCGCAGATGGAGCGTGCTGCCGCAGAGCTTGAATTAATTGAGTATCAGACGGCCCAGTCCGCACTGGTCTCACCCTTCGACGCGCTGCTGGTCTCAGGTGATCTGAGTCAGCGTGTCGGTGCCGCGGTCCGACAGGGTGATGTGTTGTTTGAACTATCTCCGAGCGAGGAATATCGCCTAGCACTCTATGTGGATGAATTCCGCATTGATGATATCCGCGAATCCCAAACCGGCCGGCTGGTAGTCTCCGCGATACCGGATAAAGAATTTGAATTTACGGTTACCCGTATCAACCCGGTCGCAGAGATTAGAGACGGAGCAACAGTCTACCGCGTCGAGGGCAAACCCTCGGGTGATTTAAGCATGCTCAGTGTCGGTCTTGAGGGCGTGGCAAAAGTCTATATCGACAGGCGCTTACTGTTCAGTATCTGGACCCGCGGCGTAAAAGACTGGATGACCATACAAATATGGCGTTTTTGGGGTTGATGGAATGAACTGTATCTCATGCTGGAATAGATTATGAGTGCTAACCTTTTCTCGAGTGATTGGTATCGCATTTCCACGTTAAAGCCCAATGTTAGAGATCATATTACTGTGCATGCTCACCGCTATAGAGGTAAGCGCTGGTACATGTTGGAAGACCATATTACCGGTCAGGTGCGCAGGCTAACGCCTCAGTCCTATCTGATATTTGGCTTGATGAATGGCCGCAGAACAGTCGAGGATCTGTGGGTTTTATCCTCTGAGCGGCTCGGCGAAGAAATGCCGACACATGAAGAGATGTTGCAGCTGCTGGCGAGTCTTTATCAGGGCAATTTGATCAGAATGGAAGCCAGTGGAGATATCGAAGAACTGTTTAAACGCGGCAGCGATGCGAAAAGAAAAAAATGGTTGGGAAAACTCAAATCACCACTATCAATTCAAATACCGATAATCGACCCAAACCGTTTTCTCACCCGAACCCTCAAATATGTACAGCCTTTATTTAGCAAAGTCAGCCTTGCCCTGTACTGCCTGTTTATGGTCTATGCGCTATTTCTGATCGGTCAAAACTGGGATGCCCTAACCAAGAATATTGCAGACAGAGTTTTAGCGGCGGATAATTTGCTGCTTATGTGGTTAATTTATCCCATAGTGAAATTGCTCCATGAGCTCGGTCATGGCTATTGTTTAAAGCGCAATGGTGGTGAAGTGCATGAACTGGGAATCATGCTGTTGGTATTCCTGCCTATGCCCTATGTGGACGCCTCCGCGGCAACGGCATTTGCCGACAAAAAACAGCGTATGTTAGTGGGTATGGCCGGCATATTAGTCGAGCTATTTCTTGCGGCAGTGGCGGTGCTGGTCTGGGTAAATTCCGAGTCAGGACTGGTCAATTCGATCGCATTCAACCTGATATTTATCGTCGGTATCTCAACCATTTTGGTCAATGGTAATCCGCTGCTTCGATACGATGGATACTATGTGCTGTCTGATTTCCTTGAAACTCCCAACCTGGGTCAGCGGGCCAATCAATACTGGGGATGGCTGTCCAAACGAGTCCTTTTTGGCGCCCGAGGATTTCAGTCTCCCGCCTATGATAAGCGCGAAGCGCTGTGGCTATTTGGCTATGGTGTCAGTGCGCTGATTTACCGCTTGGCACTAATGATTTCAATTATTCTATTTGTTGCGCAACAGTATTTTGCTATCGGTGTGCTGTTGGCAATATGGTCTCTAACGGGAACCTTTATCTGGCCCAACTTGAAAATTTTGAAAAATGCCTGGAATGACAGAGATGCAGGTCCCAAAGGGCGAAGCCCCAAGATGGTTATACCTGTAGTTGCAGTATTCTTCATTTTTTCCTTGGCGATTTTGCCTCTGCCACTCTCAACCAGCGTTGAGGGAGTCATGCACTTAAAGGACGATAGGCGTGTGCTGGGTGGCGAAAACTGCTTTATTGATCGCCTACATCAAACTGTTGGCGCTCAAGTAGACGTTGGGGATCTGTTGGTTAGCTGTCAAAATCCAAGGCTACAGGCAAGCAAAAAGACACTGGCGAAACAATATGCTGAAGTGATCGCCCAGCGACAGGGCGTGTGGGACGATCCAGTAAGAATAAAAATATTCGATGAAGAAATCGCTCGCCTCGAGGATGAAATCAAAGAAAACCGTATGCAATTAGATGCTCTCAATATATATGCCGTCAAGCAGGGTAAGTGGTGGGTAACCAATGCAGATGATCTTGTTGGCAAGTTTATTTCAAGAGGTGAGTTGATTGGATATGTTATTTCCGATCAACAGGTAAGTGTGTTGGGAATGATTCCAGAGTCGGAAATCGACTTGGTGCGCACTAAGATCGATGATGTCCTAGTGATGAAATCGTCGAATATTTATTCAACCCTAAAGCCGGCTTCGTGGAAAGTTTATCCCTCAGCAACTAAGGACGTAGTCAGCGCCGTATTGAGTGAAGCAGGTGGCGGAGCAGTGGTGATGGATCCCTCTGAAAATAAACCCATCTCAGTGAAGCGATACTTTCTTATCGATCTAGCCTTTGAGGTACTGCCTTCGCCGAATGTCGATGAACGCCTGCTAATCAAATTTGTTCATCCTCCAGAGCCTATTATCTATAGAACTTACCGGCTGGTTAGGCGAACATTCCTGACCTACTTTAATGTCTAAGTTTATCCAAAAAGCGCCTATCTTGACCGGACTGCGGAATGAGAAGGTCTGGGAAATAAGCAATTGGCTGGATGTTTTTATTGTCCGGGCAAGAGAGTATTTAGCGGATATTTTTAATCGCCTAGCAAGGGGCGATCAGCGGTTGGTAAACGCCATACTCGCGCGCTCTGCATCGATTGAAAGCGTCAGTGACGCCGAGTTAGAGCAGCTGCTCAATTGCAGTCGAGACCGGCTCAAGATCGAGGGAATAAACCGCTCTACTATTGTCGAGAGCTTTGCCGTTGTGCGAGAGGTCAGTGGTCGTGTGTTGAGTATGCGTCACCATCACACCCAGATTCGCGTATCTATCTCGCTGCTGCGGGGCTGCATCGCCGAGATGGCGACCGGTGAGGGGAAAACTCTTGCTGCAACATTAGCCTGCGCAACAGCAGGTCTTGCTGGAATTCCGGTGCATGTAGTGACCATTAATGACTATCTGGCCCAGCGCGACGGTGAAGAGATGACTCCGCTCTATCAAGCGTTGGGCCTATCAGTGGGTATTATTACTCACGATGCTGAGCTCGCTGAACGCCGTCAAACCTATGCCTGTGATATCTGTTTCTGTAGCAACAAAGAGCTGACTTTTGATTTTCTAAAAGATCGTCTGGTGCTGGATGGCAGTGAAAATCCTCGAGTACTGCAGGCCGCATTGCTGACCAAAGACAGTCAGTGGGCCGAACAGTTATTACTCCGCGGCCTACACTTTGCCATTGTTGATGAAGCCGACAGTGTATTGATCGATGAGGCGCGCACCCCATTAATTATTTCTGGTGAGGAAACCTTCGGTCAGAGGGAAGAGGCGTTACTCAGGCAGGCAATGGATATAGCCGCAGAGTATCAAAAGGGTATTCACTTCGAAGAAAATGAAGATACATCAATACATATAACCCCTAGTGGGGAGCGCTTGCTGATTAAACTGACCGCGGATTTAGACGGTTTGTGGAAAAGCTCATTCTATCGCGATCCGCTGGTCAGGCAGGCTCTTATTGCTATGCATGTTTATCACCTCGACAGGGACTATATCGTTGATCAGGAGGGGTTGGTGCAAATTGTCGATCCCTACACCGGTCGTGTTATGCCGGGTCGCAGTTGGGGGCAGGGGTTGCAGCAGATGATTGAAATGAAGGAATCCTGTGACCTTACCAAGCCTAGAGAGACCAATGCCGAAATCAGCTACCAAAATTTTTTCCGTAAGTACCATCACCTCAGTGGCATGACCGGAACCGTGACTGAAGTGGCCAGAGAAATACTCGATGTCTACCGCATGCGAAGTGAGACAATACCGCTGCTAAAAGTCAGTCAGCGTAAAACCATGTTGCGCGAAGTGTATCAAACGGAAGCGCAGAAATTGGACCGTATTGCGGGTATTGTTGCCGAGCAATCTGGTGTTGGTCAGCCGATTTTGATCGGCACCAACTCGGTTTCATCCTCAGAGGCAATTAGTGAAGTGCTGACGGCTCAGGGTTTAGAGCACACTGTTTTAAATGCGCGGCAAGATGAAGATGAAGCGGGTATTGTGGCGCTGGCTGGAGAGCTGGGTGCCGTCACCGTTGCCACCAGCATGGCGGGCAGGGGAACAGATATAAAATTGAGTGAGGCGGCGAGAGAGGCCGGGGGGCTGCATGTTATTGTTACCGAATTGCAGGATGCCCGAAGAATTGATCGGCAGTTAGCGGGGCGAAGTGCTCGTCAGGGAGATCCGGGTATGGCCAGTGAAATACTGTCTATGGAAGATCGCCTTATTAAAAAAATGTCAGGCCCGATTATTCGTAACCTGAGCGTTTTGTTTGCCACAACTAAGCTTTCAATGCCTGGCTGGCTCGGCATGCTGGTACAAAAAAACTGCCAAAAACGTATTGAAAAAAGCCACTATGGCCAGCGTTTGCAGCTTATTAAATCGGATGGTCAAAGGCAGCAAACGATGGCCTTTGCAGGGGAAAAAAAATGAAACCTAAATTTGTTTTGAGGTCGGTCGCAGCTACTGTAGTTAGTCTCTGTTTAGCTGTGCCTGTCAGTGCTGAAGAGACTCTATTAACCGCTCTCGGCTGCATGCTTGAACCCAGTGAAAACGTCAAGGTAGGCTCATCGGTTTCAGGTGTTATTGAATCGATCAACCTTGATCGGGGTGATCAGGTTAATGAAGGCGAGGTACTGTTTAGGCTCAAGGCGGGAATGCAAAAAGCCGGCGTTGAACTAGCCCGATTAAAATCCGAGTTTTCTCAGCGAAAACTGGTTCGCAATGCTGAAATGTTTGAGGATCAACTGCTGTCAGCCCATGAGCGGGATGAGATCGAAACCGAGTATTTGATGGCCAAGACCGAGCTGCAATTAAAAGAGCAAGAGCTCGATTTACGTATGGTGATGAGTCCCATCAGTGGCGTTGTGGTGGATCGGTTTGTTGATAAAGGCGAGTACGTTAATGTTGAGCCGGTCCTCAGTCTGGCGACCTTGGATCCATTGCATATAGATTTGCTACTGCCCTTCAGCTACTTTGGCAGCATAGTTACGGGCCAAGAATTGCAGATTCGTGCAGAACCGACATTGATTGACCTAAGATCGGCGAGAGTCAAAACCGTTGATCCGTTAATTGATCCTGCTAGTGGAACCTTTAGGGTGCAGTTAGTGATGCCAAATCCCGGCAATAAAATTCCGGCGGGCCTGCGCTGTAGTGCACAGCTTATGCCCGCTGGGAGCGCATCGTGAGTAAAAATAGTGGTTTGCTGTGGGTTATTCTGGTGCTCTGTTTGGGCAACTCAACCTTCAGTTACCTGCTCTATCAGGGGCAGGTAAATCAGCGTCAGATGAGTCAGGTGGAGAGTCGAGAGGTTAGTCAAGAGGTAAACGTAGCTACAGCCATCGAGTGGGGCAGAAAAATTGCCAGCCTCTACAATTTAAGACGTGCCGACTCTCTCTATGCTCTTTTCGATAGCAGGGCAAAGGCCAAGTTGGATCCAGATCAGTTTAATTCTCAGTTATCCAATCTCTACAAGCTATTTGGTGAGCTCGAAGATATCCGCTATGTCAATTCAGTCAAGGTTGGCAGCAAAGATGGGAGCCACTACCACCAACTCTACTTCAGTGCCAAAGTGGCTGAGAGAGGCGGCTTGGCGACCATGAAGATAACCTTGGTTGTTGAGGGTTCTTCGGTGAATCTTTTTGGCCTGTTAATCAATTCGAGAGAGTCCCTAGACTAGCCGTTAGCCTGCTCGGGAAATAGCGGCTATTTGCACTGTCACCTAATCTCGAATAGTCTAGATGAGTTAAAGCATCAACGATGCCAGTAAATGTGTCGTTGCCCGTGCCACTTTTGAGAGATCAGTTTGCCATCACATGATCATAGACGATCGTAAATTAATTGGAGTTAACGACATGTCTAGATTGTTTTTGAAATATTGGAAGTCGCTGGTACTTGTAAACCTCTTCTTCTCTGTGTTGGTTATCAGCTATGAGTATCATCACCTCTATAGTGAAAATGCACTGTTAGAAAATCTGCAGGGTGCTTTTCTACTGCTGTCTGCAATCGCCTACTTTAGTCTTGCCAGACTCTCCCTAGGACATCTGCGGTCTGCCTACTTTGGCACTGCGCTGTTGTGCTTTAGTTTTTTTACCCGGGAAGTTGATCTTGAATTGTTGCCCGTGATCGAACATGTTGGTTTTCTCTTTCACGGCATTGGTAGGACCGCCATGCTGTTAGTCCTCTGGTCATTCTATATTGTGATGGTTGTCCGACAGGGTGGCTTTAAAGCCCATACCTCAAATCTCCTGCGCTCCAAATATCTGCATTATTTTAGCTTATGCTTTCTGCTTCTGATTACGGGTGCGGTCTTCGATAGAGAAATTTTTAATGTTGAATATGGGCGGCTATTTGAAGAACTAGCTGAGACCAATGCCTATGCGTTTCTGGCCTTGCCGGCTATATACGAACTCTATTACCGATTTAAAAAGGGTCTGCGCTTAAGCGACTCTATGGCGGCGACGGCTAATGTTACTGGCAACGTTACTGCAAAGGCCGACGAAACCTAGCCCTTCTATCCGGGCGCTCTCGGCTTCAGGGCGTATTTTTATTCTTGCGGCCAGCCAAAAATAGCGTAGGCTTAGGCCTTTCTAAAGCCTTTAAACCCTAATCAGTAACCTTAAACGAGCAAGCTAATGGATTACCTACTTTATCTCGGGCTAGGTGCGGTCGCCGGTCTTATTAGTGGCCTCTTTGGTCTTGGTGGCGGGGTTGTTATCGTCCCCATTTTGATTTTATCCTTCGAGCTTCAGGGCATGGCCCCAGAAATTTCTACTCATGTTGCTATTGGCACTTCCTTGGCGACCATATTAGTCACCTCCCTGTCATCCATTTACACTCATCATCACAAACAGGCCGTACGCTGGGACCTAGTGAAAAGCATTGCCCCGGGCATTGTGATTGGTGCGCTAATCGGAGGCATAGTCGCCCTGTCCTTAAATGGCCGCCTACTGCAGCTACTATTTGGAGGCTTTCTGGTGACGATTGCGCTGCAGATGTTAGTTTACAAATCTGCAGGCAAAGGCAATGCGACGCCAAAGCCCCTGATGTTAGGTATTGCAGGTACGGGTATAGGCGGATTGTCGACGCTGTTTGGTATCGGCGGCGGCTCGTTGACCGCGCCACTTCTGACTTTTAATGGTGTTAAAATTCACCATGCAGTGGGTACCGCTGCAGTCTGTGGATTCCCTATCGCCTTGGCTGCAACTTTGGTTTACGGCAGCGCAACAATTCCCGTGGCGTATTTGCCCGAGTCCACGTTGGGCTATATATTCTTACCGGCGTGGTTGGGTATTGTTATTGTCAGTACACCTTGCGCTAGACTTGGCGCGCTGCTGGCTCATCGCGCCAATGCGCTGTTGCTGCAAAAGCTATTTGGCATTGTGCTGCTACTGTTGGGCGGGCGCTTTGTTTGGCTTAACCTTTAGATCCTAGATTTTAGGTTCGAACTCTTCCATTAACCTGACCGGTGGATTCTGTGTCTGATACGCAAAACAAAATTTTAGATATTCTCAAAGACGGCGAATTTCACTCCGGCGAAACCCTCGGTGAGCAGCTCGGCTGCAGTCGCACAGCCATCTGGAAGCAGCTGCAAAAGCTTGAGGCCCTAGGTCTGGTTATAGAGACTACCAAGGGCACGGGATACCGAATTGTCGGCGGTGTGGATCTGCTCGATGCCGAGGAGATTGTCAGGTCACTGTCCACCACCGCTACTGAACACTTGGCGAAAATTGAGGTTTTCCAGGGTATCGATTCAACCAATAAATATGCCCGTGAAGTAGCTGAGAGCAGTCCTGCCAGCGGAACTGTTGTACTTGCAGAGCAGCAGAGTGCAGGGCGCGGCCGTCGCGGCAAAAACTGGGTCAGCCCGTTTGCCGCCAATATCTATTTATCTATGGTATGGGATTTTGAGCAGGGTGCTCAGGCACTTGAGGGCTTGAGTCTCGCCATAGGTGTTGCGGTCAAGCGAGTTCTTACTGCCCAGGGTGTCGATGGCGTGAAGCTCAAGTGGCCCAACGACATCTATGTAGAACAAAAGAAGCTGGGTGGCATACTACTGGAAATGGTTGGCGATCCAGCGGGGCAATGCACGGTTATTGTAGGTGTTGGGCTCAATGTCACCATGCCGGTAAACTCGGGGAGTGAGATCGAGCAGGATTGGACAGATGTAACCACGGAGCTAACGCGCCAGAAGTCCGCTGTTGAAAACGCTGGATCAGCCAGCAGAAATGTCCTTGCCGCCGCACTGATATCGGAAATACTTCCTTTACTGAGTACTTTTCAGTCCCAAGGCTTTGCGGCCTATCGCGATGAGTGGCAGGCTGCCGATGCCTTCTATGGCCAAGCAGCAGTGATTAGTACACCCAAGCAGTCTATAGAGGGGGTTGTGCGAGGCGTTGATACAAATGGGGCATTGCGGCTTGAGGTGCAGGGTGGCAAGATCGAAAGCTTTATTGGTGGAGAGTTGAGCCTGAGGTTGGTGAAATGATTTTACAAATCGATGCCGGTAATACACGGATCAAGTGGCGTGTTATCAAGGGTTCCAAGGCTGTTGGTGACAGTTTCAGGACTGTTGTCGAAGGCAATCAATTAACCGCGACAGTATTGGCTGGCGAGGCACTCCAGCTACCCGGCGTTACTGCACTGACCGCAGCGCAACTCTCCAGTGTCGCTGGAGATGCTGTTGTTGCCACTCTATCCAAGCAGTTGCATCAACAGTTTGGTGTCAGCCTGCAAGTTGCCAAGGTAAGTGCTCAGGTCGGATCAGTGAGCTGTGGCTATAAATCACCAGAGGCGTTGGGAGTCGATCGCTGGTTGGCCGTATTGGCGGCGTTCAATAAAGCTGACCGCGCTGCTATTGTGGTCGATGCGGGGAGTGCCCTGACCCTAGATATTGTCGACAGTGGGGGAGTCCATCAGGGAGGCTATATCGTCCCGGGGCTTCGGCTGCTTCAAAGTGCACTATGGCAGGGTACCGACCAAGTAAAAGTTGACCAGTCCGGTTCTGACCATAGGCCTAACCCTGGAACCACAACTGAGGAGGCGGTTAGTCACGGCTGCATCCTAATGCTGGTAGCGTTGATCGAGCGCCTGGCTGCAGAGCAGAGTGCTGAGCTGATTATCACCGGTGGCGATGCCCTGTTGCTGAAGAACCAGTTGACGTTAAAGGCCACCCATTCCCCTGATCTGGTTCTCGATGGTCTATCTGTAGAAGGTCTTAGATTCTCTGGTTTTATTTCTAGATGAAAATGTTACTCAGCCTTGTATTGTTAATTAATCTTCTCGGCTATCTGATGATGACAAATGTCCCTCCTGGCTCGGCCCTAATAAATAAAGAGCATGAACAGGCGGAAACTGATGTTGCAGGCAGTCTAGTGCTGTTAGATGAGCTCTCCACTGGCCCGTTAGCCGCACTGACGATGGTGTCAGAGGCTGCTTCGATAGAGGCGTCAAATGAGGGGTTCTGTGAAATGCTGGGGCCCTTTGCAGATAATCCGTTGGCCGCCGCGGCGCTGAGCTTTTTACTGCCTGATCTGAAGAGCTTGGATGGACTGATTTTAGCCTCACCAACAGCTCAATTCTGGCTCTCTATACCGACCCCTGAAACCCTTAGTATCCCTGCAGACTCTTGGTATCAATTCGGAACGAAAAAAAGATACCTAGAAGACTGCATGGAGGTTGCTAATACGCTGAAGTTTAACTAGAATCGCGCTCCGTTATTGTGATGCTGGCGTAGCTCAGTTGGTAGAGCAGCTGACTTGTAATCAGCCGGTCGGGGGTTCGACTCCTCTCGCCAGCTCCATTTCTTAAGCTAAGAGATTGATATTGTTAATAATATTTTTCTCGGCAAAGAAAATAAACGGAACTTTTTTAGGCATTTTGTAGTTTTCTTGCGCTGACAAGCTGCTGATTGGCGAACTCAGGCTCGAAGCTGCTGGAACGTTTTTGGCAAGATGCCCAGATTTACTCGCTTTTTAAACAGCAAAAGCGTTATAAAAGAGTAAAAAGTTTAACTTGTAGGCGGGATTCCCGAGCGGCCAAAGGGATCAGACTGTAAATCTGACGCGAAAGCTTCGGTGGTTCGAATCCACCTCCCGCCACCATAGTTGGATAAAGCACGTTTTGTGCTGAGTTAGCAAAGTAGTCAGTGTGTGGAGGTGGATTAGAGCCACCTTGGTACGACAAGTAGCTTTAGCTACTTGAACGTCACGACAGTGACGGCCCGGAGGGTGAGGCTCGCAGAGCCGAATAATCCATCTCCCGCCACCATAGTTAAGCAAGAGCAAGCGTGTCCTGAAGCTGGAATTTTGGGGTGACAGGGATCGGCGCGACTTGAAGGCTTTGTAAGTTCAAGCGGGCATAGTTTAATGGTAGAACCTCAGCCTTCCAAGCTGATGATGCGGGTTCGATTCCCGCTGCCCGCTCCAGTTTTTGGTAAAGGTTTGTGCTCATATAGCTCAGCGGTAGAGCACTTCCTTGGTAAGGAAGAGGTCACCGGTTCAAGTCCGGTTATGAGCTCCATATATTCGTGAAAACACAGTTTTCACGTGTGTAATAAGTAGTAGTACGAGTAGTTGGTTTAAGCGGCTGAATATAAACAGCCAGACTTAAGCCTCTAGATTTAAAGTTCAGGGCATTAGTTAAGTTAGGTTAACGGCCCGCTAATGTTCCGATTAGGAGACACTGAGATGGCAAAAGAAAAATTTGAAAGAAGTAAGCCGCACGTCAACGTAGGCACCATTGGTCACGTCGATCATGGTAAGACTACTTTGACTGCTGCAATGACACGAGTTTGTGCAGAAGTTTACGGCGGCGAAATGAAAGCCTTCGATCAGATCGATAATGCACCTGAAGAGCGCGAGCGCGGTATTACAATCTCAACAGCACACGTTGAGTATGATTCCCCTGATCGTCACTACGCACACGTAGACTGCCCAGGTCACGCCGATTATGTTAAAAACATGATCACCGGTGCTGCCCAGATGGATGGCGCAATTTTAGTATGTGGCGCAACTGATGGCCCAATGCCACAGACTCGCGAGCACATTCTGCTGTCACGTCAGGTCGGTGTACCTTACGTATTAGTATTCCTCAACAAAGCTGACCTTCTTGCAGAAGATTGCGGCGGCTTTGGATCTGAAGAGTACCTGGAAATGTTAG
>JAQXEN010000057.1 GCA_029250825.1 Porticoccaceae bacterium
GTGACCTCTTCAGTGATGCAGTTTCCCTATCACGATTGCATGGTCAATCTGCTGGATACACCGGGCCACGAAGATTTCTCTGAAGATACCTATCGCACACTGACAGCGGTAGATTCATCGCTGATGGTGATTGATGGCGCCAAAGGTGTGGAAGCCCGAACGATTAAATTAATGGATGTCTGCCGTTTGCGAGACACGCCAATCTTTACCTTTGTGAACAAGATGGATCGGGAAATTCGCGACCCTATTGAGCTATTAGATGAGGTCGAGAGCGTTTTAAAAATTAAAGCTGCGCCGATTAATTGGCCAATCGGCATGGGCCGAGGTTTTCGTGGTGTCTACAATCTCTACACTGATACTATCCATGTCTATGTGCAGGGCAAGGGCCACACTCTGATGGATGATATTCAGATCAAAGGTCTGGATTCTCCAGAAGCTCGCGAGGCGCTGGGTGATTATGCTGAGGATGTGCTCGAAGAGTTGGAGCTGGTTAAGGGCGCGACCAATGTATTTGATATGGACGAGTTGCTCGCTGGGCGTATGACGCCAGTGTTTTTCGGTACCGCTCTGGGTAATTTTGGTGTCCGCGAAATGCTCGATGATTTTGTGCGCTGGGCGCCGCAGCCGCAGCCCCGTCCCTCGGATAAACGTGAAGTATTGGCAGAAGAGGACGCTTTTAGCGGTTTTGTATTTAAAATTCAGGCCAATATGGATCCCAAACACCGTGACCGCATCGCCTTCCTGCGTATCTGCTCGGGCAAGTACACCAAGGGTATGAAAATGAAGCATGTGCGCACTGGCAAGACTGTGCGTATTGCCGATGCCTTTAGCTTTAAAGCCGGTGAGCGAGTCTCTCTCGAGGAGGCCCATGCTGGCGATATTATCGGCCTGCACAACCACGGCTCGATCCAGATTGGTGATGCCTTTACTGAAGGCGAAGAGCTGAAGTTTAGTGGCATCCCGCATTTTGCCCCGGAACTGTTTAAACGCATTCGTCTAAAAGATCCCCTCAGAGCAAAGCAGCTACAAAATGGTATTCGCCAGCTTTCGGAAGAGGGCAGCACCCAGGTTTTCTTCCCGTTTCGCAATAATGACATTATTGTTGGAGCTGTGGGCCAGTTACAGTTTGAAGTGGTAGCCTATCGACTGCGCGAAGAGTACGGTGTTGAAGCGATCTATGAAGCGGTTAATGTTCATTCTGCGCGCTGGACTGAGTGCTCAGATAACAAACAGCTTGAGTCATTTAAAAATAAAACCCAAGATAATTTGGCAGTCGACGGGGGTGGTCATCTAACTTATCTGGCGCCCACCAGAGTCAACTTGTCTCTGACTGAAGAGCGTTACCCTGAAATAGCATTTCGCTCGACAAGAGAGCATTAATAGCCCCGCCTACAAAAATAATAAGAGTTAAGAGAGGTCAGGATGAGCAGTAAAACAGTACCTGTAAGCCAGGATATGACGCCAGTGCATCTGCGCGCCAATCGCTCGGCCTTTGCCATGTGGTTTGGGCGAACAGTGTTGCGTGTCTTTGGCTGGCATGTGGAGGGTAAAATTCCCAATCACGAGCGGTTACTGATTATTGGGGCACCGCATACCTCCAACTGGGACTTTGTCTATGCTATGGCAGCGATTCTTGGGCTCAATATCAAGCTGCGCTGGCTCGGCAAACACACGATTTTTATGCCCGGTGTGACCTGGTTTATGGAATGGCTCGGTGGCATTCCGGTTAACCGTGGTCAGCCGGAATCAATAGTCGATAATGTCGCTCGCCTAGTGGCAAAGGATAAGGGCATTGTTATTGGATTGGCCCCTGAAGGAACGCGTAAAAAAGTTGCGACATGGAAAACCGGATTCTTGCGTATTGCCGATGCCATTGACTGTAAGATTTTTTTGGTTGGCCTAGATTTTCCCGGCAAGCGCATTGTGCTGGATCAGATGTTTGAACCCACCGGCGATCACGACGCCGATATTGCGACTCTGCAAGAATTTTATGGTCGCTACGAAGGTAAATATCCGGACCAATTTTAGACCTTAGCCCCCTAAATCAGAGGGACCTGTTTAAATGGACTTATCAACTGTTACCCAAGCCTCTTTGGTTGGCGTTGCCTTTTTTGCCGGACTGATCTCGTCTATCGCCGGCTCTGGCGGTATTCTTACACTGCCTGCGTTGTTGTGGGCAGGCCTGCCTCCCTTAAGTGCCTTAGCCACCAATAAAGTCCAAAGTTCCATCGGTACACTGTCCTCGGCATGGAATTTCTTTCGGCACGGCCATATCGATATCAAGCCTTTGATACCTGTCTTATTTTTGGGCTTTATCGGTTCAGTAACCGGCACTCTGGCGGTACAACAGCTGGATAGCGAGATCCTATTAAAGCTAATCCCCTTTCTACTGATCGCCATAGCTATCTATTTTCTAACAATGCCGAAAATATCCCCTCGCGATTCACAGCCCAAAATCAGTCAGGGCTGGTTTGCCTGTACCGCGGGATTGGGAATGGGATTTTATGGAGGTTTCTTTGGTCCCGCCATGGGGTCGATATTCCCCTTTTTGCTGGTCTGGTTGGTGGCCCGCAATCTGGTGACCGCCACCGCTGAAACCAAGCTGATGATTCTGGTGGTCAATGGTACTTCGGCAGTGATATTTATTACTGGCGGCCATGTTTTGTGGGGGCTGGCAATTGCCATGTCTGTGGCCCAGATGATCGGCGCGCGCTTAGGTTCCAATCTAGTTATGCAACGTGGCAGCAGTTTGGTGCAGCCCATTATCACCACCGTTACCCTGTTGATGGCGATCAAATTATTGTTCTTTGCCTAAGTCTTGCTTAAGCTGGACTAATGAACTTTATCATTACCCTGATACTCTCCTTCGCACTGATCCTGATTGCACTGCTGGTCTTTCGTTATATCGGCCTGCCGATCTATCGTGTCGAACCGATTAATGTCAAAGTCTTACTTGAATCAGTGCTCGAGGGGCAGGCCACTGAAGCCGATTGGGATGTATTTATTGGTATGACCATCCGGCATAATCCGGACCTCGATGAGATACGCCTGCAATGTGCTATGTTAGCCGAGCGCGAGATGAGCCTGCGCGATGACCGAGTGTACTTTTCCTCGATGGGCCGCAGTGAGTTGAGCGCCATATTAACGCGCATTAATAATGAATTATTGCCAGACAAGGAACACCACCATGATTGAAAAGACCTCTCCCATCGCACGGTTTTTGGTTATCGCCGCCGCCTTTGTGGTGGTTGTCACCGGCCTAAAAATGGCCGGCGAACTGTTGGTACCTTTTTTGTTGGCCGTATTTATCGCCATGATTGTCTCGCCGCTGTTGAGCTGGCTAAAAAACCGCAGCATTCCCAGCGCTGTAGCAATCCTTATGATTGTGGTATTGATTATGTTGGTGGGTTTAGTGCTGACTGCCGTGATTGGCTCTTCGGTGGAAAACTTCCGTCAGGACATTCCTCTGTATTCCGAAAAGCTATCTGCCATGAGCTACAAGGCTCAGGCCTGGCTGAGCCTGCGCGGTATTGATATAGATCCTCAGCAGTGGCAGAGCAGCTTTGATCCCAGTGTGGTGATGTCCTTTGCCGGCAGTACTCTGGCTTCCTTTGGCAGTGTTATGACCAATGCCGTCATGATTCTTTTAACGGTCATTTTTATCCTTACAGAAAATGTCGGTTTCGGCGAAAAGCTGCGTTTGGCTCGGGGCAAAGATGTCTCGGAAGAATGGCTCAACCGTTTCTCAGAAAGTGTGCACAGCTATCTGGCGATTAAAACCGGCATCAGCTTAGTCACTGGCCTGCTGATTTTTATCTGGCTGACGATTTTGGGCGTGGACTACGCCGTGCTCTGGGGCTTGATCGCCTTCCTACTTAACTTTGTTCCCACTGTGGGTTCCTTTATCGCTGCGGTGCCAGCGGTTCTTTTGGCCACGGTTCAACTGGGAGTATTTCCCGCCGGCCTAACCCTCGCCGGATTTGTAGTGGTTAACTTGGTAATGGGCAATGCAGTCGAGCCGCGCTGGATGGGTAAGGGTTTAAATCTCTCGCCACTGGTGGTCTTTGTCTCCTTGGTACTCTGGGGCTGGGTGTTGGGTCCAGTGGGTATGCTACTGTCGATCCCCCTGACAATTATGATCAAAATTGCCCTGGAAAATCAGGATGAGACACGCTGGATTGGCGTGCTGTTGGGCTCAGGGACTGTTTCGGAGATGGATGAGCCGAAAGACACTGCCGGGCTATTAATTAATGAGTAGAGTAGTGATCAATAGAAGCTTAGGTAATCGCTTCACCATGGCACCACTCCAAAGTCTCAGACCATTTGTTAAAATCCGAGCGAAGCATTCCAAGTCCCGCTACTGGGAATAAGCCTGCATTGAAATTCCCTCTAGCCAGAGCATGAAGCATTTGGTTAACCTGCAATAATTTTATATCTGACCTGTTCTTGCTGCTATAAACAGTAGCAGTCAGTTCTGATTCCATCCAAATAGCTCCCGGCATCCAAAATAGCTCCCGGTTTGATACTGAGGGTACCCAGTTGTTGTGCGTTCGTTACGTCTAAGGCCTACACTGCCGGTAAGTTATTGATTAATTTTCTAAAAAAATCGACTGAATCCAAAGTAGTTGTGAGTACTATCACATCCATACTTTTAAGCAGTTGTTATTATTCCGCCAAGTTTTGCCTCGGGATGGGGCGTAAATAGGTGGTATGCCGTTGGCATGAAAAAGCGCTAATACAATTACATCGGATGTAGGTTTAGAGTAATGGATGCACAGGTTGGTGTTAGTAAATGCAGGGGTTTCACTCTGTTGGAACTACTTGTAACACTGTCGATTGCAGCAATTCTGCTGGCCGTTGGCGTGCCCTCATATATGACATTTATCGATAATAACCGTGTCACCTCTCAAGCCAATGATCTGCTTTATGGTTTCAATATGGCGCGCAGTGAGGCGATTAAACGTGGCGCTGAGGTGCGCTTGGTCTCGGTTGCTGGCAGCGACTGGAGCGGCGGTTGGAATTTGGTTGCCGACACCAATAATGACTCAGACTTCACTGATGCTGCAGATATTTTAATGCAGTGGGAGGCGTTAAATGGCGATGGCAGTCTGGCTATCGTAGCCACTAACGCTCCCACAGATACCTATATTGCCTTCACCTCTAGGGGATCTCTGTCTCCCAGTAATGCCTCGTTTGTCTTGATCCTCGATCCGGGAGATTGCGATGCCATTGACTCACGAATTATTTCTTTGCAGCCCAGTGGTCGCGGAGCTATTAGCCATGGAGACTGTAGCTAATGACGAATTTAAAAGGGCTAGACTATCGTCAGTCAGGGGTCAGTATGATTGAAGTTTTGATTGCTATTCTGATCTCAGTGGTCGGACTGTTCAGCGTGACGAAAATGCAACTTAGCGCAGTGACTAATACCCATAGTGCCTATCTGCGCAGTCAGGCTGCTGTAGCGGCCAATGGCATGGTTGATCAGTTGCGCGCCAACTCAAGCGCTGCGATTAATGGTGATTACGATTTGGCACTGACGGCATCGGCACCCATCAGTGGCGGTATTGAAGTGGTCGATCTGACTCAATGGCGCTCTGATCTGGCTGTAATATTGCCCTCCGGAGTAGGTTCCATAGCCTGTTTTTCGGCAACTCAGATCTGTAGTTTGGTGGTGCAGTGGGATGACAGCCGCGGTTTGGCCGGCGGCGGCAGCCAGCAGTTTAGTCTTACGGTGAGGTTGCAATAGTGCGTCCTCGACATTTAAACAGTTCGTTTGCATATCAGACTGGCCTCAGTATGGTGGAGTTACTGGTGGCTATGGCCATTCAGTTTATTTTGCTGGCGGCGATGATTTATGTCTATGGCGGCAGCAAGCAGATGTTCGCGGTGAACGAGCAGATGGCTCGGGTGCAGGAAAATGGTCGTCATGCCACCGATGCGCTGCTCTATGATATTCGCATGTCTGGATATGTTGGCTGTCGCAGCATGGAAGATATTACGCCGAATATTATTGCCAACTCTCCACCGGCATTTGTCAGCTTCGGTGATGGTTTAAGTGTTTTTGATAACGGTGTTGGTTGGAACAATCCAACCACCCTGACACGAGTCGCCGGCACTGATGTAATTACTCTGCAATCGACTCGTGGCAGCGGTGTATCCTTAACCAGCAATATGACTGCGGACAATGCCAATATTCAGATCACTTCCAACCCTGATGGGTTGGTGGCTGACGATCTGATCTTGATTTCTGACTGTTCCAGCGCCGATCTATTTCGCGCCACATCGGTCTCCAGTGGCTCCACCGTGACCATTGCCCACGCCAACAGTACCAATACAACCAATCGACTTTCCAAAGCATATCAGTCTGATGCTCAAATATTATTCTTTGACTCCCACAGCTATTTTGTCGCCCAAGATGCCGCTGGTGAAACCAGTCTCTACCAATACTCACTAAACAGTAATAGCGTCACTCTGCTAACTCAGGGTATTGAAAATCTGCAGTTTATGCTCGCCGAAGACAGCGACGGTGATCAACAGCCGGATGGCTATGTGGATGCCACTGCAGTAGTGGATTGGGAGGCGGTCATTGGAGTTCGTGTTGGCCTCTTGCTACGTTCAGAAAATGGCGTTGCCAGCGAGTCGAGGTCATTTAGTTTTGATGGTGCTGAGGCGAATACAGGAAATGATATGCGATTGCGCAAAGCGTTCTGGAGCTATGCCGCGCTGCGCAATCGGATTAATTAAATGAGGCCAAAAATGATTTCACAGCAAAAAGGTGCAGTCTTAATCTCGGTAATGATTTATATGCTGGTGTTGTCAATGTTGGGTATCTCATCGATGCGCGGCACCGCGATGGAAGAGCGTATGGCCTCCAATCAATGGGAGCAATCCCGCGCTTTCCAGGCCGCCGAATCTGCACTAATCGATGCCGCACAGTGGTTTTTATTCCAACCGGATTTAATTGAAGCGAGCGCCGATGGTACCAGTGGTGTCTGGCAAACAGGCTCTGTTTCAGACGCTATCGGCTCATCTAGCTTTGACTGGTCGACCAGTGGGCTGATTTACGGCAGCAGTTCGGGAAGTTCTACCGACCTGTTTGACGATCTCTATGCCATGCCGCGATATGTTATCGAAGAATCAGGGTTTGAACCCTCAGATAATGATCCGGACACCTTGGCGACACTTACTGGCGTATTTTATTACCGTGTTTCAGCTCTCGGCAGTGGCCGTTCAGCAGGGGCCCGTTCGATTCTGCAAACAACATTGGAAAAGCACAATAATTGAGGCGTTTAATCGATGAAAAGACAATTTAGAGGTGAGCGGCTTTTTCTTCACTGCTTTCTGCTGATAACCGCCCTAAGCGCCAGCGGGCAAACATTGGCCGAGCAGTTTGAACTCAGCGATACGCCGCTCTTCACCCTTGCTGGAGTCGATCCAAATATTGTTCTAACCATGGATGATTCCGGCAGTATGGCCTGGTCATTTATGCCCACCAGTGTCGGTGATTACCCATCCACCAAAAGAGCTAAATCCTCGGCATTCAATAAAATTTATTACGACCCAGAGATTCTCTATGACCCACCAGTGGACGAAGAGGGTGTCAGTTTGGGCAACGCTTCATTTACAGCGGCTTGGGATGATGGCTTTAACAAAACCGGCACTGGTAGCTGTACTAAAAACCTTTCCACCACTTATAGGCCAAGTTGGGGCGGCATTGGTCAAGACCACTGCGGTGCATCGAATGATTCTGATGGATTTTACAACCGCTACTCTAGTTCAACATCGGAAGCTGCCTACTACTATGCATTTGATAATTCGCTGAATAATTGCAACGGCACAGCGAGTGATGATGACTGCTATAGCAAAGTTGTTGTCAGCTCTACATCGGGCTCCGGTGTTACCGATAGCGCCGACGAACGAACGAATTTTGCCAACTGGTACTCCTACTATCGAAAGCGTGTTTATGTCACTAAGACCGCTGCATCTCTCGCTTTCTCTCATTTTAATTCGAATATTCGGGTCGGCTATCAGCGCATTAATAACAGCACCTTCACGGGGGTCGAAGCATTTTCTGGAACACGCCGGGAGACCTTCTTTAACTGGTTGCTAAGTCTGCCAGCCGATGGCGGTACACCATTGTTAACGGCGATGAATAAGGCGGGACAATACTTCGAGACAACGGCTCCCTACAGAGACAATCCATCGGATAGCAGTTCAACTGAGCGCTCCTGTCGGCAGAATTTCCACATTATGATGACCGATGGTGAGTGGAATAGCGGTTCTCCATCGGGAATTAATAACTCCGATAACAGCAGCCACAGTATTTTAGCCAACGACTACGGCGTTACTAACTATGTGCCCCGAGCGCCATTTAAAGACGGTAATTCAACCTATTTGGGTGATGTTGCTTTTCATTACTGGTATCGAGATTTACGGCCCACTGCGACTAATAATGTTCCCGTTAGCGTCAGTGATCTGTCTTCGGATATCGATGGCAACGGTAGCACCGACAATAACGATATTTTTTGGAACCCGGTGAACGATCCCGCCAGTTGGCAGCATATGGTTAACTTTATGATTGGTCTGGGTGTCTCTGGGGAGCGGGATTTTCCCGATGACTACGATGACTTACTCGATGGCACTCTGAACTGGCCTTCGGCAAGTGGTGGCAATGAACAGGCGAAAGTCGATGATCTCTGGCACGCCTCAATCAATTCCCGTGGCACCTATCTCTCGGCACAGAATCCTCAGGATCTGGTGGCCGCCTTTACCGATGTGATTAACAGTGTGCTTAAGCGCATCGGGTCATTTGCCACCGCAGCACTTAACTCTGGAACTATTTCATCAGATACCGCACTGTTTTTTGCCCGCTTCACCACCAACGATTGGACCGGTAGTTTGATTGCCCAACCTATTTCAGATGGTACCAACTGTGGTCCCATAGCGTTGGGTGATATTTGTTCTTCCGCATGGGATGCAGCTTGCAGGTTAACCGGAGGATTCTGTCCTGAATTGGGGAGGAATATCTCAAAAACAAAACAGGGTGATCGAGTAATTATTACCCGTCACGATGATGGCACGCCGATACCTTTTCGCTGGGCATCTGCGCTGGGTTCTGTGCGCAAGGCCTCGTTAAAACAGCCGAATAATGATCGCGGCAGCGCACGTTTGAAATATTTGCGCGGCGCCCGTGGTCAAGAGATAGCCAAAGGCAATGGCGGAGAGTTCCGCAACCGCAAGTCAGTATTGGGAGATATTATTGCCTCAATCCCGACCTATGTGGGCCCACCTGACAGGTTTTATTTTTCCTCTACCGATTTCCCTGAGGGCAGCAGTTATGCAGCGTTTAAAACCAGTTATAAAAGTCGCATGGCGATGGTTTATGTGGGTGCCAACGATGGCATGCTGCATGGTTTTAATACCGCAGATGGTAGAGAAAAGCTCGCCTATGTTCCGGCTTCAATATTTGATAATTTATGGCAGTTATCGCTTCCAGACTACAGCCATATAAATTTTGTCGATGGCCCCATAACCTATAATGACGCTTACTATGGCAGCAGTTGGCACAGTTTATTGATCTCCGGGCTCGGGACTGGCGGGCAGGGGTATTTCGCCCTCGATATTACTGATCCCACGGGTTTTTCCGAGAGCAATGCGGCGGCGATCGCACGCTGGGAGTTTACCGATCAGGACGATGCTGACTTGGGTTATAGTTTTTCTAAACCCTCATTGGTGCGTCTGGCCAATGGCAAGTGGGGTGTGATTGTCGGCAATGGTATCAACTCAACTGAAGCGGACGGCAATGCCAGCACTACCGGCAATGGGGTTATTTTTATTCTCGATGCTGAAGATGGCAGCGTTATTAAAAAGCTCGATACCAAAGTCGGCAGCGCCGATGACCCAAAGGGACTGTCTCGTCCCAATGGCATTATTGGCACCAGTGTTGTGGATGCCGATGGTGACTTTATTGTTGATCGCCTCTATGGGGCGGATCTATTTGGCAATGTCTGGGCCTTTGACCTCTCCAGCAGTAATACCAATAATTGGGGCACTGACTATGGTTCCAGTAGCAGCCCACAACCGCTGTTTGTCGCTGAGGTCTCTGGTGTCGCCCAGCCAATCACCTCTGATTTAAAAGTGAAAAGTCACCCCACGTCCGATGGTTTTATGGTTTATTTTGGGACTGGCCAGTATCTCGGGAAAAGCGATCTCACCGACAGCAGCCAGCAGACTTTCTATGCTATCTGGGATCGCGAGGCCAACAATAGCAATGGCTTTGATCGGGGAGATCTACTCGAACAAACTATCACAACCTTTAGTGCGCCGGCCACGGATCTGCGCGCCAGAGTGGTATCGGATACCGCGATTGAATGGGACGATGGCAGCAATCCAGTGACTGCCGCCGAGAAACTAGGTTGGTATATAGATCTCCCTGAATCCGGAGAGCGTGTTCAGCAGCCACCGACCCTGCGTGATGGTCGGGTAATCTTTGTCACCCTGACCCCGGCCAGCGATCCCTGCGATGGTGAGGGCAGCAGTTGGCTTATGGAAGTGGATGCGCTGAACGGCGGTCGTCTCGATCAGTCTGTGTTCGACTTTAATAAAGACCGTCAATTTAACGATGCCGATATGATCAATATTGGCGATGTAGACGGGGATGGCAACGATAACTATGTTCACGGTTCTGGTATTCAGCGAATTAACGCTGGCATTCTCTCTCGCCCCGGCATTGTTAATCACCCGGATGGTCGCACGGAATCTAAATATGTCACCACATCTAAGGGCAATCTCGAATCCATACTCGAAGATTCCGGTCGCAATCGCCAGACACCTTGGCGAGAAATCCGCTAAATAGGGAAGTTTAAATGGACAGTTATCTCACTCGTATTAATCACTTCTGGCTAGCCCTGATATTGTCACTGGCCTCGATGACGGCAGTAGCTGACTTGGAGATCGATCCAAATTGGCGAAAGTACTCGGTCAGTATTGATTATATCGATATTAAAGAACGTCTTTTTGTCGCCAGTGATCGAGAGTTTTTTGTGCCCTTTAATACGCCGATCTACGATGCTCAGAATAGGCCTATTGCCCTGGCTAATTTAAAGCTCGGAAACCGTATCTGGCTTTATGTGGAGCCTGGTAATAGCAAGGCGATTAAATGGATAGCCCTGAGATAGAGAGTATCCAACATGAGTAAAATTAACAGCCCAGCAGGACAGAGAACCATCGGTGGCTTTAGTCTCTTAGAGCTAATGATCGTGGTAGTTATTGTCGCCATCCTCGGCTCAATCGCCTACCCCAGTTATCTCAATCAAGTGACTCAATCGCGACGCACTGACGCACAGGCGGTATTGGTGGAAGCCGCACAGTTTATGGAACGCTTTTACACCGAAAATAACCGCTACGATCAAGACACCGATGGCACTGCCGTTACACTTCCCGCGCAACTGCGAGAATCGCCCCGAGACAGCGGCACCAAGTCCTATGATATTGCTGTACAGGCCTCCTCTGCCTCCACCTACACACTTCGGGCCACACCGAAAAACAATCAGGCTGGAGATGGTTTTATTGAGCTCACCAATACCTTTGCCAAAGGCTGGGATAGGGATAATGGCGGTTCTCTTAGTGTTGCTGAGCAGACTTGGAATCAGCATTAAGTATTGAGCCTTCGATACATCTAGTCCCAAGCCGAGCAGCAGATACCCTCGGCAGACTCAGCAAATCTCACCTATATTCAATACAGGTTATATGGAAATTAACTTTGTATAAAAGGGTGAATATGAAATTCAAGATAATATTGGCACTATCATTGCTGCTAAATCTAGCGGCGATCAGCTATCTCTATACCACTAATGCTGCGAGTAATACGGCAAACAATAGTGACTCTACCGCATCGGTCAATGAGCTTTCCGGCGATCAGCTTGCTCAACTTGATAGCGGTTTATATCCGGCTTATCAGCACAGTGATCTAACGCAACTGCGGAGAATGGGTCTGAGTGACAAGCAGGCGAGCATGCTGATCTTGCAGGAGTTAAAAGCTGAGAATGTTATTCGGTTAGAGGGGAGTCTTGGCCACTACTGGCAAGCTGATAATACCGAGGCCTTGGCGCAGCAGATTGAAGCTAAGATAGAAGCTGAGAGGGCGCTGCGCGACACCCTGACAGGTTTGTTTGATGACCCAAATGAGGTGGACAAGACCCTGCAAGAAACTTCTTCTGAGCTGGTACCTCTGAGCTTTCTAACGTCCAGAGATCAGATCGCATTGCGTGAATATCAGCTGCGCGCTCAAAAGAACACAATTGCCGCAGAGCTGGCATCCCGAGTCGATGAGCTGGTCAGCGCAGAAATACTCACCGAGGCGGGTGCTTTAGAGTATCGCCTGCGTTACTCCTCTCTGGCCGCCAGACTGGTGAATAGTGGTGTGAGTTTTAGCGAGCAGAGCTTTCGCGACAGCTATGTGGCTCTGGCGCCTATCTATGATAGTCAGCAGGGCTACGCCTTTGATGCCAATACTCTGATGGCTCAGCGCAACAAACTCAAGCAGTTAATGGGTCATGAGGACGCCTTGAAAATTCTTGCCAATTTGGACAACCGATTTGCCCAATTTAAGGCTGCTGGTGAGCGCTATTACCTAACCGAGAGTCAGATATTGGCTGCCTATCAGATTATCTCGGATAGCGAAGAAGAGATGATTGAGGGCTACTTTGTCCGTCAGACCGATCCCCAGCAGGGTATTAAGATGATTAGAGCGGCAGCTCAGAGCCGTGAAGAGAAGTTGGCTGCATACTTAGGTGAAGATATTAGTCGATCTCTGATGCGTGCTTTCACCCGTGCACGGCCCGATCCTACTACTCCAGCAGGGATTCTTCTCAGCGGTTATTAACCTAGAGTGGCTATTAATTTGGCCCGCTATCTGTAGAATACGATGCTTACCACTCTCCTTGTAGCAGCCCTGAATAGGAAGATCCGGCTTTGAAAAATTTATCACATTTGTTTGAACGAAACGTTAAATGGGCCAGCGACGTTAAGGATAAGAACCCAGATTTTTTCACTGACCTGTCCAAGCAGCAGGCTCCTGAGTATCTCTGGATTGGTTGCTCAGATAGTCGAGTTCCAGCCAATCAGATAGTCGCGCTTCCTCCCGGTGAAATTTTCGTTCACCGCAATATTGCCAATGTTGCCGTTCACTCAGATCTCAATTGTCTGTCAGTCATTCAATATGCTGTTGAGGCCCTCAAGGTTAAGCATATTGTTGTCTGCGGCCACTATGGTTGTGGCGGCATCAAAGCGGCTATGGGCAATGAAGAGAATGGCTTAATTGATAACTGGCTGGGGCATATTAAAGACGTTAGCCGTTTTCATGCTGAGGAGTTGAATCAGTTAGAAGGCGATGAAAAATTCAATAGGCTCTGTGAGTTAAATGTTTTAGAGCAGGCGGCCAATGTGTGTAATTCCACTGTTGTGCAGAGTGCTTGGAAGAATGGTGTGGATCTGTCAGTACATGCCTGGATTTACAGTATTGAGAATGGACTGTTGAAAGACTTGAGTCTGTCTATATCATCCCCGCAAGATCTTGAGAAGTTAATTAGCTAATCTGCCGGTGGTAAAGATCTCCCGTCACTTCGTTCTGTCGGGATGACCCAGATGTATGTCCCTGCACTGTCATCTCGAGATCCCTCGTCGCTTCGCTCTGTCGGGATGACCCAGACGAATGTCCCGGCACTGTCATCTCGAACGCACGTGAGAGATCTCAAAATCCCTTGTTGCTTCGCTCTGTCGGGATGACAGATTAATTAGATTGAGGTTTCTCTATAGATTATTCAATCTAGGCCTCGGACTAAATGCGCAGCATTTTGGGCGCATTCGCTTTGCGAAGGCGGGGTGCAACTCCGAAGCGCTTTGGCGCGAGTCCATCTAACCGTTCGATGATTCTCTTACGGAAACAAAAAAGCCCCAGCGCTAACTGAGGCTCTTTAATATTATGGTGCCCGGTCTCGGAATCGAACCAAGGACACGAGGATTTTCAATCCTCTGCTCTACCAACTGAGCTAACCGGGCGTCTCGACAAACTTGCTCATATCTCGAGAGGCGCGTATTAAAGCGTTTGAAATGCGCTTCGTCAAGGGATTATTCGGTTGGTGGCACGTATCCGTCAGCCTTATCGAATTCTTCTCCGGCAAAGTACTTTAGACGCTGTTCAGCAAGGTAGGTTCGGGCGGTCAAATCCATCATGCTGAGGTGCTTTTCATTGATCAGTGTGGTCTGGTGCGTCATCCACTCAGCCCAAGCCTGTTTCGATACATTGTAGAAAATATCTTCTCCCGCTTTGCCAGGAAAGGGGGGTAATTCTAAGCCGGGGAGTTCTTTCTTGAGCTTGCGGCATAATACTGTGCGAGCCATAACTAACCTCTATGTGAATGTGAGTCTTAAAAACGGTGTGTTCAATTGATTTTAGGCGATATTGGCAAGCAGCGCTTTGATCGGTGCAGGCATTCCCAATGATAGTGGATTCTGCGGGTTATACCAGACTTGATTAGGCGACTCAGCAACCTGTAGTGCAGATGTTGCTGCACTGGCAATTGTTGCGCGCACCGGTTGATAGTCGAGGTGGAAGTGGCTAAAAGTATGGCGTTTCACTTCAAAAATTTCTTCCGTCTCTGGCCTGACGCCGAGTCTCAAATAGAGCTCGGCAATCTCAGCCTCCGATTCACACTGGGGGAAAATCCACAGGCCACCCCAGAGCCCTATCGGTGGATTCTGTTCCAACAGCAGCTCGCCCCGTTCATTACTCAATATCAAAAAATAGGCTGTCTTAATCGGCAGCTTTTTCTTTGCCTTCTTGCCAGGGTAATCCTTTGGATTGCCCTGCTTAAAGGCCGCGCAATGGCCCATTAGTGGGCACTCGCTACAGCTTGGGGATGATCGGGTGCAAAGGGTTGCCCCAAGATCCATCATCGCCTGAGTGTAGTCAGCGATGCGCTCTAGTGGCGTAAAGGTTTCGGCGATCAACCAGAGTTTTTCAACTACTTCGCGCTTCCCGGGCCAGCCTTCGGTAGCGCTAAAGCGGGCTAACACGCGTTTGACGTTACCATCGAGAATGCTGGCTTGATTCTTAAAGGCTATGGAGCTGATGGCTCCGGCAGTGGAGCGACCAATTCCTGGCAGTTCGATAAGCTGGGTCACATTGTCCGGAAACTGGCCCTGGAACTCAGTGACGACTTGCTGCGCAGTCTTGTGCAGATTCCGTGCCCGAGCGTAGTAACCCAAACCAGTCCAGTGATGCAGTACTTCATCCAAGGGTGCAGCGGCGAGGTCATGGACAGTGGGAAAGCTCCGCATAAAGCGCTCAAAATAGGGGATAACGGTGGCCACCTGAGTCTGCTGCAGCATGATCTCCGAAACCCATACCGGATAGGCTCCAGTGTCCTGTTGCCAGGGCAGGTTGGTACGACCGTATTGATCAAACCAGTCGAGTACGGCTTTTTGGAATTGCGCGGGGCGCATATTTTGGCTGCTCGCTATGGGTGGCACTCTATTTAAGGTTCTTATTGAAGATGCCTTTGAGCAAGCTTTTTAGTGGATCGCTCTGTTGCTCTTCGTTGCCATCACTGGTCACCGGCGTTTTAAATAGCTTTTCGCCAAGCTGCTCATAGACACTGCCTTTAAGCAAATCTCTGATTAAATTATCGTCAGGCTTACAGCTTGTGTTGCCACCTTGGTCAAAACTCCCACTACATATAAATGGCAGGCTGCGGTTTTGTAGACGTTTGTTCACCGAGCAGCCTGAAGCGCTTGTTCTGCTGCCATTAACTCTAGTGTCGGCAATAATCTTAAAGCGCTGTTGGGCCAACTCCAGAGTGCCACGAGATTTGATCGTAAGATTGCCGGTGGCACTGTTCATATCTTTAAACAGTAGTTTGCCATCGCTGAGCTGAAAGGAGCCGGTAAGGGTTTTAAACTGGGTGCCTTGGGGCCAGCTACTATTGCTAATATCACTGCCAAACAGTGCCGCAGCATTACAAAACATCTCTTCCGCATTAATCGCGGCATAGCGCGGATCGGCAATAGTCATATCGCCTTCACCGCGCAGAGCGGCAATAATCTCATCGGCACTATTGCCGGCGCCCTCAATTGAGGCTTCAAGGCTCAATAGGCCGGTGATATCACTGCTGTCGGCAATGCTGGGCAATGCCGTCTCTAAATCTATATTTGTCAGCGAGGTCTGCAAAGCAAATGTCGGCGAACTGGGGCGCATATCTAGGCGTCCAGTGGCATTTATCTGACCGCTAAAAATATCGCTGTTAAATGAACTGAGGCGCAGTACCTTCTGATTGCCAAATAGATTGATATAGATATTGTTGGCCTCGAAGTTGGGAAGGTTTAGCTTGCCCAGGGATAGCTCCATCTGACTGCGTCCTAGCCATAGGGCAAAGGGGATCGCAAGAGGTGCAAATAGCGCACCGTTTTGTTGGCTATTACTGCTATTAGCTGCCAAATAGTCGCTTATATCAAACTGATCGCCGGTGACCCGCATAAATAGATTGTTGATACTGTGGTCTATTTTACTGGCAATGCTGAGCACTTGGCCGTCTATATTGAGCTGCGTGTTAATACTCGAAAGACCCTCTGCGTCGCTATTAAAACTGCTGTTCCACGCCACCGCGGTGAGTGCGTCCGCAGATGACATAGCGGGGGATTTCACCACAGGAAAGTTAATGCTGATGGTTTTGAGCAACTGCTGCAGATCGAAGCTATTGCTGCCCAGAGTACCCTGAGCTGTAGCGAAATTATTTTCAGCACTAAAATGACCGTTGACCTGCATATTGCCGATCGAGGTCTCGAGGTCATCAACGGTGATTTTTTCTATTACTAAGCTATTGGTGTTTGCCTCTACTGCGACAACCGCCTGCAGCTCGAGAGCGAGACCAGAGAATATCTGCGCCGATGCGCTTATGGGAAAGCGATCACCAGCCACGGAGAAATTGTTAACCTTGGCATTAACTTGCTTGAACTGAACTGGAAAGGTATTGGGTGCCAACTCCGCGACTAAAATAGTCCCGTTGCTAACGGTAATTGAGCCCACTGGCAGGTAATTAGAAGATAGGCCAGAGGCCAGATCGATATTGAACAGTTCAGTCCAACTCACCGACAGTCGCAACTCCTCAATTCTACCTGAAGCAACACCGCGGTGAGCGAACTCAACTTTTTCGGCTACTACGCCGATCTGAGGTAAAAACTGCCAACTCAAATTGCCATTTAACGACAACTCAAGACCCTGACTAGCGGCGCCAGTTTCTATCTCAGGTTTGAGGTCATTGGGGTCTACAGCTACCAGTAAATAACCCACTGCTAAAATAATTATTACCAACAGCGAAATCACTGCTTTAAGCAGCCACTTAATAACTCTTCCCACAATAACCTCTACGTCTAAGACCCGAATCAGACGGGCTATTTAGCCGTCTTGATTAAAACTGGTATCTTACCCCAACAGTCAGATTACGTCCCGCCTCTGGTGCAATATCACGCAATAATGATGTGGAGCCGACGATCTCTTGGATAGACTTGGGATGTGGTGAGACGTTTCTATGACCTCTTCAAGCTCTGAATGAGATTTATTGGTATTGGTAGTGGTATTGGTGTGAGTGTTTTTTTGAGCTGACAGCGGGTACGGCAGGGTCGCCAATAAGGCAATCCCAATATAATTTTGGATATTCACTTTTCACCTGTAATTTTTAGAGCCGAAAATTCTGTTGCGAAACTTACAGGTGCTGGGGCGTTGCTCGGGCGAGATTGTTGGACTAAACCGCTGCGCAGGCAATACTCAGGTCAATCTAAATAGCGGCGACAGAGCTGAGCGGTGGATGATCAACTGCCGTATCAATACTGGCAATAGATAAGATGGTGGTTAGTACACAGAGTTCACAGCTGCTGTTTTGATACTCGCTGTCAAAATGAGCATGGGCCGACGCAACTGCAGGCCCCAAGCCTAAAACTAGGCTCAGCGTAATCGCGAAAACCCACTTATAATTTTTGATCGCATATCTCATGGAAAAGTTTGTAACAGCTAATTGTTTCGAAAAAAAACACAAATTACGGTTATAATGCCGCTCTAAAATAGCGGCTTGAAATTAGCTCGCTGAAAAATACACCGCTGCTGGAGAACATCATGGCTGATCGCATCGCGACAGTGACACGCAATACATTGGAATCACAGATCACCGTAACGGTAAATCTGGATGGAACCGGTGTCGCAAACTTTAATACCCCAGTGCCATTCCTAAACCACATGCTCGATCAGATCGCGCGCCACGGTTTAGTGGATCTGGATATTCAAGCAGTGGGTGATACGCACATCGACGATCACCACACAGTCGAAGATATCGGCATTACTCTAGGTATGGCAATTGCTGAAGCGATTGGCGACAAGAAAGGCCTGACCCGTTATGGTCACGCCTATGTGCCATTGGATGAAGCCATGTCTCGCGTTGTCATGGACTTCTCCGGACGTCCCGGACTGATTATGAAAGCGGATTTTGTTCGCAGTCACGTTGGCACCTTTGATGTAGACCTAACCCGTGAATTCTTTCAGGGCTTTGTCAATCACGCGCTGGTTTCACTGCATATCGATAATCTGCGCGGTGCTAACGCTCACCACCAGGTGGAAACAATCTTTAAAGCCTTTGGTCGCGCCCTCAGAATCGCCGCCTCAGCGGATCCACGTATGGCCGGTGTAATGCCATCGACAAAAGGTACTCTTTAATTAAAAAAGAGTACCTGTTCTAACACAGCCTTTGATTTTTTGGGCCTACACGAAGTAATCCTATGAGTGATTTTCGCAGCCATATTGCCGTTATCGACTACGGAATGGGTAACCTCCATTCCGTCGCCAAAGCCCTTGAGCACGTCTGCCCAGGCGCCAAAGTCTCGATTACCGCCGATCCCAACGTGGTTGAAGACGCCGATCGGGTAGTCTTTCCCGGTGTCGGTGCTATCCGCGACTGCATGGGCGAGATCAATCGACTCAATGTGGGTGATGTGGTCAACCAGGCCATGAAAACCAAACCGGTATTGGCCATCTGTGTTGGCATGCAAGCGCTGCTTCAGCGAAGCGAAGAAAACGGCGGTGTAGACTGCCTCGGTCTATTGCCTGGCGAAGTGAAATTCTTTGGCGACAAGTTAGTAGATGAGCAGGGTGCCAAACTCAAAGTGCCTCACATGGGCTGGAATAATGTTGAACAGAGCATTGATCACCCGCTGTGGCAGGGCATTGAGCAGAACAGTCGTTTCTATTTCGTCCACAGCTACTATGTGGCGCCCGCAGACCCGAGCTACGTGGCCGGGCGCTGCAACTACGGAACCAACTTTGCCGCTGCCCTAAGTCATAAAAATTTGTTTGCCGTGCAATTCCATCCAGAAAAAAGTGCTGATGCCGGCCTGCAACTGCTGCGCAATTTTTGCAACTGGATGGGTTGAGCCATGACCGATCAGCAGGTATCAAAGCACCATAATGAAGTGCAGCAAAACGAAGAGCAGGAACTGATTGCCCGCTTAAATGGCGAGACAGCAAAAATTGATTGGCACGACCTGCAAACCCACTATGCCGCCGGCAATGTCGTGGGCATCGCCCCTGCCGCC